>WRKO01000054.1 GCA_009782215.1 Oscillospiraceae bacterium | reverse complement strand
CCTCCCCCACAAACGGCGGGCAGGTGTAGTTGCGCCCGAAACGCCCGCATACGTTTTGCTCACACAGTTCCCGCAGCTCCGGCGCGAGCGTCAGCTGGGATACAGGTATCTCCTCCGCTTTGGTCGCGCCCTTGGCGCGGCAAATTTTTATCATATCCATTTTCTCATACCTCACCCATGTCTGTTCCTTCTGCGATATTCCCCCGGCGTCTGCCCCTCGGCTTTTTTGAAGAGCTGCGTAAAATAACTCTGGCTCTTAAAGCCGGTCAGTTCCGCGATATCTACAAGGCTCACGGATGGATCCCGGAGCAGTTTTTTACTTATGTCAATCCGTACCGCCGTGATGAACCCGCTTGGCGTCTGCCCGGTTTCTTCCTTAAACACCTTGGAGAAATAGGATGGACTTAAATACACATGATCGGCCACGTCCTGCAAGGTGATTTTGTCCGCGTAGTTTTGCTTGATATATAGAAGGGCTTTATGGATGACATCCGTATGCCTTGAATCGGCATACTCAAACATGTGCTGCGCGAAACGCTGGGACACTCCATGCAGCCAAAGGATGATGTCCTCCGGTGATTTAAGCGCGTCGATCTCGCGCAGATAGCTGTAGTTGAGGCCGAAAATCGCGTCGATGTTCGCCCCGCCTCTCAACGACGCCCTGGACAGCAGCACGGTCAGCTCCACGACCCGGGAACGCAGGATATTCAAGTCGCCGCCCGAATGGAACAATACCTGCCCGAGGATGTCGTTGAGCAACGCATTTGCCGTTTGGATATCGCCGATGCTGATGGCGGCAAGCAGCTCGTCCTCTTTCTCTATCGAGTAGCCCTTGGCGGCGGCATCGGTCAGTGTCGCCACAGCCTGCCCCGGAAATCGGACGCTGGAATGATAGGACGCGCATACGTACAATTGCTCGCTGATGGCCCGCGCTTGCGCGGGCGTTTTGATGGGAATGGCGTGAAGTCCCGTTCTAATGGCCTGCGTCACATCCGCGCTTGCCTGATGGCGGCCCGAAACATCGATTTCAAGATATTCGTCATAATCGGTCATCAAAAACGGACCGGCCAAAACGCCCGACCGCATAGAGCCTTTCGGGCCTGTCAGGAAGGAGGCGCAGTAGGCCAGGCCGGACGGCGTGAAAAATACATACCGCCCTCCGAAACGCCGCGCCTGATAGCATCCGTAAAGCAACGCAACCCGATCCGCCTCGCCGCAATCTAACCGTCTCCGGATCAGCTGTACAACGTCCGACACGCCGGTATACACCGAAGACGCATAGCGCATTTCCCCGGACGTATCCAGAACCGTCACCCCGATATCCGCGGTAACAGAGAAGTTCTCAAGAATGAAATGGTCCGTATTCATAGCGCCACTCTCCGTTTTGTTATGTTACCATAATATTCAGCCGCTTGCAACGCGCCGCCCGGCCAATCGCGGGATAATGACAAAAAAACATAAAATACATAAAGACAAACCGACACGGCTCTGGTATGATACAGTTATTATCAGCAATTGAAGGAGGTATTTTCATGAGCGCGATACTCAGCGAAATCTCCGCCGCGCTGCAAAGCGGCAAGGCCAAGACGGTCAAGGAACTGGTGCCGCAGGCGCTGGAGGCGGGTGTTTCCGCCAAAGACATTTTGGAGCGGGGCTTGCTGGCCGGGATGGACATCGTGGCCGTCAAGTTCAAAAACAATGAGGTCTATGTCCCCGAAGTCCTGATTGCGGCGCGGGCGATGAACGCCGGCACGGAGCTTCTCAAGCCCCACCTCGCCGAGAGCGGCGCAAAACCTCTCGGCAAGGCGCTGCTCGGCACGGTCAAGGGCGACTTGCACGACATCGGCAAGAACCTCGTTCGCATGATGCTTGAAGGCAAGGGGATTGAGGTCATCGACCTCGGCGTGGATGTGCCGCCGGAGCGGTTTTTGGAGGCGTATCACGCGGAGAAACCCGACATCATCGCGTTGTCCGCTCTGCTGACCACCACAATGGGCGAGATGAAGACCACCGTTGACGCCTTTGTGGAAGCGGATGAGCGGGACAACGTCGTCATCATGGTGGGCGGAGCGCCCATCAGCGAAGTCTTCTGCGAGAGCATCGGCGCCGATATCTATGCCGCCGACGCCGCCAGTGCCGCTGAAGCCGCCAAACAGGTGCTTTTGGAGAAGAAGGGCGCCTAATTTCCATTAGACTTCTTGCGACGGCTGTCACCTTGCGTCACACCCGGCGGGCGGGAAGCAAAAACCCCTCTGCTTACGCTCGCAGGCTCGCTAGAGCGCCGGGGTGTTTTGCTTCCTGCCGGGCTACGCAAGCGCTCTTTTCGTTGTTTCAAAGCATGGAAGCGGGTGAGAATCCCGCACGGTCCCGCCACTGTATTTGGGGAGTTCCGTCCACAGGATGAATGTCTGCAGCGCCACTGGGAAACCGGGAAGGCATGGACGGCGCGATGAACCATAAGTCAGGATACTTGCTTGGGGCATATAAAAATCTTTTCCGCTCGAGAGAAGCGGAGAAAGGATGGCTTTGCCATGAAAAAAACACAGAACAGCACGAGGAACATCATCATCGCGGTCATTGCGCTCTGCGTATTGGCCGCCGCGTTCCTCACGGCCTACCATTTCCTGCC
>WRKO01000053.1 GCA_009782215.1 Oscillospiraceae bacterium | reverse complement strand
AAAGGCTTTTCGTCGATCGCAGTATATGTTATTGCGGTTGTTCCTGCTACATAGTACGTTTTTTCTACATAGCAAATTCTGTCCCTGTAGGCTAAAAGAACAATATCACCGTCGCCAACAACACCGCCGCCAAGTCCTTCGGCAATGCTCAACTGAACATTATTCACCATCTCTGTCATACCGTCTTTGACGGCGGTGACATTTGTGACCGTAATGTCGCCCAGTTTGTTGTCAATAGAAAATACGGTGAAGGTTTCCGTCGTGCCCGCCGCGAACGCCGCAGGGATAAGCGCAAGGATGAGGACCAGCGCCAGTGCGAGGGATAGGATTTTCGTTTTCATGTGGAATCAACCATCCTTTCAGATAACTCTATAAAGGTGTACCTTTACGGAGCGGCGGTTTGGGGAGAAGGCCCTTGAAAAAAAGTGTTGACATTTACCCCAATAGATGCTATGCTTGCTACAATCTGGTTGCCCTGACCATAAACAGGGAGAACTTTGTAAAGGTACACCTTTACGGAGTCCCGTCCCGCCCGAAACCCCTTGCTATGCGGTGTTGCGCCAGCCACTTGTAAAACGTGGAGGGAGATACCCTGCCGCACTCGGTGAGGACGTTTGGGAGCGGGGTTTCTTTGCGCTCCCAACGCTTTACAAGGGTTTTGAAGTTTGTCGGAGGCTTCTTGGCGGGCCTGCCGAGGTGTTTTCCGCGGCGTTTAGCCGCCGCGATGCCCTCCGCCTGGCGCTGCAAGATGTACCCGCGCTCCAGCTCGGCCACCGCGCCGAAGATGGTCAGCATAAACTTTCCCGTGGGCGTGGTGGTGTCGATGTTTTCTTTCAGCGATATAAACTCAACCCCTTTGGCCGCAAGCTGCTCAACGAGCTCGAGCAGGTCTTTTGTGTTGCGCGCGAAGCGGCTGATGCTCTCAACGGTCACGCTGTCGCCCGCCTTTACCGCCGCCATCAACGCCTGTAGCCGCGGGCGGTTGGCGGCTCTTTTGCCGCTTTGCTTCTCCGTATAGATACGGTTTGCGGATATGCCGAGGGCGTGCATTGCGTCCAGCTGCCGGTCCTCGTTTTGGTCGGCGCTGGAAACGCGGATGTAGCCGTAGGTGTTCATGGGTCCCGCTCCTTCCGTGGTTTTGGCTACGATACCACAGGGAGACAATGACATACAATGGCGGAACGCTTGTCTTTTACATGAGAGTGTGATATCATTTCTCCATTCCGCCAAGCAAGGAGAATGATTCCATGCCGAAAGAACTCACGAAGGCCTATGACCCCCAAACGGTGGAGGCGAAAATTTACGCGATGTGGGAGGACGGCGGCTGTTTCAAACAGGACGCCGACCCGGAGAAGGAGCCGTTCTCCATCGTCATCCCGCCGCCGAACGTGACGGGGGAACTGCACCTGGGTCACGCCTTTGACAATACCCTGCAGGACATCATCATCCGCTTCAAGCGGATGCAGGGCTTTGCCGCGCTCTGGATTCCCGGGACCGACCACGCCGGCATCGCCACACAAATCCGCGTGGAGGAAGCTCTGCGCAAAGAGGAGGGGCTGACCCGCCACGATCTGGGGCGCGAGCAATTTCTGGAGCGCGTCTGGGCCTGGAAGGAGCGCTACGGCGGGCGCATCACCCAGCAGCTTCGCATTCTCGGCACGTCCTGCGACTGGAGCCGCGAACGCTTCACGATGGACGCGGGCTGCTCCCGCGCCGTGCGCGAGGCGTTTGTCTCCCTGTTTGAAAAGGGCCTGATCTACAAAGGCCGCCGCATCATCCACTGGTGCCCCCAATGCGCGACCGCCCTAAGCGACGCGGAGGTGGAGTACGAGGAGCGCGAAGGAGCCCTGTGGCGTATCCGCTACCCGCTGAAGGACGGCTCGGGACATGTGACCGTCGCGACGACGCGGCCGGAAACCATGCTGGGCGACACCGCCGCGGCCGTCCATCCGGACGACGAGCGATATCGCGCCCTGATCGGCAAAATGCTGATTCTGCCGCTGCTGGGCCGGGAAATTCCGATCATCGCGGACGAATATGTGGAAAAAGACTTCGGCACCGGCTGTGTGAAGATCACGCCCAGCCACGACCCGAACGACTTTGAGGTTGCCGCGCGCCACGGTCTGCCGCACATCGCCGTGTTGGACGGCAAGGCCGTGGTCAACGCCAGCGGCGGCCCCTACGAGGGCCTCAGCCGCGAGGAGGCGCGCAAGGCCGTTCTGCGCGACCTGACCGAGCGGGGACTGCTGGAGGGGCGGCAGACGCACGTCCACAACGTCGGCTCCTGCTACCGCTGTCACACGACCGTCGAGCCGATGGACAGCGCGCAGTGGTTTGTGAAGATGAAGCCCCTGGCGGAGCCGGCCATGGAGGTGGTGCGCGACGGGCGCATGAAATTCGTGCCGGAGCGGTTTGCGAAGGTATATATGAACTGGATGGAAAACGTGCGCGACTGGTGCATCTCCCGCCAGCTGTGGTGGGGGCACCGCATCCCCGCTTGGACGTGCGCGGATTGCAGCCATATCACCGTCTCCCGCACCGACCCGGAGGTCTGTCAATCCTGCAAAAGCGCGCGGATTGCCCGGGACCCGGACGTGCTGGACACCTGGTTTTCCTCCGCGCTGTGGCCGTTTTCGGTATTCGGCTGGCCGGAGAAGACGCCGGATTTGGAGTATTTCTATCCCACGGGGG
>WRKO01000052.1 GCA_009782215.1 Oscillospiraceae bacterium | reverse complement strand
AGTCCTTTTTTTGTCGTCATAACAGCGATTCCTCCAAAATCATCCGGCCAAGCTCCTCCGGCGTCTCCGCGATCCGCGCCGCCCCCGCCTCTTCCAGTTCGCCGCGCGCGCCATAGCCCCACGCGACGCCGATGCTGTCAATGCCCGCGTCCCGCGCGCCGTGGATGTCGTGCTTGCGGTCGCCGATCATCACGGCGGTCTTTTCGCGTCCGGGGTCCAGCGCCTCCAGCGCGAGACGGATGATCTCGCGCTTGCCGCCGCGGCTCAGGCTGCCGTCCATCGCGTCGCCGGAGACAAACGCGAAAAACCCGTCAAGCCCGAAGTGTTCCAGGACGCGGCAGGCATACGCCCCGGCCTTGCTGGTGGCGACCGCCAGGGTTTTGCCGTTGTCACGCAAGGCTTGCAGCAGCTCCGGGACGCCGGGGTACACCGTGTTTTCAAACAGCCCGGTCACCGCGAAATATTCCCGGTATTTCGCCACGACCCTCTCCGTATCCGTCTCCGAAAAGCCATAGACTTGCCCGAAGACCTCCCGCAGGGGCGGCCCGATAAACTTCACCAGCTGTTCCGCCTCCGCCGGTATGCCGAAGGCGGACAGGGCGTGACGGTATGAATTGACGATACCGGCCGCGGGGTCGGTCAGCGTCCCGTCCAGGTCAAACAGGCATAGATCATACGGCATGGCTGTTTCTCTCCATAATCTCCCGCGCCAGCTTGTCATAGCTGTCCGCGCCGCGCGAGAAGCGGTCGTAATACTGCACCGGCATCCCGTGGCTGGGCGCCTCGGACAGGCGCACGTTGCGGGGGATCGCCGTCAGGTATACCTTGTCCGGAAAATGCCGCTTGACCTCCTCGGCCACCTGAAGGCTCAGATTCAGCCGCGCGTCGTACATCGTCAGCAGCAGCCCCTCGATTTCCAGCGCGGTGTTCAGCGCCTGCCGGACCTTGCGGATGGTGAACATCAGGTCGCTCAGGCCCTCCAGCGCGTAATACTCGCACTGGACGGGGATCAGCACGGTGTCCGCCGCGCACAGGCATTGCAGGGTCAGCAGCGTCAGCGTCGGCGGCGCGTCGATCAGGATGTAGTCATAGTCGCTCCGCAGCGGCTCCAGCGCGCCCCGCAGGCGGTACTCGCGGGACTCGACGGAAATCAGTTCGATCTCCGCGCCCGACAGGGCCTTGTTGGACGGCAGGACGTCGCCGTAGGGGGTGCGCACGATGGCGCGCAGGGCGTCCATCGGGCCGATCACGACGTCGTAGACGCTGGGCGAGACGCCCTTGTCCACGCCGAAGCCCGACGTGGCGTTGCCCTGCGGGTCGAAGTCGCACAGCAAAACGCGGCGTCCGGCCCGTGTCAGGGCCGCCGCCGTATTCACGCAGGTCGTCGTCTTGCCGACGCCGCCCTTCTGGTTGACAACCGCGATGATCTTACCCAATTTCCGTCCGCCCCCCTTGTGTCGGGAAATAGTATATCATGGCAGAGGGGGTATCCGCAACCCTTGTATTTTCGCGCGCGGGGCAATCGCAAAACCCCTGTAGGGGACGCCGACCCCGGCGTCCCGCAAAACCTCCCCAACGCACACGCACAGGGAACCACGGCGCGCCGAGGGCGTCGCGCCCTACGCACGGGATATACGGGCAAAAACTCGGCATTGAAAAATCCTGGTATTTATGATAGACTATGTCCTAGCTACGCCGTTTGCATTGTATAGCATGGAGGTGGTTGAAGATGAAAACGACTAGCCCAATCGAGCAGGAGGTCAATCATATCCGGCTTCAAATATACGAGGAAACAAAAGGTTTGACCCCTGCTCAACGTGCGGAGCGTACAAACAAAATCGCAGAAGCCACCGCCCAGAAATACGGTTTCAAAGTTATCGCAAGCGCAAAAGAACCCGTGCAATCCTAAAAGGCAGGGAGAATGATACCCATGAAAACAACAAAAATCCTCGCGCTCCCCCTTGCGCTGATCATGGCATTCGCGTTAGCCGCCTGCTCTGATAGCAGCAACAATTCGGGCGGCAGTACCAACACCCCGCCGCCATCGGAAACGCCGTCCGCGCCGTCACCGAACGGGGCGCAGGGCAGCGGCGGTAACGACCCCGGCAGCGGCGGCTCCGCGCCGCTGCCGGACGGCGCGGTTGACCTCAGCGCCCAAGGCGATTCGCCCTCGAATGAAGTGTGGAATTTAGCCGCCGGTATCGAGTACCTTGACGAGCAGAGCGGCGATGTTTTTATCCTATTCGGCGGACCCCAATACAGCGATTGGGACCGAATTGAGATTTACCGGGGCACGGATGAAAACATCTTGTACTTAGCCGGTGCGGTTGAATTTGACGGCAATGATGCGCTGTATCGGATGTATATCGACAAAGGAGCGGCGGGTCAGGGCTATTATTACTCCGCGCGCGCCGTTCTCGGCGATGTAAACGGGTTTTTGGTTCCTCCCAAGCAAACAGGGTCGCGCAATATGAACCGGGGCTTCTGGTATTACGGGGAGGACGGCTATGTAATGCGAAACGACCGGTTTAGCTTCCTGAAATCCCCGCCGGAGGACACAAGCCGCTCCGACCGGTTGGGCGGCTGGAGCGGGCGTTTCCGATGGTTTGACCATAACGGCGCGGAAATCTATTCTCGGGAACACGGAAGATTCGTATTTTACCCCAACAACGCCGGAGAAGCCGAAGCAACGGAGGTTTACAGCCAGACGTATGGCGTGATGAAATCTTGGGCGTTTTGCTTCTGTTATGACATGAATTCAAGCACGATCATGTACGTCAATTATGACGACGAAACCTTTGAGTGGGCCAATCGGTTCTACGACGCGGACGCCCGCAGAAGCTATACCGTCGACAGCAATATATACACCGCATACTAAATAATGGAGGGTCAAACCATGAAACGAACAACAAAAATCCTCGCGCTCACCCTTGCGCTGATCATGGCACTCGCATTAGCCGCTTGCTCCGATAGCGGAGACAACACTTCGGGCGGCAGTACCAACACGCCGCCGCCATCGACACCCGACACATCCACGCCGTCACCGAACCAAACACAGGGTAACGGTGACAATGACCCCGGCACAGGCGACCCCGGCAACGGCGGCGGCGATGACATTCCCGACAACGGCACACCGCCGTATGTAGAACCGCCGCTGGAAAGTCACAGGGGCGACAAGGGGTATTTCTATACGACTACCGACGATTATATTGTTTGTATTAGTCCTTATACCTCTAACGTTTTTTATCGCAATGAGATTCCGGCGGTCTATTGGGTAATCAGTTTCTTAGAGGATGGGTCGGTAGGGAGCGAACAACTCAAATATGTATTTGAAACAACCGCAGATGCCGACACGAACAGTAAACGTCTTCCGGGTGCGTTTATTCAAATCGATAATGCCCTGTATCCGAATCCGAATCCGCCCGCTGATGCTCCGGTCACGATGAGTGAACATCATCCATCTTGGGTTGGCGGAAAAGACGAGATTATAAGTCATGTTCAAAACTTTTCTATTGACAACAAGAGCTGGGTCTATTATATTTCCAAACCGTAAGCATACACAGCACAACAGAGCGGCTAAATGCCGCTCTGTTGTGCTGTCAGAGCTTATCCCATTATTGATTCGCCGCCATCGGCAATGCGTAAGTTTTCCGCTCCGCTTTCTTCGGCG
>WRKO01000051.1 GCA_009782215.1 Oscillospiraceae bacterium | reverse complement strand
ATTATATGGGAACTTCCGATAAAGGTTCCGAGCTTGGGGAAATTTTCGGAGCCGCGGAGGTTGTCAAAATATTTCCCGCTGGAAGCCCTGCAAAGCCGGTATATTTTTATATATACAAAGTGGGCCGCCGCGCCGAGTGATTCGTGAACAGCGCCGCAGCCCAACGCCAAAACGCCCATCTTAAATCCAATCGGCGCGCGTCCGACTCGAATGATAATGAAATACCTACATTTCTGGAGGTGAGTATTGATGAGCTTTACTCTTTACAACGATCTTACGCGAAGCAAGGAACGATTTGTCCCGATCCGGGAGGGACACGTTTCATTTTACAGTTGCGGGCCGACGGTTTACGACTATTTTCACGTGGGCAACGCGCGCCCGTTCATCGTCTTTGACGTGCTGAGGCGCTATCTGGAGCACATAGGTTACGAGGTCACGTTCGTGCAGAACTTCACGGACATCGACGACAAGATGATCAACCGCGCGAATGACGAGGGAATAACGGTGGGGGAACTGTCCGAGAGATTCATCGCCGAGTACTACAGGGACGCGGACGCGCTGGGTATCCGAAGGCCCACGGTGGCTCCGAAGGCCACCGACCACATGGCGGAAATCATTGACATCGTGTCTAAGATCATGGAGAAGGGACACGCCTACGAGGTCGAAACAGCCGGCGGCGGCAAGGACGTTTATTTCGACGTCAGGAGCTACGCGCCATACGGCAGGCTGTCCAAGCAGAGCCTTGACGAGCTTGAAGCGGGCGCGCGGGTAGAGGTGGAAGAGGCCAAGCGCAACCCGTTGGACTTCGCCCTTTGGAAGGCAGGGAAGCCGGGGGAGCCGTCGTGGGAAAGCCCCTGGGGCAAGGGGCGTCCCGGCTGGCATATCGAGTGCAGCGCGATGGCTTCCAAATATCTTGGGGACACCATTGACATTCACTCCGGCGGAGTTGACCTGACGTTCCCGCACCACGAAAACGAAGTAGCCCAGTCGGAGGCCGCCGCCGGCAAGCCCTTCGTGAATTTTTGGCTGCACAACGGTTTTCTGTTAATAGACAAGGAGAAAATGTCGAAGTCGCTGGGTAACTTCATGACGGCGCGGGCCGCCCGGGAAGCGTATCCGCCGCTGGCCATACGGCTTTTCATGTTGAGCGCCCACTACCGCACGCAGATAAATTTCGCCCCGGACGGGCTGGAACAGGCTGCCGGCGGCGTGACGCGCCTGCGCAACTGCTGGGCGGACCTGATGTACGCCAAAGAAACCACGTGTGCCGGAGACGCCGGTATATCGCCGTTCCTGAAAGAACTCGATGCGCTGGACAAACGGTTTTACGAAGCGATGGACGACGACTTCAACACCGCCGCCGCCGTGGGCGTGCTTTTCGAGTTGGTTAAACTCGTCAACACCTGGCTTAAAGACAGCCGCGATGGAAAAATTACCCTTCCCGCTTCTTTTTTTGACGCGGCGGAGAAGGAACTGCGCAAACTCGACGATATTCTGGGCGTCATCGGCATAGAGGATTCAACGGACGAAGACGTCGGGGAAATTGACCGTATGATAGAGGAACGCAACGTTGCGCGCAAGGCAAAGAACTTCTCCCGCTCCGACGAAATCCGCGACCTTCTCCTGGCGCGCGGTATCGTACTGGAAGACACCCCCCAGGGCACTAAGTGGAAACGTAAAATCTATTAAAACAGGGTGTTAAAATTGGAAAGGTAGTGTATATTATTTAGGATGTGCCTGTTTCAGGCGCTAGTATGACGATATTTAGGAGGGTGAATGGTGAGGAAATTTGCGTTCTTTTTTACGTTTCTGGCGTTCTTATGCGTTACGTGCGTTACCCCCGTACCGGCGCGGGCGGATACCGCGGCTCAGTTAGCCGCGCAGATCGGCGCGATACCCGGCTTGGCGGCTGATATTGACGCCGCCGATCAAAACGTTCTCATCGTATCGAATTCTTTCACCAGCGCGACTACGACGCTCACACTGAACATTGACCCCGACGTGACTGTAAAATGGGGCGCGGTGTATCGCGGAAATATCCAGTCAACAGGGAAATGGGAGAACGGTTCAACCGTCGTTCTTACCGGAAACGGCACATTCGAGGTCGTGACAGGCGCCTGGCTGGAAAATGAGGGCACCGGCAACGCCATCTACGCCAGGGGAGACGACGCCAAAGTCATTGTAAGCGGCAGCGGCGTCGTGGAAGCCGACAGCGGCAGCGCCATTGAAATGAACGGGCTGCGCGCCACCGTCGTTGTGTGCGGCAGCGGCGCGGTGATGAACAACGCGACTACCAACTTGCATCCGGCCATCAACATGAGTAACGAAAACAATACCGCCCTGAACGTGAAAGTGACGGACAACGGCAGCGTTACGGCGCTGAATCCTGAGGGCGGCGCCGGCACCAGTCCCGGCGGCTACGCTATCCAGACACGCGGCGATGTGGCAATTTCGGGCAACGCCCATGTGAGTACCTACAGCACCAGGCGCGGACGGGCCATCAACGCCCTCGGCGCTAACTCGCAGGTAACGGTGAGCGACAGCGCTGAAGTGCGGGCCGACAACGGCATAGCCATCAGCGCCGGTAAATCGGTTAACGTGAGCGGGGGCCTGGTCTGCAACAGCTCTGAAAGCGCCACCTACCCGGTTATTGAGATAAGAGCCGGTTCCGGCCTGAACGTGGTTATAGAGGGCACGGGCAAGGTGGACGCGAAGACGAACGGCGGTACCGCCATTAAGACCACCGGCGACGTGGAAATAAAGGACAGCGCCGTGGTTAGCGCCACGACGGGCAAAGCCGTCAACGCGGAAAAAGGCAGCGTCACGGTAAGCGGCGGCTTCGTCTTTGCCTATGGCACCCTTATAACCGACGTGGTGCAAAGTTCCTCTTTCAACACCGTGGATAACGGCATCGTCGTCGCGTGGAACAGCCGGAGGCCGGGGCAGCCGTATACGTCGGGCGGTTCGAATGATATTTTTTTACGGCCGGATACCGGCGACGCGACTGCGGTGTGGCGTAAAGTCGGCGGGCTCTACGGAATATCCTACGCGAGCGGCGCTAACATCGGTTTTTACCCCTTGCCCGTGGAGATACTCCCATCCCCCGGCGACGTCTCTGATCAGGGGCTCTTTTTCAACGTCGCGGATGGCCGCTTCTACAAAAACGGGTCGTTAATACCGGAAGCGTTGTACGGCGAGGTGAACGACAGGAAAGGCACGGCATGGGACTGGGACGGCGCCTCTAAAACGCTCTCGCTGACCGATTTCGTATGGCATGGCGATGCGGCTAAAAATGTGTCGGTCGCGCTGACCATCGTGAACGGCATTTCGAATGACGCGGGTAGCCTGACCGTCGAACTGAACGGAGTCAGTATATTCGGCGTAATAACCAACGAAGCCAGGGTGCCCGGGAATTCATACGCCATCTACGCCGAAAGAGTCAGCCTCACCATCACCGGCGACGGTAAACTGAGCGCCGTGGCCGGCAAGACAACCGGCAGCGGAAATAATTCTATCGGAATATACGCGCCTTCCCTTACGATGGAGGGAGGCATACTATACGCCACCGGCAACGGGCCGGCGGGCGGCGATTCAATCGGGCTGTCCGCGGCGGCGTCCCTTACGGTGAACGGTGGAATGCTTTACGCCACCGGCGGCGGCAAAGATGGGCCGGTGGCGGGCAATTCAATCGGCATAAACACGCCGTCCCTTACGGTGAACGGCGGCATGATGGAGTCCATTGGGTATGACAGCGCGCTTAACAGCTCCCCCATCATGCTCCCCGAGTCCTACACCTATTGGACGAACGACGAGCCGAAAGCGCCTGAGAAAATAATCACCTCCCAACTGCTGACGGGCACGGGCACGCTGTACTACGACGGCCCCGGCAGCGGGGAGCCGTATGGTTGGGAGCAAAGCCAGAAATACA
>WRKO01000050.1 GCA_009782215.1 Oscillospiraceae bacterium | reverse complement strand
CGTGCCGGGCGCGTCCCATGCGTAGCCGGGGGGAAGCGTTAAGTTGCCAAGCGTCAGGGTGGTTGCGTAGGTCGTGTCAATAGGCGTCACAGCGCCGAAGCTGCCCGCCGCCTTGCCTACCGTCAGCGTCGCCGTAACTTTCGCGCCTGCCGCGTAGTCGCCGTTTGTCGCCGTCACAAGGCCGATGGAAAACGTCCCCACCGCGCTCACCGTCAGCATGTTTCCCGCAACGGTTCCCGCGCCTGTCGCGCTTTCAATCGTGTATGTACGCGCTCCGGCGTTGGGGTCAACCGCGAACAGCGAACCCAAACCAGCCAGGTCTATCGCCGCCTCGCTGTACGTCACCGTCGCCGAGCCGCCGACGTTGGTCACTGGTATGCGCTCCGTGGCCGGAAACTCCGCCGTGATGGCTCCGCTGTTCGCAGCGTTGGTCGCGGACGCCCCCGCCACGGTGAAGAAGTTAGCGCCCACTCCCGTCAGTGTGTGGTTGGCTTTGGGCGTCAGCGTGATTGTGGCCGCGTATTGGGTGTTTGCCGCGAACGACCCGGCGACGGCGGGGCTCCAAGAAACCGTTCCCGCATACTGCGCCGTTTCGGTGATGGCAGTCACGGGCGCCGCCCCCCGCGCCGGGGCCGTGACGCCTGCTATTGCCGCCATATCTACGACAGCCCTGTTCACAGTGACCGTAATCGTTGCCGAAATGTCGTTATAGTTCGTCCCGCCGTCCTTGGTGGCGGTGATGGTGACGGTCGTGCCGTCGGTGGCACCGTGGATGCTCGCCCAGCCGGTGGCGCTGTCCACGCTGACAAGCGCCGGATGGCTGCTAGCCCAGGTGACAGCTCCCGCGCCCGTGCCTCCGGACGCCGTGAGCTGGAAATCTGCGTCGCCGTAGGTCTTGGCGACGTTGCCGCCAGCGATGCTCAAGGCTGATTGAGTGCCTTTGTTCACCGTCAGCGTAAAGTTCTGCGTTGCGTCGGGCAGCGTGCCGTTTGCAGCCGTGATGGTGAAGTTGTGGCTTCCCACGGCGGTCGTCGCGGCGATTGTGATAAGGCCGGCGCTGTTAATGCTCACTCCGGCCGGCGCGCCGGTCAGGCTGTAGGTGATCGGCGTGGTTCCCGTGGCCGTTACCTGGAACGTGCCGCCCGCGCCGCTCGTCACCGTTGTGTTGTTCGCCGAGGTTATCGACGGCGCGATCGTCACGGGTATTCCCTGCGACGGCCACGCGGACGCCGGGATCGCCACGCCCGTACCGACGAGGCCGATGGCTTTGTCCGCTCCCGCGTGCGTGTACTTCAGAGTCGATCCCGCCGTGATGTCATCGGCGCAGGTCAATATGATCTCGCCGTTGGCGCCCACCGCCGCGCTAGTGATATTTTTTCCGTTCACCTGAAAATCGGCAGCCGCGAAATTCCCGTTCGCGCCCGCGTCGTTATAGGCGTGGGCCAATTTCACGCCGGGCGCTCTCGCGTTCAGCACAATTTTGTTGGAACCGTCCGCGACCGCGTAAAGCAAGTCCGTGTTGCCGGTCTCGACGTACAGCGCGAAGGGATTCGTTTCTTCGCCGGCAGCGCCGGAGGCTGACGAAGCGGATTTATAGAGCAGCGCGAGCGGGTTTAAATTGAAAGCCGGGCGAACGGAATTGTAATTGAACCCAGCCCCCGTCCCGCTGCCGGTCAGCAGGCCCGCGCCGCCCACCACCCACAGGAAGCCGGTGTCGCCGGAAAAAGGCGAGCGCAGCCAATATGGGTGCTCGTCGGTGGCCTGCGTAGAGTGGGACACCGCGTAATCCGTGCGGAAGGCCGCGCGCGCCTGCGCGGGAGAGTGCGGCCCCGCGTTCGAAAAACCATAGCTCGTGTTTTTCATGTCCTGGTACGACAGCACGAACATCCTGTCGGGCGTGTCGCCCTTATCCCCGCCCGCCGTGCCAGCCGCGTCGTTGTTGACCTCATTTGTGTTGACGCTCGACTGCTTCATCGCGTCCTGCTCCTTCTGCGTGAAGTTGTCCGCGTGCAGGAAGCCATTTATCGGCGCGTCATTTCCGGACACGAACGTGCCCGCGCCCGCGTTCAGCCACGAGCGCAGGGTTGACGCGCTCCAGGTGTTGTTCGTTCCGAAGCGCACGCAGTCCAGCAGCTTCTCCGAAAGAAGCAGCGCCTCGTTCGCGTTTGCGGACAGCACGCGCCAGATAATCGGCTGCGTAAGAAAGCCTCCTTTGCCGTCGCCGTCCTGGGGATAGCGCCCAAACAGCACGTACTGATAGGCGCCGCCATAGCCGCTCAACGTCACCGCCGCCCGGGCGGGCGCGGCTGCAAGGCAAAGTACGAACAGCAGCGTAAATAGGAAAATTTCCCTTTTACTTTTCATCGCTTATTTCCTCCTCAAGATAAGATTCCGCTTTTTCTAAGCTCCTTAACACCTACTGGCCTAAAATCCACAAATCGCACGATAATAGCGGGTATTGCTATTAATCGTACTTACTGATTGGACATTGGCGCCATCCCAGTAAACGGCAAAGTTGTAGTCAGGGCCACTACCAGCAATATCGACTGTTGAAGTCCAATGGTGATCCACATTGCTTGAGGAAAGTCTAAGCTGGGTCGCACTGATACCTGCCAGCCCTCCGTTAATAGCAACGTTATTCTGTAGTACAGATGTCATTTCAGCCTGACTCGGCAGGTACCACCCCGCGCCATGATTCGTGCACCAGGTACCCGCAGCACTCAAATCGCCTCGGCCTTCATCGAGGCTTATGAACTTGCCGTTAAGCCCGCCGTTGCTTACCGAAACAACCACGCCCATAGGTGCGCCCAAATAGGGGTAAACATCGCCTATCGCATAGGCGTCCACATACAGGGTGAAACCCTGTGTAGCATCGGGGAGCGTTCCATTACTTGCTATAATCGTAAAGGTATGAGTTCCGGCGGCGGTTGTTCCGGCGATCGTTATTTCACCTGACGAACCGTTAATGCTCACACCCGTCGGTACTGTACCGTTCAAGCTGTAAATGATCGGTGCTGTGCCTGTTGCTGTCACCGTGAAAGAACCGCCTGTACCACGCGTTACCCTTGTGTTGTTGGCCGAAGTTATGGTGGCAGATGTCGGCGGTATCAGTTCAAACTCCGCTTTTATCGTAACAGCGTTTGACGGCATAGTGAATGTATCGGGATTGGTTGTCGTGCTTGAAAGCGTAGCGCCGCCGCTCACGACCACCCACTGCTTAAACTGATAACCAGCGCTCGGCGTCGCGGTAATCGTAACTGTTGCACCCGCCGTCGCGCTTGCCGAACTTGCACTTGCCGAGCCGTTGCCGTCGTTTTGCATGGTTACGGAGTAGGTCGAGGGCAAGGTCGGTTCAAACTCGGCCCTTATCGTTACATTGCTCGCGGGCATGGAAAATGTTGCTGGATTGGCTGTTGTGTTTGAAAGCGTCACGCCGCCGCTGACGACGACCCACTGCTTGAACTGTCCGCCGGGTGTCGCGGTGATCGTGACCTGCGTACCCGTCGCCGCCTTTGTAGGGTTCGCGCTCGCCGTGCCGTTGCCGTCGTTCTGCACGGTGACGGGGTAATAGGTTGCCGCCCACGCCGGGGTTGTCAACCCCCAATATGGCGCGAAGCACAATAACAGCGCGGTGAAACCTAACACAAATTTCTTGTTCATTTGTTGCATCCTCCTTTTTCATACACGGGCGGAACCACCCCGTCCGCCTACGGCGTCCACCCCTCCACAGGAGGGGAATTAGAACCAAAACGCCCCCGTTTTTTATTCCCCTCCCGTGGAGGGGTGGCGCGTAGCGCCGGGGTGGTTCCACATACTCACAATACGCTTTTTGCAAGGGGCATTTCAGTAACTTGCGGCCATTTTTTCTGTCCATGTGGACAGATACCTTTTGGAAGCAAGGGCTATTAAAATCGGTGGCGGCAAAACGGTGTAAAAATCTCGATTGTTTTTGTAGCAAAATTATGCTACATTGAGCTTATTGGGGGTGTGTATCCATTATGAACACATACGCAAGGCCGGTTCGTGATTTGCGGAATAACTATAACGAAATCCTAAAGCTGGCGAATGAGGGGAATCAAGTAATTATTACTCAAAACGGCAGGGAAGCCGCTGTCGTTATAGGGACAGATGTTTATAAGGAATTCGAGTTATTTTTACACCGTCAATATATCAAGAATGAATTAGCCAAGGCAAAGGAAAAAGCCAAAGACCCAAATACCCAATGGCTGAGTGAAGATGAATTTTGGGCTGGTTTTGAAGACTCTCTATGAAATATCGAATCAAATACTTACCCGATACCGTCGCTGACAGAGAGGAAATCAGGGATTATTTATCCCAATACTACGAAAGTACGGTTAGGAAATTTTTTGCTATCCTGCGTGAAAAAACGGCACAATTAAAGGATTTTCCACGGA
>WRKO01000049.1 GCA_009782215.1 Oscillospiraceae bacterium | reverse complement strand
CTCCCGATCTTAAGGTGCACCCCACACACGCGGCGCGGGGGCGGGGGGACTGATCCTCCCGCCGCCGCGTCTTTATAAAACTGTCACAGCCGGTTTTTCACACCTCGAACAGCATATTTTCCACAAACAAATCCTGAAACCGCGGATGCTCCGCCAGATTGATCTCCGTGACGGCGGACAGAAGCGCGTCCATGTCCCTCCGCGTCCGCTCCGGCGCGAGCAGACGGCGCGCCGCGCCGCCCAGCGAGGCGTTGCCCACCGCGCGCACCTTGCCCGCCGCTTCCGGCGGCAGCAGCCCTATCGTGACCGCGTGCTCCACATCCATCGCCTGACCGATGCCGCCCGCCAGATAGATCGCGTCGAGCGACGCATACTCCAGCCCCGCCGACTCCAGCAAAATCTCCAGCCCCGAACGCACGGCGGATTTGGCCAGTTGAAGGGCGCGTATCTCCGCTTGCGTGAAGACGCTCTCCCCGCTCAGCCGCCCCGTCTCGTCGACGACGCCGGCCCGCACCAGACGGGCCAGCTCCGAGATCACCCCGGACGCGGGGCCGGCCCGCGAGCCGCCCTCGAACGCCGGCCCCGCCGCCGTGGCGGCGACGGTCAGCCGCCCGTTGTCGTACAGCGCCATCTCGCCGTTGGTGCCAAGGTCGATCAGTAAAAAGCGGTCCTGTTTCGGGACATACAGCAGCCCCGCCAAAATGTCGCCGCCCACAAACCCGGCAAGCCACGGGAACAGGCTTGCGCCGCTCCCCCACAGATCATAGCGTTCCTCCAGCCGGCAGACCGGCCGGAACGGAACGACGCCAAGGCTCTCACACGGCAGTCCCAGCAGAAGGTGCGTCATCACGGTGTTTCCGGCGACGGCGATCTCCACGGGCCGCCCCGCCCCTCGGGAGGCGAGCAGCGCGTCAATCCCGGAGGCGACGCGCTCCGTGACCAGGCGGCGCAGTTCCTCCAGCGCCCCGTTGTTCGCGGCGTGGATGCGCGATATGACGTCGGGGCCGCACTCTCTCTGCGGATTGAAAAAGCTGTGCCGCGCCGGCGTCTCTCCCGAGGACAGGTCGACCAGCGCCAGCACAACGCTTGTGGTGCCGATGTCCACGGCGATGCCGTACCCTTCGCGCGGCTCGGTCTCCGCCCCCGCGCGAAAGCTGTCCAAAATGGCAAAGCCCCCGCACTTCCCGCACAGCAGGCAATTTCCGATACAGTCCCCAACCATGTCCATTCCTCCCGAGGGATTCCCGCGCGCAACAGGGCGTATGAAAGACGGAGCATTGTTACAATACCCAGCAATCTCCATGCGTTGCAGGCCGTTGACAGCGCCATTGACCGTCACGCTTCTGTGAGCACAGTATACTCAAAACGGTGCGCCATGTCAAGTGGAGGAATATATCAACATGTGAATTTCTCCCACGGTATATCAAGCTCCGCGTCATGGTTGATCACATCGTCTATGTGCAGCAGAAGCGGAAAATCGTCCGCCGTCACAAGACCCTGTTCTATTTTGACGCGTACAGCCTGCGCCGTGCGCGACGCGATGACGACGGATTCCAGCGTCACGCCTTCAAGCTGCTTTACAGCGTCCTGAAAAGGTATGCCTTTACCGAGCAGGGTACCTAACAGCCTTGTGCGGCCTCCGAAAACCGTCACATACAAATCGCCGGCTCCATATACAATATTATCATCTCCGCCGCCGAATAACGCCAGCAGCTTCCGCATTTCGCGCACGCCTTGCCCAAACAATGCCGCCTGACTGTTATAGTGTTCAATACCGCTATTGCGGAGCGCCATTCCCACCGCGGTCGTGACGGCCAGCGCATACGCATTTTTCAGCGCGACAGCACATTCCACGCCGATCACATCGGCGGACAGGCTGATATGATAATAGGGCGTGCGGAACACATCACGAAGCGTATTCAGCAGCGGCATATCATATCCGCAAAAGCAAATGTGTGTCTGGTCACGGTCGGCAAGCTCATAACTCGTACAAGGCCCGCCGATCGCGCAGAAAGCGTGTCCGGGAAACTTTGACGCGTATAGCGCGGGATAGGATATAAAGGAACCGTCGGACGCGAGAACCATACCTTTGGTCACCGACAGAATGGGCAGCGGCGGCAGTCTATGCAGTATATCCCGCATAAACCAGTCTGCCCCGAAGCTCGATACGCCGCATACGATAAGCTCCGCCCCCTCAATAGCCGCGTCAAGCTCCTCCAGCTGATACCCTTTAACTCCGTCAGGCAGCGTTCGTTTCAATGTGTGATGATAGCCGCTGCGCCGCACCTCTTCGATGATAGCACGGTCGAGCATAGTACCGACCAGCCTCACCTCATGATCGTTGTCCCGCAGCGGGAAACTGAGGGCTGACCCCATCGCGCCGGAACCAATCACCGTTATGATACTCATTGACTTACCTGTACATCGGCCCGTAGGCGGCGCAGGCGCGGTAGTCCGAGCCTTCGATGTCCATTCCAAACGCATTCCATGACGCGGGACGGAAAACAGCCTCCTCCGGTACATTGTGCATACACACAGGAATCCGCAGCATAGAACACAGCGTTATAACGTCCGCGCCGATATGTCCATAACTGATGGCTCCGTGGTTTGCGCCCCAGTTGTTCATGACATCATAAGCGGTTTTGAATTTTCCCTGACCGGTTACTCTCGGCGCAAACCATGTACACGGCCATGTATAGTCTGTGCGTTTCCACAGCTGCTCCGATACTTCGTTAGGCAAACTCACCGTCCAGCCCTCAGCGATTTGAAGTACCGGCCCAACTCCTTTCACCAGATTCAGCCGAATCATAGTAACGGGCATTTCGGCGCGGGTAACAAAACGCGACGAATACCCGCCGCCGCGAAAATACCCCAAATCCGCCGCATTCCACGTCGTTGCGTTCAGGCAGGCCTGCATATCGGCCTCGGTCATTTCCCAAAACGGTTTCAGTATGCCGCTGCCGCTCTTGTCTTTTACCTCGCCGCAGGCGTCAATACACGCCGCGCCTGAGTTGATCAAGTGGATAAACCCGCCGGCCTCTTTTGCTTTTCCCTCAAGGGAGTACCCGGTCACATTTTTGACGGCTGACGGGCTCCAGTAAGTGCGTACATCGGCAAAAATCTGTGCCGTATTGGTCAGCAATTTGCCGAACATCATGCAAACACCGTTTAGCGCGTCGTTTTCAGTAGCGAGTATGTACGGCTCACGCGCCCCCTCCCAGTCAAAGGACGAGTTGAGCATGGCTTCGGGGAAATCGCAGTTGGGATAAAAATCCGTCCACTGCCGCTGCCCCTGAAAACCCGCGGCGATGGCGTTATGCCCCGCCATCTCTTCCTCGTTGCCTTTGGGAAGGCCGGAGTTGCCGTTCATCAGGTCTTTGATGATACACATCATTTTTACGACAAATTCCCAGTCTTTCTCTTTTTGCTCCGGTGAAGCCTGAAGCTCCGGAGGATTTTTGTCAAATCCTTCGGGACAATGCTTTTTCGTCCAGGCAAGCGCCTTATTGTACTCGTCCTCGTCGTAAATACTCTGCTCCATACGGCGAATGACCTCAACCTCATCCACCGATTCCACACGCATACCCAGATATTCCTCGAAGAACCCGCAATCGACGATAGAGCCCGCGATTCCCATACAGGCCGAACCGATTTGCAGGTATGACTTGCCCCGCATAGTGGCGGCCGCTATGGCGGCGCGCCCGAAACGCAGCAGCTTCTCGCGGACATCTTCCGGCACATCTGTCTCATCGGCATTTTGCACGTCATGGCCGTAGATACCGAAAGCGGGAAGCCCCTTCTGCGCGTGTCCCGCCAGGACGGCGGCGAGGTATACCGCGCCGGGACGCTCCGTGCCGTTGAAGCCCCATACGCCTTTGATGGTCATTGAGTCCATGTCCATCGTTTCTGAGCCGTAACACCAGCATGGCGTAACGGTCAGCGTGATATCGACGCCTGCTTTCTTAAATTGCGCGGCGCACGCCGCGGCCTCGGCCACACGGCCTATGGCCGAATCCGCGATAATGACCTTCACCGAGTCTCCGTTTGAGTAACGCAGGTTCTCCTCAAACAGCCTTTTTGCCGCTTTGGCCATATTCATGGTCTGCTCCTCAAGAGATTCACGCACTTTGAGCGCGCCTCTCCTGGCGTCGATTGTCGGGCGGATTCCTATGATGGGGTATTCTCCAATCAGCCTGTTTTTAGCCATGACTATTTCTCCTCACATCATTAAAAATGTTGCAAACGGTTCAAAGCTCTTTGTAAACCGCCGGCATTTTGATCATGATACAGCCGGGCAAGCTCCCTTCAATAATACAGGTTGGCAGGAATGAGGTCAAGTTTTTCATACGATAATACGGTATCCGCTCAAATCACCGTACAGAGTTTCGATTTTGCCTGTATAGGTTCCGTTTTCATTCCTGGCCTGATGGTAAAGCCCCCACCCGTCGGCACAGCAGAAAAAGCCTGTAAAGCCGTCCTGATTCAGCGCGGGATTAAATG
>WRKO01000048.1 GCA_009782215.1 Oscillospiraceae bacterium | reverse complement strand
GCTTTGTCGGTAGAGCCTAAAATCATCCTGATGGATGAGCCGTTCGCCGCCGTGGACGCGCTGACCCGTGAACGCTTGCAGGACGATTTGCTGCGGTTATGGGGCGAAACGGGGATTACCATCGTAATGGTCACACACGATACAGACGAGGCACTGTACTTGTCGGACGAAATCGTGGTGTTTTCCCCGAATCCCGGCACGATACGCAATCGCTTTGACATTGATGTGCCGCGCCCGCGCAGACGCAGCGATCCGGAGCTTTCGGAACTGAACGCGCGTATCACATCGCTTTTCCAATACGACATTAACCATGAAAGTGAGTTTTCAATATGACCGGCGACGCGCCGGAGCGTATTTTCCCCATAACGATTATGAAAGCGAGGATTTCTTATGTTTCGTTCAAAAACCTACGACAGCATCACCGAAACGATTGGCGCGACGCCGCTGGTGCGGCTGCCGAAAATCTCGGCGGGACTGCCGGGCATTTTGCTTGGCAAGCTGGAGGCGTTTAATCCCGCGGGGAGCGTCAAGTGCCGCATTGGCGCGGCCATGCTCGAAGCGGCGCGGAAAGACGGCAAACTGAAGGACGGCGGCACAGTCATCGAACCCACCAGCGGCAACACAGGCATCGGGCTTGCCTTCGCTTGCGCGGCGCAAGGATACCGCCTGATTCTTACGATGCCCGAAACCATGTCCATCGAACGGCGAAAGCTGGTCAAAATGCTCGGCGCGGAGCTGATTCTCACGCCGGGCAGCGAGGGGATGTCCGGCGCCATCAAAAAAGCGCGGGAGGTTTTGGCGGCAACGCCCGGCGGTTTTATGCCCCTGCAATTTGATAATCCCGCCAATCCGCAGGTGCATCGGGTCACTACGGCGGAGGAAATCTGGAACGATACCGGCGGCGCAGTAGATATCTTCGTGGCGGGCGTCGGCACGGGCGGCACGATCACCGGCGTGGGCGAGGTTTTGAAAGAGCGGAAACCCTCCGTGAAAATCGTCGCGGTGGAACCGGACGCATCCCCGGTGCTTTCAGGCGGCAAAGCGGGCCCCCATCGCATACAGGGAATCGGCGCGGGATTTGTGCCGAAAATCCTCAACCGTTCGGTCATTGACGAGATTGTCCGCGTGACCAACGAGGACGCTTTCGATACCGCGAAAAGGCTGGGGCGGGAGGAAGGCGTACTCTGCGGCATATCCTCCGGAGCGGCGGTATGGGCGGCGTTGCAGCTGGCCGGCCAAGCGGAAAACGCCGGAAAAACCATTGTGACCATGCTGCCCGATTCGGGAGAGCGGTATTTGGCGACACAGCTTTCGGATGCGGGGGAGAAGTGATGGGCAGAGTTATCCCTTTCGCCACTGACGGCGGGCAGGGGCGGAAAGATCCCGCTCGCACTTGCTTTTTGCACAATATCTTAGTATGATATGATGATCATAGCATGAGCAATCATGCCGGAATCCGGCAACTCAATTTGATTGACTGGCTGAGTGAGGAGGATGGAGAGTGATTCAAAACAGGCAGTTTGCCCTTGCCTTCCGGGCGGGCGCGTTCTTGTTTGCCGTGGCCGGGCTGTTGAAGCAGATCGGCGTGTTCAACGGAGCAATCAGCTTCCGGTCGTTTATGTATTACACCATCCAAAGCAACCTGCTTACCGCGGCGCTGTTCGCGTATCTCGCGGCCCGAACGAAAAGGAGCCTGCAAACAGGGACGCGCGGCAGCGCCGGGTATCATCCCCGGCTTGGGATGATCTGCGCCGTGGATTTGCTGGTAACCCTGATGGTCTTTTGGGGTCTGCTCGTCCCGCAGGGCATGAGCATGAACTATTTGTTGTCGTTTGAAAACATAGCGGTGCATACCGTTACGCCGCTGCTGTGCTTGACGGACTACATCCTTTTTGCCGAAGCCCGGCGATTGAAATACCGTGATGTGTACTATGTCTGCATATTCCCGCTGTTCTATGTGGTGTTCACCGGCATCGCGGGGCTGGCGGGGTATGTGTATGGATATGAGGGCGTTGTCAGCAGCGCGTTTTCCAGCCATATAGAGTTTGTCCCCATCCGGTTCCCGTACTTTTTCCTTGACTTTGATAAGCTCGGCATGATGGCACTGGCTTTCATCGCCGGCATATTGATATTTTTCCTGATCATCAGCCACTGCATATTCCTGATAGACCGCAAAAGACCCGTCCAAACGGTCCAAAGGGGATGACGCCCGGTTTGAGGCGGCATTTAAAAAACTGCTGGAGGCGCAATCGTCATGTCTGCATTCAACGCGATATCGATCTTCAACAAGTTGGGTTCATCCTGATGGAACACAGAGACATCTTACTTGGGCACATGGAGGATTTGGCGGCGAAGGCCGTCAAGTCCGGTTGCGCTACATCCCGGTTCCTCACCCCCGCGGAAACGAGCAAGATATCCGCACATTTTACCCGGCGTCACGACGTTGCTCTTGTTTTTGACGGCGGGTACGAAGGAGCGGAACGTGTCCGGGCGATCTTCCTGAACCCCGACTGGGGTTCATACGAACGGGCAGAATGGTTTACTGCCTTAAAGATCAAAGTTCCGCCGCAGGAAACGCCGGGGCACCGTGATATACTGGGCGCGGTCATGGCGCTGGGCATTGAGCGGGACACCGTCGGCGATATCATCGAAGCGCCGCTTGTGATGCTCTGTCTGCCGGAGCTGAGCGGATATATCACTGAGCAGCTCACGAAAGCCGGACGCGCCCGCATCCGTCTATCCGCAATGGATTTGAGCGGCCTTCCGGCCAGAGCGGAAAACCTGACCGTCAAAACGGACACGGTGGCATCCCCCCGTCTGGACGCTGTGCTGAGTACGGCGTTCGGGATGCCCCGGAGCAAAGCGGCTGAATGGATTGAAGCCGGCCGGGTAAATTTGAACCATGAGCTTTGCTTGCGGCCCGCAAAGGAAGTAGCTGAAGGCACTATCCTCTCTGTCCGGGGTTTGGGGAGAGCCAGACTGCTGGAAATCGGCGGGGTATCAAAGAAGGGGCGAATATATATACGGACGGGGCTGTACGGGTCATGACCACACTGCCGGCAAAACTAACATTCCACATCCCGCACGCGCTGGCCGTGCATATCGCGCCGCTGCCGACACACATCGCGGGCCTGCCCGTCGCCGTCCGTTGGCTGCCATGTGACGAGGCATAGCTCGTGTAGTTTGTAGACGCGGCGGCGTTGTGTAAGGGGACACGGCGCGCCGAGGGCATCGCGCCCTACGGACGGGATGCGGACAAAAACACATGCCCTTGCCATGCCCTTCCCACAGGCCCGTTCTTGAAAAACAGGGTGAATTGTAATATGCTGGCGTCTGCGGAACAAAGCATCGGTAAAAATCGTCTGATGAGGTAAGGATGGTGATATATGTGACCCTAAAAAAGAACGCGCGGCTTTTGGCGGCTTGTCTGTTCATGGCCGCAGTCCTCGCCGGCTGCCAGGGCGAACCGGGGCGAATCGGGGCCGGCGGCGCCGTCGAGGACGGCATACTCCATGTGACCCAGCTAAGCGCCAGAGAACTGCAAGCGCCGGAATACGGGTGGCAGTTTCCAGCGGCAAGCGCCGCCGCCGACGGCGCAAACCACTTTGCGTTCCGGCTGAGCGCGATGCTCGCGGAAAGCGCCGCCAATGACAATTTTGTTGTTTCGCCCTATTCCGTCTGGCTGCCGTTGGCCGCGCTCGTCAACGCGACCGACGCGCAGAGCCGCCCCGCCCTTATGGAGGCGTTGGGCGCGGCGGGAATTGCGGCGGAGGACATGAACGCGGCCGCGTCGCGGATGCTCTACGATCTGACAAAGCTACGCAACAAGGAATACGCGGACGAGAGCGCATATTACAATCCCCTGCGTATCGTCAACGCGGTTTTCGTGGACAATGACGTGACCCTCAAAAGAGAGTTCGCGCAAACCTTTGCAGATTACTACAGAGGGACGTCCATCAACGTCGACTTTTCTTCCCGGGACGCGGTAGACGCCGTGAACCGCTGGGCAAGCGAAAGCACGGACGGCCTTATCGAAGATTTGATACAGGAATTTGACCCCTTAACGGTCGCGGTCATGGCCAACGCCATATACTTTTCCGACAGATGGGGCTGGGAGTTTGACCCCGCCTTGACAAAAGAGGGGGTATTCCACTCGCCGGCCGGGGATATGGCGGCGTATTATATGCTGCGGGAGGGCGACGCGCAGATATACTACGAGGACGACAGGGTACAGGCCATGCCGCTGTATTTCAAGAACGGCGGCGTCCTATATATCATTCTGCCTAAAGCCGGCAACGCGCTGGAATTGCTGTCTTCGATGACCCATGAGTACTTCGGAGAAATCCAGGCCGGCGCGATTCAAGCCACGGGCAAGCTGCTGCTGCCGCGGTTTTCCGTCGAGAATGAAATCAAAGGTCTGAAAGAGACACTGGAGGCGTTGGGCGTACCCTTGTTTGACAGGGCTTCCGCGCCGCTCACCGGAGGGCTTATCGAGGAAGCCATGCCGGTATGGCTATCCGACGCGATCCAAAAAGCTGTGA
>WRKO01000047.1 GCA_009782215.1 Oscillospiraceae bacterium | reverse complement strand
ACAAGAACCACGACGGCCACTCCGGGAGACACAGTAACGGGATATATCCGCTATCCCTCGTCCGTGACCCATAACGCAAGCCCGGCGAGAGACGCTACGCTGACCCTGCCCATCCCCGTGACCTCTATCACCGTGACAGGCACAGGTGGCGCGACGGCTATCACCGCCAAAGACGGCACATTGCAAATGCTGGCGAATGTAGCCCCCGCAGGCGCAACGCAGGCGGTAACATGGACGGTCAGCGGCACAGGCGCGACCATCAACGCGACCACCGGCCTGCTCACCGCCACGGGCAACGGCACGGTAACGGTACGCGCCACGGCTACGGACAGCACGGGCATATTCGGTGAAATAACAATCACCATAAGCGGACAGGAAACCACCATCAATATTATGGCAAAGAGCGGCATAACACCGCCCGCAGCCGGAGCGACGCCTGTAACCACAATCACAGAAACGGCGCAGTACACGGGTACGGTCACATGGAGTCCCGCCGTGTCCGGCACGTTCGGATTTGAGACGGTATACACGGCGACAATCACCCTCACGCCCAAAGACGGCTATACCGTGACAGGCATAACGGCAAACAGCTTTACCGTACCGGGCGCGACGAGTGTTGCCAACGCGGCGAACAGCGGCGTGATAACGGCGGTATTCCCGGCTACAGGGAGCGCACCGCCGCCAAGCGGAAGTATATCAATCGGCTCCAATAGCTGGAACAGTTTTTGGAATACGGTCACATTCGGCCTGTTCGCCAAAAGCACCCAAACCGTGACGATCACCGCCACAAACAACGGCGGCGGCGCGGTGACGGTGCAGTATTACCTCGCGGACAGCGAATTGGGTTTGACCCAGCTTAACGCTCTAACGACCGAATGGCAGACCTACACCGCCGCTTTCAACATCAGCCCGAATAACAAGCATATCGTCTACGCCAAGCTGACCGACCCTTCGGGCAATACGGTCTATATCAACTCGGCGGGGATCGTGCTTTACGCCGACAGCGCGGCGGGTACGACCTCCATCAGCTTCACAAGGAACTCGTCAAACAATGTGACAGCCACCGTGACGCTGAATGGAAATACCATCAACAGGATTAC
This sequence comes from Oscillospiraceae bacterium, assembly GCA_009782215.1. Taxonomy (GTDB): domain Bacteria; phylum Bacillota; class Clostridia; order Oscillospirales; family UBA929; genus UBA929. Next base: position 3,578 of record WRKO01000047.1, on the reverse strand, counting down.
AAACGGAAGCACCAATCTTACGAACGGTACGCATTATACGGTTTCGGGCAATACGATCACCTTTATGGCAAGCTACCTGAACACCTTGACAGCGGGCAGCTACACGCTGACGGTGCATTACAACCCCCTCGGCGTGGAATACCCCTCATCGCCGCTTACAGGCAGTGCCGCGCCCGCGACAACTGCGATAACGCTGACCGTCAATAACGGTAGCGGCGGAGGTACTCCAATTCAACCGCCGCCGACCACACCGCCAACAGCGCCCGACCCGATGCCCGCGCCCATCACCATACCCGGACACGGCGGCTCGGATACAAACATGGTAGATATTCCCATAACGGTAGACAGCAGCACCGGCGCGGTCACGGTAGGCTTGGGCGGCGAAATCAAAGAAACCCTCATAGCGGACGCGATTGCCCACGCGGAGGAGCGGGGCAACGGCGCGGCTCCTACCATCACGCTTGACCTTTCCGAAGTAGAGAACGCGAAAAGCGCGATCCTCGACATGGCAGTGGCCAAAGTGCTGGCGGAAGCGGGCATAGGAGTTGCGATTATACTCCCCGGCGCAGACATTACGCTTGACCTCGACGCCCTCGGCGTTATCGCTTCGGCGGACGCGGGATCGTTCACAGTAGAAGCGGCAATCATCCCCATGCGCGACCTTCGCGGTATGCAGGCGGCGCAAGTCAAGGGCTATGAAACGGTGGTCAGCATAGATGTATTCGTAGGCGAGGAAAAGGTAGACGTCCCGCTGACCGTCAGCCTGCCGTACACCCTCAAGCCCAACGAAAACCCCGCCGCCGTCCGCGTGTGGTATATGAGCGACAGCGGAACGCTTACCGACCTTTACGGCGCATTTGACAGTACGACGGGCATGATCACCTTCACCATCGCACATCAAAGTTACTTTGTGGTAGGGTACGACGAAGTGGCAATCTGGACGAACATTTTCACCGACCTCGACCCGGACGAGTGGTATTCCTACGCCATTGCGTTTATGAATCATCACGGCATGATCAACGGCTATGGCAACGGTCTTGTCGGCGCGGAGGATATCCTTTCCCGCTCCCAGTTCGCCGCGCTGATATGGGCCTTGGAAGGGAAGCCCCTGCCGAACGGGACAAAAAGTTTCCCCGATGTCGCCGAGGCAGCATGGTACTACAACGCCGTGACATGGGCGGCGGAGAACGGCCTTGTGGCCGGCTACGGCAACGGCAGCTTCGGCCCGGATGACCCGATTACCCGTGAGCAAGTGGTTCAAATGCTGTATAACTACGCAATAAACTTCAAGGGTTACGACATTCCCGCAAACCGCGACATGCCGGGGTTTGCGGACACAGACCTAATTGACGTATGGGCGGAAACAGCGGCGAAAGCCCTCGCTGAAGCGGGCGTACTGAACGGTTTGCCCGAAGGCGACGATGCGTTCAAGCCAAAGGACGACGCCACAAGAGCGGAAGCGGCACAAATATTTATGAACTTTGTGCGGTTTGTTGTCGGAGATAGGTAACTATGTTGACCACCCGCCGGATGCAACACCGGCGGGTGGTCTATTCTCAGAGGTGCGGAGGTTATATCAATCTATGCAGACAAGCAAAAGACGGATTTTTTTCGCAATATTCGCTTTCTTCCTCTCGTCCATGACGGTGTGGTTCATGCCGATGGCGTCCTTTGAACAGAAGGAAAGCATAACCTTTGCCTATATCCTCGCCGCTATATTTTGGCTCGGCTTGGTACTTGGCATTGTGTTTCAACTCTTGGTGAGCAGGACGCGGAAACGGGATAGTAATTACAAAGACGAAAAAGGCTTACCCCTGCTGCGGTTCTTCAGCAACAGACCCGCCAAATTTTTCGACGCCCTGCTGATTGCCGGGGTCGTCACGCTTGCGGCGTCCTTCTTCATAGGCTCATTCCCCCAATGGCTGACGACAGCCGCGATATTCGCGTCCGCGTTCGGCTTTGAAATGCACGGGGTATTCAATGGCAAAAATTATAAATACACCCGTGAAGCGCGGCGCGGATGCTCTCCGCGTGCCTGACCGTGAGCTTGTCCTTCGTGTCAGTCTGAAAGAAATACCGGTATACTTCCCTCTGTGTTTCGGTGTCCAGAAATGAGATTTCATATCCGGCCATAACGGGAACCCCTCCGCTGTCCAGTTGCTCCAGCCATTCACGCAGCAGGTTCGTCAGGCGAATGTAGCGTTGAACATTGCGCCCTGTTTCATCTTGGTTTTCCGCGAGAATGTCACGACCTTTTTTCGGGTGGACAACTTGTCCACCTGCCTTTACCCCATGGACATTGCTGGACAAGACGCCATTTTGAATTCTTCCCCGTTGTTTTTGCAACGCCTCCATCTGGAGCTTGTAAGCAAAGGCTTTTTCGAATTTATGCGCTTGAGCAATATAGGCTCCCTGAAGGCACAACGCTGCCATAGCAGCAAAAGCGGCTTGGCAGCATTGTTGTTGGCGGCTCGATTCCCTTGATATTGCTTGGTTTTTTGAGTGTGTACCCTTGTTGCTTATGGTACACCTTTACGGAGTTCCATCCCGCCCGAAACCCCTTGCCGTGCGGTGTTTCGCCAGCCACTTGTAAAACGTGGAGGGACAACCCCCACCAGTCTTTCATGCGTCAGCCCAACCGCCAGTCCCCCTCATTGACAACCTTCCCCTGAATATGATACGATAGGCTCCTGAAAAGGAGGCTTTCGGTATGGAAGCACAAACCAGACGGCCCAAGACCCCGCACGCCGCGCGGGACCGTTTGCGCGGCGCGTGGATCGGCGCGCTGGCCGCCGCCCTGTGCCTGTCCGCGCTTTTGATGTATCCGCCGGTCCGGGGGATCTTTTACAAAGGCTTCGGCAGGATCGAGGACCCGCTGACCTTTGACTATGCCATTCTGGGGGACGGCTCCGTGACCCTGACGAAATATACGGGCGGCGCGGCTGTCGTCACCGTTCCCGCCGAGGTGGACGGAAATCCCGTGAAAACCTTGCACAGCTTTGTGTTTGTCGACCAGACCTATATTGCCCGCGTCGTTATCTCCGAGGGCATCGAGCGCATAGACGCCATGGCCATGCTGTTCTGCCCCGGTTTGTCTGAAATCGTGATCCCCGCCAGCGTTACGGAAATCGCGCCGAACGCCTTTTCCTCCTGCGCCGAGGATTTGATCCTCTTCGCCCCGCCCGGCAGCGCGGCGGAGGCTTACGCGGCCAAGTACAATCTGGTTTTTGTGCCAAGGGGGTGACGTCATGGAAACCAAACGCAAGCCTTTGCTGAACGCCGGACATATCCAGGGCGCCGTCGCGGGCTTCCTGATCGTGGCGCTCCTGTTCGCCGGGTCGGCCCTGCTGCCCGGCGCGCGCGCCATCATGGAGTACGGCGAGGACGGCGGCATCCTCTTTTACGGGAGTCCCTGCTATGTGGGGCGCGGGATCGTCCTGGCGGGAGAAACGCTTTCGGCTCCCCCGTCCGGCGGCTGGAACGCCGCGCTGACGGACGAATACGCGCTGATTGAGAACATATACCACCCCGACGCGCGCCGCATCGCCTGGCGCGGCGACCCCTTCAATCCCGCGCCG
>WRKO01000046.1 GCA_009782215.1 Oscillospiraceae bacterium | reverse complement strand
AGGAGGGGAATAGGAAAGGAGTTGATGCCACGCAGCACGTCCAACGAATGCGGAAGGAGTGAGCGTCATCAAGAAAGAGTGAAGCCCCTGCCAACGGCGGGGGCTTCGGGTTTTGTGCGTCCCCCATTCCCCTCCTTGGAGGGGTGGCGCGCACGCGCCGGGGTGGTGCCCTACGGGGCTTGTCATGGGCGGCGGGGCGGTATATAATGGGGGGCGAACGATTTTGAGGATTTGGGGGGTTGAGCATGGGGAAAGGGACGATTGGGATTTTGACCGGCAGCCTGCGCCGCGACTCTTACAGCAAGAAGGTCGCGCTGTGTTTAAGCGAGCTGTTGGGGGCGCGGTTTTCCGCGGCGTTTTTGGAGCTTTCGGACTTGCCCATCTACAATCAGGATTTGGACAATGAGACGGATTTGCCGCCGGCGTGGGGGCGTCTTCGCCGGGAGGTCAAGGCCGCGGACGCGGTGCTGTTTGTCACGCCGGAGTACAATCGGTCTATGCCGCCCGTGCTGAAAAACGCGCTGGATATCGCCTCGCGCCCGATGACGGAAAACGCGTGGAAAGGTAAGCCCGGCGCCGTCGTCAGCCTGTCGCCCGGAGGCATCGGCGGATTCGGCGCGAACCATCATTTGCGGCAATCGGCGGCCTGCTTGGGCATCCACATGATGCAGCAGCCGGAAGCCTATATCGGGGGCATTGCCGGTCTGGTCGATGCGGACGGCGGCTTTGATGACAAAACGCGGGACTTTTTGCGCACATTCGCGGCCGCGTTTGAGGCTTGGATTGATAGACTTACCCCTCAAACATCATAGACTCCATAAACAAATCGTTGAAACGCGGATGCTCCGCCAGATTGATTTCCGTGACGGCGGACAGCAGCGCGTCCATATCCTGCCGCGCCCGTGCCGGCGACAGCAGCAGCCGCGCCGCGCCGCCCAGCGAGGCGTTGCCTACGGCGGACACCCTGCCCGTCAGCTTAGGCGGCAGCAAGCCTATATCGGCGGCGTCTTCCGCGTTGAGCGCTTGGCCGATGCCGCCCGCCAGATAGACCGCGTCCAGCGAGGCGGTCTCCAGCCCCGCCGAATCGAGCAGGATTTCCAGCCCGGAGCGCACGGCCGACTTGGCAAGCTGAAGGCTCCGTATTTCTTTTTGGGTGAAGACGCTTTCCCCCTCCAGCAGCCCCGTTTCGTCAATCGCCCCGGTTCGCACCAAGCGGGCGAGCGCCGAGATGACGCCGGACGCGCCCCCAAGCTGTGAGCCGCCCTCAAACGCCGGCCCGGCCGCCGTGGCGGTGACGGTCAGTTTTCCGTTGTCATAAAGCGCCATCTCACCGTTGGTGCCGAGGTCGATGAGCAGAAACCGCGATTTCCTCGGGACATAGAGCAGTCCCGCCAGAATATCGCCCCCCACAAACCCGGCAAGCCACGGGAGCAGCGTGACGCTGCTCCCGAATAAATTATACCTTTCCTCTAACCGGCAAACCGGCTTAAACGGAACGACGCCAAGGCTTTGGCACGGAAGCCCCAACAGCAGATGGGTCATCACCGTGTTCCCAGCGAGGACAATCTCCCCGGCGTGTGTCAAGCCGCAAGACGCGAGCAGCGCGTCTATCCCGGCCGCGATGCTTTCGGCAATCATCCGGCGAAGGTCATCCAGCGCGCCGTTGTTCGCGGCGTCGATGCGCGAGATGACGTCGGGGCCGTATGCCCTCTGCGGGTTCATAAAGCTGTGCCGCGCCAGCACCTCCCCCGCGGACAAGTCAAGCAGCGCCAGCACCACGGTTGTGGTGCCGACGTCTATGGCAATGCCGGTTCCCTCACGCGGCTCTATCTCTCGCGCCGCGCAAAAGCTGTCTAAAATGGCAAAGCCCTTGCATTTGCCGCACAGCAGACAATTCCCGATGCAACCCTCAATCATGGCGGTTCCTCTCATATGATGTTACCGCGCTTGTCAGCGGCTTAAACAGAAGCAGGCACAGAACAAAGTTGCTCGCGCAGTGGGTCAGGTCAAACGGGATGCCGCTCACCCAATAGGGCAGGAACGCGCTGAAAAAGTTTTTCGCGCCCACGGTGAGGAGCAGGAAAGGCGGCGCCGTCAGCGCCCCGAAGCACAGCCCGAACACCCCGGACAGCACCGCCCAGCCCAGCGGGCGCTGCATCCGCCGAAACAGCCACGTCGCCCCTGCGAGGAGCGTCCAGACATAGAGATACGCGACCGTCCACAAAGGGTTGAAGCCGAACACGGCGACCTCCAGCAGCACGTAGAGATAGATGATGTACAGAACCTTGTGCCGGAAGGCGAGGGTGTAAACGATGACCAGCAGCGCTCCGAGGTGGATATTCGGCGCCCAGACCAGCGCCATTTTCAGCGCGAACATCAACGCGGCGCAGAGCGCCAAAACCGCGATATCCCGCACCGCTCCCCCGGCCTTACCAGCCCGCGTCGTCATATCCCACCGTCAGCCTGTATTCGATTCTGTCGCCGTCCTCAATCGGCGTGTCGTCCACGCCCGTCATGGCAAACTCTCCGTTTGTATACAGCGCCCACCATTCCTGATTGCCGTCGTCCGCCGTCCGTCCGTTGACGGTGGTAACCCAAAACCCGAACGCGGTTTCGTCGCCGTCGATTAAGCCCGCTTGTTCAAGCGCCCCCCGCAGATATGCCTCGTCAGTGTGTATATCGGTTACGAAGGTATTGCCGTCGGCGACGACCTCAAGGCGGATTGTCTTCGCGCCTTCTTCCCCCTTGGGGCGCAGGAGCTGGTACGCTGTGAGGAACGCGGCGGCCAGTACGCAGAGCGCAATGACCGCGATGATGATGTTCCTCGTGTTCTTCCGTGTTTTTTCCATGGCAAAGCCATCCTTTCCCCGCTTCTCTCGAGCGGAAAAGATTTTTATATGCTCCAAGCAAATATCCTGACTCATGGCTCATCGCGCCGTCCATGCCTTCCCGGTTGCCCAGTGGCGTTGCAGAAACATTCTGTGGACGGAACTCCCCAAATACAGTGGCGGGACCGTGCGGGATTCTCACCCGCTTCCTTGCTTTGAAACAACGAATGAAACTAAGCGCCCTTTTTCTCTAGGATCGCTTGCTTGGCCGCTTCGGCGGCGCTGGCGGCGTCCGCGGCGTAGATGTCGGCGCCGATGCTTTCGCAAAAGCTGTCGGTCACGGGCGCTCCGCCCACCATGATGACGACGTTGCCGCGCTCACCCGCCTCCACAAAGGCGTCCACAGTGCTCTTCATCTCGCCCATCGTCGTGGTCAGCAGCGCGGACAGCGCGATGACGTCGGGGGCCTCCGCCTTATACGCTTCCAAAAACTTCTCCGGCGGCACGTCCACGCCAAGGTCGATGACCTCAATGCCCTTGCCCTCGAACATCATGCGGACGAGGTTCTTGCCGATGTCGTGCAGGTCGCCCTTGACAGTGCCGAGCAGCGCCTTGCCCAGAGGCTTCGCGCCGCTTTCGGCCAGATGGGGCTTGAGCAGCTCCGTACCGGCGTTCATCGCCCGCGCGGCAATCAGCACTTCGGGGACATAGACCTCGTTGTTTTTGAACTTGACCGCCACAATGTCCATCCCGGCCAGCAAGCCCTGCTCCAAGATATCCTTTGCGGAAATGCCTTCCTCCAGCGCCCGCGGCACCAGCTCCTTGACCGTTTTCGCTTTGCCGCTCTGCAGCGCGGCGGAGATTTCGTTTAACAATTCGCTCATGGATAAGTCCCTCCAATCAGATAGATAGCGTTATTATATCAAACGCCGGACGGTTTGTCTTTTCAAATCTTACGATATTTGATACAATCTTATGGAATCTTCCGCACGGCGCGGAGGACAAACCCGGCGGCAACAGTTGCAACGGCGCCAAACTGTGGTATAATAAAGCCACGATTCAAGAGAGGAGAAATGAATGATGCGTAAACTGGAAGTTTTCATCGACCACACCTGCCCGTACTGCCTGAGGGGATACGAAACCCTGAAAGAATTGATGCCGCAGCACCCGGACATTGAGGTTGTCTGGCGGCCCTGCGAGGCGCACCCAAGACCGGAGGAATACGGTATACACAGCGACCTGTGCATACAGGGGATGTTCTTCGCCCTTGAGCAGGGCGCGGACGCTTGGGCGTACCATGACCGTATGTTCAGCGCGGCGCAGAAGGAAAAAGTAAACATAGAAGACCCCGAGGCGTTGGCGGGCCGCGTCCAAGGCCTGCTCGACGCGGACGCTTTCCTCAAGGCGCTCCGAAGCGGCGTCTACGAAAAGGCCGTGACCGACGCGAACGACTACGCTTACGAGCAGTCCGGGGTCTGGTTCATTCCGGCGTTCCGCATGGACGGGCGGAAGCTGGACGCCGCCGGTGGCGCCGGGGTTACCAAGGCGCAGCTTTCGGCCTTTCTGGGCGGAAAAGAATCGTGCGGGAACGGATGACTGAAAAGGAGGCGCGTTATGTCTGAGATTCAGAAATACCGGCAGCTTGCGCTGGAACGCGGCGCGGAACACGCCGTTTTGGCAACGCCGGAGGAGCTTGTGTTCGACGGGAGGACGCTGCTCAAGTGTATGTTCGGCTGCTCAAGCTGGGGCAAGGGCCCCACCTGCCCGTCCCGCGCGGGGTTTCTCAAGCCGTGGGAGTTTGAGCCGCTGCTGCGGAAATACAAATATGTGCTGATTGTACACTCGCCGGATAAGAAGACCGCGCAGGCGGCGTCGTTCGCCGTGGAGCGGGCGGCGTTTCTGGACGGCGACGTGCTGGCGCTCTCGATGTCCGACTGCGCGCTGTGCGCCGAGTGCGCCGGCAAAAGCGGCGGGGATTGCCGGAATGTGCGTCAGGCCCGCCCGTCGTTTCACAGCGTCGGCATCAACGTGTTCGCCACGGCGCAAAGACTGGGCCTGCCGCTTTTTGTCCTGAAAGACGAAAGCGAGGTTGACCGGCAGAACTGGTACGCCGCCGTGTGGCTGAACGGAGCGGAAGAAACATAATAAAATCCGGGCGTCGGTTCGTGTTCTGGTATGCTCCCCTTAAAGTAGACAGTGGAAATAAAAACACTGCTACAGAGAGGGGGGCATTTATATGCCAAATAAATCACGCTTACCATTGGAGGAGAAAATCAAGGCGGTTGAGGAGTGCCTGAA
>WRKO01000045.1 GCA_009782215.1 Oscillospiraceae bacterium | reverse complement strand
TGCGCCTTATATAAAGGTACCGACAAGGTATACATCTTGGATGCGAAAGAACTGGGCGGGGATATAATGAGTAAAGTCGATGACGCGATAGTTTTCTTGAAAAAGCATCTTCGCATGAGCTATAAGATAGTTTCCGTGCGGCGCGAGAACATTCTTGAACTGCCGGAGGACGCTCTGCGCGAAGCTGTCGTCAATGCTGTTTGCCATCGCGATTATTTTGAAAAAGGCGCGCGGGTGATGGTGGAAATTTTTGATGACCGTGTGGATATTGTCAGTCCGGGCGGCGTTTGCAAGGGTATCACGCCCGAGAATTTTGGAACGATCAGCATAACTCGCAACTCTATTGTCGCCGGTATGCTCCATCGCAGCGGATACATCGAGCAGATGGGCACGGGAATAAAACGTATGAAAAATGCCGCGAAAGAGGCACAGGTCGCGGAGCCGGAATTTGAGCTTTCCGGTTTTTTCCGAGTCACATTCAAGCGGACTGAAATAGATTCATCAATCGGTCGCCAATCGGTCGCCAATCGGTCACAATCGGTCGCCGCGTCCGATAGAAAGCGAGCCGTTATCTCTTACCTTGAAGAGTATGAACAAGGCAGAGCAATTGATTTTGTAAATGTCGTGGGACTGAGCGACGGGCGCGTTAGAGGTTTGTTGCGTGAAATGGCCGGCGACGGATTGATTGAAAAAGTTGGTAAAAATCGTTACACTCATTATGTATTGAAGCGTTGAGAATTATGAGTTATCAAGCAAAATTAAAAGGGGTACGAAAATGAAAAAAAGAGCGTTGCTGAGCGTGTATGACCGCACCGGCGTTATAGAGTTTGCCAGGGGGCTTGAAGATTTGGGTTTTGAGATAGTATCTACCGGCGGGACGGGCAAGGCGCTCAAAGACGCCGGCGTTGCGGTGACTGATGTTTCCGACGTCACCGGTTTCCCGGAGTGCCTGGACGGGCGCGTGAAGACCCTCCACCCCCTAATCCACGCCGGGATTCTGGCTATGCGCGGGAACCCCGGCCATATGGGGCAGCTTGAGGAAATCGGCGCGGTGCGGATTGATGTGGTGGCAAACAACCTCTATCCTTTCAAGGCTACTATTTTGAAGGAAGGCGTCACCTTGGAAGAAGCCATCGAAAACATAGACATTGGCGGGCCGTCCATGCTGCGCGCTTCGGCGAAAAACTGGCAGGACGTCTGCGTAGTCGTCGACCCCGGCGACTACGGGGCCGTGCTTGACGGACTGCGCGGCGGCGGCGTTTCCCGTGAGAAAAAGTTTGAGCTTGCCTGCAAGGTTTTTTCCCATACCGCCGCCTATGACGCGATGATCGCGAATTATCTCGGCAGGAAGCTCCCGGCGCAATCCCTGCCGGATTCCCTGACCCTTACTTATGAAAAAGTGCAAGACCTGCGCTATGGCGAAAACCCCCACCAGAAAGCGGCGTTTTACAAAGAAACCGCGGTCGTGCCGGGCAGCCTCGTGAACGCCGAGCAGTTACATGGAAAAGAACTCAGTTTCTGCAATATTAACGACGCCAATGGCGCGCTGGATACCCTGAAGGATTTGCCCGGCGATATCCCCTGCGCTGTCGCGGTCAAACACGCAAACCCATGCGGCGTTGGCTGCGGCGATAATATTCTTGAAGCGTACACGAACGCTTTCGACGCCGACCCGGTTTCTATTTTCGGCGGCATAGTGGCTCTTAACCGGGAAGTCGATGTTCCGACGGCGGAAAAGATGGCGGAGATTTTCCTTGAGGTCATAATCGCGCCGGGCTATCAGGAAGAAGCGCTGGCGGTTCTCAAAAAGAAACAGAACATCCGCCTGCTGCGTATGCCCGGCGCTCAAACCCCCTGCGATGAATCCATGATTGACGTGAAAAGGGTGGCCGGAGGCTTGCTTGTTCAGGGACTGGACACGGAGCTTCTTCGTGAGGATGAGCTGAAGATAGTTACCCGGCGCGCCCCCACGGACGATGAAATGGCTCAGTTGCGCTTTGCCTGGCGTGTGGTGAAGCATGTAAAATCAAACGGCGTGCTGTTGGTCAAGGGGAACAAAACCGTGGGAATCGGCCCGGGTCAAACCAACCGCATAACCGCGCTTGAACTTGCGATAAACTACGCCGGTGAAAACTCAAAGGGTTCCGTGATGGCCTCCGACGCCTTCTTCCCTTTCGAGGACTGCGTGAAAGCCGCCGCCGCCGCCGGGGTAACTGCTATTATCCAGCCCGGCGGCAGCGTCCGTGACGAGGACAGTATAAAGGCTTGCGATGAAGCCGGAATTGCCATGGCGTTTACGGGAATGCGGCATTTCAAACATTAGGAGACAACCTACAATGAAAGTTTTAGTAATCGGCGGCGGCGGCCGGGAACACGCGATTATCAAAAAATTGCTTGAAAGCCCGAAAGTTACGGAGATATACGCCGCCCCCGGCAATGGCGGTATAAGCAAGGACGCGGTTTGCGTGGATATTAAAGCTGTAGATGTCCGGGCGATGGTTGCCTTCGCGGTGGAGAAGGCGATAGATTTCGCCGTAATCGCGCCGGATGACCCGCTTGTCTTAGGCATGGCGGACGCGATGGCTGAAAAGGGCATCCGTTGCTTTGGCCCGGACAAAGCCGCCGCCAGAATTGAGGGCAGTAAGGTTTTTTCCAAAAGCCTTATGAAGCGTTATGGGATACCGACAGCCGCCTATGAGAGTTTCAGCCGGATAGAAGACGCCCGCGAATATGTGCAAAAGGCGGTTTATCCTCTGTGGATCAAGGCGGACGGCCTTGCTTTGGGCAAAGGCGCTATTCAAGCGCCGGACGTTGACGCCGCCCTTGGAATCCTGGAACGCCTCATGGTGGATAAAGTCTTTGGCGAAAGCGGCAGCCGCGTCGTTATTGAGGAGCATATGTCCGGCCCAGAGGTTACGGTGCTGGCTTTTTCCGATGGCAGGATAATCCGCCCTATGATCTCCTCCATGGATTACAAACGGGTGTTTGATGGCGATATGGGGGCGAACACTGGAGGCATGGGGGCAATAGCGCCTAACCCTCATTACACCGATGACCTTGCCCGCCGGTGTATGGATGAAATTTTTCTCCCGACAATTCGCGCGCTTGAGTCGGAGGGCTGCCCATTCAGCGGCTGCCTGTACTTCGGATTGATGTTGACTCCATCCGGCCCGAAAGTTATTGAGTATAACTGCCGTTTTGGAGACCCGGAAGCTCAAGTCGTGCTGTCGCTGCTGGAAACGGATTTGCTTGAGATTATGCTTGCGGTGTGCGGCGGGACGCTGGCTGATATAGACATCCGATGGAAACCCGGCGCGGCGGCCTGCGTCGTGGTGGCAAGCGGCGGATACCCCGGCAATTATGAAACCGGGCGGCCCATCTCCGGCCTAGACGGGCGCGGCGGGGCCAACGGAGTTACGGTTTACCACGCCGGGACTAAATGGGATGGCGCCGGGTTTGTGACCTCGGGAGGCCGCGTGCTGGGGGTAACCGCCGCGGCGGAAACGCTGGAATCCGCTTTGGAAGCGGCTTACAGCGGGGTAAGGAACATCGCTTTTGAGGGGGGGCATTACCGCAAAGACATAGGGGGCCGCCCGCGTCAAGGCTGATATGCCTGGCTGAACACATAGAGAATCGCTATGCAGAGCCCCGCGCCTACAAGAAGCAGGTTCAGGGAAAAGATCACGGCGGGTTCTTCTTGGCGCGGCCGCAGGCTCCGCGTCAATGCGTCGGGCAGTGACGCCGCCATGTACGCGAGGAAGATTGCGGCCCGGAGCATATGCCGCGTCAGCGCGTCGGGAAGGGACGCCGTAACGCGCGCCAGAAAGGCGGCAAACCGGGTTATATGCCTCAGCGACGGGCGATAGACTAAATTTTCGAGATCGAGCCATTCCGGCCAGAGCACGGCGTAAACTTTGAAGAAGAAATAGATTCCCACGCCGGCGGCGACGGAAATCACCGTGCCTCCCAGTTTCCCCCACGCAAAGTAACTCACGGCGTGACCTGAAATATTTTCATTTGCGCCGGCCAGAGCCTCCATAACCGCCGGGAAGCACCCCATGAGCGGCAGCAGAGCCGCGGACGCGGCGAGCGCCGCCGCTGACCGGCGGCTGATGTGATATCCCTCCTTCACTGTCATTTCGCCCCGCTCCACGAACAGCACCGCGAATAGTTTCGTCATGTAAGCGACGGTCAGCAAACCGGTGAAAGAGAAGGTTGTATTCAACAGCCGCAAAATGGATTCGAGCGGAAGGCCGCGGTAAAAATCAATGCCCTCCGCAATGCTCGCTTGCAGCAGCGTCTTGCTGACGTACCCGTTCCAGAAGGGCACGCCGCATATGCCAAGCGCGGCCATGAGGAAAATAAACAGGAACAGCGGCTTGCCGCGCCCGAAGCCGCGAATTTTTTCCAGTTCCAGTTCATGCCGGTTCATGTATACCACGCCCGCCGCCAGAAACAGCACAAGTTTCAGCAGCGAATGGTTCAGCATATGCAGCGTCGTGCCGCGAACGGCAAAGCCATTATGATCCCCCATCAAAACCTGCATTGCGACTCCGGCGAGGATGAAGCCGATCTGCGATACCGACGAACAGGCGAGCGTCCGCTTCAGGTCGTTGGAAAAAACGCCCAGCGCCGCGCCCAGGAGCATTGTGACGGCGGAGAAAACCAATAATGCGGCTCCAAATTTGTGATCGCCTGGGAAAATATTGCAGCTTACGGCGGCCACGCCAAAAACGCCGGTCTTTGTTAGAATACCGGAAAGCAGCGCGCTGGCGGGGGCGGGGGCGACGGGGTGCGCCTTGGGCAGCCAGATATGCAGCGGATACATGCCGGCCTTTGCGCCGAAGCCAGCGATCATCAGCCCTCCCGGCAGATAAAACGGCGATTTGTCCCGCAGCCCCCCGCAGATTTCGTATAGCTTCGCGAACTCCAGCGTGCCGGCGCGCTGTTGCAGCAGCAACATCCCCATCAGCACCGCCAGCCCGCCGATAATGGCAATGGCAAGGTATGTCTCGGCGGCGCGCAGGGCCGCGGGGCTTTCGTCGTGCGCCACCAGTGCGTAGGATGTCAGGGACATCACCTCAAAAAAGAGAAAAGTTGTGCGGAAGCCGGCGGAAAAAAACACCCCCATCACGGCACCGAGGGTGAGAAGGTTGAACAGCCAATAGCGGTTCAGGCTGCGGGAGCGCGCGTGGTAAAAATACTCCGGCGAAAATAGCGTCGTCACCAGCCACAAAAAACCGGTGACGCACCCATAGAGAGCGCTGAAACTGTCGGCGCGGAAGCGCAGGGGCAAGCCG
>WRKO01000044.1 GCA_009782215.1 Oscillospiraceae bacterium | reverse complement strand
TCCGGCATCCAAGCACAGGCGGACAACCTGACCAAGCGGCTCGCCGACGCGAAGATGCGCGTCGAAAGGACCATCGACGGCTTGCCGTCCGTGCAGCGGCGTTTAATGCGCGGAAGGTACATAGAAGGCAAGAGTTGGCTGGTAATTGTGGAAGAAATGGGGTTTTCAGAAATCAGATTGTACGAATTGCACAAACTTGCTTTATCGAACATAACAAAAAAGCAGGCAAAACGGCGAGATAATGGCGTAAGGCCCCAAAAAAGGAGTGAATACCGTGCGGCTTCAGAATAAATGTTCGTCAAATCGCCGAAAAAATTAGATAGAACAAGAGAGTTCCATCCGTGCTATACTGATAGCGTGGAAGAATAACGGGAGCCGCTTCAAACCGAAGCGGTTCCTTCTTATTGGAAAGGGGACGGAGATGGAAAGCATTGCCGGGACGAAGGAAATTTTGGAAACGCTGACCGCGTTTTTGCGCGGGGAGGCGGAAGGCGGGGGCGCTAGGGAACGGCTGCGCGCCGCCGAACTGCTGGGCAAACGGTTCGGGCTGTTTGAGAGCGAGGCGGAGGAGGGCGGCGGCGCGCCGGTGGTGATTACGGGGGGCGACGAGCTGAGATGAAGCAGAATCACGTCTACATCCCCGAGATTGTGGGGAAGGGCTACAAGGCCTTCTGGCATTTCAAGGGGCGTTACCGCGTGGTGAAGGGCGGGCGCGGCTCGAAGAAAAGCAAGACCACCGCCCTCAATATCATCGCGAGGATGATGGAAACCCCCGGCGCGAATACGCTGGTGGTGCGGAAAATCTACCGGACGCTGAGGGATTCGTGCTTTACCGAGCTGCGGTGGGCCACGCGGCGGCTGAGATGCGAGAAATACTGGCGGTTCAAGGAGTCGCCGCTGGAGATGGTTTACCGGCCGACCGGGCAGAAGATTTTTTTCCGGGGTCTGGACGACCCGCACAAAATCGCCTCCCTCGCCCCCGAATACGGCACGCTGTGCTGGATGTGGGTGGAGGAGGCGTTTGAAATCTCCGAGGAGAAGGATTTTCAGTTTTTGGACGAATGCCTGCGGGGAGCCTTGCCGGCCCCGCCGGCGCGGGCGGGGGGCGCCCCGCCCCGCTGCTTCAAGCAGATTACGCTGACGTTTAATCCTTGGAATGAGCGGCATTGGCTGAAGAAGCGCTTTTTTGACGCGAAGAGCCGGGATACGCTGGCTTTGACCACCACCTTCCGGTGCAATGAGTTTTTGGACAAGGAGGATAAGACGCTCTTTGCCAAGATGCGGAAGAAAGACCCCCGGCGCTATCAAGTAGCCGGGCTGGGGCATTGGGGCGCGGGCGAGGGGTTGGTGTATGAAAACTGGCGGGAGAAGGCGTTTGACTGGCGGCGGCTGCTGGAAGGGAGCGCGGCGGGCGGCGGGACGCCGTCCTTGCGGAGCCGGACGGTTTTCCCCGTCTTCGGGCTGGACTTCGGATACGCCAACGACCCGGCGGCGCTGTTTTGCGGGGTGTTTGACCGGGAGAGGCAGCGGCTGTATGTGTTTGACGAGCTGTATGAGAGGCGGCAGACCAACCGGGCGCTTTTTCAGCGCATTGAGGAGATGGGGTTCCGCAAGGAGAAAATCCGCGCCGACGCCGCCGAGCCGAAGAGCATTGACGAGCTGCGGGAGATGGGTATGAAACGCATCCGTCCCGCCCGCAAGGGGGCGGACAGCGTGCGGTGCGGGATACGCGCCTTGCAGGGGCTGGAGATCATCGTCCATCCGCGGTGCGTGAATTTCCTGACGGAGATTGCGGGATACGCTTGGGACACCGGCGCGGAACGCGACGCCCACCGAGCCGCGCCCACCGGGGCCGACCACCTGATGGACGCCATGAGATACGCGATGGAAGACGTGACGGCGGGGGATGTGTTTGGGTGGTGAGGGGGGTGTATTTTTGCGGCGTTTGGCCGCCCGTAAATAAAATAAGAAAGGATGCGGTATGATGCGAAATTATTTGGAGAGGGAGATTCGGCAGTGGCTTCATTCGCCGGGGAGGGCGGCGCAGATTGCGGCGGCGCGGTATCTGGAGGGGAAGCATGACATCCTTGCCCGCGAACGGCGGGTGATTGGACGGGGAGGCCAGCTTGAGGCCGCGCGCAACCTCCCGAACAACCGGCTTGTGGACAACCAATACGCCAAGCTGGCGCGGCAAAAGGTGAACTATCTGGTCGGGACGCCGTTTGAGATTGTTTCCGCCGGGGACAGTCTGGCGGACATTCACGCGTTTCTCAACCGGCGCAGGCGCAAGACCCTTTACAGCGCCTGTCTGGACGCGGTGGGCGCGGGCATCGGCTGGGTTTTGACGCATTTTGACGCGGAGGGGCGTCTTTGTCTCAAACGGATCCCGCCGTATGAGCTGCTCCCCTTCTGGGCGGACAGCGACCACACCGTCTTGGACTGCGCGGCGAGGGTCTTTGAACAGGATGTGATGGATTACGAGCTGAACAATAGGCGCGTCCGGCACGTTGAACTCTACCGTAGGGAGGGGATGGAACGGTATACGCTGGAGGACGGAAAGCTGACGCCGGACGGCCGCGGCGCGTGGCTGTCCGCCGGCGGGCGGCCTTGGGGCTGGGGACAGGTGCCGCTGACGGCGTTTAAGGCCCCGGGGGAACAGCCGCTGCTGGGCAGGGTGAAGAGCTTGCAGGACGCGCTGAACGCCCTGCTCTCGGATTTTCAGAACAGCTTGCAGGAGGACGCGCGCAACACCATCCTCGTCTTGAAAAACTACGACGGGGCCGACCTTGCCGAGTTTCGCCACAACCTCGCCGCCTACGGCGCGGTGCGGGTGAAGACGGTGGACGGGACGCAGGGCGGTGTGGAGACGCTGCGGGTGCATGTAGACCACACCAGCTATGAGACGCTGGCGTCGATGCTCAAACGGGCCATCATGGAAAACGGCATGGGCTTTGACATCGGCGACGGAATCCTGCGCGGCACCCCCAACCGCATGACCCTGACGGCGATGTACGCCGACATCGAGCTGGACGCCGACGGTTATGAAACCGAATGGAAAGCGAGCTTTGAAGAGCTGTTTGGCTTCCTCGGGGCGGAGGGCGCGACGGTCGTATTCAAGCGGTACGCGATGGACGTAGACCTGTAGGGGGCGGCGGAACGCCGCCGCGATATGAAAGGAGGTGATGCAAATGACGACGGATTTGTTGAGCGGGATGGGGCTGAGTGAGGAAGACCGCGCTTTCTTGATGGAAAAATGGGAGACTCGGGAAAAGGAATTTGCCGAGACGGCCGACAGCCTGCGGGCGGAGCTGGAAAAGCCGCTTCGCGCAAAGGGAATGGTTCCGGGCGAGGGCCGCGACGGCCTGCCGGACGGCGACGGCTTTTTAGCCGGACTGTTTGAAAGCTGACAGCGGGGGCGCGCTTTGCGCGTCCGCACGCAAAAAAACACACTAAACGAATGAAAAGAAAAGAGAGGTTATTGTATGGCTATCAATTTTGCGGAGAAGTACGCGCCGCAGGTGGACGAGAGGTTTTCCGCGGGGACTTTGACGGCGGCGGCCGTGAACGGCGCTTATGACTGGACAGGGGTGAATACGGTTTCGGTCTATTCCATCCCCACCGTGGCGATGAGCGATTACAGCATGAGCGGAACCAACCGCTACGGAAAGGCGGATGAGCTGGACGCCGGGGTGCAGGCCCTGACCCTGCGGAGGGACAGAGCTTTTACCTTTACCATTGACCGGAGGACGTTTGAGTCCACCATGATGACGCAGGAGGCGGGAAAAGCCCTCGCGCGTCAAATCGACGAGGTGACCATCCCGGAAATCGAAATCTACCGCATCGCGCAGATGGCGGAGTGCGCGGGTCTGCGGAGCGGCGTCAGCGGGCTGACGAAAAACAACGCGTATGACTGCTTCCTTGAGGGGGTGAACGCGCTGACGGAGAATCGGGTGCCGCTGGCGGGAAGGGTCGCCTTGATTACGCCGAAGTTTTACAAGGCCATTAAAATGGACGCGGCCTTTATGCGTTCGGGCGACGCGTCGCAGGCGCTGCTGGCGACGGGCGCGGTGGGCTTGGTGGACGGGATTCCGCTCATCCTTGCCCCGGGGTCGTATTTCCCGGCCGGCGTCGGGTTTATTTTGACGCATCCGTCCGCTACGGCGGCGCCGGTGAAGCTCTGCGAGTACAAAATCCATGACAACCCTCCGGGCATCAACGGGTGGCTGATTGAGGGGCGCGTGGTGTATGACGCGTTTGTGCTGGAATCGAAGAAAAACGGCATCTATGTCCATGTGGAATCGTAACCCGGAAGGGGGCGCGGCCGGACAGGGGCGGCCGCCCCTGCGGGCTTGCGTTGAAGCGGCGCTGGGCGCGGCGGGGTTTGACAAATCCCGCTGCGCCGTCTCTTTGGACGGCGTGAAGGAACGGCGGCTGCCGATGGGGCGCCGGGAACGCGTGAGCCGCGTCAAGGCGGTCTATCTCCCGGAGCCCGTTCCCCGCGCGCTGGGGTTTCACGCCGAGGACGGCGAGCTGGACGAGCCGCGATACCCCCTCGAAGAGCTGTGCCGCGCCCTTGAGCTGATTGACACGCCGGACGGCCCGGTGCGCGGACGGAAAATCGAATGTACCGTCAAGGACGGCGCGGCGGTTATCAGCGTGACCTACACCGAACTGCTGCGCGAAGCCGAAAGCCAAAACCCCCGCATGGGCACAGCCAAAACAAAGATAACCATCCGGTAGGGACGCACATTGTGCGTCCGGGAAATCCTCCGCAACCACCCCGTCGGGGGACGGCGGGAAACCACCCCGGCGCTGCGCGCCACCCCTCCAAGGAGGGGAATTTATGGGTGCGTTCCATCTCCATTCCCCGCCGAAGGCGGGGGGGTGTAAAACAAAAACAAGAACCGAAAAGGAGTCGATACCATTATGGCATTAGGAGCCGGGACGTTTACCGTCCAGAATAAAATCCTTCCGGGAGCGTATATGAATTTTGTCAGCGCGGCGCGCGCCGACGCATCCCTCTCCGAGCGCGGGGTAACCGCGCTGCCGCTGAAGCTCCCCAGCGGCCCGGAGGGGGCCGTCTTCTCCGTGAGGGCGGACGAGTTTATCGCCAAAGCGCCCGAGCTGTTCGGGTGCAGCGCGGCGGCGGCGGAGCTGCTTCCGCTGAGAGAGGCGCTGACGCACGCCAGAGAGGTGCTGGCCTACCGCGTGGGCCTGAGCGGCGAGCCGACCGACGAGGAATACGCCGACTTCTTGCAGAAGCTGGAGAGCCGGTCGTTTCACACGCTGGGGCTGCCGGCGGACGTTGCGCTGCCGCTGAAGAAAATGTTTGCCGATTTTACCCAGCGGATGCGCGAGACGGCGGGCGTCAAGGTGCAGTGCGTGCTGTACCGTTACGCGGAGGCGGACTACGAGGGCGTTATATCGGTTGATAACGCGCCGGAGCTGGTGTATTGGACGGCGGGCGCGTCGGCCGGAATCGCGCCAGGGCGCAGCCTGATGAACACCGTTTACGACGGCGAGCTTGAGGTGGACTGCGACTATACCGCGGCGCAGCTCGAGACGCTGCTGAAAAGCGGCGCGTTTGTCTTTCACCGGGTTGGGGATACGGTGCGGGTGCTGGAGGATATCAACACGCTGACCAGCCTGTCGGCGGAGAAAAACCGTGATTTTCAGGACAACGCGACCGTTCGGCTGATTGACCAGATTGCCACCGACATCGCGGGGCTGTTTAACGAACGATATCTGGGCAAGTCCGCCAACAACGCCGCCGGGCGGGTGGCGCTGTGGAGCGACATTGTGGCCCATCACCGCCAACTGGAGCAAATCGGCGCGATTGAAGACTTCTCGCCGGAGGACATCGCGGTGGAGCAGGGCGGCACCAAGAAAAGCGTGGTCGTCCGCGACCGCGTAACCCCGGCGGGCGCAATGGCGCAACTGTACATGACGGTGGTTATAGCATAATTTTCCCCGCCTTTGGCGGGGAAAATTAACTGGACATCCCCCGCCGCCGGAGGCGGCGCCCCCTTCCGGGCGGAAGGGGGCTGAACCACCCCGTCCACCGCGGGTGGACACCCCTCCAAGGAGGGGAATCAATATACGAACCGGAAAGGGAGAAATTACTATGACGCAGACTATGAATGGGCGCGACGCTGTGAGCGGCGCGCTGGCGGAATGCTATGTCACCATTGGCGGCAGGCGTTACCGTTTTATGCAACTGATTGATTTTCATTCCTCTATCTCGAAGGTGAAGAGCGAGGTGCCCATCCTCGGACGGACGGGCAAGGGCCACAAATCCGCGAGCTGGAAGGGCGTTTTCAGGGGCAGGGCGCATTACAACCAGTCGGTGATACGCCAACTGCTGCTGGACTACAAAAACCGCAGCGAGGACTTGTATTTTGACATCCAAGTGACCAACGACGACCCGGGCAGCGCCGCCGGACGGCAGACCATTGTGCATAAAAACTGCAACATCAACGGCGGCACGCTGGCCCGCTTTGACGCCAACGCCGATTTCCTCGAGGAGGTCATTGAGGGCACCTTTGACGACTGGGAGATGCCGGAGAAATTCAGAATTCTGGAGGGCATGTAGCGTATGGCGCACTTCGCAGCATTTATGGCGGGGAATGCCGTCAGGGCCGAGCCGGTGAAAATCGCCGTTTCCCCCCGGTTTACCGGGGAGAACGGCGAGCCGGAGGAATGGCTGGCCGGGGCGATTACCGGGGCGGAGGACGAGGAGC
>WRKO01000043.1 GCA_009782215.1 Oscillospiraceae bacterium | reverse complement strand
CGGCAACCCGGGGGGGCAGTTGGCCGCCCCTACGGGGTTTCATGCCCTGTAGGGACGCACTGTGTGCGTCCGCCGTTTCCCAAAACGTCCGCCATTTCCCGCGCCGGTGCGTTGGGGACGTTTTGCGGGACGCGGAGGGCCGCGTCCCCTGCGGCGTGTGCGGCGGGGCAAACGCGGCGAACCTTTTTAAGTGACTAAATTGTCACTTTTAACGGCCAAACAGTCACCGGAAAGTCACTTTGGCCTGGTAGGATAACCCCATCACGAAACAGGGGGGGACTCAAATGGCCATTCTGCAAGTCAAGGGCTTGACCAAAACCTACGGGAAGGGCGACACGACCGTCACGGCGCTGGGCGGCGTGAGCTTTACCGTGGAGAAGGGCGAATTTGTCGCGGTAATCGGCGCGTCCGGTTCCGGCAAATCCACGCTCATGCACCTCATCGGCGGCGTTGACCGCCCCACGTCGGGCGGCGTCGTGGTGGACGGCAACGAGATTTTCAAGCAAAACGAAAGCGAGCTGGCGATCTTCCGGCGGCGCAACATCGGGCTGATTTATCAGTTTTACAACCTGATTCCGACGCTGACCGCCGAAGAAAACATCCTGCTGCCCCGCCTGCTCGACAACCGCAGGCCGGACGAGGATAAGCTGCGGACCATCCTGGAAACCATCGGATTGTCCGACCGGGCCAGGCATCTGCCCAGTGAGCTTTCCGGCGGGCAGCAGCAGCGGGTGTCCATCGGCAGGGCGTTGATCAACGACCCCGCGCTGATTCTCGCGGACGAACCCACGGGCAACCTGGACAGCAAATCCAGCCGCGAGATCATCGACCTGCTGAAGCTGTCCAACAAGCGGTACCGTCAGACGCTCATGATCATTACCCATGATGAAAAAATCGCGCTGCAAGCCGACAGGATTATCACCGTCAGCGACGGCTTAATCATCCGGGACGAGGCGGTGCGATGATGAAACTGACACAAAAACTGGCGTACAGCCAGCTGAAGAAGAACCGCCGGCGTACCCTGTGGACGCTGACAGGCGTTATATTGTCAGCGGCGATGATTACCGCCGTTTATGGGGTTGCGGCAAGCGGCAGCGCGACGTTCACAGGACTAATGGGCGAATACGAGTATGACACCGGGGCGTATTTCGCAACGATTTTCGGGATAGGCGCGATTTTAAGTTTGATGATTGCCGCCGTTTCGGTGGTGGTCGTGTCAAACGCTTTCCGCGTCAGCGCGGGAGAGAGGACGGCACAGTTCGGCATATTGAAAAGCGTTGGCGCGACAAAACGGCAAATCACGGGGACGGTCATGTACGAGGGCGTATTCTTGTCCATGATCGGCATACCCGCCGGAATCGGGCTGGGTTTGCTTGTGCAGCTTGCGGGGATAGAAGCGGCGAATTATTTTTTGCAGGATATGAATGCTATGCGCGCATTTGAATCGCCGATTATCTTCCGCTTTGTTTTCGCCTGGCCGGCGCTTTTGGCCCCGGTCGTAATTTCTTTTGCCGCCGTCCTGATTTCCGCATGGCTTCCCGCCCGTAAAGCCGCCAAAATCGCGGCGATTAACGCCATACGGAGAATGGGCGAGGTTCAAATCAAAACAAAGCCTATACGTTCAAATCCGCTGATTCAACGATTTTTTGGTTTCGAGGGAGTTCTCGCGTCCAAATTTTTGAAACGGAGCAAACGCCATTTCCGCGCGTCAGTCATTTCCATCGTCCTGGGCGTTGTATTGTTCATCACCGCCAACAGTATCGGGGCGTACGGAAGCAAAGCGGCTGATATGCTGTTTCCGAATATAGACGCGGCGGTTGTGGGACAGTTCTTTACGAGTATTGAATTTCACTACAGCGAAGACGGTGCGCCGGACGTAAAATATACCGCGCTTGACAGTGATATGGCTGACAATATAACAGAGAAACTGCGCGAATTTCCCGATGTAACGGTGTACGGAATCGGCAGCGGCAGTTTTCTTCACAGCGCGACGATACCGCCGGAAATGCTGACGCCGCCAATGGAGCGATATCTTGTGTCACAGGGATATACAGACCCTTCCGAGGGTATCCCCGTTGTGCTTGTCGCGCCCGATACGGCAAACTACGCCGCATTATGCCGGCTTGCGGGTGTCCCTGCCGGCTCGAATATTCTTGTTAATTACGCCAGAGAACGCATGGAGGGCCGAATGTCGGAGTTTGAACAGTTTGTGTTCGGCCATCAAACACTGCGTTTAACCAGCGAAAGCGAATCCCCGGTAGAAATCCCCCTGCACGGCGAACTCAAAGCGGATATACCCGCCGAGATTCTGTTTGCCGGGGACGCAAGCGGCAGTTTTGTCAGGATTATTGTACCTCAGACGCAAGCCTTCCGGTATAACTGGTTTGTGCAAACGGACGATATTGACGGGTTTTCGGCGTATGCTTACCCGATTCTGGCAGACACAATTCCTCCGGGTGAAACGGCGGCCGAAATCAACGTAATGGGCCTATCGGCGGCCATAGAAGCCGCGCGGAATGTATACAAATTGGTTATGGTTTTTATTTACGGCTTTGTCGGGATGCTGATGTTAATCGGCTTGACGAATGTAATCAGCACCCTGTCGGCAAATGTGCGCTCCCGCGCCCGCGAGTTCGCGGTTCTGAAAAGCGTCGGGATGACTCAGCCCGGATTAAACCGTATGCTGAATTTTGAAAGTGTTTTATCCTCGGCAAAGTCACTTGTGATTGGTTTGCCTCTCGGAATAACAGCCTCGTATTTAACATACCGCTCTATCCTATTGTCCATTGATTTTTCTTATAGTTTTCCATGGCTTGCGGTTATGCAGTGCATACTCGGCGTATTGGGGATAACCTGGGTCACAATGCGGTATGCCTCGTCGCGGATGCGGAGCGGGAATATTATCGAAACCATACGCGGACTTGTATGAAGGAGGACGGATCATGAAGCTGACACAAAAACTGGCGTACAGCCAGCTGAAGAACAACCGGAGCCGCTCTCTTTGGACACTGGCCGGAATCGTGTTGTCCGCGTCTATGACCACCGCCGTTTTCGGCTTCGCGGCCAGCGGCGCGGCGACGGTAACGGAGCTGATGGGCGGCAACGAATTTTACACCAATATGTACAATCAAACGCTGTATGTCATGGCGGCGGTGTTTGTTTCCATCATCATCGCCGCTTCGATTGTCGTCGTATCAAACGCTTTCCGCGTCAGCGCGGGGGAGCGCCTTACGCAGTTCGGGATGCTGAAAAGCGCCGGGGCAACGAAAAGACAAATTGCCGCGGTGATTATGCACGAGGCTCTCTGCCTCTGCGCCATCGGCATCCCCGCCGGGATTGGATTGGGCTTGCTGGTCAATCTGGCCGGCGTGGAAATCATCAATTACCTGCTTGCCGCGCTTAACAGGCTTAACGAATATCCCGTGATTATTGACTTCGTGTTCTCCTGGCAGGCGATCCTGCTTTCGGTCGCCGTCTCCTTTTTCACCGTATGGATTTCCGCGTGGCTGCCCGCCCGCAAGGCGGCGAAAATCGCCGCCATCGACGCGATTCGCGGAACGGGCGAGGCCGCGGGGCCGCGCATTGCCCGCCCGAAGGGAACCCGGCTGGTGCAAAAAATCTTCGGCTTCGAGGGCGCGCTGGCGTCCAAGTCGCTGAAGCGGAGCCGCCGCAACTTCCGCGCAACGGTCGTATCGCTCACGGTCAGCATCACGCTGCTGATCGTCGTGGGCTCGTTCGGGGCGCAGATGAAAACCATGACAGACACGTTCTACCCCGACATAGACGCGACGGTTGCCATGCACTTTGTCACGAATATGTCGGTCGATCACGGCGGCGGCAGCGGAATCGTCACGCGGGACTTTGCCGCGATGGACAGCGGCCAAGCCAGCGAAATCACCGAGCGGCTGCGCGGATACGGGGATACGCCGGTGTACGGCGCGGGCAGCGAGTATTATTCGTATGAAGCAAGTATACCGAGGGAAATGATAACTCCGAAATTGCTTGACATCTACGGCGACCTTTTTGACGATGAATTTGTGTTTAGCATTGCGTTTGTCGTCGCCGACGCAGAAAATTACGCCAAGCTGTGCGAAATTGCGGGCGTTCCCGTCGGCTCAAACATTCTCGTCAACCGCTATACGCATTATCAGCAAAACGGGCGTGAGGTGTTCGCGCCGTATCTTTTCGGCAAACAGACACTTCGGATCACGGGACGGTATGACGATACCGCGTTCGACCTGCCGCTTCACGGCGAGTTGGCTATGACGGAAATACCGGGCGAAATTAACTTTGCCAGCACGGGCGCGGTGATTGTGATTGTCCCGGAATTTGACGTGACGGAGTATTTTTGGTTCGCGAAGCCGGAGGATAAAGACGGGTTTAGCGCGTATGCTTTTGAATGCCTGGAAAGAATCGTATACAGCGGGAATGCAGCACAGGCGAACACGGGCATCATGGATATTGAGGCGCAGATTGAAGCCATGCGGGGGATTCCCCGGCTCATCACGGTGTTTGTCTACGGCTTTGTGGGGATGCTGACGCTGATCGGCCTGACCAATGTCATCAGCACGATTTCGGCCAATGTGCGCTCCCGCTCCCGCGAGTTCGCGGTGCTGCGAAGCGTGGGCATGACGACCGGCGGGCTGCGGCGGATGCTGAATCTGGAAAGCCTGCTGTCGTCGATAAAATCGCTCATCATAGGCGTCCCGCTCGGCATAGCCGGGTCATACCTGCTGCATCGCGGCACCGTGTCGCCTGTGACGACCGCTTATACACTGCCGTGGATTCCCATATTGCAATGTGTTTTCGGGGTGTTTGTCATCACATGGGTCGTCATGCGCTATTCCGCGTCGCGGGTTCGCCGCGGGAGCATCATCGAAACCATACGCGCGGGAACGACCCTGTAAGACCTGCCGGGGCGGCGGGCTTATGGCTCCGCCAGCGTTTGGAACAGGTCGGTGAAAATCGCGTCCCGGTCGACGGCCTCGACGACCCGGCACGGATGCCGGTTCGGGTCGAAGGCGTAGCGGTGGTCATAGCCGCAAATGGGACTGGGCGCCGCGCGGCTGACGGTGAAACGCGGGTCGAGGAACCAGGCGACGGCGGAAACGTCCCAAATCACGCGGCTCCACGCGGTCCCGTCCGCGTAGCCCGTCACCTCGTCGCGGGTATGCCGGAGCAGATAATCGCACACCTTGTTTTTGCCCCGCAGCCAATGCTCCAACTCCGGACCCGTGGTGCGAAGCTCGCTCACCACGCCCATGCAGGGCAGCTGCACCACCGGGACGCCGCATCCGAACACCACGCGCGCCGCCGCCACATCCTGCTGCATGTTGAATTCCCGCGTGTCGGGCCGGTGCCAGCCGTGCCCGCCCAGCCAGACGACGACGCAGCGGCCGGTGATGGACGGGTCGAGGAGCAGCGCCGAGGCCACGTTGGTGACGGCGCCGATGGCGATGATATAGAGCGGGCCGCCGTCCGGCGCTCCGGCGTTGGCCAGACGCACCAGCTCCCTCGCGGCGGGGCTGTCCACCGGCGTCGTCTCGTCGGGCAGATAGGCGGCCGACCCCTCAAAGACGCGCTCTGACAAGTCCTCCCGCTCCATCAGCGTCAGAATATGCAGAATTTCCCGATGACTCAGGCGCATCCCCTCTTCGGGGCCGGAGGATTTTTCGTTGAAAAACGGCGCGGCGGTCAGGGCCTGCACCTCGAATTTCGCTGTCTTTTTCAGCAGATATGCCAGCGCGAATTGATCGTCGATCTCGTTGAAAGCGTCGGTATCCAGCACCGCGCGGACACGCCCCTCCGGGCGTTCCAAACGGCCAAGCAGCGCCTCCCGTGTCATCATGCCCCGCCTCCTTGATGTATGATTGTCAGGCCGGACCGGCCGGTCACGGCCCGCGGCTCTACCCTTACCATACCATATATCCCCTCTCCTGTCACGCCCTTGCCTGGCGCATAATTTCCGCCCCGCGCAGGCAAACTGTCTGTACTCCAACGCAGGCAGGGGGCAAACACGCCGATGAACGCGGAAAAGCGCCTGGGGGCGCATACCATACAGCTGGCCTCGCCGGTCGCCGTTCTGGCGTCCGGCTGCGCGGCGGGACGCAAGGAAGGCGAGGGACCGCTGGGCAAAAGCATCGACGTGGTCTACGGCGACGATCTGGCCGGTCAGGATTCCTGGGAAAAGGCGGAAAGCCACCTCCAGCGCGCGGCGCTGAAGGCGGCTCTCCGGCAGGGCTCGGCGGAGATCGGCGCGATGGACATGGTCTTCGCGGGCGACCTGCTCAACCAGTGCGCCGGCTCCACCTTCGGCCTGCGCGAGAGCGGAGTCCCGTTTTACGGGCTTTACGGGGCCTGCTCGACGATGGCGGAGGCCCTGAGCCTGGCGGCGATGTGCATCGACGGCGGCTTCGCGGCGCGGGCGGCGGCGGTTACCGGCTCGCACTACTGCTCGGCGGAACGGGAGTACCGGATGCCGCTGGATTACGGCGGCCAGCGCGCGCCCACGGCGCAGTGGACGGTCACGGGGGCCGGGGCGGTCCTGCTGGGCACGCGCGGCCCGGGCCCGTTCATCACGCATATCGCCACCGGAAAAATCGTCGACGCGGGCATCACCGACGCGGCCAACATGGGCGCGGCGATGGCCCCCGCCAGTGTTATAATAGGACCATATCCGAAAGGCCGGTGCGCCGGGAGGGTTCTACAAAATACGGAAAGCAAGGGGGGTGAAGGGTTATATCGTCAGCGTCTCCAAGGGCACAACATTTACACCGTCGGGCCGCTCATCCTGACACCCTTCCATCTCTCTCAACAGTTCCTCCAGGGGGCGTATCGCGTCGCTGGCGCCCGCGCCGGATAAGCTGTAGGCGGCGATCGCTCCCGCCGTGTGGATGGACTGTTCCAAGCTCCAGCCGTGATACGCGCCGTAGAGAATCCCGGAGGCGTAAGCGTCTCCCGCGCCTACGGAGGACTTTTTGAAGCCTTCGGGAATGTTCCAGGACGGCTTTTGGATATACCTGCCGTCCCGCTCCAGGCCGCAGGACAGCTCCGGCGTATGCAGTACCACCCAGCGCCCGACGCCCATATCCATCAGCTTCCGGCAGACCAGGGGCAAGTTTTCCTTTATTATGTGCTCCTGTCCGTCACGCAAGGGAATCCCGACCGCGCGTGAGGCTTCGATCTCATTGA
>WRKO01000042.1 GCA_009782215.1 Oscillospiraceae bacterium | reverse complement strand
GGCTTTGCCATAGCAAACTCCCTTGCCGCCTTGCAGTCCGGCGCCACGTACATCGACGGCACCTTGCGCGGCCTCGGCGCGGGTGCGGGCAACGCTCAGACCGAAGTTCTGGCCGCTGTGCTTGAGCGGTGCGGATATGATTCCGGCTTGGATTTTTTCGGCCTGATGGATCATGCGGAAACCGCGGTCGACCCGATGCTGCTCCGCCCGCAGGTCATCGACAATGGTTCGCTGATGCTTGGGTACGCCGGGGTGTACTCATCTTTCCTGCTGCATGTGTATGACGCAGCGGAAAGATACAACCTAGAGCCTCGGGACATATTGGTTGAACTGGGCCGCAGAAAAATGGTGGGCGGCCAGGAAGATATGATAGTGGATGTCGCGTATCAGCTCACGAGGTCTTGAAATATGGATTCTGGTTTGCCTAAAAAGTCGCATGTCCAGTCGGTGGCCCGTTCGCTTATGCTCCTAGAGCTGCTGGCGCGCGAAAACCGCGAGATGCCCTTGACCGACATTTCCCGGGCCATGGGCTGGCCGAAGAGCACGGTTCATGGATTGATCAACACCTTGAAGGACTATCATTATGTCGAACAATCGCCTGACTCAGGATGCTATAAGCTGGGCGTAAGATTGTTTGAGTTAGGGAATATTGTCGCTCGGAGCTGGGACATAAAGGCGGTCGCGCTGCCGGCAATGCAAATCCTCAACGGCAGCTTGGGCGAACTCGTCCAGCTGGCCACCGAAGACAGGGGAGAAGTGCTCTACCTGGAAAAGCTTGACTCCACCCACATGATGCGAATCGTGTCTGAGATAGGCGCAAGGCTGCCAATGCATTGCACCGGGCTTGGGAAGGTCCTCCTCGCATACAAAACGCCTTCAGAGATAAAATGGATCCTCTCAAAGCACGGGATGCCCCGGATGACGAAACGCACCATCACCGATAGGGAGTTGCTGGAGCGCGAGCTTATCAGAATCCGGCGGCAGGGATACGCCGTTGACGACCGTGAGATCATGGACAGCCTGCGCTGCGTGGCGGCGCCGATTTTTGACCGAGGCGGAAATGTGAAATACGCAATCAGCATATCCGGGCTTGCCAATAATTTTCATGGATTGCACCTGGATAAAGCGCGGGATGAAATCATCAGTACGGCGGCCTCCATTTCCAAGGCGCTCGGTTACAGCCAGAAAGTGAGGGAGTTTGAAATATTCGTATCGGTCACGGGTGCGCGGTTCTTTTGCCGCGAGGATGAGTTTGTGCTTGAGGCTATGAAGCGCGCGCGCTGCGGCCCTGTCCACTACGGCTGTTTCGGCGGAGGTTGCGGGGTGTGCAAGATGAAGATAGCGTCTGGTTCGTACCAAGCGGAGAAAAGGATGAGCGCTGCTCATGTGACTCAGGAAGAGCAAAAAGAAGGCATTGTCCTCATATGCTGCGTTAAACCTCGTGAAAATTTGGTAATCACGGGGATAGATAACAAAAATTAATGTATGAAAAGGAGAATTATCATGGGATTCAAAGGAACACTCAGGCCGGGGCTCGTTCAGCTTAGGGTACTGGATTTCGACAAGACGCTCGATTTCTACAAAAACGTACTTGGGCTGGACGAAGTCTGCAGAACAAGCGATGGGCGTGTATGCCTCAAGGCATACGACGAGTTTGACCATCACTCACTCACCCTGCGGCTGGCCGACACCGCAGGGCTCGACTACGTGGCATTCAAAGTCGGCTGCCCCGACGAACTGGAGAAGATGAAGGAGGCTGTCCAAGCGTTCGGCTATGCCGTCGATACTGTCCAGGCTGAAACGGATCAGCCGGGGTTCGGGAAGCGTTATGGCTTCACAATCAGCACCGGGCACCGTTTCGAAATCTACAGCGATGTAAAGCTCTCGGAAAAAACGCCAATGATTCAAAACCCGGATATTTGGACCGAGCCGCCGCGCGGGATGAAGGCGCAGAGGCTGGACCACTTCCTGCTGTACGGGCCGAACATTGCCGAGGCGGAGCGTTTCTGCCAAGAGGTCCTTGGAATGTTCGTGCCGGAAGTCTGCAACACCCCCGACGGCAACCGCCTGGCGGCGTGGATCACAAGCTCCAACAAGCCCCACGACCTTGCCTTTGTCGAGTACCCGCACGCAGGCAAGATTCACCATCTCGGTTTCTACCTTGAAGACTGGCATGATGTCGGCAACGCAGCGGACTGGATAGCTATCAACAATCTGAAGCTGGATATCGGCCCGACGCGCCATGCGATAACAAGGGGGCATTCAATTTACTTCTGGGAGCCTTCAGGAAACCGTATAGAGGTCTATTCCGGCGGCTACACGGCATATCCCGACAACCCACAGCGCACCTGGGACTCCGCGCAGCTTGGCCGAGGCCTGTTCTACTACTCAGGCGAAGTAATCCCGAGCTTCCTGGAAGTCGTAACTTAGTAACTTAGCGACTGAAAGAGCAAATAAAAAACAAGATAATTGCAGTCGCTAAGTTACAGTTATGAGTTATGAATTATGAGTTATGAGTTAGGACGTGAGGCGCGCAGGGTTGCCAGTCACACTCAACACTTAACACTTAGCACTCAGCATTTGCGGTCGAAGACCGCGTTAGCGACTCGCAATGCAGTTTAATTTAGCTCGCGCTCGAGTGCCTTTTTCATAACGTCAACAGGCGCATCAAGCCCGGTCCAGAGCTTAAAGCTGATAGCCCCTTGGTTTATCAGCATGGAAAAGCCGTCCAGCGTCCTGCAGCCGCGTTTAGCGGCTTCCTTCAGAAACGGTGTCTGCACGGGGTTGTGGACACCATCGCAGACAATCATACTGTCAAGCAGTGACGAATAGTCGATGTCAGGCTTGTTTGAATCGGGATGCATGCCTATGCTTGTCGCGTTCACAACAATATCCGTATCATCCGGAACCCGGAAAGTCCCGGCCCATGACACATATTCCGCATTGGATGCCGTTTTGCCGTTTAACAGGTCTGCCAGCGCCTTCCCCCTCTCTTCCCCCCTGTTGACAACTAAAATATCGGACACCCCGGCAGCGGCAAGCTCCACCGACATGGCGCGCGCAGCCCCGCCTGCGCCCAATAGGACGGTTTTTTTCCCCTTGAACTCCACGCCTGCTTCGGCCAAGGAAGTAATAAACCCCTTGCCATCCGTGTTCTCGCCGTATGTCTCCCCGTCCTTCAGGTATATGGTGTTCACCGCACCCATCAGCGCGGCAGTTTCCGACAAATGATCCAGATACTGAAGCACCTCGACCTTGTGCGGAATCGTGATGTGCGTTCCTTTCATGTTGAAGGCTTTGAGCGCCTTTACCGCAGTCTCCAGATCCTTTGGATATACAAGAGTCGTATTGTACCTGTAGTTAAGGCCCAGCTCTTTAAAAGCGGCCTCCATTATGGCTACCGTTGCGTTTTCATCAACCGGGCAGCCAAAAAGCCCGATTAGCTCGCTCCTGTAACATTTCCCCGACATTATAGTTTCATATCTCCTTTCAAAAAGTCTATTGCATCGCATCTGCGAACCTGCTGAGCATGGCCGCCAGTTCCGCGCGCGTGGCCTCGCCCTGCGGGCCGAATACATTCCCCGGCCTGCCGCTTATTACTCCCGCCGCGAAGAGCCGCCCTATGGCTTCCTTTGCGTAATCGGCTATGTCCGCTTCGTCAAGGAAGCCCTGGTATTCCGCTGTTTCCGGCAGAGCGATGCCCATCCTTGATGCGTAGTTGTCCAGCATCGTCGCTAAATCCTGCCGGGTAATGCTGGCGGCCGGGGCGAACATGCCGCCGCCGATGCCGTTCGCAATGCCGTTCGCTGCCGCCCACGTCACAGCATCGTAATACCATGCCCCCTCCGGCACGTCGGCAAATTGGGAATTACTCCCCGCGCCTTCGTCTTCACCGTCCTCATTCTCAATTCTGTTCTTTTCCGCGAGACGGTAAAGAACAGTCACAATCATGCCCCTTGTTACGGTCATCTGCGGGGCAAAAAGCATGGGTTCCGTGCTTGTGCCGGTCATAAGGCCGTTAATATATGCATAGCCCACATAGTCATAGTACCATGCGTCCGCGCTTATGTCCTCAAAGGGGTTGATGAACGGGTCTGATACCGCGTCTGCCGCTGGGTCGTCGTTTGCTTCGGGCTCCGTATCCGGAGCGTTGGCGTCATTTGGCGGCGGGGCTGTGCCTCCTTGATTGCCGCCTCCTTGATTATTGCCGCCTTGGTTATTGCCGCCTTGGTTGTTCCCGGCCGTCGCAGGGAATACGGCCGTTATCACGCCGCTGTCCGCGCTGTTCGTAACGCTCGTTGCGCCGGGCACAGTGAAGCTGTCAGCCGCAATGCCCGTCAAGGTATAGCCTTCTTTCGGCGTTAGCGTGATGGTCGCCGTGTATGCCGTGTTGAAGGCGAACGTCCCGGTAACGGCGGGGATCCACGTGACCGTACCCGTGTACTGCGCCGTCTCGGCGACGGCGGTCACGGGCGTCGCCCCGGCGGCAGGCGGCGTTATGCCGCTTTTGGCCAGGATGCTGACCGTGTTTTCCTGCCCGCTGATGGCGACCGTCCTCTCGCCGTATGCGCCGAATCCGTCAGCGGATGTGGCGCGCACCGTCACGGAGCCGTTTGACTCAGCCGTCAGAAGTCCGCTTGCGGGGTCGATCGACGCGCCGCTCCCGTTTGCGACCGACCATACGACCGCACGCTCCGCGCCTGCGGGGGATGCGTCCGCCAGCATCTGCAATGTCCCGTTTTTGGCTGTGATGCCGCCAGCGCCGCCCATGCCGCTCACGGAGATTGAAGTCGCGGGGACGGGCAGCGTCACCATGGATTCCTTGGCGGGGCTTGCATCGTGGGTCGCGGTCGCGGGGTGGCGGATGTAGCCTGTCACGGTATCCCCCGGGTCCGCAGCCGTGGTTCTTGCCGTGCTGTAGCCGGTGCCGTCGAAGCTGTATTCCACGCCGGGCATTTCGGGGATTGTCACGGTGAACGTGTTGGTCGCGGCACTGTATTCGTAGGTCAGGGCGTATTCGGCCTCCGGCGGGGCCTGCGCCGCCCTGACGACTGTCAGCGTTACGCCCGCGCTTTCCGGCGAGTCGTCGTAGTTGCCGTCGCCCAGCTTCCTCACGGTGATGACCGTCCGGCCGATGGCTCCGCCGCCCGTGCCGAGGGTGACGAGCCCGCTTGCGTCCACGGCCGCTATGTCCGTGTCGCTGCTTGCGTAGCTGTACGCGCCCGTGCTTTCGCCGCCGGTCACATTTGCGCTGATGTCGAACGCCGGGTCGCCGTATGCCCTGCTGATGTCGCCGCCCGAGATTGCCGGCGCGGTCTGGGCTGCCCTGCTTACCGCAACCGTCACATTGCCGGTGAGCGTGTTGTGGTTGGCTGCGTCCGACGGGGTGAAGGTCATGCTGTGCGTCCTGCTGCCGGCGTTGCCGACGGATGCCGCGCTGCCGTCCGTCCATGTGAACGCGCCGGGTGGCGTGGCGGTGCCGTTGCCGGGGAGCGGTATCTCTGACAGCGTCTGCCCGTAAGTTGCAGCAAGGCCGGTCGGCCATGTGACGGCTGGGTCGGCTTTGCTTACCGTAATCGCCACGGTGTTTGTCAGAGTGCTGTAATTATCTGCGTCGATTGGCGTGAATGTTACTTGATATCCGCTGTTCGTGACGGTGGGTACCGTCGCGCCGTCAGCCCAAGCGAACGTACCCGCACCGACACCGCCCGTCAAAGCGGAAGCCGAAAGCATCGCGCCGTAGGTGATTGCCGCCGCTGTCGGCCATGTGACTGTCGGGTCGGCTTTGCTCACCGCAATCGCCACTTCGTTTGTCAGCGTGTTGTAGTTATCTGTATCGGTGGGCGTGAAAGTAACCTCGTACCCGCTGTTAGCAACGGTCGGTATCGCCGCGCCGTCAGTCCAGGCGAACGTACCCGCGCCGATGCCGCCCGTCAACACGGAGGTCGAAAGCATCGCGCCGTAGGTGATTGCCGCCGCTGTCGGCCATGTGACGATGGGGTCGGCTTTGCTTACCGCGATTGCCACGGCGTTTGTCAGCGTGTTGTAGTTATCCGTGTCGCTTGGCGTGAAAGTAACCTCGTACCCGCTGTTTGCGACGGTCGGTATCGCCGCGCCGTCAGTCCAAGCGAACGTACCCGCACCGACGCCGCCCGACAAAGCGGAAGCCGAAAGCTCCGCGCCGTAGGTGATTGCCGCCGCTGTCGGCCATGTGACGGTCGGGTCGGCTTTGCTTACCGTAATCGCCACGGTGTTTGTCAGCGTGTTGTAGTTCGCCGTATCGGCTGGCGTGAAAGTAACCTCGTACCCGCTGTTCGCAACGGTCGGTATCATCGCGCCGTCTGTCCAAGCGAACGTGCCCGCGCCGATGCCGCCCGACAAAGCGGAAGCCGAAAGCTCTGCGCCGTAGGTAATCGCCGCCGCCGTAGGCCATGTTACGATGGGGTCGGCTTTGCTTACCGTTATTGCCACAGTGTTTGCCAGGATGTTGTAGTTGTCTGTATCGGTGGGTGTGAAAGTAACCTCGTACCCGCTGTTATTGACGCTCGGTACCATCGCGCCGTCAGTCCAGGCGAACGTACCCGCACCGACACCGCCCGACAAAGCGGAAGCCGAAAGCTCCGCGCCGTAGGTAATCGCCGCCGCCGTAGGCCATGTTACGATGGGGTCGGCTTTGCTTACCGTAATCGCCACGGTGTCTGTAAGCGTGTTGTAGTTATCCGCGTCGGCTGGCGTGAATGTGACCTGATAGCCGCTGTTTATGACAGTCGGTATCGCCGCGCCGTCAGTCCAAGCGAACGCACCCGCACCGACACCGCCCGTCAATTCAGAAGTTGAGAGCGCCGCGCCGTAGGTAACCGCCGCCGCCGTAGGCCATGTGACTGTCGGGTCGGCTTTGCCTACCTCTACGGTTACATCGCCCGTGAGCGCATTGTAGTTGGCTGCGTCCGACGGCGTGAAGGTCATGCCGTGCGTCCGGCTGCCCGCGTTGCCGACTGATGCCGCGCCGCCGGCCGTCCACCTGAACGTGCCGCTGCCTGACCCGTTCCCCGGCAGGGATATCGCGGACAGCGTCTGCCCGAAGGTCGCGGTCAGGTTGGTCGGCCATGTGACGGAGGGCGTCGCCCTAGAGATCGTGAAGCTTTGCGACCATGCGCCGGTGTAGAGCGCATCGACCAGCGTCACTGCGGCGATGTAGCTGCCTGCGGCGGTGGGCGGAGCGGAGCTGGAATAAGAGCCGCCGCTGTTGGTCGTTCCGGTGTACAGCACGGACAGCGAGCCTGCCGGAGTGACCGTCTGGTTGCCCGGGTCCGTGGTGAAGGCTGCCGTTGCCAGACCGGCCACGCCGGGGTGTGGGCGGCCTGTGTAGCTTGTGTTGGCTATGGAGAGGCCGCTGATGGTTACGGGGATTATTTCCACGACGTCCACGGTAATTGTGTAAGTTCTTAGGACGGCGACATCATCCTCTCTTACTTGAACCGTGCCGCCGTCCGCGTTTTCGAGCGGAGCGTTGCCGTCTGCGATGACATTATTTTCGTCATTCACAACAAAGGACGGGTTAAACGGCAGGGTATACGCGAAGCCCGCTATCAGTTCCGCTACCGTTACGCTTTCATGTGCATAGTAAGTCACGCTGATTTTATTATCCGCGTTGTCAATATCAACCGATTGCAAGTTTCCTGTATCAGCCCCGGCAGACA
>WRKO01000041.1 GCA_009782215.1 Oscillospiraceae bacterium | reverse complement strand
TGGAGAAGTACCTTAGTTACAAAAAATATTTTCCGTTTGAGCGTCTGTTTGAGTGGCAGACGTTTTGTATTGCCCTGCATTTGTGCGCGTTTAAGGAAAACGGGCTGCCGCGATGGCCGAACCTTTTTATGATGATTGCGCGGGGAGCGGGAAAGGACGGGTTTATCGCTTTTGAGAGCTTTTGCGTATTGTCCCCGGCGAGCGGGCTTATGCTTTATGACGTAGATATTTGCGCGAATCTTGAAGAGCAGGCCATGCGCCCGATGAACGACGTGATTGACGTTTTGGAGAATGTGCAGAACGCCAAGCTGCGCAAGCACTTTTCTTGGACGAAACAGCAGGTAATGGGCGCGAAGCTGCGCGGCGTGATGAAGGGGAGGACGAACAGCCCGTCCAGCCGGGACGGGATGCGTTCGGGAATGATAGTATTCAACGAAATACACCAGTATAAAGACTGGCGGAACATTGAAGTTTTCAAGTCCGGGCTTGGTAAAGGACAGAGGACGCCCCGGGAGATGTATGTGACGACCGACGGGGATGTGCGGGACGGGCCGCTGGATGAAATGCTGGAGCAGATGGGCGAGATTTTGCGCGGAGAGCAGCCGGACGGCGGCTTTCTGCCGTTTATCTGCAAACTGGATAAACCGGACGAGGTGCATAACCCTGCCCTATGGGAAAAGGCGAACCCATCTTTGCCCTATATGCCGATGCTCCGCGCCGAATACGGGAAAAAGTATGCCGAATGGAAGCGCAGCCCCAACACCAACACGGCGTTTATGACCAAGCGGTTTAATCTGCCGGAGGGCAACCCGGAAGTGTGCGTGGCGAGCTGGAATAACATCAAGGCCGCTTGCAAGCCGCTGCCGGATTTGCAGGGGCGGGATTGCATCGCCGGAATCGACGCCACCAGTCGGAGGGACTTTGCCGCCGCCGGGCTTTGGTTTAATGTAGACGGTCTGCGATGCTGGATTACGCACTCTTGGCTCTGCTTGCGGTCGCCGGACTTGGAAAAGCTGAAATATCCTTGGAAACGCGCCGCCGAGGAAGGGCTTCTGACGCCGGTGGATGATGAGATGATACCGCCGGAGCTGGTGGTGGGTTGGGTGGAATCGGTCGCGGAATTTTACAACATCCGCGCCGTGGCGCTGGACTACTACCGATTTTCCGTCTACCGTCAGGCTTTAGAGGGCATCGGATTTTCAACCGCGAAGGGTGCGCCGCGCCCGATTAAGACGGTCAGACCGAGCGACCTTGGCGCGGTGGTGCCGTTGATTGACGGATGGTTTGTCAAAAAAGAAATCGCGTGGGGCGAAGACCACCACTTGATGCGCTGGTACACCAACAACGTGCGGATGATGCAGACCGAGGCGGACAAACGCCGCGGCGTATACACCTACGGAAAAATCGAGCCGCGCACCCGAAAAACAGACGGCTTCATGGCCCTAGCCGCCGCCGCCACAATGGACGCCGAACTAACGCCGGGCCCGGGAATGGATTGGGAAGTCTTGGGCGGCGTGAGAGTGTTTGACAATTGACAATTGACAATTGACAATTTGGGGACGTTCCCGGCGCGGGGACGGCGGGCGCACAGTGTGCGCCCCTACTATCAACTGTACGAAAGGGGGTGAGAGGAAGATGAAATATTATAATCTGGCGGAAACGGACGGGGCTTTGGAGGTGTTTATCTACGGCGACATCACGAGCTGGCCTTGGATAGAGAGCGATGTTGACAGCTACACGCTTGCCAAGACGCTGGCGGCTTCGGACGCGAAGACAATCCATGTGCGGATTAACAGCTACGGCGGGGAGGTGGCGGAGGCGCTTGCCATTTACTCGGCGCTGCGGAGGAAATCCGCCGAGGGCGTGACGGTGAAAACCACGGTGGACGGCTTCGCCTGTTCGGCGGCAAGCATGGTCTTCATGGCCGGGGACGAGCGGGAGGTTTACAGCTACTCGCTGCTGATGATTCACAAGCCTTGGACTTGGGCGCGGGGGAATGACGCGGAGCTTCACAAGGCGGCGGAAGACCTTGAAAAAATCAGCGCCGCCGTGAACGCCGTGTATTTGGATAACGCCGCCGTGGACGCGGAGAAGCTGGAAGAAATGCTGTCCGCCGAAACATGGCTGTCCGCCGATGACGCGCTGACAATGGGCTTCGCCACCGTGGCACGGAGCGGCGCGGGAAAAGCCGCGGCGAGCATCTCGCGGCTCTTTGGAGCCAAGAGACAAGAGGAAAGAGAGAAGAGCCAAGAGCCAAGAGCGGGGGATGGAACCACCCCGTCCGCCGGAGGCGGACACCCCTCCAAGGAGGGGAATGACGATGCTTTGCCGGAAACCGTTTTGCCCGCCTCAGGCGGGCAAAACAAAACCACGGCGTTGCCGGAAACCATTCCGCCCGCCTCAGGCGGGCAGAACAATATCACAGCGTTGCAAAAATTCTTGAAAATACCACACCAAAAACAGAAAGGATGAAAAAACCAATGGGAAACATGAAAAACCTTGACCTTGCGGCAAAGAGCCGCGACGAGTTTGTCGCGCTGGCGCAGGAGCAGGCGGAGAAGGACGACACCGCCGGATTTGCCGGGGCGGTCTATGACAGCATGACGGCGCTCTGCGAAAACATCAAGGCCGAAATGCAGGGAGAAGAGGCGCGGGCAACCAGCGACAAGGACATTTTGCTGGCGCGGGGCGGCAACACGCTGACCTCGGAGGAAACGCGGTATTACACCAAGCTCGCCGCCGCGATGAAAAACTCGCCCGCCGGGATTAAGGCCGCGCTGGAGGACGTGGAGCTGGTGATGCCGACAACCATCATCGACCGCGTCTTCGAGGAGCTGACCGACACATACCCGCTGCTGAGCGAAATCAACTTCCAAAACACCGGGGCGCTGATTGAGATGTATCTCGCCACCAGCGACGGCGAGGCCATCTGGGGCGACCTGACGGCGAAGATTACCGCCGAACTGAGCGGCGCGTTTGAAATGGAAGAGCTGAAGCTCCGCAAGCTCTCCGCCTTTATGGCGGTCTTCAACGCATACCTAGACCTCGGCCCGGTATGGCTCGACCGCTTTGTGCGCTCCATCATGCTGGATAAGCTCGCCAACGGCTTGGAGAAAGCCATTGTGGACGGCGACGGGAACGGTAAACCACTGGGCATGACCCGCCGCCTGACCGGCGACAGCGGCGGCGTGTTCCCGCGCAAGACCCCGATTGCGGTGACTGCCATCGACCCGGAGAGCGTGGGGGTTATCCTCGAAAAGCTGTCTGTGGGGCGGAACGGCTACCGCCGCGCCGTGCCGAGGATTTTGATGGTGGTCAACCCCAAGGACTACTATCTCAAAGTATTCCCCGGTGTGACGCCCCGCGCCGCCGACGGTACGTTTACCCAAAACGCCATGCCATACCCCATAACGGTGGTGCAGAGCGGCGCTATGCCGGAGGGCTACGCGGTGTTCGGTATCGCGAACCGTTACTTCATGGGCATCGGCGCCGGAACGGGCGGCGGCCGGCTGGAATACTCGGACGAGTACCGTTTCCTCGAAGACCAGCGGGTATACAGAATCAAACTGTACGGCAACGGGCGGGCGCTGGATGAGAACGCCTTTGTCTACGCCGATATCCGCAACCTCGAACCCGCCGCGCTGCGCGTGAGAATCGAGCAGGAGGTACCGGAGGTATGAAAGTAACCGTTTTGAAGACCTTCCGCGACAAGAAAACCAAGACCGTCCATCAGGCAGGCACCGAGATTGACGTGACCGCCAAGCGCCTGAAAGAGCTGGAAACGGCTGCGGGCGGCCCTTATGTGGCGGAAGCGAAGGCTGCCGAGCCACCGCCGCCCCCGGGCGGGACATCCCCCGGCTCTGCGGAGCCACCCCCTTCCGGCGGAAGTGGGCAGGGGAAAGACGGGCCGAGGGATGAGAGCCAAGAGGGAAGAGATAAGAGCCAAGAGCCGGGGGACGGAACCACCCAGCCCGCCGTAGGCGGGCACCCCTCCGAGGAGGGGAATGGCAACGACGATGAAGGAGGAGAAGACGATGCCGGATAACAACATTGTGATGATGACCGGGCCGGACGGGCGTCCGATGCCGATGATAGGGTGTGACTGGTTTCACTACGCCAAGCTGATGAAGGAGACGGCTGACGAGCCGGCGGAATACGGGAAAGCGGAACGCATTCCCGGTCTTGTCAACGTGGGGCTTGCCAACAACGTGCAGACGGCGGCGCTGCACGCGGACAACAGCGTGTATGTGACCGCGTCGCAGTACGGCGACCGCATCCTGACCGTGGGGCTGGCGGGTCTGCCGTTGGTCACAAAGGCGGAATGGATGGGGCAGGAATACAAAGCCGGAGGCATGACGGTGGGGCAGCTCAATCCCATCGAAATGGCGGTGATGCTCCGCAAGAAAAAAGCCAACGGAGCGTACCGCTACGAGGTGTATTACAAAGCCAAGCCCGCGCC
The DNA here is from genome assembly GCA_009782215.1 of Oscillospiraceae bacterium. Taxonomy (GTDB): domain Bacteria; phylum Bacillota; class Clostridia; order Oscillospirales; family UBA929; genus UBA929. The sequence goes on along the minus strand of WRKO01000041.1, from coordinate 3,642 downwards.
GGGCGACACCTCGACCGAAACGCAGGGCGCGACCATCAACTTCCAAACCGAGGTGCTGACGCTGGGGCTTGCCTCGCTGATTCACAGCGGAAAGTACGAGTACCTGCTGGAAACAGACGGCGACGACTTCCCCGAAGGCTTGACGCCCAAAATCATCGAGGAAGAGCTTTTGGAAGACCCGCTCTGGAGAGCGGAAGACTGGACGCCGGAGGCGTAGGCAGTTGATAGTTGACAGTGGATAGTTGATAGTTAAGGACGGTTTGTAGGGGCGGCATATATGCCGCCCGTCGAAACCACCCCGGCGCGGTGCGCCACCCCTCCAAGGAGGGGAATGTTTTGGGGCGGCCTGTGCCGCCCCGTAGGGAGTGAGGACAATGACGGTATATCCTAAAAGGTCGTTTGTTCGGGTGATTTTGGTGGGAAAACCGCCAACGCCGCCGGCACCGCCGAGCGGGTTTAAGATTCTGCGCGATAGCTCCGGCGCGATACTGCGCGACAATTCAGGCGCAGTGTTAAGAGTAAAGATTTAAGAGAGAAGAGATAAGATATTTTGGCTCTTTAATCTTACATCTTACATCTAATTTTTTTTCTGGAGGAAAAAAACATGGCTGATTACATTGATTTGAAATCATCCGCAGCGCAGATTGACGCGGCGGTGGAGAAAATAGAAAACCTGCCCCCGGCGGAACCGGGTCGGAATTTTACGACCGAGCCGATACAAGAGGGCGAAATAAACCCCGGGGCTGTGACGGACAGCCGCATAGGGACACGCTCCATTTTGGAAAACCCGCCAAGAGAAAATCCCCCGTCAATAACGGCGAAAAACCATACGACATGGCTACAGCAATTCAGGGACTTCGACCTGTTTGTAAAATCAGCCCTCACAATCCACGGCAATCACATTTCGGACGCCGAAGACGCGATTACCGCCTTGGAGCAGCTTGTCAACGGCTTTGTCGGCCTGCCCGAATGGGATGCAGACGAATACACGCTCACCTTCACGACACAGGACGGGGAGAAGTTGGTCATCGACCTGCCGCTGGAGGGCTTGACGGGTGAGCTGGGCTTAGACTTCGACCCCGCGACAAGCGAGCTGGTCTTTGTCAAAGCGGACGGAACCGAAATCCGCGTCCCGCTGACCGACCTGATTGACGTATACGAAGGCTCCACCGGAGACAACATCCAAATCACCACCGCAGGCAACACCATCCGCGCAACCCTGCTGACCGGGACGGTGGGATATAACCATCTGACCGCCGCGCTGCGCGAGCTGATTGACGGCAAAGCGTCGCAAGACGACCTGACCGCGCTGGAACAGGAGGTTTCGGACGCTGTTGAAAACCTGAACGCGCTGGCGGAAGAGCAAAGAGGCCTTGCCGGTAAAGTCTGGGTGGATGAAAGAATCGCGCTGGCTATCGGCTCCGCCTTGCAGGGGGGGTTCTGAGTATGGCCAGAACGGATACGCTGACGAACTACCTAGACGACCTCGCCCGCTCCATCCGCGACAGGGGAAAGACGACCGAAATCATCAGAGCCTCCGATTTCGATTTGGAGATAAAGCGGATAGGTCTGCCGTCCGGCACCTTGGTACAGTATACCGAGGGACTAAACAGCCGCTATGCCGACCCGACGGCGGTACGGTCAGCCGAGCCTTATGAGATGCAGAGAGATAATGTCGTGGCCTGTGACGGAGGGCCAATCAACCCGACGCACACCGGCTTGATGGAGATTTTCGGAGAAAAGCTGCCCGTCGGCGACTTGCAGCCCAATTCGATAAACATGACGCCCGCGCCGCTGGCGACGTCTTATACATCCTGCAAGGTCGGCCACACGATTTACTACTCCGGGGCAAGCACGGCGATAAGAACGTCCATAGCCTCGTTCAACGCCAGCACACAGCAGATGTCCAACATCGGCGTGCCGTCGGGATATTGGTATCACGGCGTGCCGGTGGGGACGGACATTTACTACGGCGGTTCCGGCAGAACGGACACGATTGGACGGCTGGATACCGTAAACTTGGAAGCCGTCCGAATCCCGGTTCCGCTGTTCAACTGGGCGAACTTCGAGGCGAAGAGCGCCAACGACGACCCGTTCATTTGGTGTACTGCCGGGCCGAGCGCCGCCGTAGCCGACAGGTTCAAGATAGGCTTTTTTGACACCCGCACACAGCGGGCGGAGCTGATACCCACGCCGGACATTACAGAGGACGGCAGATTTGGCAGACCCGCTCAAGTCGGGCGGTATTTGTACTTCACGAACGGCCCCAACGTGGGCGACGCGGAAGTCATCAAGTGGGACACCGATACCCGCACGGTGGCAGGCCGTTACAACATCTCCGATGCTGAGTGGGCGCACCCTTGGGTGGCGGGGAATTACATCTACCTGTCTCCGGGAGACGTAAGAGATACGGTCATTCGGTTCAACACCCTCACCAATGCCATTGAGCTGATACCCGTGCCCGAGGGGATATGGTCGCGTCCGAGACAGTACGAGGAAGACGGGCTGATATACTTCGGCACCGGCTCCACTCAGCATAACCGGATGTGTCTGTTTAATCCCCTCACGGACGAAGGAACGGCTCTGGTCATGGCGAACGGCTATGCTTACGACGCCGTACAAGTGGGCGACGCGGTGTACTGGGGACGGGCAAGCGTGGCGAATACGCTCGTGGTGCTGAAGTTGAGTGAGGGGACTTTGCCGGATATTCCGAATACGTATATCAGCGTTTGAAGGGGGATGCGATTTGAAGCGGCTTAAACTGGGCGAGGTTTTGTCCCGTCCGTATGATATGAAGTGTTATCGGGTGATGACGGCGGCGGGGCGGGAGAGCAGCGGGAACCGGGCGTTGGAAATGGCGTTGGCGGGCGTTTGTGATTTGTGCGAGCGGGAAGAGGGGGAAATTTTATCCTTGCCATCGGAAGAGCTGACGGCGCTGTTTGACAAGGTGAGCCAATGGTACCGAGAAGCCGCCCAAGCCGTGAGCGGACAAGGCAGCGGAACAAAGCTGCTCCAAGGCGACGCCATCACCATGATGTACGCCGACCTCTTCCGTCACAAAGGCATCCTCCCGGACGCCATCGACCGCCAAGACCCGGCGTGGTTTTTCGCCGTGGTGACCGAGCAGCATATTTCCGAAGCCGATATACCGGAGGAGATGAGAGGGTTTTATGGATTATAAGGGGGAGCTGGGGGATGCGTTTTTGAAGATGGCGCTGGAGATTGGGAAGCTGCCGGAGAAGACGCGGGACAGGATGCGCGAAACAGCGCTGCCGGAAGCCGGGCGGATTATGGAGGAATATCAAATCGGGACGATTCAGATGGAGGGTTTGGTTGATACCGCGCAGCTTAGGGAAACGGTAGGGTATAAGGTGCTTGAAAACCGCGTCAATGTGTATTCGCGGGGGATGAGAAAAGAACGGAAAGAGCGAAACACCGGCGTTGCGTTTATGCTAGACCGAAAAGGCGGCGTTGCCCAAGACTGGATGCAACGGGCGAACCTCGCAGCGGGAGACGATGTGTTTGAAATGACGGCGGAAAAGCTGGGGCAGTTTTTGGACGAAAATTTTTGACATCCCCCGCCGCCCTCGGGGCGGCAGGGGGCGAAACCACCCCCTCCCCCCCTGGCGGGCCCCCCCCCCA
>WRKO01000040.1 GCA_009782215.1 Oscillospiraceae bacterium | reverse complement strand
CTGGGGGCCGCCGCCCTCCGCGGATTCCAGCTCACAGGCTCTTTCGCCCCGCGCCCCGCGCTGATTGAGCGGGGCGCCCCCGTGACCGTCGGGCTAATCGTCCTGTTCGCCGTTTTTACGGCGGCTGCCGTTGCTTACGCGCTTGTCTCAAAGCGCGGGCAAACCCCCGCCAAGCCCGCGGGGACTGTCTGGTTTTTCACTCAGTTCGCGGCGCTGGCCGCCCTGCTCGCCGCCTCGGGCTTGGATTTGCGAAGCGGGTTTGCGGGTGAAAAAACGCAGTGGGGCGTTGTTTGCCTTAGCTTGTTGGGTTTGTTTTCATGCGGGGCGCTGCTGATGATTGCTCTGAACATCAACAAGCTCCCCTTCACCTCCGCCGCCGGGTTCTGGGCGACCGTGCCGGTATTCTGGGCTTGCCTGACGCTCGTTGCCGACTTCTGGGGGCAGATGGGCAATCCCGTCCGCAACACCTTCATTTACGGGATGCTGGCGACCGTTTGCTGCACGCTTGCGCTGTACACCCTCGCGGGGTTCTTTTTTGACAAGGTGAAGCCGGGGCGCGTCCTTCTGTTCGCGTTCCCCGGCATATACTTCGCCATCCTCACGTCCGGCGGGTTTCTCCTCGGCTCTTGGCTCGGAGACCCGGTTGTGACGCTCTCTCCGGCCGCCGTCCTCCGCTTGGCCTTCATGGCCCTGCATCTGACGGCCGCCGCCGCCGCTGTTTTATACGGGCGGTTCACCCCGCCGGTTTCGGAGCCGGAACCTGAATTGGTGGAAGAGGATTCCGCTTCCGCCTAGGCGTTCATCCCGCCCTCCGCTTTCTGCGCTGGTAATGGTAAACGAGGGGTGCCGATGTTATTTATCTTTGCTTCAGGAGGTGTTCTATGTGAAAAGCTATAGAATCATACGTTCAACTCGGGAGCTGACAATTCTGTCTATATTTTCCGCATTGATGTTCCTATCAACGGCCTTAATAAAACTGATACCAAACGTGCATCTCCTTGGACTGTTCCTTGGAGTCTGTACGCTGAAGTATCGGGGACGGGCGTTAATCCCACTCTACGTTCACATTTTCCTTGATGGCGTGTTACATGGTTTTTCCGCTGCATGGCTGCCTTATCTATACATATGGCTTCCTCTCTGGCTTTCTTTCATGCTTATAGGAAAAATAGACATGACTAAAAAAATACAAGTTCCGTTGTGTATTATATTGTGCGGTTTGCATGGGTTGTGTTTTGGAGCAATGTATGCCCCCGCACAGGCGTTAATGTTTGGATTGAATTTTGAAGCAACAATGGCGTGGATTATTGCAGGGCTTCCATTTGACATTATTCATGCTGTTGGCAATGCCGCCGCCGCAACGTTAGTAATTCCTCTCCTGTCATTGTTGGAAAGACAGGACTACTATGGCAACAGCGGCGCGTAGTTGCTTTACCTTGTTTAGTCCAGTATAAGCATTTTCAAAATATACGCCCCTCTGCTCTTCACGGTTCCCTCTCCGCGCCCTCGCGCCGGCGGCGTTTGACCGCTTCGTTCAGGATATACTCGATCTGACCGTTGACGGAGCGGAACTCGTCCTCCGCCCAGCGGCTGATTTCAGCCCACAGGGAGGCAGACAGGCGGAGCGGAATCTGCTTTTTTTCCTTCTCCCGCGCATCCATATCAATAGATGCTGCCGCTGTTGACGACCGGCTGCGCGTCCCTGCTGCCGCAGAGGACGACCAGCAGATTGGATACCATAGCGGCTTTCCGCTCGTCGTCAAGGACGACCACTTGGTTTTCCGCGAGCTTGTTCAGCGCCATTTCCACCATCCCCACCGCGCCGTCCACAATTTTCTGTTTGGCGGCAATCAGCGCGTCCGCCTGCTGGCGCTGGAGCATGGCGGAGGCGATTTCCTGCGCGTAGGCCAAATGCGAGATGCGGGCCTCCAGCACCTCAATGCCCGCGAAGGAGACGCGCTCCTGCAAATCGCGTTTCAGCTCGTCCGCCACCGCGCCGGCGCTGCCGCGCAGGGATTTCTCGTCGCCCTCCTCCGAGATGTCATAGGGGTACATCCGCACGGTGTTTCGGATGGCGGCGTCAGCTTGGACGGAGATATATTCCTTGAAGTTGTCCGTCTCAAACACCGCCTTGGTGGCGTTGACCACGCGCCAGATAACCACCACGCCGATGTCAATGGGGTTGCCGTCGCGGTCGTTGATTTTCTGCCGCCCGTTGTCCAGCGTCTTAGCCTTGAGCGATACCTTGCTCTTGGATTCCCACGCGATGCCGTCTGATGTTTTTGTTTCCCCGAACACAACCTTGACCTTCGGGCTGAACAGGGAGCAGAACGGGTTGATGAAGAAGAACCCCGGCTTGGCGATGGTGCCGTAATAGCGCCCGAACAGCGTATACACCGCCGCCTCGTTCGGCCGGATGACCTTCAGCCCCGCCAGCCATATGGGAAAAATGGCGGACGCATACAGCGTCGCGGCGATGACAGCGGCGATGCTCCACGCGGCGGCGCCGTCCTCCGCCATGCTTACGGTGGCAAGGACAATCGCGGCGACGGACAGCAGAAGCAGCAGAATGGACAGGGTTAGCACGGGAAACCCGCTCTTGGGCGAGAGGAGCCTCTCCTCTGTGTAGGATGTGTTTTTCTCAGTCACAGTAAATTCCTCCTTGTATGTGATATCATAATGATATCACATTGATTCTCCCCTGTCAACAGGGCTGTGAAAAAATTTTCCCACGTACGCCAAAAGGGGCCGCCACCCGGACGGCCCCTTTGAAAATATCGCAGATCGCTTTTACAGGATATACTTATCCAGCGTTGTTACCAGATTGCCGATTTCGGGCTTGGAAAGCTGGGCTGACGCGCCGAGACGGTCGCCTTTGTCGCGCATGGCCTCGTCTATAAGGCTGGAGAAGATGATGACGGGCAGTTCGCGGAGGATGCGGTCTTCCTTGATGACCTTGGTGAGGCGGTGACCGTCCAGCTTGGGCATTTCGATGTCGGTGATGACGGCGGCCACCTTCTGAGCGATGGGTTCGTCCGACGCCATGATTTCGTCGCGTACGGTTTGCAGGTAGTCCCAAGCCTCCTGCCCGTTGTTGTGCGCCTTGATGTTCGTGTAGCCCGCCTGCGTCAGGGCTTCCAAGAGCATTTTCTTCAATAGCTGGGAGTCCTCGGCAATGACGATGGGCTTCGCGCTGCGCTCACGCGGCCCCAACTCCTCAATCTCGGACATTTGGATGCCCACCTCCGGGCTGATGTCAACGACGATTTTCTCAAAATCAACGATGGTAATCAGCTTGGAGCCAATTTTGGCGATGCCGGTGGCAAGGCCCTCCTCGCCGCCGTAGATGGTGGTGTCGGGCTTTTCAATGTCGCTCCAGCTAATGCGGTGGATGATTTCCACTGTATGGACGTGAAAAGCCACGTTCATCTTATTGAAGCTGGTGACAATCAGCATGTCGCGCGAGTTTTCCGTGTTGCCCGGCAGACCCATGTAATGCGCGAGGTCGATGACGGTGAGGATGATGTCGCGCGGCATAAACACCCCCTCAATGCTGGAGTGCGAGTTTGGCATCGGCTTCACGGCCTGATATTGCATGATTTCCGTGACCTTTGCCACGTTGATGCCGAACGAATTCCCCGCGATGGTGAATTCCATGATTTCAAGCTCGTTTGTCCCGCTTTCCAAAAGGATGTCGGTCTGCATAGGACTGCGTTTGGCGCTTGGCATAGTTGTTCCCTCCCGATATTACAGGATTGCTCAACCTTATAATAACACAAGTTTTGCGATTTGTACATAGGAAAACGCAAGTTTTTTCTCAAAAATATCCGAGCCGGTTTCCCAAAAGGAAAACCCGGCCCGGCATTGTTTGCATCTCCCGCGCGTCAACCGTGTTTCGGCGGCCATTCGGACGATAACCGCGGAGACGGTTATCACTTAATCGGTACGCCAAAACGAATCGCGCCGTCCCAAAAGTCTGCTACGGCTAAATTATTATTTTCGGTAACAGAAACCAACCTATTCGCTTCGCTTGCGGAAAACCCCATTTTTTCCGATAAATGCTTTTTAATTGCCGCTAAATACGGTCTGAAATTTATCGGCTTGTCTTTATTCAGGAATCCGACGTCGGGATGCTTCCACTCCGCGCTTCCGATATGGTTAAACTTCATACTCCTTGAACCGGAATACGCGTTTAATAACTGCTCTTTCCACGCGTCCGCGTTTTTTACTCCGAACCCTATTGCCCCTTGCGCCATAGATATTGCGCTACCTATGCCCTGCCCCTTAGCTTCAAATACATAAAAGCAATTTTGATTTTTAGTAAGCGCTTCGCTTTTTTCCGCCGCTGTCTCCGCCTTTGGCTTCTTGCTGAAAAAACCCATCTTCAAAACCTCCAAAATTAAAGTTTCTCCCGCTTTGGCGGGCTGACAACATCGGGATGCGTTGACTTATTTAGCAAAAGCGTTAATTTTCGCACCGCAGTTGCAAGCAAGACCCTGATTGATGATTTGCTGTCTCGCGGTATCCATTGTAACCATCCCCGCAACGGGGCCCATTCTCTTGAAAACGTCAAAAACCGGCTGCGCTTCCTTGTCGATGATAGGTTGAAGCTCTGCGTCACAATGAGGACAACGCCCGCCACGCCCTTTTATAAGCGCGTCAAGTTTCACCGCGCCGCCCGGTTTGCCCTGATTTTTGCTTCCGTCATCAGCTTTCTTTTTTGAGAAAAATCCCATTTGAATGACCTCCTAAATTAAGAATTTCCGCTTGGGCAGGCATACTCCCCGTAGTGTTTATCCCAACGCGTCACTGCGGATTTATCACCGTCAGGCCGCTCTTTTGAGTAGCCATAACGCCAAGGGTTCCGTCCATTGCGTTGACGCCGATACCGGGTTTGGGAATCATTTTGCTCGGCTCGACGTCGCCGGTTACCTCGAAGAACAGAAACGCTTTGCCTTCTTTCTCGCCGGAGGCGCAAAGGACGTTTTTCACGCGGTCTGTCTGAATCTGCGTGCTGCGGGTTGAAAGGGAGACGGCACCGCAGGGCTGCCCGTTTAAGGACAACTGGTATTGCGCTCGGTTCATCAGGCTCGTGCCGAGATATACATCAATCTGCCGCATAGCGGGGAGCCGTTGGGGGTCGGCCTCGCCCAACAGCCCGGCCATGAGCGCCTCGCTTTTTTTCGTCCGCTCCGCCGCCGCTTCCTCCGCTTTCCGTTTTTGCTTGCCGTGGGTCGCTATCGCGTAGATGTCCCACGCCAGAAACCCGAAACCGGCCACAATCAGCGCCGTGCTGCTCTCCGTCCCGCGCAGAACATAGTCTCCGCTGAAACCGCCGGCAATCAGCGCGACACTGACAAACAGCCCTAAAATTTTCCAGCCTATGCCTTTCATGTTGTTTTCTACCCCTCCACAAAAATATTTTCACAGCCCAAAAAAGCCGCCCGGGGAGCCGGCTTGCGCGGATTTTCGCAAACAAAAGCACACGCCGAAGGTGAACGGCAAAGCCGTTATATACCTTACGACGTGCGCGACAAATCGCGGACATGACCGACCCGGCATGATTTGCAAAACTCACCGCTTGAAAAAGGAGAACCGAACGAGTATAATAACAATGTTCTCGCGGCGCCGGTAAGACGGTTGCGTAAGGTGGTCTGCTCACCTTCGCAGGGCTTCGGTGTTTCCGCACCAAAGTCTGCCGCGGGGGCTCATTTTGCGCGTTTTGGCACAAGCCAGCTCCCAACGAGCTGATTATATACCTTCTTGCTGGGATATGTCAAGAGTTTTTTTCTCAAAAATATCCCCCCGCCTGTTTGGGCGGGGGAATATGGGGCTTTGCGCTTATTGTTTGCTTTTGATTTGCGCTTGGGCGGCCGAGAGGCGGGCGATCGGGACACGGAAGGGGGAGCAGGACACATAGTCAAGGCCCGCCTTGAAGCAGAACTCGATGCTCGACGGGTCGCCGCCGTGTTCGCCGCAGATGCCCAGCTTGATGCCGGGACGGCCTTTGCGGCCGAGGTCGCACGCCATGTTGACAAGCTGACCCACGCCGGTCTGGTCAAGACGGGCGAAGGGGTCGTTTTCGTAGATTTTGCGGCTGTAGTAGTCGTCAAGGAACGCCCCGGCGTCGTCGCGGGAGAAGCCGAAGGTCATCTGCGTGAGGTCGTTGGTGCCGAAGCTGAAGAATTCGGCTTCCTTGGCGATTTCATCGGCAATCAGCGCGGCGCGCGGGATTTCAATCATGGTGCCGATCATATACTTCAGCCCGAAGCCGGCCAGCTCTTCCTCGGCGGCTTTTTGGACAATGCCCTTGACGAACTTCATCTCGTTGAGGTCGCCAATCAGCGGAATCATAATTTCCGGCACGATGTCGGTTCCCGTCGCCCTCTTGACGTTGACGGCGGCGCGGATGATGGCGCGGGCCTGCATCTCGGCGATTTCGGGGAAGGAGACGGCGAGACGGCAGCCGCGGTGCCCCATCATGGGATTGAACTCGTGCAGGCTTTCGATGCGCTCTCTCAGCGTCTGCTCGCTGATGTTCATGTTGGCGGCAAGGGCTGTGATTTGCTCAGGCTGCTGGGGCAGGAACTCATGCAGCGGCGGGTCGAGGAGGCGGATGGTCACCGGGCGGGCGCCCATCACGGTAAAGATGCCCTCAAAATCCTTGACCTGCATGGGAAGGAGCTTATCCAAAGCCTTGCGGCGCTCCGGCTCGCTCTTGGAGAGAATCATCTCGCGCATCGGGCCGATACGGTCGGCCTCAAAGAACATATGCTCCGTGCGGGTCAGGCCGATGCCTTCGGCGCCGAAATTAAGCGCTTGCTGCGCGTCATGCGGGGTGTCGGCGTTGGTGCGAACCTTCATGGTACGCACTTCGTCGGCCCAGCTCATAAAGACGTTGAAGTTGCCGGTGATTTCAGCTTCAACGGTGGGGATGGCGCCGATATAGACATTGCCGGTGGTTCCGTCAAGGCTCATAAAATCCCCGGCGTTGACGCGGACGCCCTTGATGGTCATGTATCCTTCGCTTTCATACATGAAGCAGTCGCCGCTGCCGGCGACGCAGCAGGTTCCCATACCGCGGGCGACGACCGCCGCGTGGCTCGTCATGCCGCCGCGCGCCGTGAGAATGCCCTGCGCCGCAATCATGCCCTCAATGTCTTCGGGCGACGTCTCTTTGCGGGCCAGAATGACGGGGCCGTTCTTGGCCTCGGCCTTGGCGGCGTCGGCGGTGAAATAAACCCTGCCGGAAGCCGCGCCGGGCGACGCCGGGAGACCTTTGGCGGAGGGGACGGCTTCTTTGAGCGCCTTCGGCTCGAATGTCGGGTGGAGCAGGGCGTCGAGCTGCTTCGGGTCAACCTTGAGCAGCGCGTCTTCCTTGCTCCAAGTTCCCTCGTTCACCATGTCGATGGCGATTTGGAGGGCGGCTTGGGCTGTGCGCTTGCCGTTGCGGGTCTGGAGCATATAGAGCTTGGAGCGCTCAATGGTGAACTCCATGTCCTGCATATCTTTATAGTGGGTTTCCAGCTTGTTTACGATGGCGGTGAACTGTTCGTAGCACTCCGGCATGATGCCGCGGAGCTTGTCGATGGTATGCGGGGTGCGGATGCCGGCCACAACGTCCTCGCCTTGGGCGTTCATCAAAAATTCGCCGTAGAGCTTGCGTTCGCCGGTGGACGGGTCGCGGGAGAACGCCACGCCGGTGCCGGAATCGTCGCCCATGTTGCCGAAGACCATCGACTGGACGTTGACGGCGGTGCCCCAGCTTGAGGGGATGTCGTTTTCGCGGCGGTAGACGATGGCGCGGTTGTTGTTCCACGAACGGAAGACAGCGCGCACGGCGGCCATAAGCTGCTCACGCGGGTCCTGCGGGAAATCGGTTCCCTTTTCCTTCTTGTAAAACGCCTTGAAGCGGTCAACCATGCCTCTCATGTCGTCCACGTCAAGCTCGGTGTCAAGGGCGACGCCCCTTTTATGTTTGATTTCGTCAATGATGTCCTCAAACTCATCCTTGCCGATTTCCATCACCACGCCGGAGAACATCTGGATAAAGCGGCGGTAGGAGTCGTAGACAAACCTCGGGTTGCCGGTCAGCTTGCTCATCCCCTCGGCCACGGCGTCATTCAGGCCGAGATTGAGGATGGTATCCATCATGCCGGGCATCGAGGCGCGGGAGCCGGAACGCACCGAAACGAGCAGGGGGTTGTCGGCGCCGCCGAAAACCTTGCCGGAGTCTTTTTCCAGCCACGCGAGGTATTCCATCACCTGATCGCGGATGTCGGGCGAGATAAACTCGCCGTCCTCGTAATACCGTGTGCAGGCTTCGGTGGTGACCGTAAACCCTTGCGGCACCGGCAGGCCGAGGTTGACCATTTCGGCGAGGTTGGCGCCTTTGCCGCCCAGCAGCTCCCGCATGGAGCCTGAGCCTTCGGAAAACTTGTAGACGTATTTCATTTGCAAACCCCTTTCTTAGTATTTCCCCCGCCGCAGGCGGGGGAAACGGTTGGCTTTTAGATTATATCATCCCATCTCATCCAAAGTCAAGGAGAATGAGGGAAGAAATTCCTCAAAGAAGGTTTCCAGCTCGGGCAGACCCATCGCGTCCAGCTTCTCCCGTGTTTTCACGGCGGCGTCCCGGAAATCCGCGTTGCCCGCCCGCACCTCCTCAAGGCACTTGACATACGCCGAGAGCTTGTCCGCGGCGCGCACGATTTTCTCAACCTCCGCGCCGCAAGGCTCCCAAAACGCCCGGTAACGCTCCCGCATCGCCTCCGGCAGCATCGACAGCAGCTTTTCCACGCCCGCCGTCTCCACCTCGCGATACGCTTCGCGGACGCCGGGGGAGAAATATTTCACCGGCGTGGGCAAATCGCCCGTCAGAATTTCAGGCGCGTCATGGAAAACGGCGGCCGCCGCGCAGGCGTCCGGGTCGATATCCTCCCGCCCGTGCATATCGCGCGCGATGGATGCCAGCGCGTGGGCAAACACAGCCGTCATCAGCGAATGCTCCGCGACATTCTCCGCCGTGCGGTTGGCCATCAGGCTCCATCGCCCAATCAGGCGCATCCGCGCCATCATGGCATAAAAGTGGCGCATATCTCCCTCGCTCCTTATCCCATCTGGTTAAACACAATAATGCTCTCCTGCCGCGTAAACGTCCCCTCTGGCATGAAATTCCCGCCGGAGCCGTTCATAATCCCGTTCGAGCCGACAAAGTGTATCGCTCCCTGCGCCCAGCCGGCCGCTTCATCCATATCGCCGAAGTCCGCGGGCGACGGGTCGTCCGTCTTAACGCCCAGAATGTTATGCACCTTCACCAGCATCACCGCCGCCT
>WRKO01000039.1 GCA_009782215.1 Oscillospiraceae bacterium | reverse complement strand
CGACCACGAAGTAGCTTTGGTGCGTGATGGTGAAGGTTATCAGCCCTGTGTCCTTGTCGTATGTACCCTTGAGGTCGGTCAAGGTTCCATCGCTGTCCATGTACCACACTCTGACCGCCGCCGGGTTTTCGTTGGCTTTGAGGTTATACGGCAGGCTGACGGTCAGCGGGACGTTGACCTTGGTTTCGCCGACGAAGACGTCGATGCTGACAACGGTCTCGTAGCCTTTGACTTGCGCCGCTTGCATACCCTGTAGGTCACGCATGGGGATTTCTGTTGCTTCCACGGTGATGGGCGTCGCGCCTACGTCGGTTGTTTCGGAGAGCGTGGCCAGCGCTTCGGGGGCAAGGGTGATTTCCGCGTCGGGGAGGATGACGGTGACCGCGACCTCCGCTTCGGAGAACGTCTGCGCTGTTTCTACGTTCAGCACCGCCGATGTTGCTCCCTCTACCGAGGAGAGGTCGAGCGTGACGGTGGGAATCGGAGCCGGGACGCCGGGGACGGCGTCCCCTACAGCGTTGATTGCTTTTTCCACCAGAGCTTCCGTGGTTTCCTCGTCAAGGTCTATCGTGACCGCGCCGGTGTCGCTGTCTACCGTCACCGTGATGTCAGTCGTTTCGTCTGTGCCTACGGCGCTGCCGGGGATGGTGTCGGTCGGATCGGGGTCGGGGGTGGTCGTTGTTCCGCCTCCGCCGCCTCCGAAGAAGAAGTCGTCGTCGGGGGTTACGGTTAGGGCGCCGTCAACATAGATGATGATTTCATTGTAGTTAGCCGTGTTCGGCACTGCCGCGCCGTCCGCGACGATAGCATATTCCCCCGCCGTGTTCATGTTGGCGGTGGGGCTGGTCACGGTCGGCTCCGTCTCCAGCTCGTCGGTTCCGACAAGTCCGTCTACCGTGTAGGTGTATTCCGGCTCGGGCGTACCGGCCTTTGCGTTTTTATCCTCCACCGTGATGGTGATGGTCGCTTTCGCAACCTCAACCGTATAGCTCACCGTGGCTTGCGCGTGGGTGGCGCACTCGGCTTTGGTCGCGGTGATGGTCGCTGTACCCGCGCCGACGATGGTAACTTCGCCGGTTGTGGGGTCTACTGTCGCTACGTCTGTGTCGTCGCTTGCGTAGGTGATGGCTCCTTCGCCGCCCATGCCGTCAAGCTCCGCTTCGTTGGTGAAGGAGGCGTCGCCGAAGGTTTTGTCTTGATCGCTCTCCTCGAACGCGATGGTTTGCGTCTCCAGAGCCGTCGCGGTGACGGTGACGACGATGTTGTAGCCGAGATGGTTCGTTCCCGCTGTGACGGCGACGGTAATCGTCGCGGTGTATTCGTCCTCCGATGTGTCCCGTGTGCTGAATGTCAGCACTCCCGCGTCCACGGTGGGCGTCCCGTTGATGAAGTTGACGTCACCTGTTCCGGCCGCTGTTGTGACGGTACTGTAGCTCGCGCCGGGAGGTATTTCGGGCAGCGTCACTGTCCGTTCTGTCGCCACACGCTCAGCTTTGACGCTGTCGGTGGCTGTCTTTGTGCCGGTATATTCGATTTTGGCGATGTTCACCGTGATGTCGTTCGGCTGCGTCAGGGTGTAGTTGTCCGCGGACGTGCCGGTCAGCGTGATGCCGGTGGTGACGGCTTTGCCGTTCCACGCGTCTGCGTCTGCGATTGTGCCGGCGCCGAGGGTGAAGCTCAGTCTTGCGGGGTTGCCCGTGTCGGCGTCCGCGACATTCTGCAACGCTCCGTCCGTCAGCGTGACGCTGGTGTTGTTGGGCGCGTAATCTCTGTCTGTCGCCGCTACGCCGCTGATGGTCAGCGGGCGGGTGGTGATTTCCGCGTTCGCGAATGTCGGCTGTACGCTTGGGGCGTTGTATTTCCAAGCGTCTGCGCCTGTGGTGCCGTAGCCGGTCGCCGTGACTGTGACGCTTGTTCCCGCGTTCGCGCTTGTGAACGACGGCGTGCCGTTTGCGACGGTCACATCGTCGCTGTTGATTACGCCAGCCAGCGTCGGTTGCGTCTCGGCGGTCGCGGTGAGCGTGCCGTCGTAGGCCCTGTCCGAAACCTCGCCGCCTGTCGCCCATGTGAGGGTTATTTTTTCGATGGTGAAGTGTGCGCTGTTCGACCCTGCGTATTCGGGATGGTTCAGCGTGGCGTGGACGGTGTAGTCGCCCGGCAAGGTGGGTTTGGCGGCTGTCTCGGGATAGGGGGTATTATTGCCGTCTCTCAAAATGCCGATATAGGTGAAATCAAAATCGCTTTCGTCAAACATCTCGCTTCCTTCCGTCGCCGAGGCGTCCGGGTCGCCGAGTGTCCCGTCGCCGTAGGTGATGCTCTGCGGTGCGGTGACGGTGATGTTGCTTTCGTCAACAACGGTTTTTTCGGTAGCTTCAAAGGTCAGCGTTACTTCGAAATCCGCGTAGTTGTCGCTGGATACGATGATGACCAGCGTTGCCTCGCCGCTGTCTTTCCCTGCTCCCGTGTAGGTTATTTCCGTTCCGTTCAGCGCGGGTTTGGCGGTCAATATGCCCTCGTCATCCTCGAAATCGCCGAGGTCATAGGTAATCGTGCCTGCGGGCGCGTCTGTGTTGCTCACACGGGGGTCGAGGTGATGCTCTAAATCGTAAGGGTTCGGGTCTGTGTTGGTAAAAGTAATCTCGATTGTTCCCGGAGTGTCGGCCGTAAAGCCGGTTGTGGCCTTGTTGATGATTCCTGTCAGGCTCAAGTTGCCGGCAACGCCGTCGTCAGCCAGCGTGTAGTTCGTGACGGTGTTTGCCAGCGTGACGGTTGCCGTGACGGTTTTGCTCGTTCCGGCGTTTGCGGTGTTGAACTCTGCGTCTTCCACGGTGTAGTCGGTGCCGAGCGTCAGCTCATCACCGTGTTGCAGGCCGCTGAATGTGACCGTCACCGTTGCCGTGTCCGTTCCGTCATACGTCTTTGGCGTGACCGTGCCGCCGAGGGTCAGTTCGCGGCGGGTGATGGCGAAGGTGTTGGTGTTGTCCAGCGTCAGCTCATAGTTGGCGCCCGCTGTGAGGTCGCCGAGCGTGTAGGCGTAGGTGTTGACGTCATTGCCCGTTGCGCGCCCCAACGCGCCGGTGATGGTGATGGCGCCGCCGCCGGGCAGCGTGCTTGGGCTTGCCGTATAGTCAAACGTCGGGTCAGTTGCGCCGTAGACCTTGCTCTGCCCCGCAGTCGGCGTGATGGTGACTTCCAGCGGGGTGATTTCCAGCGTGCTTGCGACGTTGTCCAGCGCGGTGACCGAAAGCTCATAGTTATCGCCCCAAGAGCCTGTCAGCGCAATCCCCGTCGCGTTTACGGTCTTGTTCTCCTCCGCGTCCGCGTCTGTGAAGGCAAACGCCGTTGCCTCTGCCGTGGGGGTCTCGTTGTTCACCGCGCCGGCGAGGGTGATGGTGGGTTGTTGTGTGCTGGTAATCGCCGCAGTGCCGTCGTAGGTCTTGTCCGTCACGTTGGTAAAGTCGATGCTCGGCGTGAGGATGACTTTGTCGATCGTGAAGTCAATCTCAGCCGTACCTGTGTACCATGTATGATCCAGCGTCAGCGTGACCGTGTAGGCTCCCACGGTGATGGGCGGGGTCGCTATCGTGCCGTACGTCGTGCCGCTGCGTCCGACATAGCTCGGCGTATACGACGGCGACGCAATCGTAACGGCAGCGCCGCCCGATGTGCGCGTGAATGTCGCCGACCCCGTGTAGCCGAGGTGTCCGCTTCCAGTGTACGCATTGTCGGTGCCGTCCAAGTCGTCAATCTCGACTGCGGCTGTGGTGTACTTTACGCTCACGACCTCCGTTACTGTGGCGTAAATAGCTTCTTTCGTGGGCTTGAACGTCATGTTATAATCGTAAGTTCCCGGTGCAGACGGCACCGTGGCGGGGGCAGCCCACTCGAACGTACCGAACGTGTTGCCGGTCGAGGATAAAACGGAGTTCGAGAGTTCCAGCGGCCCGGAAACATCGCCCGCCGTGGGGAAGATGATGTTTCCGGTGTATACGGCTTTTTTGCCGTCCCATGTCTCTACGGTAATGCCGCCCGTCGAGCAGTTGACGGCGCCGTTGTTGGTCACGCCGCCGGCGCCGTTGATTGTGCCGTTGTTGGTCAGCGTCGCGCCGGTGGGGATGGTCAGGGTGACATCCTCGTCTATGGTCAGCGTGTTGGCTGATGGAATCGTCGCCGCGAAGGTGAGCGGGGTTCCATTGGGCAGCGCGGCGGGGATGGTGTAGTCGCGTGTGAGGGTGTATGCAGTTCCGCCGTAGAAATTCGCGACTGTCGTGGTGTAGGCGCCGCCGCTGTACGTCCCCGTGAAGAGCGCGCCGGCGTTCTTCGTCCCGCTTGCTGATGCGCTGGTCGTGAACACCAACGGCGCCTTGCTGTCGGCAGCATTGATATTAACCGGCGTCGTACTGGCGCCGCCGATGCCGGGGGCGCCCGACGAACCGGGGAGGGCAAAGACGACGGCATCGCCGCTTATCGTTATGGCGCTGCTGACGGAAGTGTTACTAGTTCCGCCAGCACCGATACCCGAGCCGCTGCCGCCGCCGAAGGCGTTAATCGTTCCGCCGTTTATGGTGATAGTTCCTGATTGCTGGTTAGTACCTGTACCCGTAGAGCTGCCGCCAATGCCCGCGGCGCCGCCGCTGCTGACGTTTAAGATACCGCTTCCTCCGATGGTCAAGGTTGAGTCGTAGGCGACGCTGATACCCGCGTTAGTCGTTCCGTGACCCCTGACGGTTGATTCACCCTCGAGGGTCAGATTCACCGTTGCCCCCCCATAAATGGAAAACGAGGAGGCGGCACCGGATATGTCGGTTGGGCTGTCCGTCACGCCGATACTTGCGTCCTTCAAAGTAATATTTACGCCCGTGGCCCCATTCACCGATATTTTCCTGAGGTTGGCATTGGCAGAGGGGTCGGTGGGCTGCCGGCCCGTGATTGTCACCGTCGCGCCGCTTAAAATGTTGTAGTATTCGTTGTCTGTTTTATACCAGCCCGCGCCGGCCGCCGGGAGGGTGGCGGCGCTTAGGTCAATGGTCGCTTCTGTCCCCATTACCATGCCGGTCAACTCCGACCTGGCAAATTCTTCTATGTTGGCAGGCCAACTGGCAACGACTCTAATCTTTCGGCCGAGGTCGGCGGCTTGGAGTGTGTAGCTCGACCCCGAGATAAAGGGCATAGCGGAGTTGTCGCGATACCATGCGTAGTGGGGCGAGTCGGGGAGATAGCCTGCCGGGTCTGAGGTCAGGCCGGATATATTCGGCGTCAGGATCACGGGGTTTTGCGGGTCATACACGAGACTGTTTACATCACCGCTGCCGCTTACGTCTATCGTCACCGTGCCGTCGATAGCGGCATAGGCGGTACGTATTGTGCTGACAGTCGCCGGACCCTCCGGCGACGCGTCAAGGTCTTCGGTCGCTTTCATTCTTGCTCGGAAGTCGTAGCGAGTGTAGGGAATCAGCTCGATGAAGATGTTGGAATCCTGCCAGCCCTGCCATTCACCGGGTTCGCTCCCCGCATATGGTCGGAGCTGATACTGCGCGCCCGCGATGGGATTCAGCGTGATGCTTGTCGCGGTCGTGCCACCAGATGCCACTGTCGGCATGGCGGGGGCTTCTTGCGTGCCTTTCTCCACGGTCAGCGTGCCGATGACTTGACCGTTGATGGTGAGATTCTCCCCGTCGTGGGTGCTGTGGACGAGTTCCAAGCCGTGGTTGTAGTTCAGCGTCACGCCGGTTGGCAAATTGTCGTGTTCCCTGTCCTCATCTTTCGTGCCGTCGTCGTAGACGACCGTTACCAGCATGGCCGAGAGGTCGAGATCCTCGCCGTGCGTGTAAATCAGCGTCGGCTCGGGGTCGACGGTGATTGTCGAAATTTCCTTGGCGTCCAGTTGGGTAAATGCCCGCGTCAGCGTCAGCGTGTCGCCCGCTGTATCGTCTGTGCTGACCACTGCGGAGGTCGGCGACGCAGTGTTGACCTCCGCGCCCGTATACGCGCCGTTAGCGCCGAAGGTGTAGCCCGTCGCCGCCGTCAGCACGACCGTCGCCGTGTACGCCGTGCTGCCCCGGAAGTGCGTGTCCGCATGGTTCCAGCTCAACGCGGCCGTGTAGGTTTCCGCGCCGGGTGTGGCGGCGGCCGGCACTGCCACGCCCTTATCGGGCGCCGTGACCGTGGCCGACGCGCCGGTGATGGTCGTCTTGCCAACCTCTAAGTTAAACGGCGCCGACGTAATCCCGTCTATCGTCACCGTCAGGCCGGTGTACTCCCCCTCGTCCGCCGTCACGTTCAGCGTGAGGGTGCCTGTGCCGCCCGATATATTCGACACCTCGCCGGAGATGCTGTCGATATCCGTGGCGTTATTCACCGTCACAACAGGGGTTGCTTCTAAATTCACTATATCCGTCAGCGGGAATGTGACCGTTCCCGGCACCTTATGGGTCAGCGCGCCGGCGCCGGTTGGGTTAGCCACGTCAACGGTCACGCCCCTGACCGGGGGGATGGTGAGGCCTGCCGCTTCAGAGATCGTCTCAGCCGAGATAAAGCGAGTCCATGCGCCTGTTCGGCCGACCCTAATGCCGCTCTGGCCGCCTTCAAAGGCCCACTCCCACACACCGTTGGTATCAACCCCCAGACTTAACCCGTCGTTCGACCCCGAACGATATACCGCGGGCAAGTCCTCAGGCTTATCCCAGTAAACAACAGCGCCCGCGACCGGCTGAGTGGTTGTATTTTGCGTATTGCCCGTTATGGTAGCCCCGTCCGTCCCGCGAATCACCAAAATAACGGCGGGACTTCCGCTGGTTACACACAGACTGCCGTCTACAGTACCCCCGCTGATGACACTGGGGACGATACTTTCGTTAGTATTACCCCTAACAATGATAGCATTCTTATTAGCTGCGGGGGTTGCTGTCGAAGTAACGGAGCCGCCTGTCATGGTCAGCGAATAAACAGCATCAACAGTAGGCATCATAGAGCCGCTCGGGGACGTAATGCTTCCTCCCGAAATATTCACATACCCCGCCCTAATTGCGGTAGTACCGTCTGGAGCAGCGGATACAGTGCCGCCATTTATATTCACTGTGGATTGTGATTCATCCAAAATGTAGATTGCTTTGCTATTAAAAGAACCACCTGCACCGACAGTTACGCTCCCGCCGTCCTCCACATTTATAGTGGCGGTTGCGGTTTGTGGCGCAAAAACAGCGAGTTTTGTTCCAGTGGAAGAAGAAGCACTGATTGTACCTTCGATGTTTATTGTCGGGCTTCCGCCTGTTATTTTAATACAACCGCCCACAGCCGTCCGGCTTAACTTGCCGGCAGACGGCAAGTCAAAAGTACCTGAGCCGGAAATATGGATTGTAAAAATCGCATCATTTTGGCCGTTGGATTCCGCCTCCGCCGTCGTACCCGTAACCGTCAAATCCGCTTCCCAGCTTACAATCACATCTTCGTCGATATTAAGCGTGAGCGGGGTGTTGGCCGCGCCGCTGTATGTACCCGTGACCGTGACGGTGCTGCCTTCTGCCGCCGCAGAGATGCCGCCGCCGGTGTGGGTTGCGCCCCAAGCGTTAATTGTACCGGCAAGCGTCGCCGCGTCGGCCGCCTGCGCCGTGGGGAGGGGCGCTAGGGGGACTAGGGATAGGAGCATTGCGAGGGTGAGTGCCCACGCGAGGAATTTTTGGGTGTGGTTGGTGGATTTCATGGTTAGACCCTCCTGATTGTTATTATTTGTACAGAGCCTATAGTATCAGAAAAAGTTTTGTAACAATAACATCCTTGGGGGTGTATTTTGCAAATTTTTTTGAGATTTTTTTGGGAAAAACTAGAAAAGCCCGGCCGAGCCGGACTTTTGGGGGGCTGGAGGGGTTGGGGCTAGGGGGTTTGGGCGGCGCAGAGGGCGCGGACGGCGGCGGTGAGCAGGGGGCGTTCGCAGAGCTCCAGCCCAGAAATACGCGCCTGCGCCAGCTGGCCCGCCATCCGTCTTTTAACGGCGCGCCGGAGGAAATTACCCTACAGGCGTTGGCCGCCTTCCGCGACGACGGCAAGCGGTATATCCTGACCGTCGATGACCTGCACACCATGCAAAGCGACGCGACGCTGAAGCTGCTCCCGGTGTTTTGCGGACGTCTGCCCGAGGGGTTTACCCTTCTCTGCCTGAGCCGCTCCGGGCCGCCCGACGTCTTCGCCGACCTGATTTTGAAAAACGAGCTGGCCGTCATCTCCGCGGAGAAGCTCTATTTCAGCTCCGCCGAAATCAAAACGCTGTTTGACCGGAGCGACCGTCCCATCACAGAACAGCAGGCCGCCGAGATTTTGAAGGCGACCGGCGGCTGGGCCATCGGCCTGCGCGCCCTGCTGATGTCCGGCAAGGATACGTATGATATAAAGCTGACCTCGGATTATCTTGAGGCTTTTCTTACACAGCACGTCTGGGAAAAATGGAATCAGAAAACGCGGGAACACCTGAAAAAGGCGTCCGTCGTCTCCGACCTGACGCCTGAGCTGTTCAGCGCCCTGACAGGCGCGAGAAAAGGCGCGGACGCGCTGGCGGCGCTCACGCGGAAAAACCATCTTTTGTCAGTCGGGGGGGGTACCGTTTTCACGACCTTTTCCGCGATTTTCTCCTCAACATGCTGGAGCGGGACGGCCCGAAATCCTATAACAGTCAACTGAAAAAAGCCGGGGATTGGTTTTATAAGCAAAAAGATTATTCCAAGGCTGTTGCGTTCTATAGACAATGCGGAAATACAGGCGATTTGGTCAAAGGCCTCAGCTTTATGTATAATCACAACTCCGAATATGCTTCCATAGAGGATACGCTGACCATTATACACACATATGTGACGGATGATATCGTAAAATCGCATCTGTTTTTGCTTGAGCCGCTGGCATGGGCGGCCTATGTCGAAGGACGCCCCGAGGAAATGGCGGAGTTTCTTGACCGCTATTACAGGCAGTTCCCCAAGATTGTCCTGCAAACCCCCCAGTCGGCAATTACGCGTTACTCGCTTTTATGTATGGACTATAGAGAAAGCATGAAAGACGTCACAAGGACTATGAAAAAACTCACTTTTATCAAAGGCGCTAAAATTACAAGCCCTTCCATCAGCCAGAATCTCCCCTTTTTTCATCGCTCCTTCAGGGATTTGTCAGAGTATGCTTTAGACACCGAAGAAAACCTTCTGCTTTGGACAAAGACGATAGGCGTGCTTCTTTTAGAAGAGAGCGGAACCCTTATAGACTCAATCCGCGCCGGACTCGCGTACGAACAGGGAAATCTTGCCGCCGCGCACGAGTTCGCCTTGTCGGCCTGCGCGAAGAGAAAAGACAGCTTCGCGCCGGAGATACAATTCTGCTCCTTTATGCA
>WRKO01000038.1 GCA_009782215.1 Oscillospiraceae bacterium | reverse complement strand
GACACCTGAGGAGGGCTACGCCTTCACCGACGACTTTGCCGCGACCATCAACGGGCAGCCCGCGCACGTTGAACATGAGGAGGACGGGGATGTCACGCTGACCTATGCGTTCCCGAAAACGACGCCGCCCGGAACCATCGCGGGCACGGTCAGCCTGCTGAACGACGTCGGCGTATCCGGCGCGCACATCAATCTCGCCCTTGAAACTATCACGCTTCCCTCCGGCTTCTCCGGGGCGGCCTGGAGCATCGACGGCGGCAAGAAGTGGAAAAAAGGCGCGCTGCCCACCGGCGCGGCGCTGGCCAAGCTGTTCGACAAGGGCATGACCCTCTGGGTTGCCAGCAGATGGAACGACAAGGACGTGAAGGACGGCAAAAAGGTCGTGGAGAAAAAGGGCGTGGCGGCCAGCGCGCAGATCGTGCAGTTCCCCAAGATCGACAAACGCCCCAAGGCCAACACGGAGAAGCTGAAGCCCTGGTACGGCGAGACGGAATGGGCCCCGATGAAGGGCGCGTCCCTGCCCTCGCTGGCCTACGAATGGGCCGCCAGCAGCGACGGAAAGACCCCCGCCGGAGCCTGGGCGGCGCTGGACGTGAGCCTCGCCAACGAGGGGGCCGATCTGGCCGGCGGATTTACCATCAAGGCCGCCGGAACCAAGGAAACCTATCTGTTCCGCACCAAGGCCGAGGCCGAGGGCGAGAAGTACACGCCCGCCGGCAAGGCGTTCCGCGTCAAGCCGAAGGCTCTGGCCAAGCCGCCGAAGGTAAAGGCCAACGAGAAAAAGGGCGTCCTGGTCATCAAGAAGGGCCTGCTCTGCGAGGCGGGCACAGGAGCCGCCGCGGTCGTACACGGCCCGGGCACGCTGAACATCGTGAGCGCGCTCACCGCCGGCGAAACCAACCAAGTGCTGGAAAAGACCACCGTGCTGATCTGGAAAGCCGCCACCGGCAAAGCCCCGCCGTCAGAGAAGCAATCGCTAACCCTCCCCGCCGCCCCGCCGCCGCCCGCGGCGTCCGCGGCGCCGTAACGGCGGGGGAGAGTGTGTGTGGGAAAAAGCCTGTAACCCGGGGGGGTTACAGGCTTTTTGTTTGTGGGGTGGTGCTGTGGTCGTTACTCCCAAAACCCATGTCCAGCACACCTGTAACCCTTGTAAATACTAGGCTTTATATGCCGGATTTTTTCGGGGTATTTTATTATGCCACAAAACGCCCCAAAACGTTCTCCGACAGCTCTTTTGCCTATGGCTGTAGGGTTTCGGGAACAAGCGTTACCTACAAATCCCAGAACGGGGGGTTCGGAAGCTCCCGGCGAAACCCCTTTTATGGAGCTGTATCCATTGGTATTACTGTGTTTTCACTTTTGACCGTGGCAGTTTGGCAGCTACAAATTTAATCGGGGGCAAGGCCATAAGCTCTGCCCCCAACAGTATGTTTATTCGTTGCTCAAGGCGTCGGCATCCTTTATACAGTGCATCACTTTGTCGCCCAGCATCTTGAATGTATCGGCAAGAACCCTCACCGCTCCGCCGTATTCCCCCAGTTCGTCTGCCATAGCCGCCATGTCTTTATGAATCTCGGACACTCTATCGGCTATCGGCTTGAACGCTGTTTCGTCGGCGGAATTTTGTGTAAAATGTATATAGTGGCTGATTCTTTCACAAATCGCGTCAAATGCCGCTTTTTGTCTATCGTTAAGCAAACCGCCGAGCTTTTCGGCTTCGCCCCGGGTAAAAAACAATAGGATGTTGCCTTGATAGCCGATGTCATCTAATGCTTTCGCAATACGTATTATTTTGGGTTCTTCCGCTTCTGGCGCCGGAAGCGAGCGCAAAAGGTCTACCGCGTCCTCCATGCTGTGTTTTAGAGGCTCCATACCACCAAACATCGCTTTGTCTCTGCCGCCGCTACG
The DNA here is from genome assembly GCA_009782215.1 of Oscillospiraceae bacterium. GTDB lineage: Bacteria > Bacillota > Clostridia > Oscillospirales > UBA929 > UBA929. The sequence continues at coordinate 8,152 of WRKO01000038.1, read as the reverse complement.
GTATATGTCAGTGTCAATGGAAAACTGAAGGATGGGCAGTTTGAACAGCTCATCGTCGAGCCTCTTGGCTGTTAGCTCCCCTGCGGGGATTGCCTCAATCGATTCGGCCATATATGTAAGCTCACTCTTGATGTAACTGTACCCTTTGATCATATCTGCGGCAGCCCTGACTCTGCGGATGACCTCTTCAATTTTTTCGGTGGCGGTTTTGCGCATATCCTCAAAGATAAGGGTTGACAACTCATTGAAAAATTGTATTATTTTATAGATTTTTGGCCCATACCCCTCCATCAGCTCATGATACTTCTCAGAGATAATCTGCATGGCCTGGTAATCATCCGGCTTTGCGCGAGCAAGCGTCAAATCCACATGTAATGACATGATGTGCACATGAAACGCCGTATCGTCGATGAGTTTCAGGATGTTGAATCTACCCGTGACCTCATCCGGGTGATCAGCGATAGCGGATGTGCGCTCTATCGCGACCCCGATTTTGTCCGCAAATCCGTCTGTTTTGTCCGCTAAACAGTTCCAAAATGGCTTATAATTAGCCACCTTGCATTTTCTTGCGGCTTCTGCCGCCTCCTTCATCTTTGCGAGCAGTTCGTTCAGTTCGCGTAGAATTTCATCCGTTGTTTTTGAGTATTTCATGTTCATCCGCTCCTTTACTGATTTTTGGGAGATGGCGGTCAGGCCATATTTACGGTACTCCGTAGGCGACACGCCCATGTACGCCTTGAAGCTGCGTGTAAATCCTTCGCGGGAATCGTAGCCGTAATCCAATGCAATGTCGATAATCGCCATATTGGTTTCCAGAAGCGCCCTGCCGGCAAGGGTCAGCTTCCGTTTCGTTACATATTCCATTACACTGTCGCCTACGATTTCTTGGAAAAGACGTTGGTAATGGTACTTGGAAAAAAATACGGCACTTGCGATGTTTTCAACGGTCAGTTTTTCGGAAATACGGCTCTCAATCAGTTCAAGAGAACGGAACACCGGGTTTTCATTGTCCACCAATCTCACCTCCCGCTTACAGTATAAAGTCTCGGCTTTGGCAATGCGTGATAGATAGTGCTATTATAATGCTTCTATCTTGTATTCGCAAACATGACAGCACCCATTCTCTTCTGACGAGTCCCCACCCCATCCCAACACGGGTTGGGGAGGCAACAACCCTTCCATTTGAGGGGTTACCGACCCATGTTTCCAAACATTGCTGTGTTTGCAACGCTTTCCGGCGTCGCACCCCGGCGAAAATGCCAATATTTTTAGAAATATGGTTTTTCAGACAACAAAAAACCCATGCCCGAGCAAACTCGCAAACAGTTGAAAATACTCGCTTTTTCAACGTTTGCGGACTTGCTTAGACATGGGTTTCGCGTGGTGACCCGTAGGGGACTCGAACCCCTGTTGCCGCCGTGAAAGGGCGGAGTCTTAACCGCTTGACCAACGGGCCGGATACGGGCCGCGGCGTCGGGCGGTTATGAAGCGGGGGCGCGGAGGGCTTCATAACCGCCGGGCCGCGGGTTGTGGTAGCGGCAGTTGGAGTTGAACCAACGACACTACGGGTATGAACCGTATGCTCTAGCCAACTGAGCTATGCCGCCGCATGGAGACGCAGGGGATATTATAGCCGTTCCCCGGCGGTTTGTCAAGGGGGAAAAATTGAAGGGGTGTGGACAAACGCTTAAAGGGCGCGCAAGCCTCCTTTCGTAAAGGAGGTGGCACGCCGCCAGGCGTGACGGAGGATTTTAGGACGGGCTGCGTGTTTGGGCGGAACACGGCGCGCCGGGGGCGACGCGCCCTACGGCGGCGGGGCGGAAACCCTGTAGGGGACGCAGACCTCGGCGTCCCGCAAAACGTCCCCAACGCACACGCCTGGGGGAACCACGGCGCGCCGAGGGTGGCGCGGCGGGGCCACGGCGCGATGTGGCCATAATCTGTGCGATTCAATTTACACCCGGCCCCCCTCAAACACCCCCTTGACACGCGGCGCGCTTTGTGGTACACTGACCCTCACAATGGAGGCATAGCTCAGCTGGTAGAGCACCTGCTCCACACGCAGGGAGTCGGGGGTTCGAGTCCCTCTGCCTCCACCAGTGAACACCCTGTAATTGCACGGTTACAGGGTGTTCGCTTACCCTCCGGATTTTGGAACGTGCGTGTTTTTATGGCCTGCCTTGGCCTCCCTTCGGGGTCAAACCGGGGGTCTGACCGTTGCGTTTCCCGGCGGGCATAAACAGATTAACCGATGGGAGAGTGACCCTATCCGTGGCTGAATTGTGGGATGTTTATGACCGTGACAGAAACAAAACCGGGCGGCTGCATGAACGCGGCCAGCCGATGAATGCCGGAGATTATCATCTGGTCGTGCAAATTTGGATCATGAACAGTGCGGGTGAGTTTCTGATTTCAAAGCGCACCCCCGGCGTCACCGGATGGGCTAATATGTGGGAGACAACCGGAGGCAGCGCGGTGGCGGGCGACGACAGCTTAACCACGGCGCTCAAAGAAACACGGGAAGAGATCGGGGTTACGCTCGACCCGGCCGCCGGGCAATTGTTCAAGCAATATATAAGTCCTCACTCCAACGACAGCGGCGGCGCTCTTTACGATGTGTGGCTGTTCCGGCAGGAGGTGGATATTTCTTCCGTTGTATTCCATCCCGATGAAACCTGCGGCGCGATCTGGGCGACCCAGGAAAAGATTCACGAAATGACGGGCGAGGGCGTCTTTCTGCCGGAAGAGGTCTATCCCTATAGGGAGGACTTGTTCTGTGTGTGCCGGGTGGCCGGTGTTCATTCGTTTGTAAAAATTGAGCCGATCCACAAAGGCTGGTCGGGCGATCAAAAGTATTGCATAGAAACCGCCGGCGGCAAACGGCTCTTGCTCCGTGTCGCCGATATGGCCCAGTATGACCGCAAGAAAAGGGAATACGAAATGATGAAGCGCGTGGCGGAGCTGGGCGTTCCCATGCAGCAGCCCGTTGATTTCGGCGCTTCCGGCAGCGGGGAAAAGGTATATGTGCTGCTCACCTGGGCAGACGGCGAGGACGCGGAAGCGATGCTGCCGCTTATGTCCGAAACAGCGCAGTATATGCTGGGGGTTGCCTCGGGTGAAATCTTGCGTCAGATACACTCTATCCCCGCGCCGGATACGCAGGAGGATTGGGAGATTCGCTTTAATCGAAAGACGGACAGGAGGATTGAAGCCTACCGCAAATATAAAGGACAAGCCCTAACCTCGGAAGGGGAGGAGCATTTCCTGGCTTACGTTGAAAAGAACCGGCCCCTTTTGAAAAACCGCCCGCAGTGCTATCAGCACGGCGACTACCACCCCGGTAACATGATCATCGCCCCTGACGGCTCGCTGTTTATCATCGACTGGAACCGCGACGACTTCGGCGACCCGTGGGAGGAGTTTAACCGGATCACCTTTACGGCGCATACAAGCCCGCATTTTGCCGCAGGACAGCTGCGCGGCTATTTCGGAGGCGAACCGCCCGCGGAGTTTTTCAAGCTGCTGGCGTTCTACATAGCGGGCACTCAGCTTGGCGTCGTCGGTTGGGCGATGCCTTTCGGCGAGAGTGAGGTGGATTTTGCCAGGAAGCAAAACGAAGAAGTCCTGCGCTGGTATGATAATATGCGGGCCGAGATCCCGTCGTGGTATCGCAAAGACCTCTGCATCCAACGGACAGACGGCGTTCCCTACCGGCTCAAAGCGCCGTTTGACTTCTCCTTCCTCAGCAAATACGGCAAGGTGTTCAAGGTCTTCGACGAACAGGACGGCGGAAACGTCTGCTTTGGGCTTGAGCAGGACGGGGAGCGGATTTTCCTCAAATTCGCGGGCGCGCCGCAGGTCCGGTATAACGGCACGCCGGAGGACGCGGCGGCCCGCTTGCGGGCGTCGGTCCGGGTGTATCAGGACATCGGGCCGCATCCGGGCCTGATCCGCTTTCTCGGCGCGGAGGAAATCGGCGGCGGGTTTGCGACCCGGTTCGCGTGGACGGACGCGCCGGGCGTGGGGCGGATGTATCCGGCCGAGCACAGGCGCTTTATGGCCCTGCCGGCGGATCAGCGCGTCCGGGTCTTTGAGGATATCCTGGATTTTCACACCCATGCCGTCAAACGCGGGTATGTCGCCATTGATTTTTACGACGGCAGCATCCTGTATGATTTTGAGCGGAAAAAAACCGTGATTTGCGACATTGATTTTTATCAGAAAATCCCCTATCGCGGCGAAATGGGCCTGTGGGGCTCGACCCGCTTTGTCTCGCCGGAGGAATGCCATTGCGCACAAGGCGGCGTGATGGATGAAATCACGACCGTTTATACGATGGGCGCGGCCGCGTTCTGCCTGCTGGCCGACAGCGACCGCTCGCCGGAAGCGTGGCCGCTGAGCGAGCGGCTGTACGCGGTGGTCAAACAGGCCGTCAGCGACGAACGGGATAAACGCCAGCCGTCGCTGGAACAACTGATCAGGGAATGGAACGCGGCCAAGGGCCCGTGATCCACCGGGCGGCGCGCCCTGCGGCGTGTGCGGAACTTTGTCAATCCTCAGTCGGCTTCGCCGACAGCTCCTTTAGGAAAGGAGCCTTGACGGGGAGGGAGCCTTACAGGGCGCGCAAGCCTCCTTTCGTAAAGGAGGTGGCACGCCGTCAGGCGTGACGGAGGATTTTAGGGCGGGTTGCGCGTTTGGGGAACACGGCGCGATGTGGGCATCGCGCCCTACGGTGTGTGCGCCGGGGCAAACGCGGACGCGATACGGGCAACGTAAATCCTCTTGCCCTGTTTTATTTTCAGAACCCCTTGACAACCTTCCTGTCTTATGTTACAATCCTCTTATTGTAAAGGCGATGAGCTTTACACGCAAGTTCCAACCCCTTGATCCTTCCGTTTCATATCTCCACTATAAAGGCGTGTTGGTTATGCGTACAGACCCCGAGACCGCGGCGCTTCTGTTTGATTTCTACGGCGACCTGCTGACCGGGCGTCAGCGGGAATTTTATGACCTGTACCACAATCACGACCTCTCCCTCTCCGAGATCGCCGAAAACGCGGGAATCACGCGGCAGGGCGTCCGCGACGCGCTGGAGCGCGCCGGCACGTATTTGCGCGAGCTGGAGGATAAGCTCGGGCTGGTCATGCGTTTCCGCCGGATGCGCGAGGCTCTGGTCAGCATTGATCTGGCGTCGGCGCAGATCGCCGCCCTGGCGGACGCGCATCCGGCACATCCCGATATCCCCCGCCACGCAAAGCGCATCCGCGCGCTGACAGAGGAATGTCTGGGGCTGGAGGATGAAAACCAGGTCTCGCTGTTCCCCGCGTCCTCACTGTTCTAAGGAGTCCTTATCTATGGCCTTTGAGTCTTTGGGTGAAAAACTGGCGGGCGTTTTCAAACGCCTGCGCGGCAAGGGCCGCCTCTCGGAGGCGGATGTCAGGGCCGCCATGCGCGAGGTGCGCCTCGCGCTGCTGGAGAGCGACGTCAATTTCAAGGTCGTCAAGGATTTCATCGCCAAAGCCACCGAGCGCTGCGTCGGCGCGGACGTTTTGGAAACGCTGAACCCCGCGCAAATGGTCGTCAAGATCGTCAACGAGGAGCTGACCGCCCTGATGGGCGGCACGTCCGCCAAATTGCAGTTTTCCTCTAAACCGCCGACGGTCGTGATGCTTTGCGGCCTGCAGGGCGCGGGCAAGACCACCAACGGGGCCAAGCTGGCCGGATGGCTGAAAAAACAGGGCAAGCGCCCGCTGCTGGCGGCCTGCGACGTCTACCGCCCGGCCGCGATCCAGCAATTGCTGGTCGTCGGCGGGCAGAACGGCGTTCCGGTGTTTGAGCAGGGGCAGGGCGATCCCGTGGCCATCGCCCAAAACGCGGTCGCCCACGCGCGCGCCCACGGCAACGACGTGGTGCTGCTGGACACCGCCGGGCGGCTGCACATCGACGAGACGCTGATGGAGGAGCTGCGGCGCCTCAAGGACGCCGCGGACCCCGCCGAGATCTTGCTGGTCGTGGACGCCATGACCGGGCAGGACGCCGTCACCGCCGCCGCCGCGTTCCATGAGTCCCTCGGGCTGACAGGCGTGATTATGACCAAGCTGGACGGCGACGCCCGCGGAGGCGCGGCCCTCTCCGTGCGGGCCGTCACGGGCTGTCCGATCAAGTTCTGCGGCGTGGGGGAAAAGGCCGACGCTCTGGAGGTCTTCCACCCCGAACGGATGGCCTCGCGCATTTTGGGCATGGGCGACGTGCTCAGCTTGATCGAAAAGGCCGAACAGACCCTGGACGCCAAAAAGACAGCGGAGATGGAAAAACGCCTGCGGGCCGGCAAGTTCACGCTGACCGACTTTCTGGAGCAGATGGCGCAGCTGAAGGGCATGGGCTCGATGGCCGACATCGCGGGAATGCTGCCGGGCGTGGACAAGCACGCGCTGAAAAACGCGAAGTTTGACGAAAAGGCTCTGGCGCGCACAGAGGCGATGATCCTGTCGATGACGCCGAAGGAACGTGAGAATCCGGAGATTCTCAATTCCTCGCGCAAGCGCCGCGTCGCCGCCGGCAGCGGGGTCCGCGTGGAGGACATCAACCGGATGCTCAAGCAGTACGAGATGATGAAAATACTGGCCAGGCAAATGGCTTCGGGGAAGATGCCCAAAGGGCTGGGAAAGCTCTTTTGAGTATAAGAACAAAAAGAAGGAGGAGACGAAACGCATGGTTAAAATCAGACTGCGCCGGATGGGCGCGAAGAAAGCGCCGTTTTACCGCATCGTTGTAGCCGACTCGCGGTATCCGCGCGACGGGCGGTTCATCGAGGAGATTGGAACCTACAATCCGCTCAAAGAGCCCAGCGAGGTCACCGTCGACGCCGACGCCGCCAAAAAGTGGATATCCACCGGCGCGCAGCCGACCGATACCGTGAAGCGCTTGCTGAAAAAAGCGGGCGTGATCTAAGGAAAGGACGTTGCCCCATGAAAGAACTGCTCACCTATATCGCGCGGGCGCTGGTCGACGAGCCGGACGCCGTGACGGTGACCGAGACGCAGAAGGACAGCCAGCTTACGCTGGAGCTGCGCGTCGCGCCGGGCGATATGGGAAAGGTCATCGGACGCGGCGGGCGCGTGGCGCGCGATATCCGCACGGTGATCAAGGCCGCCGCCCCGGCCGGCGTGCGGGTCGGGGTCGATATTTTGGACTAGCGATGGACATCACGCATTGGATGGAGGCCGGTCAGGTGACCGGTGTTCATGGTGTGCGCGGGGAGCTGAAGGTACGCCCGTGGTGCGACGGGGCGGACTTTCTGCTCCCTTTCCGGCGTTTTGCGCTGGAGCTGCCCGGCGGCGGGGAAAAGCGCGTCCGCCGGACGGAGGGCGCGCGTCCGCACCAGGGCTTCCTGCTGCTCAAGCTGGAGGGCGTGGACACGCGCGAGGACGCGCAGGCTCTGCGCGGGTGCGTTTTGTACTTTGACCGCGCCGAGGCAAGCCTGCCCGAGGGGACGCATTTTCTGTCCGATTTGCTGGGACTGACCGCCGTTGACCCGGACGGCGCGGAGATCGGCACGCTGACCGAGGTCCTCCAGCCGCCGGCGCATGACGTGTACCGGATCACCGGCCCGGACGGCGCGGAGCATTGGGTTCCGGCGGTGCCGGAGTTCGTGAAACGCCTTGATATCGAGAACCGGCGCGTCGTGGTGGCGCTGATCGAGGGGATGTAGAACGATGCTCACAATGGACTTCATCACCCTGTTCCCCAATATGATCGAGGCCGCGCTGGGCGAGAGCATCATCGCGCGCGGCGCGCGGCGCGGGCATTTGCGCGTCCGCACCCACCAATTGCGCGACTTTACTCTCAACAGGCAAAAGCAGGTCGACGACTACCCCTACGGCGGCGGGCAGGGCATGGTGATGACGGCCGACCCGCTGTTCCGCTGCCTTGAGCATGTCAGGCAGACGCACGGGCCGGGCCGCGTGATCCTCCTGTCCCCGCAGGGATGCGTCTTTTCGCAGGCGGAGGCACGGCGTCTGGCGGAGCTGGACCACTTGATCTTCATCTGCGGGCGGTATGAGGGCGTCGATGAGCGGTTTATTGAGCTGTGCGTGGAGGAAGAAATCCCTCTGGGCGATTTTGTGCTGACCGGCGGCGAGATCGCGGCGGC
>WRKO01000037.1 GCA_009782215.1 Oscillospiraceae bacterium | reverse complement strand
TCCGCGCCGGGGGTGTAGGGTTGGTCTGCGATGACAACGCCGTCTTTGCGGACTTTGTAGCCGTGGGCGTTTTCGTCGCCGGTGGGGTAGGTTTCGTAGGTGATGGTCATCAGATTAGCCTCCTTACGTATGCGTTTGTAAAAATACATCCATCCCCGGAACCAACCGGAATAAAGTTATACGGGGTTCCGTCCATTGAGTGTATCGGATACATAGTATCTGTAACCGTGTCGTATATAATGAAAGACCAAGGTGTATCGCTAACATCTGCGCTGCTTGTCCAATAATTTATTATTGCCACAAGCAATTTCCCTTGTCCTAAAGAATAAGGCTCAATGTATTTCGTCCCAGAGAATGATAGTTGCTGGGTGCCAAGCTTGTTTTGCCAAGTGGTGCTTGTGGTTCCGTTTGTTAGGTCTATGGCTGTGCCGCCGCTGGCCCAGAGTGTGCTGTTGTTGCCATACCCGATAAAAGAGGTGCTATCACGGGTGTTTCTAGGAGGGCGAAAAGCCGACGGTATTGTCCAAGACGGTGTAGCCCATGTGTTTGTAGCAATGGTGTATGTGCGAACACCCCACGCCACGGAATCGCTGGCTCTGACGCCAAAATAAGCAACGCCGCTCTGCTCGTTCAGCCCAAGCATCACCATGTTATACTGATTGTTCTGCCAGTTAGTGGCGAATTGGTGGGAGGCTAACGCCGTCCATGTCTCGCCTGTTGTGGTTGAGAAAATCTGAAAGCTGATTGCGGCGATGTGACTGGATGTTCTGCCGACAGCATAGGCAACGCCGTTATAGGCAAACAGGGCTATTATTGTCATACCTGACGTTGGAAGCGAAGGAACAGACGTCCATGTTTTGGAACCTATATCAGCAACTTGTGTACCTCCAATCGCCGTTGGGCCGCTTCTCATCATCTTCCCATTAAAAATAATGCCCTTCACAGTACCAAGAGTTGGGAACAACCAAGTAGTAACAGCAAATCCCCCATGCCCCACGCCGCCGCCCAGTGTAATCGCCGGGATGCCTTGGATGGGGCCGTCGAAGGTTGGGGCGGCGTTGGATTGGACGGCTTGCTTTACCCGCTCCGGCGTCCATGCGCGGATTGCGGTGCCGGTGCCTGCCTCGGCTTCGGATTGGGTGGCTTGGTTCATCACGGGGTAGTTGAGCCAGTTCCAGTAGGAACCGTCGAATTGGAAGAGGTGGTCGCCGGCTGTGAGGTTTGTGCCGATGATGGCGGCTCCGTTGTAGCGGATTTGGGCGGCTCCGGTGCTGTTTACGTTAAGGGTTGGTGTGGCGGCGGTGTTGCTTGTTGAAAATCTTATGCCTACGATGGCGCCGGTGTAGCGGATGAAGCCGGTTATGGCGCTGACCTTGGCGGCGGTTCCGGCGGCGGTGGTGCTGGTTCCGTAGGCTACGCCGTTGGCGGGAGGGAGTACGCCTATCGCCCGGTTTCCCGTTGGGGAGCCGACAAAAAGCTCCCCGGTGTCTTGGCAAAACCCCGGTTCGCCCTCGGCTAAGTTCGGCAGGTTGGTTTTTAAGCCTCTTCTCAATCGGATTCTCATACTATGATTCCTCCTTAAAATGTTCCGCCGTCGATGACGCTGTCCGGCGTTAGGTAGTCTGTTCCGGCTTCCGCCGAGGTGATGGCGCCTGTGCCGTTGCCTTTGAGGATTCCCGTGAGGCTGCCCGCTCCGGTACCGCCCCGTTCCACCGTGAGGATGCCTGCGTTTGCGTTACTCATGTTCAGTCCGGTCACGGAGATTGTGATGTTGGCCGAGCCGTTGAAGCTCGTCGCTGTTCCGGTCGCCCCGCCCGACAGCGCGATGGTTCTGGCGGTCGTCAAAACGGCGGCTGAGGCCACGCTTTTATCCTCGTCCGCGGTGTTGTTCACATTTCCCAAGCCCACGTCGGCGGCGGTGATGACCACGTCGCCGATTCTGCCCTGCACCGTGCGCACCGCGTCGGTGTTTTTCACGATGCCCCACCGGAGCGCTCCGCCTGTTCCGCCTGTGTCGGCGATAATCCAGTCGCCCGTTTGGAAGGAGAGCCCGAACCTGTCCCCGGCCGCCGACGTCACCCAGTACTGCCCCTTCACCTCCGGCACGGACGGCAGCTCCGGCGTGTTGGTCGCGGGATTCCATGTCCCCATAAACTGCACGTTTCCGACAAGCGCGTCGGGGAGCTGCGCCAGCGGCACCTTCCCGGCCACGTCCAGCGTGGCAAAGCCGTCCGGGACGCCCATCCTGTCCAGCACCTTCGTTTGGATTTCCAGCCCGACGTCGGTCACGTCGATGTTTATGAGGATGTTGTTTCCGTTGCCGTCGCCGATGAACAGTTTTTTGGTGTCGGTGGTGAATGCCGGCTCCCCGGCCGCCAGCACGATGGATGAAATGTTGCCGGACAGGCCCCGCTTAAAAAGTATTTTTGCCATTCTAATCTTCCTCCCTGCTTCTATCCCCATCCACGATGAGGTTTTGGTGCGCCAGCGGATTTATTTTGTGCGCGTCCAAGTCGGCGCTCGTGTCCGTAATCTCTCCGGCTACGACGCCCGCCTCCCCGCCTGATACAATGATATTTTTGTGTGTCGCGGCGTTGATGTTGTGCGCGGCGACTTCCCAGTCCTCAATAAAGCTCCCGCCGTCCACCTCGTCAAAGTCTCCCAAAAACTTCGCAAACCCGCAAACGGCGTCGTCCGGCCGCCTGTCGGTCAGCTCCGCGCCGTCCAGCGTCATCGCGTTGGCGGGGATGCTCACCTCGCAAAGCAGCATTTCCCATATGTCCGTTTCCCGTCTGAGTTCCGGCGGCTCCCCGCCCGGCTCGCCTTTGACGACTGCCGGGTAAATCGACCCCGCCCGCTCGTTTCCGGTGGCGTCTCGGGTGAAATCCAGCCGCATGACGATGAAGTCCGTGCGCGGATGAACCGGCGTGTAATCCAGCAGAAAGGCTTCTCCGTCCGTAATCATGCACATATGCCCTTTGACGAATATCGCCCCCGGCGCAATCGTAACCTGCATCGTCTCCGGCATAGCCGTTACCGTCAGCCCAAGCCGCCTTCCCCGCGTAAACACACCGTCGGAAATGATTGCGTTGAAATACCCTGCAAAATCGCTCGCCGCATACCCGCCGTCCTCCGGCGCCGTGCTGTTGAAAAACATTGACTTTATCATTAACAAACCCCTCTCTTAACTCTTATCTCTTGTATCTTGTATCTGTGTAATTCCGCCTACGGCGGAAAGACGCTCCCCCTCTTATCTCTGCTGGTTCGGCTTCCTTCGCCAGTATGCTCTAACCAGCAAACCGGGGCGTTCGTCCCCAAAATGCACCGTTACGTGACCGCCTCGGCCGGTGTGTTCGGCGGTTATGGCGGCGGCGCGGACTTTACTGGTCACGCCCCAAGCGTGGTTTTGGGCGGTCAGGATATCGCCCAGCTCGTAATCGCGGCCCAGCTCCAAGCGCGACGGGTTGACCTCGCAGGTCAGGCTTTTCAGCGGCTCGTAGTTGGTCATGTTTACTTCCGCCATGCGGCGCAGCTCGTTGTATTCCTCGCCCGGCTCCGGGTGGCTGGCGCTGATGCTCATGTGCAGCTCGCGGCGCTCAAAACCGTTCGGCGGGTCGCCTTCGCGTGCGTACTGCATCGTCAGCGTTTCGTCGGCAAACTCGCTGCCGCTCATCGAGGCGTAGAAGATGTTGCGGTAATTGACGTCGCTTTCCATGTTCCGCATATCCAGCGTCGTCCCCCGCTCGGTGGAAACCACCGCCAAGCGCTCCGCGCCCTCGTAGACGTCAAAGGTCATCGTCCCGGCGTCAAAGTCCGGCTTGATGGTTATCCCCAGCCCCGCGTCCTCGGCAATCTCGCTGATAACGTCCATCAGATTGGCGTACCGGGTCATGTAGCGGTCGTCCGGTCTCCCCCGCTCCAAGTCCGGCGCGATTTGCAGTCCGGGTATGGCTCGGCTTTGCAAAAACGGCGCGGCGGCGTTGCCCGTCACAAAATGCTTGATGATGGTTTCGCTGCTCCCGGACACGGCGTCGAAGCCCATCAGCGCCGTCCCGCCCGGCCAGTCCGGCGGAATTGTCACCCGCCTTTCCAGCAGCCCGAGAAAATCGGTTCCGCTCGCGGTCAGCATATCGCCCCCCGCGTCATGCGTCCGGCTCACCTCGTCAATCACGCCGTAAAACCGCCGCCCTATTTCCACAAACACGCCCCTCTCCATCGCCCGGCTTATCCTCTCCCCTGCCGGCACGGTGATGCTAAACGCCCCCGTCGCCGAATACCTCTGCGTCCACTTCACCGCGCACTTATAAGACGTCCCAATCCGGTCATAGGGCAACCCCGCCCCCCGATAGGCGTAAAGCCTAACCTCCGCATCGCTTCGCATGATTTTTCCTCCGTAAAAATCAGATTTAAGATATAAGATGTAAGAGATAAGAGAGGGGTCGCGTCTTATCTTCTCTCTTCTCTCTTTAATCTTTCATCTGGAAACTCACACGAGCATTTGCTCGAGTGTGTTTCTAACCAAAGCGGCAATCATTTGCTCCGTCCATGCGTTGGCTATGGTGATGGGGGCGGTATATTGGCGGTTGTCGTTGACGGTCTGCACCGACGACGTGACCGATGAGAGCGCCTTCGCGGCGGCGGCGTAGGCGTCCGCGGCGGCTTGCAGGGGGGCTTCCCGGGGTTTTCCGGTTAGCTGTTCCAGCATGACGTTGTAAATTTCGTCGTATTGCTTCAAAAGCTCATCCCGGGTTCTCTCCGCGTTGGCAATCTGCGCGGCGGCAAGCTCCTCGGCGGCGGTCATCTGCGCCCTCAGCGCCGTTTTCTCGTCTTCCCTCTGCATCCTGAATTGATATTCGTCCCGCTCTTTTTCCACCCTAAGCAGCTCTTTTTCCAGCGCTATCCGGTTTTCGGTGTTCCGCTCGTATTCAATTTGCATTTGCAGCGCGGCAATCCGCTTTTCAAAGCTCTCCTCCTCGCCCAAGCGCCGTCGGGCGGCGAGTTCCTCGTCAATGTTGCGGATGAGCTGGTTTAGGCGGTCTTTTTCAAGGCTTAGCTCGGCGCGGATTTGCTTGGCGCGTTCGTCATAAGCCTCTCGCACCGCCCTCTGCTCGGCGGCCCGCTTGTCCTGCAAAAACTTCTCTTCCTCTTTTAATCTCTCCTGCTGCATTCGTTTCTCAAACTGATAAATCTCCACGTTGACGCGCCGCCATTCCTCCTCCGATTCGTGCAGATACCCCTGCTGCAACCGTCTGAGCTGCGCGTAGTACCGCTCATCGTCGATGATATCCATATCCCGCTCATAGCGTAATTGCTCCCGGCGGGCGTTGTACGCGGAGACGCGGTAGCGCTCGGCGTCCTCGGCGGCTTTCCGCGCCGCCTCTTCCAACGCTTTGGCGTCCTCCAGCGCCGCCTCCTGCGCGGCGCTTTCCCTAGCCGCAGCTTGGTCTGCGCGGGCTTTGTCGTAGCGCATGATGTTCAGCGTTGCCTCTTTCCACGTTTCGCTGTCCTCTTTCAGATAAGCATCCCGCAGCTCCCGCATCTGCTCATAAAACCGCGCCTGCGCCTCAAGACTGTCATCCAACTGCAAATCCCGCTCATAGGCGGCTTCGGCGAGCTTTTCGCGGTAGGTCTGCAAATCCTCCTCCATCAGCTCTTCGTTGGCGGCTTTCAACGAGCCGTAGTATTTTACCAGCTCTTGCGTCGCGGCTCTCCACTCGGCGCTGTTTTCGGTCAGATATTCATCCCGCAAACGGCGCAGCGCGGTATAATAGTCGCGGTCGGCTTCCGCTCGCTCCCGGTCGCTCACCGCCCGCTCGTACTTGGCGTCCGCCAGACCTTTCCTGTAAAGCTCAAGCCTTGCTTTTTCTACGTCCTCCTGCGTGACCCGTTCCTCTTTGACAATCTCGCTCCGCTCGGCCTTTACCTGCTCCGCCCTTGTCGCCGCGCCTGCCGCCGCTCCTGACGCCGTTTTCGGCGTCGTTACGGTGATGGGTCGGTCGAGCTGCGCCCGCAAGCCCTCCAGCATCTTTATGGTGGCTTCCATCCCGGCCCGCATTTCCCGCTGTGCCTCGCCGGTCGCCGCAGAAATTCGCCATTCGGCCTCTATCTGCTCGTTGATGCCCCGAATCATGGCTGTTCTCGCGTCGAGTACCTTCTGGGCTTCCCTTTGCACCGCCTCGGCCCGCGCCAGCGCGGCGCGTTCTATGGCTATCTGCGCGTCCAGCTCCGCCTGCGCCATCGCCCGCACGGCTTCCTCCGCGATGGTGTAGCCCGTCGCGGTGGCTTTTATGTGCGTTGCGAGCTGGGGGTATTGCTCTATCAGGCGGCGTATTTGCGACAAGGATAGGTCTTGCCCCTTGGCTAGGCGGTCTAGGACGCCGGTCAGGTCTTCGTAGGCTTTGGTGGAGTCGCTGATGATTTTTTGCTGGTCTTCCAGCGTTAGGTTGAGCTGTTCGGATTCTTCTTTCGCCACCCTTGTGCTGCCCGCCAATTTGTTTATCTCTATGGACGCATCAGCTATTGATTTTACATTGTTGTCAAATTCTACATTTTGCGCCGCTATTGTTTCCCTTAAATCCTCCTCTTCGGCATCTAAGTCATCTATGGCGCGGCTCAGTCTTCTCATTTCATCTAATCGTTGACTAGTCGCAACGGCTGACTGCTGCGTGATTTGGCGCCCTGTCTCCAGTCTTATCCGTCTGTCTTCCTCCTCAAGTCTTCCAAGCTCAGTCTTTGCCTCTTTCCGTCTTTCGTCAATTCCTTTGAGCTTTTCCTCCGCTTCCGCGATTTGATTCAATATGGCAACGGATTCTTCTCTTTTGGCGTCGATTTTATCCATTTCCCGCTTTGCTCTTATTTGATTTTCTATGCTCGCTATGTTTGCGGACAAAATCCCCGTCTGCTCATCGTAGGTTAGATTCAGGTCTTGGTTGGCGTCATTGAGCATTTTTACCAGAGTTGTTAGTTCGCGTTTCTGCTCGGCGGTTTTCCCTTCTACTTCAACCAGTTTTTCCACACGCTCCAACAGCATAAAGGAGGCGTTGGCTTCGGCTTCTATGGATTCCCTTCTTTGGCCAAACTGCTCCTTTATGGCGTCAAAGGCTTCTCTTTGCTCTTTCAGTATGTTCACTTGGTCTTTTAATGCCGCCGTCGTTTCCTCGGTTTCCTTTTTCAGCAGATTATACGATACGACAGCCGCCGACACGGCGGATACAACCAGCCCAATGGCGGTGCCGATTGCGCCCCACGGTGTGGTTGCCACGCTTGCGTTCAAGGCGTCTTGGCTAACCTTGGCGGCTTTGTTTGCGACAATCCACGCGCCTATTTTGGCTATCAGCTCCGCCGTGGAACCGATAGCTTTCCCCAAAATGGACGTCATCGGCCCGAATATGGCGATAAACAGCCCGATTTGCGTCACCAGTCCCCCGGTGCGTTCGTCTAGGTCGGCTAGTTTTTGGGCGAACTCGCCTACGTTTCGGGCGACGTCGGTTACGATGGGCAGGAGGTTGTCGCCCAGTTGGATTCCTAGGGCTGTTACCTCGTTTTTGGCGAGCTGGAGCTTGCTTGCGGTGGTTTCAAATTTAATCGCGGCGGCGTCGGTCAGGGCGTTGCCCTCTTCCCATGCGCGGTTGCTTTTTTCAATGGCGTTTCGCATCAGGTCGCCGGAGTTGGCGGCGCGGCGCAGCGCGTCGCTCATGCGGATTTCGGTTAAGCCCAGCTCCTGCATGGTCAGGATGGTAGACTGCCCCAAACGGTCGGTGTTGGCTAATCCCTCGGTAAACGACACCAGCGCGGACGCGGCGTTTGTCTGCCAAGCGGTTTTGAATTGCTCTGCCGTCATACCCGCCACGCGGGCGAAGTCGTCTAATTTGCCGCTGCCCGTCTCCACGGCGATGGTAATCTGATTGATTGCCTTGGAAAAAGCGGTGCCGCCCATCTGCGCTTCCAAGCCCAGCGAGCTGAGCCCGGCGGAGAGACCCACTATGTCCGCTTCCGTCATACCCGCTTGCGCTCCGGCGGAGGCTAGACGGGTCGCCATATCCATGATGCCCCGCGCCGTCGTCGCGGTGCTGCGGTCGAGGTCGAAGACGGCGGCGCCCAGCCTGTCAACGTCTTCGTAGGCCATCTGCGTGATGTTGGCAAATCGGGCAAACGACGTCGCGCCCTCCTGCCCGGCAAGGTTGGTCACCGTCCCCAGCTCGGCGATGGTCTTTGAAAAGTCAATCACGTTTTCGTTGGCGACGCCCAACTGCCCCGCCGTTTCCACCATGCCGGCAAGCTCCTTGGCGGCAATCGGGATTTCCCGGCTCAGCCCTATCAGCTCGTCCCGCATCTCCAGCAGCGCGTCCCCGGTGAGCTGCGTTGTCTTGCTGACGCCCGCCATCGCGTCTTCCATGTCAACGGCGGCTTTAATTGAAAACGCCAGCCCCGCGCTGACCGCGGCACTGGCGATGGATGCTTTCTTTCCTATGGATTCAAGATTGTCCCCAACCTTCTCCAGCTCTTTTGAGACCCGCTCATAGGATATCTTGGCGATTTCCTCAAATTCTTTGCGGGCTTTCACGGCGGCGGTTTCGGCGCGGGCTAAGTCTTTCTCCATTTCCCGCCAACCCTCGGCGGTCTTGTCAACCCCTTGCGCTTCCATCTCCGCCATCGTGTTTTTCAGCAGCTTCACCCGGTCGGCGGCGAGCTGCGTCCGCTCGGCGGCAAGAGCCATCGCCCGGTTGTATTTGTCGCTGTCCCATTCGAGCCTCAAATGCTGCTTCAGCGCGTTAATCTCCGCCCCCGTCCTCGACAACCCGCTTTTAATCGTCTGCAATTGCTCATGAAACTGCGTCGTATCAATCCGAAACTGCGATATCAACTGCCGCACAATTTGCTTCGCCATCTAGGTTCTCCCCTCTTTTCTGCCGTGTCTGCCGGAAAAAACAGTTGCGCTTTCGCGTCATTGTGATATACTGTAATAGGTGATGAAATATGGCAGAATTTTGTATTTCTTGCTATGAAAAAGACAATAAAAGTCAAAAAGGAAAGAAAAGGTATGTCCTCTCTTTCTTCAAAGACCTCTGCGAAGGCTGCGGAGAATTCAAGCGCGTCATTATACGGGAAAAACGCCCGATATTCAGATTTAAGATTTAAGATGAAAGAGATAAGAGAGGGACGCACTCCCACTCTTCTCTCTTAACTCTTAACTCTTATCTCTGCGCCCCCTACATGGGGCGATTGAATCGCACCGATGCAATGACCGTCACGTCGGGGCGTTCATTGCGGAGCGTTATAAAATTCCGCCCCACTTGCAACGGCCAGTAATCGCTATCATGCGTCAGCCAGTCGCTCACATTTTTAATTTCGTGCCATTCGCCGGACAATCCGTCCCGCTCGTGCAGATACGCTTCGGTGTTCAGGGTGTCAATCACCATCTTTTGCCTCTCGCCGATGGGGTATTTGATTTCAATGTGCAGCCCCATTGTTTCGTTCGTCACCCGTATCAGCTCGGACACGGTGTAGATTTCAATCACCGGGAAGATGTAGTCCCCGCTGTTGTTGTCAATCACGGCGTCGCGCATATAAAAGCCCATCCGTGTCGGCAGCCGCAGCGGGAAGCGGAAGCCGCCCACCTCGCGGCCCAGCTCCAAGACCGTTTCCGTTGCTTCGACCCAGCGGGGCATATCGGCGATGAAGTCTATATCCACCGTCCGGCTGTTCTGGATGACCGGGCCGAAGACCGGACGCGCTGCGGGTCGGCATCGAATCATTCTGTCCGTCCCGGCGCGGCGCTCGGTCAGCACGCCGAAGATATGCGGCAAAAACGCGGTGTTCAGCTCATCGACCGCGTCGTCCATCTTTTTTTTCCTATCGCCGGTTCTCAAAACGGTCATGCTGCCGGAGATATGGATTAACGGTCTCGCCAACGTCACCGCGAAGGTCGAAGCCCCGTCCTGCCAAGGCGCCTTAAAAACCTGCTCATCCGCCGCCAGACTGTCCGTCACCCGGTCATAGAAGTAGGTCTGCCGGTTGAAAACAATCTCCCGCCCGTTGTCATTCACCCACGTCAAAACGTTCATTAACGCCCTCCGTTCCAATTCCCCTCCTTGGAGGGGTGTCCGCCAAAGGCGGACGGGGGGGGTTCGTCCCCTCCCCCCCCCCGGGCGGCGGGGGGGGGGCAAAAATTTCTCTCAAAAAACTCCC
>WRKO01000036.1 GCA_009782215.1 Oscillospiraceae bacterium | reverse complement strand
TAGGGGACGCGGCCCTCCGCGTCCCGCAAAACGTCCCCAACGCCCCCGGCGCGGGAAACGGCGGACGTTTTGGGAAACGGACGGACGCCATATATGGCGTCCCTACAAGAAAACGGGGTTCCCGAAGATGTCTGTTTGTTAGGGCAGTTCCCTGTGGAGACAGCAAAGAAAGTGCAAGGGTATGGCCGGGACGTGTGAACAAGACAAAAAGAGAGAAACCCAAAAGTCGAGGCCAGGACAGCCCGGACAAGACCCTTACGGTGAAACGCCGTGTCTCGCACAAAGCAAAACCCCCGTATTACCCGCGAGAGGGCCTGGGGGACTGCCAAGTCCCCCAGTGGGGGGCTCCGGGGGAGACCTCCCCCGGGAATGCCTGAAGACTACCCAAACCAACAGCCGGACGGGCAAACGGCGAAAACCCTTTCCCCGAAGTTTGCAGATAACCCTGCGGGACGCCGAGGTCTGCGTCCCCTACGACCTGTGCGACCGGGCAAACACGGCGCGATGTGGGCATCGCGCCCTACGCAGGGCGGGCGCAAACCCTTGTAGGGGCGACCGCCCCCGGTCGTCCGAAAACAGGCGGAAATCACGCCGGTGTTCCCGATTTCACGCGCACCGGCGGACGGTCGGGGGCGACCGTCCCTACGCAGGGTGTGTGCTATAGGACGCAGGATGTGAGCTGGTATCCTGCGTCTTTATTTGCTCCGGGGCAGCAACCTGGAAATCATCTGATAGCCATATTCGCCGGTTTTCCAATAGAGGAGCATCAACTCGGAATTGACCTTTTTCATCGCTTCATACTGACGGTGATAAATAAGGTCTTTGATTTCTTTAGATGAATGAACCGTAAATCGTTAATGCGTTTTCCATTATGTTTTATCCTCCACATCATATAAACCTTCGGGAAATTTTCTTGAGTGCCATGTACCTTCGTTGATTACACGCGGGTAACGGTTTGTATTAACGATTGTAACACCGTTTAGAATACCGATGTGTGCGTATATATGCCTAAATTGGCTCAATGCCAAACCTAAGCGCGTTCTGACACACCCTTGCGGTTGCTCGCATAATTGTGAATCATTCCAACTGTCGCAATAATCGAGAATCTTTTGTCGGACTTGCTCATAATAAGTGTACAGCGTTTCGCGGCTTAAAACTACAGTGGACGGAGTATCAGGCCAGTCCAGTCCGGGAGTGTGGAAAGGCGGTTCCGGTTCCTCGTTGCGCTTGCTTGGATTGATAAACCATTTATCCGCAGAGTGAAGCGTGTGGTATATGTATCTCCATGCAGGAGCGCCGCATACCTCGGCGTTCCAATCGACAGTATCCATAGCAATTTTCAGATTATGAAACATCAAATCAAGTGATTCTTTTATTGTTGAACTGTTTGATACTGCTTGTGATTTGTTAAAATAGTCCTCTGCGAGCAGGGCATAAAGAACAACATCACAACCCGTTCGGGATGCTTGCCTTTGAGTTCCTTCAAACGACATACCGACTTTACGCATTACGCCGCCGGAACGAGGGTTTGTAGAATTATGCTTTGCGGCTATCCTATTCACCTTAACATCTTCAAAGAAAAATGCAATAATTTTCCGAGCGGCTTCCGTTGCAATACCCTTATGCCAAAATTTCTCACCTATTGCATAACCAATTTCGAGCATATTTCGTAAATCATCTATATCATGTGCATTTATGTATCCGATAGGTTCTCCTAAATCCTTCAAAACTATCGCCCAATTATATGAATCGTCTTTTTCATAAGCAACAATCCAGTTATTTATAGTGTTGAATGTGCTGCCGTTCCAATCAAGATATTTCGCAATATCTAAGTTGCTGTTAGCCCAATTACGAAACATAGCATCCGCATCGCCGATATGAAATCGCCGCAGTATAAGCCGTTCTGTTTCAAGTGTAATTGTGCCTTTGTGATTTAACATATTTATAATCCTTTCGCCCTGTTGTTTTCGATGGTTTGTTCAGGCATTTTCATCTGTCTCGCCGTTTTTGTCCTGCCATCAATCGGTTTCGGCGTTCCCTTTGGGATAATCCAAGTCTTGCCCATTCGAAAAGCGCCGTTCACTTTTCCGTTTTCACAAAGAATTTGCACACGCCGAGTAGTTATGCCCCAAAGTGCCGCAGCATCCGCAGTAGTCATCAATTCAGATTCCAATCCCATAGCGTTATCCTTTCTGTAAATGTTCTTTTAATTATTATACATCTTTATGACGAATAATGCAAGAGAAAATTAGAAAATATACGAAAAAATTGCGCGGCTTGCAGTTTTACTGGCAGCCGGGCAAACACGGCGCGATGTGGGCATCGCGCCCTACGCAGGGCGGGCGCAAAACCTGTAGGGGCGACCGTCCCGGTCGCCCGCGGACGCCATATATGGCGTCCCTACACGGATGTCATGTTTTAGATTTTACATTGTAGTAGGGGACGCGGCCCTCCGCGTCCCGCAGGATGTCTGAGCGTTTCCCGTTTGCCCGAAGGTTGCGGATCACCGGGCGGCGCGCCGAGGGCGTCGCGCCCTACGGTTTGTGCGGAACTTTGTCAATCCTCAGTCGGCTCCGCCGACAGCTCCTTTAGGAAAGGAGCCTTTTTTGGGGGGCCTTACAGGGCGCGCAAGCCTCCTTTCGTAAAGGAGGTGGCACGCCGCCAGGCGTGACGGAGGATTTTAGGGCGGGTTGCGCGTTTGGGGAACACGGCGCGATGTGTAATGGGGTGCGGCGCGATGTGGGCATCGCGCCCTACGCAGGGTGGGGCGCAAAACCTGCAGGGGCGACCGTCCCGGTCGCCCGCGGATGTCATGTTAGGGCCGTTCCCTGTGGCGCAGGTTGTAGTGCGGGGTTTCGCGGTTGATCCACTCCACCGACCGTCTCAATCCATCCGCCGTTTTCACCTCCAGCACGACACGGCAATCCTGTTTTTCGGCCAGATCAAGATATTTCATCAAATCCACGCTGCCCTCGCCCAATACCAGGTGATTGCTCCGCCCGTCCGCGTCATGGAGGTGAATATGCCGCAGGCGATGGAGGCGTTCTATCAGGGTCGGTTCATCGGAGTAATCCGCCGCCGCGTTGTGGCCCACATCCCACGTCAGCGCAAACACGGGGCTTTCCAGCAGCAAATCCAGCCCCTTTCGCATATATGGCAAGCTCCCATAATGGCCGCAGTTCTCTAGGCATACAACCATGCCGGAGCTGCCGGCGGCCTGTTCGCAGGCGTCCCGAAAGACCGTCAGCTTCCGCAGATATTCCGGTTCGTATTCCTCAAACAGGAATACTTTTTTGTCCGGCAGCGTGAAATACACGCCGGGGTTTACGTGCATGTTCAAAATCGGCGCGGAGAGCTGCCTTGCCTTGAGAATGGCGGATATCGCCGTATCCGTATACGCTTTGGATACCCGGTCATTGAAATCACAGGGATTCAAATTTTCATCCAGATGGAGCGTATACGATATTCCGTATTCCCCCGCGATATCCAGAAGATGCTTTACATCGAGCGCATCCGCCTGATACTCCGGCAGATTCATGTTCAGCTCAACAAAAGACAGCCCCAGCTCACGGCAGAGCTTGGCGCAGTCATCGGGCGTTTTGGTTTCAATCAGGGTCGGCATTCCGAATGGGACGGGCATAGGATACCTCCGCTTAGGGTTCATACAGCTTGTTTTTCACATCATATCAAAATTCCGCAATGACCGCAAGAAACGCTTGCCCATAACGCGCGGCCTTGATGTCGCCCACCCCGGAAACGGTCTTAAACTCGGCCATCGTCCTGGGGGCTTTCCGCGCCATATCCGCAAGGCTGGCGTTGGAAAAGACGATGTATGCCGGCACGCCCTCCTCCTGAGCCAAACGGAAGCGCAGCGCCTTCAGCGCCGCGAATAAACCGGAATCCCCCTCCGTGACCGGGGAATCCGTCTTCACGGCGCGCGGTTTCTCCTCGGCGGAGGGCTGTTTCACAGACATCCGCACCCGCTCCCCGCGAAAAAGCACCTCCCCGGACCGGGGCGTTAACGCCACGCCTCCATGCACCGGGTCTGTACGCAGATACCCGGCGGACTCCATATATTCGATGTATTCCCTGATTTGCGGCCGGGAGATGGCTTTCATCAGCCCGTAAGTGGTGAGCCGGTCCAAGCCCAGCTCCAGCACCCGCTTATCCTTGCCGCCGCATAAAGCCCGGATAATGAGCGTGGCGCCGACCGGGTAGCCCAGTTTATCCTTTGCCCGTTTGACGCAAGAGAGGATCATTTGCGCCTCGCTTGTGATGTCCCGCTCTACATACTCGCCGCGGCAATTGCCGCAGTTCCCGCAGCTTTCCCCATGCGCCTGCCCGAAATAGTCTAAAATATAGCCGCGCAGACAGCCCGCCGCTTTGCAGTACCCGACCATCGTGTCCAAACGCCGGTAATCCTGCGCCGTTACCTCCCGGCGCTCTTCATCGCTCAGCTCATCATTTTCGCCTGAATGCCGGATGAGAAATTTTGCCGTGGCAATATCGCCGGAGGAATACAGCAAAACGCAATCCGCCTTTTCCCCGTCCCGTCCCGCGCGCCCGGCTTCCTGATAGTAGGCTTCCAGGCTTTTCGGCATATTATAGTGGATGACATAGCTTACGTTGGACTTGTCAATCCCCATGCCGAAAGCGTTGGTGGCGACCATCACGGGGCGGCGGTCATACAGGAAATCCTCTTGATTCCGGCGGCGCTCTTCATCCGGCAAGCCCGCGTGGTACTTTGTCGCGGAAATGCCCGCGGAGGATAACTCGCCGCAGACTCGCTCAACCAGCTTGCGTGTGGCGCAATAGATAATTCCGCTTTTATCGCGCCTTTGGTCCGCCAATGCGCGGAGCGCGTTGATTTTTCGTTTGGGCCGCCGCACCTCGAAGTTCAAATTGGGTCTGTCAAAGCCCGTGATCAGGCGTAAGGGCGATTGCAGCTTCAAGATTCGTTCTATATCCTCGCGTACCTGCTGTGTGGCGGTGGCGGTGAACGCGGCCAAGGCCGGTCTGCGGGGCAGCTTCTCCAGAAAATCCACGATTTTCCGATAGCTTGGGCGGAAGTCCTGCCCCCATTGCGAGATGCAATGCGCCTCGTCCACGGCGACCAGGGACACGGTCATGCTTTGGAGGAGAGAAACAAACCCGTCCCCGGCCAGACGTTCCGGAGCGATGTACACAATTTTATATTGACCCGCCCGCAGATTGGTACAAGCCATCCTGAGCTGTTCCGGGGAAAGGGAGCTGTTGATAAACGCGGCGCTGATGCCGATATGTTTCAGCGCCATAACCTGATCCTTCATCAAAGAGATGAGCGGTGAGATGATGAGCGCAACCCCGTCCAGCACGACGGCCGGGACTTGGTAGCAAAGGCTTTTCCCGCCGCCGGTGGGCATGATCCCTAAAACATCGCGCCCCTGTAAAACCGCGTCAATCAATTCCTCCTGCCCGGCGCGGAAGGAGGAAAGCCCGAAGTATTCATGCAGCGCGGTATACTTGTCCATAGCGGGGAACAACACCTTTTCCTCACACGGTTACGCCAAAACGCCAAACCCTTGCGGATTCGGCGTTTCACGCCCGGCATAAGCCGGGCGGCTGGCACGCCCGGAGAGACTCGAACTCCCAACCCTCAGAACCGGAATCTGATGCTCTATCCATTGAGCCACGGGCGCGTATGGGTACAGTATATCCTGTTTCGGGACGCTTGTCAAACGGGCGGCGCAAAAAAACCGGCTCCCCGGCTCCGCGGCGCGTACCGCGGGGCCGGGGCCGCCGGTTCCCGTTCCCTTACGGGCCCAGCAGATTGTAGATCATGCCCGCCATCTGCGCGCGGTCGGCGTTGACCGTCAGGTGCAGGCGCCCGCCGTCGCCGCCCGCGATGACGCCGGCCCTGACGAGGGTGCTGATGGCCGTGACCAGCGTGTCATGCACGTCTCCCCCGTCGGGGAAGCCGGACAGCGTTCCGCCGTTTGCGGCCGGCGGCGGGACTTCATCCAGTCTCATAAGGATATTGTACAAAAGCGCGAACATCTCCTGACGGGTGATGGTCCGCTCCGGCGCGTAGTTGTTGTCTCCGACGCCCGTGATGATCCCCAGCCGCTTCCCTGTCGCCAGATGCCGCGCGTAGGGAGCGGCGGGATTCACATCGGCAAAATTGTCGCCTGCGACCACGTCCAGCTCCACGCCGTAGGCGTTCATCAGGGCGGCGGTGAACTCGCCGCGCGTCAGCGCCTTGCCCGGCTCGAACTGAGTGCCCGTGATCCCGACCGGAAAGCTCCGCGCCGCGATGAACTCCACCGCGTTCCTGTACCACACGCCGGCGGGAACATCGTTGTAGACGACCGGACGGTAGGCGACGGCAAAGCGGGAGAAATGCTTTGTCCGGAACACGACCTCGCGCGCCGCCGCGTCCCAGTATCCGCGCGTCAGGCGGAGCCGGGAGGCAGCGTCAATGAAATAGACAATAATCGCGTTGGGGTTTTCGCCCGTGCGCAGTGTATAGGGGATCCTCACGGTGGCCGTGCCGCCGCCGAACTCCGAAATCGTGCGGGTGCCGCCCGTCAGGGTGAGATCGTACAGCCCTCTGTCGCCGACCTCGTTGCGGATGGGGAGCGGGAGCGTGTTCCAGTCCAGCTTCTCCGCCGTGATGACGACGTCCCCGTTGGACAGGCTGTTGATGGTTCCCGCGGCCTTTTCGTCAAAGGCCAGGTCGCACAGGTCCGACTGAATCTCAAAGCCCCGCGTGCCCTGCAGCGTCTGAGCCGCAAACTCGTTCCGCGAGGTTCGCGCCGTCATTTTGGTTTGGCTCTCCGCGACGTCAAAGTTGCCCGCGTTCTCCGCCAGCACGATCAGGGTGAAGGTCTTTGTATCCCGGGAGGTCCCTCTCTCGATCGTGGCCGTCAGCGTGACGCTCGTGTTGGCGGCCGGGCGCGTGACCTGTCCGGCGTGGGAAACCACCTCCGTCCTGTTGGACGACCAGGCGATGCTCGTGCCCTTGCTTCCGGAGGAAGAGAGCGCAAGATTTCTGCGAACTTGATTTTGCTGCGCATTCGCGCCCTTGATGACGTCCCACGTCAGGTCGGTCTTTTCCGCCGCCACCGCCTCCGCGTTGGTCAGCACCTTCACCGTCACGGCAATGGTCACCGTCTCGCTCAGATTGCCCTTGCGGACCGTGGCCGTCAGCGTGACCGGAACGGCGCTGCCCGACGTCGGGGAAAGCACGTCGCCGGTGTTTGTGATGGTGCCGGTGCGGTTGGAGGACCATGTGATCGCCGTGTCGTACCGGCCCGTATCGGGCAACACAAGGCGGGTCGTGACCGCGTCGCGGTTCGTATTCTGGTTTTTAACCGTGTCCCATCTCAGCGCGGCGGCCGCCGCGACGACCTCCTGCGAAGCGCTCGGGGCGACGACGGTCACGTCAAACGTCCGCTCCCGCGTGACATGGGCGGAGCCGGTCCCCTTGCTGAACACCGCCGTCAGCCGCGCGGTCGCCGAGCCGGAGGCCGGCGGGGTCACGACGCCGGCGTCCGAGACGACGCCGCGGTTGTTGGAGGTCCATGTAATGGCCGTGCCGTACCTGTCCTCGCTTTCCGGCAGGGCGAGGTCGGAGAATACCGCGGTCTGCGAGGAATTCCGGTGCCGGATATCGTTCCACGCGATTTCCTGCGCGGCCAGCCGCACCGCGTCCGCGTTGGTGAGCAGCTTCACCGTCAGCACAAAGTCCTTCGTCTGCATGACGTAGGCGGAGCCGGAGCCTTTTTCCACCGTTGCCCGCAGCGTCACGGTCTGGTCGGACGCCGGACGGACGACGCGGCCGATATCGGTTCCGGAGGTGACGACGTAGACCGGGCTTGAGGGGGACAGCTGGGTCCAGGTGATGGAAATGCCGTTGATGGTCGTGCCCGCCGGCTGGGTATACCAGCCCGACGAGCCGGAGCGGACGACCGGCACAAGGGGCAGCGTGAGTCTGTCCGTCACGTTGGTCTGCGCGGTATTCACGCCGCTGATTACGTTCCACACCAGCTCCTGCGCCACCAGATTGACCAGAGCCTGGTCTGTCAGCGGCATGATGCGGAGGGGAAAGTCTTGCGTGGCGGTCGTCGAGCCCTTCCGTACCGTCGCCCGCAAGGTCACGGTCTGCCCGCTGCCGGACAACGGGAAGGTCACAGCGCCGGTGTTTACATTCACCGTAGCCGACGACGATCCGCCCACGACCGACCAGGTGATGCTCACGCCGCTGACCGCCACGCCGTTGTAGTTGACGTGGCTGGCGGGGATCACCGGCCGGTTGGCGCCGCTGGTGTTGCTGATGGGCAGATTATGCGTGACGGAGTAGGCGGACGGGCTGCCGCTCAGGGAGGAGGCGTTGCTCCCCCGGATGGCGTTCCACCCGGAAACCTCCAGCCAGTTCTTCACGGCGGCGACCTGCGCGGCGTCGGTGCCCGGGGTGACGGTGAGGTAAAAGTCCTTGGCCGCGCTGGCGCCTCCCTTGCTGAGGGTCGCCCGCAGCGTCACGTTCTGCTGGGTTGTCGCGGTGATCGTGCCGACGGTACCGGAGATGGTAATCCCCGAGCCGCTGGCCAAGGCCCACGAAATCGTCACGCCGGACGCTCCGGCGATCGACGTGAGCAGCGACAGGTTTGAGGCCACCGTGTACCGGCTGGCGGTGGTATTGGCGACGGCATCCTGCGGGGCGTTGTTATTCCGGATCACATACCATGTCAGCATGATCGCGGCGTTGTTCACGTCAAGCTGATTCTGCGATAACGCGGGGATGGTCATCTCCAGCTGGCCTGTGGTTTGACTCGTTCCGCTTCTGCTTACGGTCACAGTAAATTTAAGAGTGCCTTCCGCCACGCTCGGCGGCGTAAATGCTATATCCTTTAACTCCGCGGCAACGTCCAAGTGGGCGATGCGGGAATTGATAACGTTTTGCGCGGCCGTTTTCGCCTCCGCCTCGGTCGTGACGGATGGCAACGGCGCATAGGGCTTGTTAATCTCAGTGACCGCCGCCGCGATCCGGGCCTCTGAGGAAAGGGATATCGCGGTAATGGTCAATGTCCCGTTTACTGTATCCGAGACCGTGCCTTTGCTCACAGTCACCGTGAATACGTAACTGCCGTTTGTGCCGTTCGGGACTGCCGCCGTGCCCTCTTCCGCCGCAGTAAAGCTGGTGGTGTTTACCACCGCAGTCACGCCGTAGAGAAGCTCCACCGGACCTGTATAGGCGTGTACATAGGTTTCGGCGATATCTTCGCTATTTACAAGTCCCTGCGCAACCGTGAGATTGCCTACCACGCTTTCTATCATGCTTTTCGCGGCCGCAACATCCTCCGCGTCTGAAGCCGGCTCCTCCGCCAGCACCGTCACATTTCCCGCCAGCAGCGCCGCCATCAGCAGGCAAGCGGCCAGACGCCGCAGGGTCCGTTTGCGTGTTTGTTTCATGGGTTTCCCTCCATATCTGTCGATTTGTCTTTTGACTAAAAACGTATGTTCTTATATAAGAAGGCCGCCCCGCAGACCGGGGCTGTATGAGGTATTATAGTCAACTTTTCCGGCGTTGTCAAGAGGACGGATTATTAAGAATTCATTAAGAACCGTCCTTGACACGCCATAAAGCCTTTGATATGATAAACGGCAGCCGTCATTTACAACTCCGGCGGCTTGAAGGATGATCCATTATGGACACTGCCGCCATCCGCGTCGGCACGCCCGGTTTGGTGCGGGCCACGCTTGGGGATTGGATGGAAATGGTCGCCCGCGACCATCCGGACAACGACGCGCTGATCTATCACGACCTTGGCCTGCGCCTGAGCTACCGCGCGTTCAACGAGCAGTGCCGGCGCGCCGCCAGGGCGTTTTACGCCCTGGGGGTCCGCAAGGGCGAGAAGGTGGCCGTCTGGGCCCCGAACGTGCCGGAGTGGGCCATCGCCGCCTTCGGCTGCGCCAAGCTCGGCGCGGTGCTGGTGACGGTCAACACCAATTATAAGATTTTCGAGCTGGAGTACCTGCTGCGCCAGAGCGACTCCAAGGTCCTGCTGCTCTCCGACGGCATCAAGGGCTCGGACTATCCGGCCATCCTGCGGGAGCTGATCTCCGAGCGGGACGCGGACGGGACGTTCCCGCGCGTGCCGGAGCTGCGGCACATCATCCACCTGCCTAAGCGCGACGGCTCCTCCCCCGATCCGGGGGAGGGCATTTCCGCTTGGGAAGACTTCCTCTCGCTGGCCGGGAGCGTGTCCGACGGGACGCTTGACGCGGTCATGGCGGGCCTGGACCCCGACGAAGTCATCAACATGCAGTATACCTCCGGCACGACGGGCTTTCCCAAGGGCGTGTGCCTGACGCATTACAACATTCTCAACAACGGCAAGTGCATCGGCGAGTGCATGGCGTTCACGCCGGAGGACAGGCTGTGCATCCCCGTGCCGTTCTTCCACTGCTTCGGCATGGTGCTGGCGATGCTGGCCTGCGTCACGCACGCGGCGGCGATGATCCCCGTGGAGGTCTATTCGCCCTTGCAGGTCATGCGCACGGTGCAGGCCGAGCGATGCACCGCCCTGCACGGCGTTCCGACGATGTTTATTTTTATCCTGGAGCATCCCGAGTTTGACCGGTATGATTTCTCCTCGCTGCGGACGGGCATCATGGCCGGGGCGACGTGCCCGATGGAAGTGATGAAAAACGTCTGCTCGAAGATGAACATGAGCGAAATCGTCATTACTTACGGCCAGACCGAGTCCTCTCCGGGCATCACGATGAGCCGCACCGACGACCCGCTGGAGCGGCGCGTGGCGACGGTGGGGCGCGTGCTGCCGCACGTGGAGGCGAAGATCGTCGACCCGGAAACGGGGCTGGAGGTTCCCGACGGCACGCCCGGCGAAATCTGTTCGCGCGGCTATCATATTATGAAGGGCTACTATAAAATGCCCGAGGCCACGGCGGCGGCCGTCGACCCGGACGGCTGGCTGCACACGGGGGACCTCGGCGTGCGCGACGGGCAGGGGAATTATTCAATCACGGGTCGCCTGAAGGACATGGTCCTTCGCGGCGGCGAGAACCA
>WRKO01000035.1 GCA_009782215.1 Oscillospiraceae bacterium | reverse complement strand
CAGAATGTTATGCACCTTCACCAGCATCACCGCCGCCTGCTGCCGGTCAAACGTGCCGTCAATCCCAAACACGCCCCCGCCGACGCCCGCCGTGATATCCAGCCACGCCGCCGCCAGTATAATCGGGTCGTCCGTGTCCGCAAACGCCCTGTCCAAGTTCCCCGGCTTCGCGTACGCCGCCACCAGCTCGTCGTCTGTCATCTTCGTCTCATACCGCAGCCAGCTCATGGCCAGCCGCACAAACTCGCCGCGGGTGATGTTTTGCGTGTAGGCGGCTTGCAGCTCCTCGGGGAGGAAGCCCTTGGCGTACGCTTCGTTGATGTGCGTGTGCGCCCAGCTCGCGGCGTCGT
Source organism: Oscillospiraceae bacterium (assembly GCA_009782215.1). Lineage (GTDB taxonomy): Bacteria > Bacillota > Clostridia > Oscillospirales > UBA929 > UBA929. The sequence continues at coordinate 15,447 of WRKO01000035.1, read as the reverse complement.
CAAGGTTCGGGGCCTCGATGGGCTCTTCCGGTTCTTCGGGTTCGGGTTCTTCGGGCTCTTCCGGCTCCGGCTCCGGGGCTTCGCCCAGCCAGACCGACACCTTGCCGGTTGCATCTACTACAATCTCATTGTCTGTCGGCTCTCCGCTCACAATGGCACTCCGGGGCGAAACATTCCACGCGCCCGCCACGCCATCAGCTTTGGCAACTATTATGCGCGCTGTTGTGGCATTGGGGTCACCACGGGGGTCATTGCTACTAATCCCAAAGGAGTCAAGTTGTGCGTTTTCACTTTTGAAGAGTACACGCGAATTATACATTCCCATTCCGTTGGAGTTTTCCACAATTACAGGCACATGGAGTTCAAGTTCCTTTGAGGCAAACGAGACGGTAGCAAACGTACCGCTGCCCTGTATAGTAAACGGAGCCACATAGACGCCCTGCGGCTCAGTCGTGCCGGCATAATTGGCACTGCAAGCCCCGGTAACATCCAGAGTGCCGCCTGTTTGCAGTGTAATGCCCCTAATGTTCAAATCAACCATATGAACGACAACAGGCTCAAATGTTCTGATTATCACCCAATCATATACCGCATCAGCTTTGCCGATAATTGTTCCGCCTTCGTTAGGGCATATGTAAATTTCTTTATTCGGCTCGATCATATTCGCAATCAAATTCATAAACTCATCCAAACGCAAGACCTCGTCGGCTTCAAGATCATAAAAGATCATTCCGCTTCCTCCCTTAAAAACGCGTTTTCCGTCCGGGAATATCCAATATTCAGCGTCCCGCCCTGCGTGATACTCGTAAATCGTTCCGTCGGGAAGCTCCTCGCGGTATATGTCGTCTTCCGCCATTGCCGCCGGGACAAACGCGAGAATCATCATCAGCGTCAGCGCGAGGGAGAGGATACGTCTTCTCATAATTGATACGCCCTTTACAAATAAAATACGGCGGCGATGTGCCGCCGTGGTCAGTATAGCAAAAGCCGGAGGATTTGTCAAATCTGGGGGGGAGAATTTGCCGATTAAAGGGTTAAGGGGTAGACCTCCCCAGCTTTCATTTCGTCGGCTATCGCGTCAAACTCCGCCATAGCTTCCGGCGTCTCCAAATCCGAATCATCGTACACAAGCCGCCGCGCCGCTTCGTCCCTATCCCTCATACAGCACCACCTCGTCTTTGACCGCGTCGGCAATCAGGGAATCTTTCAGGGCGTCATAGGTAAGCACGTCCACATTCGCGCCCAGAGTATCTTCCAGCGCGTTGATAAATCCGCCAAGCATAAACAGGTCTTGAATATTCCCTTTTTCAATGAGAAAATCAATATCGCTCGTGTTTTTCTGCTCACCCCGGGCATACGAGCCAAACAGCGCCAGTTTTTTGACGCCGTATTTTCTGGCGACGGGTACGGAAATTCTTTTGATTTCGTCTATGGTATACGCTCCGGTCATAGGGCGCCGCACCATCCTTTGGGATATTTTACATACGCCGGGATTGCCGCACCTCCATTATAACGCAAGGGTTGTGAAATGGCAACTCTTTTGGCCCCCATGCCGTTTCCTCACGGGATGACGGCGGCGTTTGGGTCGGCTCTTTTTTGCAGGTTATACTCCGGGTGATACGCGGGGAAGTCGGACAGCTCGACGAGATGGATCGGGAAGGCGCAGGGGTCGTTGGGGGCGGCGAACTCCATTTCGTCACCCAGCGGCAAATCGGGCAGCGAAATGGTGACAATCGTTTCGCCGATTTTGCCCGACGTAATCATCATGGTGCCGCCGCACTGGCGGACGATGGCCGACGCCACCGAGAGGCCCATCCCCAGCGGGGCGTCCGCCCCCTCGGGCGTTTCATAGGCGCTCCGCCCCTCATACAGGCGGGACAGCGTTTCGGCGCCCCCCGTCCCCCCGTTCCGCACCTTAATCAGGATGGAGTCGTCCTCCCGCCTCAGGTCAACGGCCACGTCGCCCTCGCCGTGCATGACGGCGTTGGAGAGGAGGTTGTAGAGGAGCCGTGAAATCATGTCCGGGTCGGCGAGGGCGAGGAAAGGCGTCTCGGAGCAGGTGAGGGAGACGCCGGTGTTTTTATAGCAGGCCAGCTTGCGCGTCTCGGCGGCGATGGAGGCAAACAGCTCCGCCAAATCGACCCGCACGGGGTCGGACATATCGTAGTCCTCCGCGTATTTGGCCTGATCGCCCAAATTTCTCGCCAGCCGTAAAATGGAAAAGGCCGCCCGCCGCGCCTCGCCCAGATACCGCAGGACAGCCGCGTCCGTCTCACCGGAGGCGATTCTTTTTTCCAAAAGGTCAAGCGCCGGCAGCAGCACCGAGAGCTTTCCGCGCAAGCGGATGTCAATGCCGCTCAGCATCTCGGAAAAGGCTTGGCTGGTTTGTTGGTCGGTCAAGGGATTCACCTCCTTGGGAAGACTAACTATCAATAATTTCCCATAAGGACATTATATCACAGAAATTGTCACAGTAAAGAAAAAACTCTCGATTTCCGGCGAAAATAAAATAGGTCTTGTACATCGGCCCGCGATAGTATATAATACCCTCGGCAAGCAACTATACCCTGTAAACATTTAGGAGGTAAAAAGAATGAGCATCAAAATCGGCATCAACGGGTTTGGCCGCATCGGCCGTCTGGTCTTCCGCGCGGGGCTGAATGACCCCGATTTGGAGTTTGTCGGCGTCAACGACCCCTTTATGACCCCCGACTACATGGCCTACATGCTGAAGTACGACACCGTCCACGGGCCCTTCTGCGGCGAAATAGGTTATGACGACAGCTCCATCACCGTCAACGGCAGGAAAATCGCGTTTTTCGCAGAAAAAGACCCCAAAAACATCCCGTGGGGCAAGGTCGGCGCGGACTATGTGGTGGACGCCACCGGCATCTTCCACTCCGCCGAAATGTCGCAGGCCCACATTGACGCGGGCGCGAAAAAGGTCGTCTTCTCCGGCCCGTCCAAGGACGACACACCCATGTTTGTCTGCGGCGTCAACCTCGACAAGTACACCAAGGACATGAAATTCGTCTCCAACGCATCCTGCACCACCAACTGTCTCGCCCCGCTCGCCAAGGTCATCAACGACGCCTACGGCATTGCCGACGGCCTGATGACCACCGTCCACTCCGCCACCAACACCCAGATGGTGGTGGACGCCCCCTCCCGCAAGGACTGGCGCGGCGGCCGCGCCGCGAGCGGCAACATCATCCCCTCCTCCACCGGCGCCGCCAAGGCCGTGGGCGTGGTCATCCCCGAGCTCAAGGGCAAGCTGACCGGCATGTCCATGCGCGTCCCCACCCTCAACGTCTCGGTCGTTGACCTCACCGTCAACCTCAAAAAGCCCGCAACGTACGACGAAATCTGCAAAACCATCAAAGCCGCCGGCGACGGCCCGCTGAAAGGCATCCTCGGCTACACCGACGAAATGGTCGTCTCCTCCGACTTCATCGGCGACTCCCGCACCTCCATCTTCGACGCCAAAGCCGGCATCGCCCTCACCGACACCTTCGTCAAGCTCGTTAGCTGGTACGACAACGAGTGGGGCTATTCCTGCAAGGTGCTGGACTTAATCCGCCACATGGTTAAGGTGGATAACGCTTAGGGCCATTATATGCACCCGGAGGGCGGCTTGTAAGGCCGCGTCCGCAATAAAAAACCCGCTCCCGGCCGTCAAGCCGGGGGCGGTTAGCTTTTATATGGCTTGGGGTTCTCTGCGTTACCCAGAATATAGTCCACGCTTGTATTATGCAGCCTTGCCAGCGCAAGCAATATTTGCGTCGGAATGTCGCGCTGGCCAAGCTCGTAGTTTGAATATACCTGCTGGGAGCAATTCAGGTGCTTCGCCACCTGCGCCTGCGTCCAGTCCCTATCCTCCCGCAAATCCCGTATCCGCCGGTACATATAACCACCCCGATACAACTATACATTACTGCAAATTGTTGTATTGACTTATACCGCAAATTGCGGTATAATATGGGCAGCAACAAAAATTTTATGTAAAGGTGGAAAAACAAATGCAAAGATCAAACAAAGCAAAGTACGTCATCCTCGGCATGCTTCTCATGGCAATGTTCAGCAGCATCATCAATCCGGCGCTCGCGTCTGCGACCTATCGGCAAATCACGGTCATGTACGACAACATCAAGGTTGTCGCCAACGGGAAATTGATTGAAAAAGACGGCGCGGGCAATGCTGTCACTCCCTTTATGGTCGGCGGCGTCACCTATGTTCCGGCGCGCGTGCTGGGGGAAGCATTTTGCAACGGGGTGACTTCTTGGGACGCGGAGACAAACACGCTGTATCTCGGCCCAAAAGTTTTGCCCCAGACAAAATTGACGGATTTGACCCCATTGAGAACGGGTGGTAGCAACTTGAGATCACGCTCGGAAGCAAGAGATGACACGAACACATTCCGAAACGACTGCTTAACGACAACGATGCAAAATTATAATCCAGAAAGTACAGTAGATTATTCTTTGTCGAAAGCGTTTACGCGAATAAGCGGCGTATTTTTTCTATCGTATGGCAGCAGACAAACAACCAGAGATGTTCAACTGAGAATGTGGGGGGACGGCAGATTGCTTTATACATCAGGCGTATTGACAGGGAGCACCATGCTCGGAGGCGGCAACCCTATTCATTTCGACGTAAATGTAAGCGGTGTAGACGAGTTGAAAATCGCGGTATTTGAAGTGAATGGTCGAACAGAGGGTGCTACTGTTGGCTTTTCCGCGACACTGCATCAGTAACCGGCAACCTTATACAACGCACCCACCGCACAGCGACGGGACGGGGTTTCACCCCCCGCCCCGTTGATTTTAATATGCCAGCGGGATTCCCCGGTAATCCAGATACATCGGCGAGGCCGGGTCCATCCAGATTTTGCTTTCCAGCAGGCCCGCGATACGGTTTGCCACGTCGGCGGGGTCGTCGGTGGCCTCCTCGTTCAGCTCGCCTCTCATGTAGGAGCGGAGCCAGCCGGGGTGGAGGCAGAGGACTTTGACGCCGTGTTCGGCGAGACTGTGCTGGAGGATGGCGGACTGCATATTCAGGGCGGCTTTGCTCATGCAATAGCCGTAGCCGCCCTTGCGCCAGTTTCCTCCGACGGAGCCGGCCTCGCTGGAGATGGTGACGACGGCTTTGCCCTCGCCTTTCAGAATCAGGTCGATGACCGAGCGGGTCACGCGCAGGGGGCCGAGGGTGTTGACGTCGTAGTAGCGGCGGATGGCTTCGTAGTCCTCCTCGCCGAACGGGTCGAGGATGGTGCCGTTCCCGGCCTTGCCGGAGACGCCCGCCACATTGCAGAGGAGGTCGAGCGACGTTTCGTTTTGCGCGATGGCTTGGGCGGCGGCGTTGACTTGGGCGAGGCTGGAGATATCCAGCGGCAGGACGGTCAAGCGGTCTGCGTATTGGGCTTTCAGCGCGTCCAGCTCATTCCATTCGGGCATATACTGCCCCGCGTATACGTTATAGCCCCTTTCCAGCAGCGTCCGCGCCAGCGCGAACCCCAGCCCCCGGTCTGCGCCGGTGACGTAAGCGGTCTTCATGCGGTCATCCCCCTGTCTGTGTTTGTTTGGCTCCAGTGTAGCATATTGCGCGCCCGCGCGTAAAGAAAATTTTGCATCTTGTGTAATCGGAGAAATAGGTGTACAATATAAGGGGTATTATCGCTTTTGCAGGGGAGGCTGCGGCATGGGCAAGGCTCGGAAGGTTTCCGCTATATTGCTGGCGGCGGTTTTGGCGCTGCCGGCCATGCCCGCTGCCGGGGAAGACCGGGGGAATCTGGTGTTCGGTGCCCCGGCGCGCACGGAGACGCTGGACAGCGCCAACCAGACCCACAGATACACGGTGTTCGTAGGCCAGCCCGGCAGACTGACCGTCACCGTCGTCCGCAGCGAAGGGCTGAGCGCCGATGTGCGCTGGCTTGCCCCTGACGGCGAGGAGGAATACCGAGCCTTTCCCGTCTCCGAGACGGTTGAGCGCATGGACTTGGAGGCCGACAGATACTTCATCGAGGTCGTCAGACGTTCGGGAAGCGGCGACTATGACATCAGCGCGTCGTTTACCCCCGCGCAGAACAACGAGACGCCGCCGAACAACACGCTCGGCACCGCGCAGACGCTGGCGTCGGGGCAGACGGTGAGAGGGTTTATCAGCCAGCAGGACGCGGTGGACATTTATCAGTTTGTCCTAACGGAGGCGGGCAGGATTGCGCTCAGCGTCGCCCGCGACGGCGTGCTGGGGCTGGCCGACAACAGCGTCAATCTCCGGTGGCTCAACGCCGCCGGGGAGCCGCTCAGGGCTACAAGCGACGGGTTTGCGTTTCCGCTGCTTCCGCAAAATGAGTTTATGGACTTGGACATAGGGACGTATTATATCGAAATCGCCCGGCGGAGCGGAGTCAGCAGCAATACGGGGACGTACCGCCTGAGCGGGACGGTGACCCGCGCCGGAAACAACGCGGTTGAACCGAACGATTCCCGCGTGACGGCGCAACTGCTGGAGCATGGCGAGACGGTGAAGGGGTATCTCACCCACGCCAACACCATCGACGTTTATCGGTACGTCCTGCCGAGGGACGGCAGGCTGACGGTCAACATCACCCGAGACAACAACATCGGCGTCCCCGCGTGGGGCGCGGATATACGGTGGATGGACTTCGGCGGCGGGACGCTCAGAGTCTCGTCCAACGGCTTCCCCATACCGTATACCGACGAAATGGCCTTGAGCGCCGGGACGTATTACATCGAAATCTCCGCGCGGAGCGGCAGTACCGGGACGTATAACCTGACCATGCGGGACTCCCTGCCGAAATACACCGTCACCGTGACGGCCGGGCCGGGAGGGACGGCGACCGGCGGCGGGACGTACACGGCCGAGCAGTTTGTGCAGCTCATGGCCATACCGGACGCCGCCTATAGCTTTGACGGATGGTATGAGGGCGGAACGCGGGTCAGCGCAAACGTATCCTACGCGTTCACCGCAGAGGAAAACAGGACGCTTCAAGCGCGGTTTACCTCCGGCACAGACCCGTCGCCCTCGCCGGAACCTTCTCCCTCGCCCTCGCCGGAGGCGTCGCCTTCGCCGGGGCCGGAACCTTCGCCGTCTCCGGGCCCCTCGCCCTCGCCGGGGCCGTCTCCGTCTCCGGGAGCGTCCCCCGAACCACCCCCATCACCCGGGCCGACCCTCTTGCCGTCTCCCTTACCGTCGCCTTTGCCGTCGCCCCTTCCTCCGACGCCGTCGCCCGCGCCGCCGCGCCCGCCCACACTGCCGCAGACCGGAAAGCTGTTTTGGCCGATACCGCTGCTGATGGGGGTTGGTGTGTTGCTGCTGGCGGTCGGCGCCGTGATGCTTAGAAAAAAGCGGAAATGAGAGGGTTTGCGGGCAAGCTGATGATTTCCGTCGGCCTCGCGGCGCTTGCCGCCGCCGCCGGGCTGACTGCGTATAACCGCTGGGACGACCGCAGGGCGGGAGATATTTCCGCCCTGATTGCGCACAGCGTTTTCACGCAAATCGGACACGCCGAGGACTTGGGTTCCGCCGCTGCGGAGCCTCCGAACGGCGGCGCGGACGGGCAGACGCCGGAGGAACCCGCCGGGTACAGCCCCCCGCCGTTTGTTGAGCTTGACGGGGAGCGGTATATCGGCCTGCTCACCGTTCCGTCGTTATCGCTGCGGCTTCCGGTCAACAGCGAGCTGGACGACGCCAGACTGCGGAACTCTCCCTGCCGCTATATCGGGGAGCCGGACGGCCATTTGGTCATCAGCGCCCACAATTATGACCGGCATTTCGGCGGCATTTCCGCCCTGTCCTACGGGGACGTCATCCTCCTTTTGGACGCGAACGGCAACGAACACCAATACCGGGTAGAGCTGATTGAAATTCTCCACGAAACGGCGGTGGAGGAGATGATTAACAGCCCGTATGATTTGACGCTGTTTACCTGCACGCGCAGCCGCACGGAGCGGGTGACCGTGCGGGGCCGGAAGGCGCGTCTCAACGATGAAGCAATCTTCGGCGACGCGCCCGACGCGCCGAGGGCGCCGAACTATAAAATTGACTATGCGACCGAAACCGTCAAGCTGCGCCGGGGATACCTCTATTCGACCGACGGCGGTGACGTTTTCACCGAAGTCACGACTTCCGGCGGCATGACGCTGGACGTGTCGGAAAACATCACAAGCGGGAGCCCCGTCTATATCCGCAGGGCCGCCACGTCCAGCCGTCCAGCCTCAAGGGTGCAGACCGTCCGGCCCGCGCCCCGCGCGGTTTTGTCCGGCCAAGAGTTGGAACCCCCCGTCGGAAGGCTTCGTTTAGACAGCGCTTATGAAGTGTACGACCCGTCCTCGGGCCGATGGGGCCGCTTGCCGGCCATCACCGGGAGCGGCGAATTTGCCGTGCGCGTCAAATCCACCGCGAGGGTTGGAAGCAACGGCACAACCGGCCGCGCCGCCAGCCTCCCCGGAACGCTGACTGTCATTTACGGCGTGACCGATTCGGCGCGGGGACGAACCGGCGTCGTCTCGGCGCAAATCACGGGGGCCGTCACACACGAGCCGGTTCCCCGTTAGATGTAACCGCTCTCCGGCGCGGCGGGTATACACTCCCCTCGTTTGGCTCATACTGGAGGTATGACCGAACGGGGAGGAGAGCGGCGTATGAAAGCGGTGATGCTGGCGGGGGGCGAGGGGACGCGGCTGCGGCCTATCAGTGCCGAGTGTCCCAAGCCTATGGTGCGGCTGTTTGATAAGCCGGTGATGGAATACGGCGTGGAGTTGCTGAGAACGCATGGGTTCAACCGCATTGCCGTCACGCTACAAACCCTGCCGAGGATGATTATGGACCATTTCGGCGACGGCGGGGATTTCGGCGTTTTGATGCGCTATAACATTGAAAAAGAGCCATTGGGGACGGCGGGCGGGGTGCGCGACGCGCTGGACGAGCCGCTGGACGAAACGGTTTTGGTGCTGTCGGGCGACGCGGTGACGGATTTTGATTTGCGCGCCGCGCTGGAATGGCACAACGGCAAAAACGCCGACGCCACGCTGCTGCTGGCACGGCGTCCCAACGTGCTGGAATACGGCCTTGTGATGACCGACGGAGGCGGGCGGATTACACGGTTTGTGGAAAAGCCCTCGTGGGGGCAGGTGGTGACCGACACGGTCAACACGGGCGTTTATATCCTCTCCCCTAAGGCCCAGCGCCTGATACCCGAGAACACCGCGTTTGACTTCGCTCGAGACCTTTTCCCGCTTATGATGGAGCGGGGTATGGGGCTGTACGGCTACGCCGCCGAGGGGTATTGGTGTGATATCGGGGACAGTGAAGCCTATCTGCAATGCTGCCGCGACATCCTCAACGGGCAGGCGCGGCTGCGTTTGCCGGAGCAGACGCCGCCGCCGGAGGGCGTCACGGTCAACCAGCCCTGTTATATCGCCGGAAACGCCCGCTTCGGCAGGGAGTGCCGCGTCGGCCCGTATACCGTCGTCGGGGCGGGAAGCGTTTTGGGCGACGGCGTTTCGGCAGAGGGCGGCGTATTGGACGGCGCGGCGCTGGAAAATGGCGCGCGCTGCACGGGCGCGTTCATCGGACGCGGCGCGGTGCTGAAAGGGAGAGCCTGCGTTCTTGAGGGCGCGGTTGTGGGAGACGGCGCGGTTATCGGGGAAGACGCCGTGGTGCTGGAAGGGGCTCGCGTTTGGCCGCGCAAAGAGATACAGCCCGGCGCGCGCGTATCGGGTTGTGTGAGCAGGGGCGCGGCACGGCGCGGCGCGTTGTTTGACGGAAGCGGCATTGTTCAGGGGCTGCCGCATGTGGATGTGACGCCGGACTTCTGCTGTAAGCTGGGCTTGGCCGCGGCGCAGTCGGGCGAGGTTTCGGTCTCATGGCGGGGCGGCGAGGCGGCGCGTCTGGCGGCGCTCGCGGTTGAAACGGGCGTGTGCGCCGGGGGCGGGCGCGCCTTGCTGACCGACGCGATGACGCCGCCCTGCGCCGCCTTTACCGGCAAAATCCAACGGATACCGCTCAACATTTTCATCCGGCAGGACGGGCGGAAGCTGACGCTGTTTTTCTACGACCAAAACGGCTTAACGCCAAGCAGGGCGGAGGAGCGCAAGCTCGAAAGCCTTGTTCTGCGCGGCGACGCAGCGCTTGCGGATCCGGAGACGCTCCGGCCCTCGCGCCGTGTGGAAGACGCCGCGGCTCAATACGCGGAGACGGCTGCGGAGCCGCCCCGCTGGGCGGTTCCGGGGTTCGCGCCCGTCCGTCTGTGGGCGGGAGGCAACGGCCCGGACGCGGATTTGCTGCGGCGGGCGCTGGCGGCGGCAGGCTGCGTGCCGGGCGGCGCCGCGCTGTATACCGACGGGCTTTCCCTCTCGGCTGTTTTAGAAGACGGAAGGGAGGCTGGGCCGGAACGGCTGCTGGCCATCCTCATCCGCATTGAGACGGGCTGCGGCGCAAACGTCCTTGCCCTGCCCGCCGGAGCGCCCGCCTTTTTGGATGATTTGGCGGCGCGGCACGGCGCGGCCGTCCTGCGGCCCGAACGCGACGGCGGGACGGCCCGCTCGCTCGCGGCCGACCAGCCCTATATGCGTGACCCCACGTTCATGGCGGCGCGGCTGGCGCACGGCTGCCGCAAGCTCAAAAAAACACTGGCGGAGCTGCACAAAGAGCTTCCGTCCTTCCATCTTGCCGAAAATGAGGTCGCCGTTGGGACGGATCGGGGCGCCGTCATGCGGGAATTGGCGCGGCAATTTCCCGGCGCGGAGTTCAGCGAGGGTTTGTGCGCCAGAGCCGGAGGCGGATGGGTGCGCGTCTCGCCGCTGCCCAACCGGCGCGCCCTGCGCGTCATAGCCGAAGGAATGAGCGCGGAGCTGGCCGGGGAGATATGCGCGGATTTCGCGCGGAAAATCGAAGCGCTGGACGGCCGCCAAAAATAACAGTTGCCGTGGAGGAAAAAGTATGATATGATAGGCAAAACGATTTGTCATTACCGTGCGGCACGCCGCGCGTTACATAATCAAAAAATAGGAGTGAAACAGGTTCAAATGTCGCAAAAATTGAAAATTACCCCTCTTGGCGGTGTCAACGAAGTGGGAAAAAACCTGACGGTTTATGACCACGGAGGCGATATACTGCTGGTGGACTGCGGGCTTTCGTTCCCCGACGAGGACATGTTCGGGGTGGACGTCGTTGTCCCCGACCTCACCTATATCGAGCAAAACAAGGCCCGCGTCCGCGCGCTTTGTGTGACCCACGGCCACGAAGACCACATCGGCGCGGTCAGTTTCCTGCTGAGAGTCGTCAACTGCCCTGTTTACTGCACCAAGCTGACGGCGGGCCTGATTAAAATCAAGCTGGAGGAGGCGGGCCTCGCCCACAACGCCGACATACGCTGCGTGGAGGCGGGGCAGGTCATCCGGGTGGGCAGTCTGGGCGTGGAGTTTATCCATGTCAACCATTCCATCGCCGGCTCGGTCATGCTTGCCATCCACACGGCGATCGGCCCCATCATCCACACGGGCGACTTTAAGCTTGACACCACCCCAGTAGACGGCGATATGATTGACCTCGCCCGTTTGGGAGAGCTGGGGCGCGAGGGCGTTTTGGCCTTGCTTTCAGACTCTACCAACGCCGAAATTCCGGGCATATCCATGAGCGAGCGCACAGTGGGCGAGGCGCTGATGAATCTGTTCCGCAGCACCGACAAGCGCATTGTCGTCACAACCTTCGCCTCCAACATCCACCGCGTCCAGCAAATCATCAACGCGGCGGCGGAGACGGGGCGCAAGGTGGCCATCACCGGGCGCAGCATGGAAAACATCTTAGCCCTTTCCATCAACTTGGAGTGCATCGACATCCCGCCCGGCGCGATTATCGAAATGTCGCAGGTCAAAAGCCTGCCCAAGAAGAATGTATGCGTCATCACCACCGGCAGTCAGGGGGAGCCCATGTCGGCGCTCAACCGTATGGCCTTCGGGGCGCACAGGCAGGTCGATTTGGGCGTTGGGGATCGCGTCATTATCTCCGCGTCGCCCGTCCCCGGCAACGAAAAAACCGTGTCGAGGATGATTGACGAGCTGTTCCGGCGCGGCTGCGACGTGGTTTACAAGCGTTTGGCGGACATCCATGTCTCGGGACACGCCTGTCAGGAGGAGCTCAAGCTCATCCTCGCGCTGACCAAGCCGAAATATTTCATCCCCATCCACGGCGAGTTCCGCATGATGAAAGCGCATACGGAGCTTGCCGCGCTGACCGGCTTGGCGTATGAAAATATGCTCATCCCCGAGCTGGGACGCCCCATTGAGGTGTCCCGGAGAGGCCTCAAAATGCTGGCCGCCGTCCCGTCCGGGCGCGTGCTGGTGGACGGAATGGGAGACGACGCGGGCGACGTCGGCGGCGCCGTGCTGCATGACCGCCGCCATCTTGCCACCGACGGCGTCCTGATGGTCGTCGTGACGATGGACACCGACTGCTCCGCCGTCATCGCCGGCCCCGAAATTGTCACGCGGGGCTTCGCCCTGCCCAAGGACAACCACGACGCCATCCTGAAGGATTTGCGGCAAATCGCCGCGGACACGCTGGCCGACTGCATCGGCAAACGCCACACCGACTGGTCAACCATCAAGCAAAGTCTGCGCAGCGCCTTGGGCAGCTACCTCACCCGCAGGCATAAGGGCAAGCCGCTGATTTTGCCGGTGATTATGGAGGCGTGAGAAACCCTCCTTGGGCGTCCGCCGCGCGGAAAATGACCGTTTTGCCGATAGGAGAAAAATCGTATGCTGGAAAAAGTGAATCTTAAAGAAGCCGTTCATGCTGTGGAAGCGTTGTATGTTTATGATAAAGTCGGGCGCTTGAACGGGCATATATTAAGCGTCGTAAACGTAGAAAACCGCACGCTGGATTTTCATATCCACGAGCAGTCCGACGAGCTTTTTTATGTTATTGAGGGAACCTTTCATCTTGAAACAGACGAGGGCCTGATTCAAATTGACGAGGGCGAATTTATCATCGTCCCCAAAGGCATGAGGCACAGACCCGTTGTCAAGGAATTGTCAAAATTTTTAATGATTGAGCTTGAAGGCACCCTCAATAAGGAAAACAGTGGTGATTTGTATGAGGATTAGCTTGAGAAAGCCGGGGCTGTGCGTTTGTTTCGCGCTGGCAATGGCTTTTTTGTGCGTATTGCCGGCGGCGGCGTGCTGGACAACGCCGGAGCCGTTTGAAATCATGTCCGGCGACGGAACCAAGGTTTTTACGTTTATCCCCGCCGAGGACGCCGCTTCCGGCGCGCAGGCGGCCGTCTATGAAATCGTTGCTAACGAACGGCGGCTGGTCTACACGGTTGAGGATTTGGCTTCCTTCGCGTACGAAAGCAATTTCTTTTTCTCAGCCGATATGATGCACTTTGCCCGCGTATTTCCGCCGTACGGAATGTCCGCCTTTGAGGTTTTTTCCAACGGAATCCGAACAAAGGTGGTTATGAGGGACGATTTTATTGAGAACTACGCGAGTGTGAAAGCGGAGAGCAGCATCGGGCCGCTTTACGCCGTGACTTGGAGGATAGGGGAAGCCCAAGACGCCGTGATACAAATCAACACCGACGAGCATGACGCCCTCCGCTTCGACCTTGCGGCCGCGGAATTTGAGTCCTCCCCGGTTCCACGGGGGCGGGCTTCGCTTACCGTCATTTTGAGCATTACAGGCGCCGCCGTCATGCTCTCCGCCTCCGCCGCGTTCGTTCTGCGAAAGCGGAAAGCCTGACGCGCTGTTTGCCGCGGCTATTCCCCCGCCACAAACCTCACGAAGTTCATAAACATCTGGCCCGCTTCCGCTCTTGTGGCGTCACTTTGAGGCTTGAACGCATCGTCGCCTCCGGGCAGGCCGCTTAGCACGCCGGCTTCGGCGAGGGCTTTCGTTGCCGTCTCCGCCCACGCGTCGATTTGCTCTTCGTCGGTAAACGCCGGCATCTCGCGGTTTTGCGGCAGCTCGTATTCCTTGAAGTTCACCGCGTAGTTGTACAGCATCTGTATAACCTCTTGGCGGGAAATAGGGCTGTCCGGCTCGAACCTGCCCATCCCCGTCCCGGCTACAATTCCGTTCTCCGCCGCCCATGTGACGGCGGTGTAGTACCATGCGTCCTCGGCGACGTCGTTGAATCCGTAGGGTTCGTCCTGCGGGACGCTGGGGACAGCGTCCCCTACGGGGGGTTTGCCTTCCAGCGCCCATATCAGGGTGGCGAACTGGGAGCGCGTCAGCACGTCCTCCGGGCCGACGAGTCCGTTATTGTAACCATTATATAAGCCATAGTGGTTCATAAACGCTATCGCGTAATAATACCACTCGTCCGGGTCTAGGTCGGTGAAAATATTCTCCCAGATTGCCACCAAGTCATACCCCACGACGAAGTAGCTTTGGTGCGTTATCGTGAACGTAATCGCGCCGTCGTCGAACACGCCGTTCAGGTCGGTCAGATTTCCGTCATCGTCCATGTACCACACGCGGACGGCTGCGGGGTTCTCGCCGTCTTTCAGCGTGTACGGCAGGCTGACGGTCAGCGGGACGTCAACCTTTTCATCGTCCACAAAGACCGCGATATTTACGACCAACTCATAGCCCCGCGTCACCGCCGCCAGAAGTCCATCCAACTCAACCAGCTCCAGCACCACGCGAACCTCGCCGCCAAGCTCTTCCAGCATCGCCAGAACGTCGTCGCTGAGCGTAATCGTGCCATGCTCGAACGTATTCACGGCTTGGAGCGGTTCGGGTTCGGGCGGTGTGGGCTGCGGGAAGAAGAAGATGGGGTATTCAATCGGTTTTCCCTGCGGGGCTTCGCCCTTAAAGCCGTTGTCGTGGCTGTCAATTCTGCCTTTGTTGTCTATCCCTCCGTTATTGGTCAGCGTCTTGCCGTCCGGGATGATTAAGCTCGCGCCGCTTGGCACGAGCAGCGTTTGGTCGTCCTCAATCGTCAAGTCGTCTTTCAGCGTCACATTGCCGTAGACTGTGCCTTCATTGCCGATAAACAGGATGCCCTGCGAACCCGCATCCGGCAGCGCAGGAATAAAATCGCCGTCCCATGTCTCGATGCTCGACACATACACCACGCTGTTATCGCTTATATTGAATGGGCCGTTAACGAAGTAAACACCGAAATTGCCGCTGCTGATTACGCCAACCTCGCCGGAAATTGCAACGCCACCGAATGCGTTAATACCGAAATCGCCGCCGGTAATCTGGCCGGTTGTGCCGGAGATTTTTACATCCCCCATGTTTGCGTTAATGCCGCCAAGACCACCGCTAATTGCGCCGGTCGTGCCGGAGATTTCGACGTCCCGGCCTGCGGTAATACCGATGCCGGTGGCACCGCCGCTAATCGAGAGGGTTCTTCCGGAAATTGTGATGCTGCCGCCGCCACCTGTGAGAATACCGTTAACGCCGCCGGAAATG
>WRKO01000034.1 GCA_009782215.1 Oscillospiraceae bacterium | reverse complement strand
GTTCCTCCAGTATGGTGTAGAATCGGGGGTATTATACCACAGCAAGGGGTGGTTTGTCTACGGGGAATGTTGCGGGGGTACCTGTAGGGGCGGTCGTCCCCGCCCGCCCGCGCGTCCCAACGTCCTGTAGGGGCGAACAGCGTTCGCCCGCGTTCGGTCAGGGGGCGGTGTTTGTTCTGGGTGTCATGGTGGTGTTCCTCCTTGTTTTCTCTTGATTTTTTGGGAATCGCAATGTATACTGGGGTTGTGGGGGGATGACGGTGGTGGATAAGGCTGGGTATTGGCTGGGGCTGTGCGGTGAGGATTTGGTGACGGCGGGGTGGCTGCTTGAGGGCGGGCGCCTGCTGCACATGGCTTATTTTTGCCATCAGGTGGCGGAAAAGGCGTTGAAGGCCGTGGTTGCGAGCGTTGAGGACGAAGCGCCGCCGAAGATACACGATTTGAAAAAGCTGGCGGTCAAGGGCGGGGTTTACGAAGCGCTGCCCGAAGAATTGCTTGCGTTTATAGACGAGCTGGAGCCTTTTCAGATTGAAGCGCGTTATCCCGACTATAAAATCCAAATCGAAAAAACCCTTACCCTTCAAAAATGCAAGCGAATACTCAAAGAAACGGAGGCGTTCCTGTGCTGGATAAAGCGGCGGCTAGGGCAATAGCTCAAAAGTATTCCGAGGAGGTCAGGAAAATCGTCAACCCGGTTTCCGTGATTCTGTTCGGCTCATACGTCAACGGGAATCCTCACGAGTGGAGCGACATTGACGTTGCGGTGCTGGTGAATGACGTCGATGGAGAGGACTGGTATAACGCCCGTGTCTCCCTGCAAAAAATACGAAGAAACCTAGATTTCATTGACATTGAGCCTCACCTGCTGGATCCGAACCACGACCCGAGCGGCTTTGTGGAGCATATCGTCAAAACGGGCGAGGTCATTTACCGTTCAGCGTGACGGGCGCCGCGCCCCGCCGCGCGGTTTGTATCATTGTACCGTATTCCCCCGGCGGTTTCCAAGGCACGCTTACGTTAGGCGTCAACGCAAACTATGCTTGACAAACGCGTAAAAATGCGCATAGGCCCCATCCGGGCAGCAAGAGACCCCCCAACCGGGGGGCCTCTTCGTCTCAACACAGCGTCAACCCACGCGATAAATCAAGGGCTTGTATCTGGGCGGGGGGATAGGGAGCTTGCTGTTTTGGGCTTCTTCGAGCCAAAGGCTCTGGGCGATTAGGTTTTCCTCCAGCGCCTGCTGCGGCGTATGGCCGAAAGCGCTGCAATTTTTCAAGTCCGGCGTATCGGCGATGTACCCGCCGTCCTCCTCGCTGTAAAAAATATTGATGTGATACCGGCTCATAGTCAATCCTCCAGCTTCAGGTTATACTTTTCGACCAGCGACAGGAATTGCTTTATCTGATAAGGCTTGGCTTCACCGTTTACGTTTTGGAGGTTAATCCATTCGTTTATCTCGCTGTTTTTATAGATGAAGTGGCTGCCCTCCGACCTCGCCGGAAAAAACCCAAACGCCTTAACGACGGTCACAAAATCATTAAACCGCACATTCTTGCTGTTGTTATAGATTTGCAGAAGAATCTTCTTTTTATTCAAGAAACCACCGTCTTTACGTTCGTTTCATCCTCAGAAACGTCTCATTCGGCGGAGACGAGGTAGCTGTATATGGGCTGGCCGCCGTCCACGGTGCTGATTTCGGCTCCGGCGCAGCGGCGGCGGAGGCGGTCTTCCATTTCCTTAGCGTCCTCGGCGGCGACGCCCTCACCGTAGAAGACGGTGATGAACGACGGCTCGGTTTTGGCAATTTCGTCGGCGAGGCGGGTCTGCACAAAATCGGCGGCGCTGTGGGTAAAGAGCAGGCGGTCGTTCAGCAGGGCCATGTGGTCGCCCTCGCGGATTTTCTGCCCGTCGTATTCGCTGTCGCGCGCGGCGTAGGTAATCGCGCCGGACGTCACGCCGCTCACCGCGGCCAGCATCACCTCGCGGTTCTGCCCGGCGTCCAGCGTGGGGTCGAAGACCAGCATGGCGCTCATCCCCTGCGGGACGGAGCGGGTGGGCAGGACGACAACCTCCTTTTCGGAGAGCGGGACGCACTGCTCGGCGGCCATGATGATATTTTTGTTGTTGGGCAGGACAAAGACGACCTCGCTGGGCGTCGCGTCAATGGCTTTCAGGATGTCCTCGGTGGAGGGGTTCATCGTCTGCCCGCCCGAAATCACCCCATCCACGCCAAGGTCATGGAAAACGCCCTCAATCCCGGCGCCCGCGCAAACGGCGACAAAGCCGAAACGGCGCTTAGGTTCAGCGACGGAGCGTTTAGCCTCCGCGGCCGGCGGGTTTTCGATGACCTTCTGCGAGTGCTGCTCGCGCATATTTTCAATTTTGATGGCGCTGAGCTGCCCGTACGGAAGCGCCGCCTCCAGCACGGAGCCGGGGTTGTCGGTATGGACGTGAACCTTGATGTATTTCTCGTCGTCCACCAGCACAAGGCTGTCGCCGACGGACTCCAAGAAGGCGTTGAGCTTGCGGATATCGCGTTCGCCGGAGCGCACGACGATAAACTCGGTGCAGTAGGTAAAGGTAATGTCCTCGTCGGAATACTCGGAAAAGTCGGCGCGTTCACGCCGTCCGGTCTCAACGGGAACAGCGGCAAACGGCTGCCCGCGCAAGGCTCGCAACATTCCGTCCAAAATCACGCAGTACCCCTTTCCGCCGGCGTCAATCACGCCGGCTTTCGCCAGCACGGGGTTTTGGCGAACGGTTTCCTCCAGCGCGGCCTCGGCGGCCTCCAGCGCTTCTTGCAGGACAAACTCAAAAGACGTATCCTCGGCGGCGGCGGCCTGCGCCCGTTTTGCCGCCACCCTTGAGACGGTGAGGATGGTTCCCTCCGTGGGCTTCATCACGGCGCGGTAGGCCGTGTCAACGCCTTCCGCCAGCGCGGCGGCCAGCCCTGTGCCGGTCAGCGCGGAAAAATCCTTTACACTTTTGCCGAACCCGCGGAACAGGAGCGACAAAATCACGCCCGAGTTCCCCCGTGCGCCGCGCAAAAGCCCGTCCGCGACGGTCGTGGCGACCGAGCCGAGGTGGGCGTCCGCGCCGCCAAGCCCCGCCACGGCGGCGGACATGGTCAGGGACATATTGGTTCCCGTGTCTCCGTCGGGAACCGGGAAGACGTTTAACTCATTGATCGGCTGCCGGGACGCCTCGATTGCGGCGGCTGCCGACGTAAACATCTCAGCGAACCGGATGCCGTCGATATGAAGAATCAAGTCTCATCACTCCACCACAATAGAATCAACGCAGATATTCACCGAGCCGACCGACGCCCCGGTGATTTTCTCCACGTTGTAACGCACCTCCTGCATAATTGAGCGGCAAATTTCCGGGATGTTGATGCCATGCTCAACCACGATGTGCAGTGTGATGTCAACGCTTTTTTCCCCCGCCGGATAGGAGACCTTAACGCCCTTGGCGAGGTTTTCGCGCCGCAAAAGCTGGACGATGCCGTCCTGAACGCTGCGGGACGCCATCCCCTTGACGCCGAAGCAATAGTTTGCCGCGTAGCCGCCGATGGATTTGAATACATCCGTCGAGATGTGGAGAACGCCTTTCTCAAGCGGAATTTTCATTGCCTTACACCTCCGTTTGGGGGTTGGTAAGATGTATTATACAGGAACGGGAAGTAAAATGCAAGCGATTGGAAAAAAGTGCCCCCGCTGTTTGTATCCGTACAATCCCGTCTCCCGTCAGGGTATCCGTCGCGCCTCCTTCAGATTTTCTTTTTGACAAACGGGGTTTAATATGGTAAACTTGTCCCATGTTCTGTGAATGGCCGTCATGGATTCCATCCATTTATATTAAGCGGGCTTATAGACGTAGGAACGGCTGATGCCGAAGCGTTCGGCGACTTCCCTTTGCGTCAGCGGGCGAGTCCCGTCCAATCCGTAGCGCAGGCTGATAATTTCCCGCTGGCGGCCGTCAAGCGCCGAATCCACCAACTGCCGTACGCGGCGGCATTCCTCCTCGTGTTCCAAGCGGTCTTGCACATCGTCGTCGGCTTGCAGGACGTCCATCACCGACAACGGAGCGCCTTCGGCGTCGCTTTCCAGCGGGTCGGAAAGCGAAACCTCGCCCGCGCGCTTCCGCAGGCCCCGGAAATGCATGAAAATCTCGTTTTGGATGCAGGTGCAGGCGTAGGTGGGCAGCTTGGTTTTTTTGTCGGGGCTGAAGCTGTCAATGGCCTTGACCAAACCGATGGTTCCGATGGAGATGAGGTCGTCTTGGTCGGTTAGACCCACGTAATATTTCTTAATGACGTGCGGCACCAGCCGCAGATTGTGCAAAATCAGCTTTTCGCGCGCGGCGGGAGCGCCCGCGGCCATCGCCTCCAGCGCCTCGGCTTCCTCCGCTTTCGTAAGCGGTCGCGGAAAGGATCCGCCTCTGCCGGTGAGACGGAGACACAGCACATATCCGTGCAGCAGCAGAGTCACAACAACGCCGAACATCCTTTGCCAAGCCTCCCCGCCAAACCGTCATAGTCTACTATATGCCGCGCGAACTTGTCCCGTGACCAAAAGGGAGTGGAGCAAACATGAAGGAGAAAATCAAGACCGCAGCCTTGTCGGTTTTTGACGAGAAGGGCTTCCATCAGGCGTCCATCAGGGACATTGCCGCGCGCGCCGAATGCTCGCTGCCGACGCTGTATTACCATTATGGCAGCAAGGAGCTTCTCTACGAGGAGGTTGTATGCGGCTCATACCGGCAAATCTCCGAGCAGATTTCCGACCAAATCCCCGAAGGCCTGCCCCTCCGGGATGTGTGGTTTTTTTCGGTCATGCAGCGCAGACTGCTTGAGGACGACGACCGCCGCGTCTTCCGGCTGGCCCATAAGGCCATGTTGGGACTTGACAACGCGGGCGCGGCGAGCGAAAAGCTGATGGCGTATGAAGCGGAACGCCGCGCGGCGGACAAAAAGCGCGTGATGGAGGAGGTCGCAGACCCCGCGTTTGCCCGTTTGCTGCTCCGCGTCTCGGAGCAAATGCTGCTTTCGGCGCTGCTGGAAGACGACGGGCTGGCGCAGGAGGATATACGCCGCGAACTGGATATCCTGTTTGACGCCGCGGGGAAAGCATGAGGATACTCCACCTGATTGGCGGCGGAGACGTCGGCGGGGCAAAAACGCACGTCATCGGCTTACTCACAGGCATCAAGCCTCACGCCGAGGCGACGCTGGTCTCTTTCCGCGAAGGTGATTTTACCGGGGAAGTCCGGGAGGCCGGGATTGATGTGCGCGTCATGTCCGGCAACCCGTTCCGCAGTCTGAAACCAATCGCGGCAATGGCGGAGGCGTATGACATTATCCACTGCCACGGCTCACGCGGCAACCTATTTGGGATGCTGCTGAAAAGGCGTGTCAAAAAGCCCATCATCACGACGGTTCATTCCGATTACCGTTTGGATTACATGGGCAGGCCGCTGGCAAGCGTGACCTACGGCTTGATTAATCGCTTCGCCCTGCGGCGGCTGGACTACTATATCGGCGTTTCCGACGTTATGACGAGGACGCTGATTAAGCGGAAATTCCCCGCCCAATCCGCGTATACCATCTACAACGGGCTGGATTTCACCCCTGCCGGCCAGTCGGACGGCAAGAAAATCCTTGCCGCCAAGCTCGGCATCCCGTATGAGGAAGGCGACGTATTCGCGGGCATCGCCGCGCGTTTCGACCCGGTCAAGGACTTGCCCACGCTCATCCGGGCGGCGGCGTCGCTTCGGGAAGACTGCCCCCGTCTGCGGTTTTTGTTCGCGGGCGACGGCAAGCAGAGGGATAAGCTGCTGCGGCTGGCCGAGCAGCTCAACGCCCCCGTACACTTTGTCGGCTGGCTGGCGGACACCGATGATTTTTTCCGCCTGCTGGATATCAACTTGCTGACCAGCCGTTTTGAGACGTTTTCCTACGTTTTGACTGAGGGCGCCCGCATGGGCTGCGCCACCGTCGCCAGCGAGGTGGGGGGCGCGCCGATTTTGATTGACCACGGCGTCAACGGGTTTCTCTTTCCCTACGGCGACGCCGGGCGGCTTGCCGGATACATCAAAGAGCTATATCACGATTCCGCGCTGCGCGAGGATATGGGGCGCAAGCTGCGCCAAAAGGCCGGAGAGCAGTTTTCCATCGAGGCCACCGTGCGGACGCAGACCGAAATTTACCGCAGCATCCTCCGCCGCCACGCCAGAGACAAGGCAAAGCGCGACGGCCTGACCATCTGCGGGGCGTACGGCATGGATAACGCCGGCGACGACGCCATTTTGGAGGCCATCCTGCTTGAAATACGGCAGGAGGATCCCGACGTCCCCGTCCGCATCCTCTCGCGCAGTCCGATGGAGACGCGTCTTGCCTGCCGCGAACACGCCTTCCACTCCTTCAACCTCCTTGCATTTGCCCGCGCCGTCCATAAAAGCCGCGTCTATTTGAGCGGCGGGGGCAATCTGGTTCAGGATATCACGTCGCGCCGCTCGCTGTGGTTTTACCTCTTTACCATCTGGCTGGCGAAGAAAAGAGGCTGCCGCGTCCTCATGTACGGCTGCGGCGTCGGGCCGGTGAACAAGCCGTTCAATCGCCGCCTTACGGCCAAAATCCTCTCCCGGCACGTCGAAACCATCACCCTGCGCGAGGTGGCCAGTCAGGCGGAACTGGATTTGCTGGGCGTGAAAGGGCCGAACATTCTGCTTTCGGCCGACCCCGCGCTCATCCTGCGGAGCGAGAGCGATGAAAAGGTGGACAGCGTTCTGCTCAAGCAGGGGGTGCCGCCGGAGGGGCGGTACATCGGGTTTGCCCTGCGCGACTGGCCGGGGGTTGAAGACAGGCTCCCCGTCATCGCCGAGGCGGTGGAATACGCCTATAAGGCCTACGGCCTGACGGCGGTGTTCGTCCCGGTGGCGCGGCGGCAGGATGTCCGCGTTGGGGAAGCGGCGGCGGCGTTGATTGGTTGCCCCTGCCATGTTTTGAGGGAAACCGGCTCCGCGCGGCTGACCATCGGGCTGTTATCCCGGATGCAGATGGTGGTCGCGATGCGGCTGCACGCGCTGATTTTTGCCGCGGGACAGGGGCTTCCGATGGTGGCGCTCCCGTATAACGATAAAGTCACCGCCTTTATGGAGTATATGGGGCTGGATCTCTGCCTTCCCCTCGAACAGCTCTCCGCCCCGGCGCTGACCGCCCTGATTGACAAGGCCGCCGCCTCGCGGGACGAGAGAGAGAAACGGCTCGGCGCCGTGACGGCGCTGAGGGAGCGCGAACGCGTCAACCGCGAGGTTTTGTCTCTGTTTCTCAAAGGACAATCATCATAAGGGAAGAATGTATGAAACAAATATTGATCCTGTCGGCCGAGCCGTCTGATTGTGAACGCATGGAAAGCCTTTCCTCCCGAATGGAGGGCTGCGCCTTTTCCTTCTGTTCCCTCGCGGCCTTGAAAGGTCTCTTTAAGAAGACGAGGTTCAAGCGCCGGCTGAAAAACGCCGTTTCCCGCGCCGACCTCATCCTCGTTTCCCCCGCCGCCCATGCCGCGCAGATGCAAACCCTCGGCAAGCCGGTTCTTCCGCTGCCGGAGGGCGTGGATTTTGAGGCGTTCCACAGCGTAATGGAGCGCAATCTGCCTTTCCCCTCCGACCTTTTCACCGTCAAAAACCCCATCATCGGGCAGACCGGGCCCATCGACGCCGACGCAAACCTTCCGTATATCGAAACGGCGGCAAGAGCGCACCCGGAATGGGCGTTTGTCTTTGTCGGCCCGGTGCGCGCCGAACTCTCCTCTTGGGAAGGGCTTCCAAACATACACCTGCTGGGGGAAAAACCGCGAAACCACCTGCCCGCCTATATCAGCCGCTTTGACGTCTGTGTCAATACCGCCAAGAGCGAGGATTCCTCTCCCGTCCGGCTCTACGAATACCTCGCCGCCGGCAAACCGATTGTGTCTACCCCCCACCCCGCTCAGGTGCTGGACTACACCGAGGCCGTCTATCTGGCGGGGACGCCCGAGGAGTTTATCGCCTGCTGCAAAAAAGCCATCGGCGAGCGCGACGCGTGGAAAGCGCGCCGTCGCGTGGAATACGGCAGGGCCGCAAGCTGGGACGCCCGCGCCGCCGAATTGGAAAGAGTGCTGAAGGAAATGGAGTGACCGGCCCGCCTCCGGCGCGGACGGAAGCCCCTTTTCATAAACGAAAGGAATGACCTGTTCTATGAAAAAAGTTGCTATCCTGATGGGTTCCATCTCAGACAAGCCGGTTCTGGACAAAGCCTTCTCCGTGCTGAACGAGCTGGAAATCCCCTTTGAAGCCCATGTTTGCTCGGCGCACAGGACGCCGGATCGCGCGGCCGCTTTCGCCTCAAGCGCTGAGGAAAACGGCTTCGGCGCGATTATCGCCGCCGCGGGCGTCGCCGCCCATTTGGCGGGGGCCTGCGCCGCCCGCTCCCTGCTGCCGGTGATTGGAATTCCCGTGCAAAACGGCGGCCTCGGCGGATTGGACGCGCTTTTATCCACCGTACAGATGCCGCCCGGATACCCGGTGGCGACGGTTGCCATAAACGGCGCGGGCAACGCGGCGCTGCTGGCGGCGCAAATCATCGCGCAGGGCGACCCCGCGCTGAGGGAACGTCTCGGCGCATACCGCGAGAAGGTACAGCAGGCCGCCATTGCGGCGGACGCGGAGCTGGCGGAAGCGCTGGGACAGAAATGACGGACAACGGCAAACCGCGTGAAGCCTGCGGCGTCTTCGGCGTCGTGACGGGGGCAAACGGCGGGCAGACGGATTCACCATCCGCCGCTCCCGCCGCCGATACTTACCACGCGCTCTACGCTTTGCAACATCGGGGGCAGACGTCGGCGGGCATTGCCGTCTCCGACGGCGCCGTCCTTCGCTATAAAAAAGGAGACGGTCTGGTTCAGGAAGTCTTTGATTTTGACACGCTCAACACGCTGACCGGGCATATGGCCATCGGCCATGTCCGTTACGCGGCGCGGCGCGGCACCTCGGGCGTCAACGCCCAGCCGCTGGTGGTCGAAACGCTGGGGCATCATATCGCGCTGGCGTTCAACGGCAACCTCACCAACGCGGGGCAGCTCCGCATTGAAACGGAGAATCAGGGCGGCATCTTCCAAACAACGGGCGACGCCGAGATTATCCTCTACGCCATCGTCCGCAAGCTGCTCAAAACCGCCTCGCTTGAAACCGCCGTTCTTGAGGTCATGCCTCAGCTCAAGGGCGCTTTTTCGATTCTAATTCTGACGCAGGATAAGCTCATCGCGGCGCGCGACCCCCACGGCTTCCGCCCGCTCTGCATCGGACGCCGGCGGCGAAACGCCGGCGGCGCAAGCATTGAGGAAGTCTTTTTCGCGTCGGAGAGCTGCGCGCTGGATTCGGTGGAGGCGGTATTTGACCGCGATGTGAAGCCGGGAGAGGTGGTGGTGGCGGAACCGGGGCGCATCACCAGCCTATCCGTCCGCCCCGCCAAACGCTGCTCGCTGTGCGCCTTTGAGTTTGTCTACTTCGCGCGCCCGGACAGCGTCATCGACGGCCAATCCGTGGAGCTTTCACGCTATCTGGCCGGACAGTGCCTTGCCCGCCGCAGCCCCGTTGACGCCGACGTGGTCATCGGCGTGCCGGACTCAGGGCTGTCCTCGGCGCTGGGCTACGCGCAGGAGGCGGGCGTCCCGTACGGCATGGGGTTTGTGAAAAACCGCTACATCGGGCGCACCTTTATCCAAGAGGCGCAGTGGCTCCGCGAACGCTCGCTCAAAATCAAGCTCAACGTCCTCGCCCCCGTGGTCAAGGGCAAGCGGGTGGTCATGGTGGACGACTCCATCGTGCGCGGCACAACCACCGGGCGGGTGGTGGCGCTTGTCCGCGAGGCGGGCGCGGCGGCGGTGCATATGCGCATCTCCTCGCCGCCCTACATGCACCCCTGCTACTTCGGCACCGACATCCCCAACCGCGACCAGCTTCCCGCCAGCCGCTACACCGTGGACGAAATGGCGAAGATGATTGGCGCGGACTCGCTGGCGTTTCTCAGTCTGGAGGACTTGCCGCACACCATGCCAGACCTCCGCATCGACTGGTGCGACGCCTGCTTTACCGGCGAATACCCCGTGCCGGTGGCGCGGGAAAAGGCCAAACGGCTGGAGTGACGCCATGCCGCTCAATCTATAACAAGGGAGGAAACCCGCAAATGAATCAATCCTACAAAGACGCCGGGGTGGACGTCGAGGCCGGGTATCGCGGAGTGGAGCTGATGCGCGAAAGCGTGCGCTCAACCTTTACCAAAGGCGTGCTGGGCGATATCGGCGGCTTCGGCGGGATGTTTGAGCCGGATTTGACCGGCATGAAGCACCCCGTTCTGGTGAGCGGCACCGACAGCGTCGGCACCAAGCTCAAGCTGGCCTTTATGCTGGACAAGCACGACACCGTGGGCGTCGACTGCGTCGCCATGTGCGCCAACGACGTCCTCTGCGCCGGCGCAACGCCCCTCTTCTTCCTAGATTACATCGGCTGCGGCAAAAATGTGCCGGAGCGGATTGCCGAGCTGGTCTCCGGCGTGGCCGAGGGCTGCCGTCAGGCCGGCGCCGCGCTGATTGGCGGGGAAACCGCCGAACTCCCCGGCCTCTACGCCGAGGACGAATACGACCTCGTCGGGTTCTGCACCGGCGTCGTGGACTACGAAAGCCGCCTAGACCCAAGCCAAATCCGCCCCGGCGACGCGCTGCTCGGCCTGCCCTCGTCCGGCCTGCACTCCAACGGCTTCTCCCTCTACCGCAAAATCTTCCCCAATCCGTCCCGCGAGCTGGCGCTCGAAATGCTGACGCCCACCCGCATCTACGTCAGCGACGTCGCCGCCCTGCGGCAGCGGGTCGCCGTGAAGGGACTGGCGCACATCACCGGCGGCGGCTGGATTGAAAACATCCCCCGTATGCTGCCCGGCGGGATGACCGCCGTGATGAACCCCCGCGCCGTCGAAACGCCGGAGATTTTTAAGCGCGTCATGCAGGACGGCCGCGTCCCCCTCGAGGATATGTACAACACCGCCAACATGGGTGTCGGCTTGGTCGCCTGCGTCGCGCCGCAAGACGCCGAAAAGGCCGGCTTCCCCGTCATCGGTACCGTCGCCGAGGGCGCCCGCAAAATCACGCTATGGTAAACATCGCCGTCTTGGTGTCCGGCGGCGGCACCAACCTCCAAGCCCTCATTGACGCCGCCCCCTACGAAAACGGCACGCTGGCCCTCACGCTCTCGTCCAGCCCCGACGCCTACGCCCTGACCCGCGCCGCCAAGGCCGGCATCGAAACCCTCACCCTCGCCCCCAAAGACTACCCCGACCGCGAAGCCTACACCGCCGCCGTCGTCGACGCCCTCCAGTCCAGAGGCGTCGGCCTCGTCGTCATGTCCGGCTTCATGTTCATCCTCTCCCCCCTCTTCGCCCAAACCTTCGCCGGCCGCGCCCTCAACGTCCACCCCGCCCTCATTCCCGCCTTCTGCGGCAAGGGCTTCTACGGCCTCCGCGTCCATCAGGCCGCCCTCAGCGCCGGCGTCAAAGTCACCGGCGCCACCGTCCACTTCGTCACCGCAGGCGCCGACGAAGGCCCCATCATCGCCCAAAAAGCCATCGACGTCCTCCCCCAAGACACCCCCGAAACCCTCCAGCGCCGCGTCATGGAGCTATGCGAACGCCCCCTGCTCACCGCCGCCGTCCGCGCCCTCTGCGCCGCCCAAACCCCCTAACCGAAAGCGGACGATGCCCGTATCGTCCCGCAGCACGCCGCCGGTCTGATAGACCGGCGGCGCTGCTTTGCGTACGTATAAAACTCTACGCTACCATTATAGCACACTACCAACTATGTAAAACTATGTATTTTTTCCCGCCATTTGACACACGCAAACCAAAGGCAAAACGCCCGTTCGCCCATCCCCGCCCCAAATCCCGAACAAATCATCCCGAAACCGCGTTTTTTTGTTATGTTCGTATTTTCAATTTTGTGAAAACTGCACAACGCCCTCGCGTGATATAATGTGGCCTGCTCGACAAAGCTCGAGCATATTTTTAAGGAGGACAGAAACATGAGAAAGTTAAGCGAAAACAACATTGTATGGTGCGAACCCACGAACAACCGCCGCAAACCCCACGCAACCATGAGCGCAGACGGAACGTTATGCTTCGGAGTTAATATGCGGGATAGACTTCCGCAAAAAATCAGAATCGGGCTCTTGCCGAATGAATGCTCGTTATGCGTTGAGGCGAATGCAGAAAAGGGATTTGCTCTGGCTAAAAACGGCACAGTTAAAGTCTTTGACATAGTAAAGCAACTGAAACAGCTTGGAATCGACCTGCCGGCACACTTTTTGTTCGCTGAGGAAAGAGAAAATTCCCTTTGGAAAGGCTATATCGTGCCGCCCCCACGCAAACCGAGGCCTCAAGCAGCAAAGAAGGCGACGCCTTTGACCGGGCATTCGCATCTATTGCCCGCCTATAAATGGCTGCTCGACAAAGCGGTTTATTTGTACGCGAAAACTACGCCTATAGACGAACGCCGGGCGACAGCCCAAGCCGCTCTCTGGGAGGCGTTGCACACATACACATCCATACAGGGGCAGCTCAAGGATTATTTGTTTGAGGAAATCAAGAGACAGTTGATTGAGAAAAACAAACAATACACACGCCATTCCTCTTACAATGTCATATCACTTGATGCCTCAATATGCAACGACACCGATTCTGACATGACGGGGCATGGGCGCTTCTTCTCTCGCTATACAAATGATATGCTGTCGGTTGAACGAAAGATAGACATGGAGATTTTCCGTTATCAATGGCTGAATTTTCACGAGAGAACCGTCCTCAATATGCTGCTTGAGGGATACACGGTTGAGGAAATTCAAGATGAGCATCACATGACCGAGCAGGCGCTCGGTGAGCTTTGCCGGAGCATTGGCAGTCGTTGGGAGGCTTTCAGCCGGGCCGACTGCGCTATGTAGTTGAAGTGAACCATCGCCGGCGGACTTCTTCGTTGGCGATGGTTTGACTCTTGCGTGACACGACACAGCATGGCCGCTCCCGCCTAAAATCTCTCCTTGACAATTCCTCAAAATTCGGATACAATACATACAAATTATGGGACGAAAATTTGAAACATCAAAATGTTATGATTGTCCTATGCGGCAGCTTAATCCGGCGCTTCCCTTGCGCGGGAATGTTTGCCTGTTTTCACTTGAGGATGTGGTGGAAAAATGAAAACAGCCGTATTTTATGACCTTGAAAACGTCGGACTTTCCAGAAAGCCCGGCGAGTTTGAGCAGGCGATTGCCGGCTTGACGGAACGCATCAAAGCAAGTGAACTGGTGGGTGATATTGTCCTGCAAAAGGCATACATACGGAAAACCCACGCCAGCGTTGAACAGCTCGTGCCAATTCTCAAAAAGCATAAAATCGAAGCGGTGATGGTCGAATGGATGTCAGATTCGGTGCGGAAAAAGACAAATCTGGTTGATTTCAAAATGGGAATCGACGCGATAGCGACAATCTCCTTGAAGCGAAGCATCCAAACCGTCGCCATAGCGAGCGGCGACAATGACTTCGGTTTCCTGTGCCAGCAAATCAAGGAAATGGGCAAAAAGCTGCTGGTCATTTCGCGGTTTAATACGACCGGGGACATCATGCTGAAGCTCTGTGACGATTGGATTGACCTTAACAAGCAGGCGTTGACGCCGAAATTCATATGCAAGGCGATTGAGACGCGTGTCCCGGTAGGGAATAAAAGCGGAGATTTCTATATCGACTTCAAGGCTTTAATCAACGCTTTGGAAGCGGACGTTTTAATCCGCCGTTATATGAAGACCTTCGGTCTGCCGTTATCAACGTTTACCGGCGCAATGCAAACCCGCGGTATAATAGTCCCGCGTATCGGGACATTAGGCTTTGCCAGCCTTACAGATTTCATGGAAGTCCTGCTGTACGAAAGCAACTTTGAATGCCGCAGCGGTTATGTCAAATACAAAGAAAAGAAAAACACCCTGTCGCAGCAGCACTTGATTAAAAACATTGTCCGTCTGCCGCCGGGGTATACACGGGAAAAACTGCTGAAATATTATGATTTGATTGACGGAATCGAGAATGTTGACGAGATGCAAACCTATATCAGCTTTATGCGGCGCAACGGCATGTTAAAAGGCAGCGCCCTCTGTAACAGGCGTACCTTCCGCGCAACGATACGGAGCAATCTGAAAAAAGTTATGGAGAAAGCCGGGCTTGCTGTGGACGAGGACGCGTTGGCGGAGTTTAATGAGACGCTGTAAGTCCCCCTCACACCGCCAGCCCCACCGCGTATGCAACCAGCGTCTTATATCCGCCACAACCCTATTGTCTCGCTCAAACCTCACGGTTCGCGCGGGGCACACTATATTCTTCGTCCATGAAATCTTCAAGGATAGCCGCGGCCTTATCCGGCTGTTCATTAAGCCGCTTGAACATGTATCAATTACAAATACAATCTATATGCTTTATTATTTAGCGTTCGCGTAAATATTTACTTGCAATTATCTTTTAGCTGTGTTATACTTGCTATAATCCACAGGCTGCGGCTTGTAGAACGAGGTGGCGCAATGGGCGTGAGTTACAAAAAACTTTGGAAGCTCTTAATAGACAGGGATTTGAAAAAGGGTGAGTTAAGCAAAATGTCCGGCGTCAGCGGGACATCTCTTGCGAAAATGGCTCGGGGCGAAACCGTGAACACCGACACACTCGCCCGTATTTGTGTTGCGCTTGGTTGTACCCTCGACGATATATCCGAAATCGTGGTTGACGAACCGAAGGAGGCGGCGAAAGAAGAATGAATAACGAAAAACTCAAAAATGTATTTGCCGTCGGTGAAACGGTAGCGGTGGAGTTCAAGCGTTGCGGTAACGGGATTGAATCGGATACCTATGAAACCGTATGCTCGTTTCTGAACCGTTACGGCGGCGATATATTCCTCGGTGTTGAGGACAATGGAACGGTTTGCGGTGTGCCAAAAGCATCGGCTGTGGGCATAGTCAAAAACTTCATTAAGATGGTCGGCAACCCTGAAGTTATCTCCCCTACGGTCTTGGTTCCGGTGTGAGAAAATTGCACCATTATGTCCCGCGTTATTCCGGCAAGCCGCCGGAGTTGATAGACGGCGATGTTTTTAGGATTATTGTGCCGCTTGATGATGAGTATTCGTTTGAGACAGGGACGATTAAAGCGCAATTAAAGGGCAATGATTGCACTTTAAGCTGCACTTTAACAGAAAAAGCGATCTTAGAATTTCTGAGAGATAAAGCTGCCGCTACACAGGCGGAAATTGCCACAGCGGTTGGAAAATCGTTGCGAACGGTCAAGGCGGACATGGCAATGTTGCAGAAAAAGGGATTGTTAGAACGAGAGGGCGCGAAGAAAAATGGGCGATGGGTTGTTAAATAAATATTTGTGTTAGGAGGCTTTGTTATGATAGATAACCGAAAAGAGCATGAACGGGCGGAGCTGCACCGTACGATATGGAATATCGCAAACGATCTGCGCGGGAGCGTGGACGGTTGGGATTTTAAGCAGTATGTCCTCGGTATGCTATTCTACCGCTATATATCGGAAAACTTATCGGCTTATATTAATGACGGCGAACACGCCGCCGGAGACACAACGTTCAATTATACCGTTCTTACGGATAATGACGCGGAGCAAGCGCGTGACGACCTCATAAAGACAAAAGGATTCTTCATTCTTCCAAGCCAGCTTTTTGAAAACGTGCGGAAACGCGCCGCAACGGACGAGAACTTGAACGAGACGCTTGAAAGTGTTTTTAAGGATATAGAAGCATCCGCGCAGGGGACAGACAGCGAAGCCAATTTCAAAGGGTTGTTTGACGATATTGATGTAAACAGCAATAAACTCGGCGGGACTGTCGCAAGGCGTAATGAGCGGCTTGTTAAGCTGATGAACGGAATCGCGGATATGAAGCTCGGCGACTACAAAGACAACACGATTGACGCTTTCGGGGACGCATACGAGTTTTTAATGAGTAT
>WRKO01000033.1 GCA_009782215.1 Oscillospiraceae bacterium | reverse complement strand
CGACCACGAAGTAGCTTTGGTGCGTGATGGTGAAGGTTATCAGCCCTGTGTCCTTGTCGTATGTACCCTTGAGGTCGGTCAAGGTTCCATCGCTGTCCATGTACCACACTCTGACCGCCGCCGGGTTCTCGTTGGCTTTGAGGTTATACGGCAGGCTGACGGTCAGCGGGACGTTGACTTTGGTTTCGCCTACGAAGACGTCGATGCTGACAACCGTCTCGTAGCCCTTGACTTGAGCCGCTTGCATCCCTTGCAGGTCACGCATGGGGATTTCTGTTGCTTCCACGGTGATGGGTGTGGCGCCTACGTCGGTTGTTTCGGCGAGTGCGGCCAGCGCTTCGGGGGCGAGGGTGATTTCCGCGTCGGGGAGGATGACGGTGACCGCTACCTCCGCTTCGGAGAAGGTCTGCGCTGTTTCTACGTTCAGCACGGCCGATGTTGCGCCCTCTACGGAGGAGAGGTCGAGCGTGACGGTGGGAATCGGAGCCGGGACGCCGGGGACGGCGTCCCCTGCAGCGTTGATTGCTTTTTCCACCAGAGCTTCCGTGGTTTCCTCGTCAAGGTCTATCGTGACCGCGCCGGTGTCTGTGTCTACCGTGACCGTGATGTCGGTCGTTTCGTCTGTGCCTACGGCGCTGCCGGGGATGGTATCGGTCGGCTCGGGGTCGGGGGTGGTCGTCGTTCCGCCGCCGCCGATGAAGATGAAGCCGGGGTCGTTGTCGTCGTCGTTGTCGTTGTCGTCGTCGTTGTCGTCGTCGTCGTTGTTGTCGTCGGGGTCGTTGACCGTCAGGGCTATCGCCGTCGTTGCGGGGACGGCGCTGCCTGCCAACGGTGAAGCCGGGTATTCCACGTCGAAGGGATTGTAATACACCGTCAGCGAGTAAGTCCCCGTCGTCAAGGTGTTCAGGTAGCTTGCCATGAAGGTAATCGTGTTGCCTGAAACCGTGTAATGCGTGCCGCTTGTAAGGGTTACGCCTGCGTTTGTAATTTTGTCAATGGTATTGCCGTTCAGCGTCACGTTGGCGGTCGGGTTGGGCGCCGAGTTTTTCGTAAAGCTGATGGACTCCGTAACCGCTGCGCTGTCGGTGTAAAGAACGACGCCCGCCGAGTTGATGTAAACCGTGCTGCCCGAAGTGTCGGTCAGCTTGGCGTAGACGATATGCTTATTGTTCGGGTTGATGTCGAAAGTCTCGATATAGGGCTCCCATTCGTCTGTCAGGGCGTTAAGCCCTGTCAAATCCAATTCGCTGTCCGCGAGGGTGTACTGTACCGTCACCGCGCCGCCTCCGTTGTTCGTCGCCGCAATCGTCACGGTCTGGGTGTTCTTCGCGAAAAGCCCGAAGGTGACGGTATTCCAAAAGAGATTCCAGCTATTGGAGCCAATCGTGATGCTTCCGGTTGGCGGCGGGGCGCTCCCTGTCGCCGGGAATACCGCCGTGATTACGCCGCTGTTGGCGCTGTTTGTAACACTTGTCGCGCCTGCCACGGTAAAGCTGTTGGCCGCTATACCCGCTACCGTAAAGCCGGCTTTGGGCGTCAGCGTGATTGTCGCCGTGTATGCGGTGCCAAAATCGAAGTCGCCGGACACTGTGGGGCTCCATGCAACCGTACCCGTGTACTGAGCCGTTTCGGTCACCGCGGTTACGGGCGCCGCTCCGGCCGCGGGCGGCGTTACGCCGCTGACCGCCAAGATGCTTATGATGTCTTCCTGCCCGCTTATGGTAATCGTTTCCTCGCCGTACACGTCGTAGCCGTCTGTGGCGGTGGCGCGTACCGTTACCGTGCCGTTGTCTACGGCGGTGAGCAGGCCGGAGGTTGCGTTGATGGTTGCCACGTCTGTGTCGCTGACCGTCCATGTGACCGCCGGCGTTGTTGCGTCTGAGGGTGATACCGCCGCCAGCATTTGCAATGTGCCGCCTTTGGTGGTGATTTCCGTCGCATCGCCTGTGCCGCTCACGGTGATTTCCGTCACGGGAATCGGCAATGTCAGCATAGCCTCTCTGGACGGGCTTGCGTTATGGGTTGCGGTTTCGGGGAAACGCGCATAGCCTGTTACAGTTGCCCCCGGAGCCGCCGTCGTGGTTCTTGTACCACTGAAGGTATCCCCGTCAAAGCTGTATTCCACGTCGGATATTTCGGGGATTTCTACGGTAAAGTTGTTGGGCCCCGCGTTGTAGTCGTAGGTCATGGAGAAAGCTCCCGGAGCGGTTTGGTCTTCCTTCGAGAAGTCGATGTCCACATGAGCCGCTTCCGATTGCAGGTGCGTATCCGTTGCGTCCAGCTTCACATAGATTGTCGCATCCATATCGCCCTGCGGGAAGGAAATCGGACTGGTGGTTGTTGTAATAAAATCATCGGTCGAGTATATCGCGCCTATGGTGGGGCTTGTAATGGTAATCGTCACGCCGTCGTCATTCGGGTCGCCGCTCTTTGTGTAAGCAATGGACGGCGCGGCTTGCGAGGCTTTGCCCACCGTCAGCGTTATGCCGTCGCTTTCGGCTGAGTCGTTGTAATTGCCGTCGCCCAGCTTCTTCACCGTAAGGGTCGTCGAGCCGATGGCGGTTGCGCCCGTGCCGAGGGTGACACGTCCGTCGTCGTCTATCGTTGCGACGTTCGTGTTGCTGCTTGTGTAGCTGTACGCGCCGGAGCTTTCGCCGCCCGTCGCGGTGATACTAAACGGCAGGTCTCCGTAAGTCTTGTCGATGTCGCCGCCTGTGATGGATGGCGTTGTTTGGCTGGCTTTGCCTACCACCACGTCCACATCTTTATAGACGACGTTGTAGTTGGTCGCGTCGTTCGGGGTGAAGGTCAGGTTGTGGGTTTGATTGCCGACGCCGCCAACAGAGGTTGAGGTCGCCCCCGTCCATGTGAACGTGCCGTTGCCGACGGTCGGCAGGGTGACGTTAGCCAGCGTTTGCCCGAAGGTCGCCGTCAGGTCGTTCGGCCATGCGACGGTCGGGTCGGCTTTATTTACCGTGACTGTCACGGTGTTTGTCAGGGTGTTGTAGTTCGTGTTGGTTGGCGTAAATGTGACCTCGTACCCGCTGTCGCCCACGGTGGATGGTACCGTCGTACCGTCTGTCCACGTGAACGTACCCGCCGTGCTGCCGACGCCGCCGGGCAACTCAGATGTTGACAACGCCGCGCCGTAGGTGATGGGCGCCGCCGTGGGCCATGTTGTCACGGTCGGGTCGGCTTTGTCGATTTCAAACGTGCCCGTTTCCGTGCCGGTGAAGTTGCCCGTTCCCGTCACGGTGACGGTGGCTGTCCCGGCGTTTATATTATTGCTTGCCGCAGAGGTGTATGTCGGGGTGAAGCCTGTCAGCTCAACCTCAATGGCGGTTCCAGCGGGGGTTATCGCGCTTCCGGTATAGGTATACGTTCCGGTGACATTCACAGTCGCGCCGTCGATATCTTTGGGGTTGACGGTGAACGTCTCCGTAGCCGTGCCGATTCTTGTAGCGTCCTCGAATTTTGCGACAACTGTATACGTCCCCGCGCCAACCGGCTTGTTGTTCGTGCCGAGAGCGGCGGTGTCGCCTGCCAGCACCGAGTAGGTGTACGTCCAGTTGTCGCCGTCCAATCCTGTCGCCGGGGCGCAGTCAAGCTCCTCGCCTGTGTAATCCTTGCTGCCGGGGTTAAAGGTGATACTGCCGGTTACATCTTCTTTACTCGATACCGTCAACGTGCCGTTGACACGGGTGGCGATGGTGTAATTCTCGTTGGTTGTTGCGCCGCCCGCTATGACGATGTCGAAGGTGGTTGCCGTTGCGCTGCTGAAATCCGTAACGCTCATGGTAGGCGGCGTTGTGATGACAGCTTCTGTATCAGGGCTGACAAGACCGCCCACGATGTAGGTGTATGTCGGTTCTGTTCCGCCGACGGTAATGGTTTTGTCTTCCGCGGTTAGTGTCAGCGGTGCCGGGCCTACTGTAATCGTCAAGTCTGCGCTTGTGACGGGATTATAGTTGCCATCGCCCGCCCTTGTCGCGTTTACGACGATAGTTCCCGCGCCGGTGATCGTCACCAAGCCGCCGGTTGTTACGCTGCCTGCCGTGGCGGATACTTGAGTATACGTCACCGCTCCGATAGTGCCGCCCGTTGTGGTGAGTTGGAAAGGCTCGTTGCCGTATACTTTCGTGCCGGGGGCGTTTATCGAAAATGCGGCTTGCTCCCCTTTGTCGACGGTTATAGACAGCGCTTTCTCAACGTAGCCCGCGGCGTTGGTGGCCCGGACGGTGAAGTTGGCGGTGCCGGTCGCCGTGGGGTTGCCGGAGATGACGCCTGTTGATTCGTTCAGGGTCAGGCCTCCCGGCAAAGCGCCGTCGGTAATGCTCCATGTGACCGGCAAGTTGCTAGTCGCCGTCAGCGTTTGGTTGTACTCCTCTACAAAGGTAATGCCCGGCAGAGAGGCCGTCGTGATCTCCGGCTTGATCATATTCGCCAGCGCCGCCGCCACGACCATATGCGCCGTGGTGGCTTGCACCATGAGACGGGCCGCGGAACCGAATTCCGTGCCTTCCACCCATTCGCCGCCGCCATACCAGTTGGGGCCCATGACATATCTGCCGTTGTGCCAGCCGGTTGCTTGGTTGCCGGTTCCCCCGGTGCCGGCTCCGTATACGTACCGGCTGTTTGTCATAATGGCGCGGGCTGTGTTGGCGAACATCTTTTGATGAATCTGCTTGAGATGGTCGGCCACGCCGTTGTTGTCATCCGAAAGGATCGTTTGCACAAATTTCCCGGCGAAG
The DNA here is from genome assembly GCA_009782215.1 of Oscillospiraceae bacterium. GTDB lineage: Bacteria > Bacillota > Clostridia > Oscillospirales > UBA929 > UBA929. Next base: position 13,234 of record WRKO01000033.1, on the reverse strand, counting down.
GTGGCGTTTGTCCACGCGTCGCGGTCATTGGTATAGCCGCCGCCGCTGGTCTGGTAGCGGGCTATGGCCGCTATGGTCTTTTGGGCGTCAGCGATATTAGGGGTACTACGCTGCATCTCTACAATGGCCATCGCCATGTTGGCAAACAAGCCGGTGACGCTGCCCCCCGCGTTGATGTCATAAGGCCTTTCCACGCCGTCGGGGCCGCCAAAGCCCACATCAAGCCAGTACATACCGTCGGTGCGGCCCTGTATGGCCTTGACGCCGTTATAGATACGTGTGACCCCCGCCGCGTAGCTAGACGCGTTCCCCCCGTCCAGCTTCGCCAGCTCTGCTCCCGCGTACGCGATGGACGCGGCGTAGGAGGAGGTATACTGATGGTCCTGTCTGTACCACATGGCGTCTTCCAGTCTGGATTCCAGCCATCCAACCATAGTGTTAAACAGTGTATTTGCGTCGGCCAGAAGGGCGGCTCGCCGCTCATGACCCGGGTTGCGTCTCGCCAGTGTTTCCAAATACATCAGTGACCACCCGGCGTCGTCGTTGGCGGGGTTTCGGCTGCCGGAACCGACAGAGGTGATCTTAGAATTCCCGCTGGTGCTGACATAGTTTGTCCAACAGTAATTGATCTCGTTGGCGATGTAGCCCTGATATTTGGCTATGTCGGGGTCGCCCGGGTAATACTTCTCCAAATAGGTCAGGTATGTGTCGATGGCGGAGATGAACATATAGCGCTCCCACGGGATACCGGCGTTGGCTTGCTTCAGTCCGTGGCCTGTATGTACAAGCTGGTTGCTTTCAATAAAGTTACTCGCCACAATCCCCATAGCCTGAGCGGCGGAGTTCTTGTAATTGAAGGGGGCCAAAGGCGCGCCGGTGGCGTATACGTCTTTGAAGTCAATGCTCGCGCTTTCCTCGCTCATCAACTGGAGGTATCTGACCGCGGCGATTTCGGGCCCGAAATCCGAGGCGGAGAAGGTGTGGGTGAGCAGGGGGGTGTCGTTCCCGTTTCCATAGACGCGGGCTATGATGTCGCCGCCCTCTAGGGAATAGGTCAGCGTAATCGTGTTATAGGCGCCTATATTCACGTTTTGCTCGGATGTACTGCTCCAAGAGTTGTTCAGCAGATAGACCTGCGGGGCGTACCGCATATTGCCAGAGTCGTTTAGCTCCAACCGCCCGAAGAAGAGGTCTCTGCCATTGTTGGTAAGGCCTATGTTCGCCACCCAGCGTTTATCGATTCCCACGCTCTGCGCACTCGGGATCGCGGGTTTGGTGAAAGAGGCGGATGCGAACCACTCCGGCCCCGTCAGCTTTGTCTCCTGAAACAGCGCCGTTACCCGGTCTCTACTCTCCGGCGTGACGGTGACGGCGTATTTGCCGCCGGTTTCGGTGGCGGCGCTCCAATAGGGGACATAGTTCGTCCGGCCGACGTGCATACTGAACGCGGCGTCCGCCACCGTCAGCATATTTTCGACGGCATGTGACGCCGTATCGGGGAACTCCACCTTATAAGCGGTGTGGCCGGTCAGCCCTATCGTGCAGTTTCCGCTCACGAAGGTAATCTGAGCCTTGACGATATCGTTAATGTTGGCGATGCTGTTTGTCCGCCCCTGAGAACGTATATTACCGTCACTCTGCCGTAACAGATAGGTTAGGTAGTCTTTCCCCTCCATGCGGGTGATTTCTAACGTGGAGGGGGTTGCGTTGCTGGTGTAAGAGGTGCCGACAATCCCACCACTGAACAAATTGCTGCCGTTGATTGATTTTGTGCCGACGATGGCTGCGCTCGTCAGCGTCGCGTCTGCCAGCGAGTTGCCGCCGTCGTCCAGCAGGTTGACCCGGAAGCTGTTGGCGCTGGTCCCGGATACCGCCGTCAGCGGGATGGCGAGTTTCCACGCGGCTCTTCCCTCCAGCTCGGGGCTCACCATTGTCAGGGTTTTGTTCGCCGTGGAGCTTTGGATGGTCTTGTTCCCTTCGTTCCATGCGAGACCGGCCGTGGTATCCGATTCCCATGTATTGTTCGCGTACATGGCGTCGTTGGCTTGGTCGGTAAACACTACGTTGCTGTAAACAATCCGCGCGCCGGTGGAACCGAACTCCAGCGACGTTGCCGCGCCTATGTTTGCGACGGTGAACTGTGTGGTGCCGCCGTCGAAGAGCGTCACCGTCACGGTGGCGCTCGAGCTGCCGGAGCTCCTCGTGACCGTGACGTCAACCGGCCCGGCCACGCCGAGGTTTTGCCAAGAGCCGTTTTCAATTTGCCGTTCACCGATTCGCAAGACCATGTTTGGCTGCAGAACGGCCACCTGTGTGTCCCCGTTCATAAAGCGCAGAACCATATTGCCTGTAGGCGTTCCCAATTCATTCCCGCGGAAGCCCCACGTGGGAAGCATCTTAAACGAAATGGTGTAGGCCGCCGTCAGCGTCGGGCCGTACCGCGCGCCGATGGTTGTGTGCCGGAGGTCGAAGCTGGAATGCACGTCCACGCCCCCGTTGGCCCCGCCGCCAAAGAAATGCTTGTGTTCGGCCGGGATGTCCCAAAGGGATGTATCCAAGTCGGTGTTCTTGGCCACCAGATTTTTGATACGGAGCTGCGTGCTAGTCCAGAAGCCTTCTTTCCTGTATTGCAGATAAAAATGCTGTAGGTTTGGGAAATTGGCGTTTTCCACGATTGGAACGCAGAAATAGACCTCTCCGGTCATCTTAGTCAACTCAAAATAGACACTGTTGTCATCCTTTCGGGTCAGCGTCGCGCGGACAAAATCGGTCGCGTTGCCCACATAGTCCGGGTTTGCGTGAGCCCAACCGTCCAGATCCGCTGAAAAGCTGGCGGCATTTTCAAGGAGAACCTCACCGTTGTTCGTAATACCGAAGCTCATTTTCAATACTTCGGCCCAGTCAAGCGAGCCGTCGGCATGATATTCCATTTCAATCTTCACAGGCCCGTCGCTCGGGACCGCCACATCAAATGAGATGGCGAAAGGCCGCGAGGGGTTGATGTCAAGCCTCGGGGACAGCATACGCATAGAATCCGTACGGCCACTCATCAGGGGCACATTATCCATCGCCATCAGGCCGTTGATAACGCCCCATTGATCTGCCGTAATGCTGTCCCACGCCGTCCAGTTGGCGTAGGCGTAATCCCCTACCGCCGCTGCCCGGAAGGCAGGGGAGAGGTTGATGGCGGACAGCAGCAGCGCGGCCGCCAGTGTGAGGGAGAGAAAACGTTTGATTGACATAATGTAAAACTCCTTTACTATTTATTGTGCAATATGCCCCGCGAACAACAAGCCGCCTCTCAGAGACCCGCCATAGCGCACCACGTTCCTTTCACGTTCATCAGCGGTCACCGTCACCGTAACAGGCTGATTTTACAACACATCCCGCTTCCGGGGGTTTGTGGAATCCTCACATATTACATTATACAACAAATAATATTTTTGTCAATCATTTTTTCTAATAAGTTGCGGGACGGGGAACCACCCCGGGCATAGGAGGACGCCGGCGAGGGGCCCAAACCCCGCCGGCGTCTATTGCGGCATTGCCGCAATCCGAAAGAAAGAAAGAAAGAAGATAAAAGCATGTTGGTTGGCCCTGTAGGGGCGGGGTCATCCCGCCCGCGGGACGGTCGCGTGGGATGCGTTGGGGTACGGCGGGCGGCAGGACGCCGCCCCTACGGGGTGTTAGTCGGCAATCTCTACGGTGTACGGGCGGCCGCCGTCGGAAGCGGGGATGCCGTTGATAAACGCTCTCGCCGTCGTGTCCTTTACGAACATCACGCCGTCGCTGTTGAGGCCGCTGTCTTTGAACATGGACGACGCACTTGATTTGAAGTCGGCATTGCGCATGTCAAGGTGCTTGAGGGCGGTTGTGCCTTGGAACATTTGCGGCATATTGGTCACCTTCGAGGTATCAAAGCTGCTCAGGTTAAGGCTTATGAGGGAGTTTGAGACGAAAAACATCTGACCCATATAAATCACCTTCGAGGTGTCAAAGCTGCTCAAGTCAAGGCTTGTGATAGATTTTACATTGGCGAACATACTGCTCATGTTGGTCACATTCGAGGTATTGAAGTTGCTCACATCAAGACTTGTGAGAGCATAGGTTCCTTTGAACATCTCTTGCATATTGGTCGCGTTAGAGGTGTCTAAGTTCGATACGTCAATCGTCGTTGCATTATAGAACCAAAGGAACAATCTGCTCGCGTTCGCGCCGGTTTTCACCGTGCCTTCGGCGCCGAGGAAGAGGTCGTACATATCTTTGCCGTTGCTGTTGACTTCGCCCGCGTCGGTGTACCATGCCATGACGGAAAGGTCGCCCGCCGCCGACACGTCCCAGGAATGTAGATAGATGGGGTTGGTTTCTAAGTCGGCGGGGATGTAGTTAACGACTGAGATGGTAAGCACTTGACTTTGCAAAATGCCGCTGTCTGTGCCGTTCGCGGGCCAGAAGGCGTCCTCGCCGCTCGCGTTAGACCCGATTGCGCCCAGAATCCTGCTGTCGCCGCGCACGATAGGGGCAACTGGTTCGGGGGCGATGACGGCAAGCAGCTCGTCCGCTTCGGGGGTGGTGTTGACCAGCATGTCAACGTCGTCGATGTCAACGAATTGGGCTTCCGGCAGGATGACGAACTCCCAATCGCTGCGGTCAGCCTTGAACTCGATGGCGTTGAGGAGGAGGGAAGTCGCTTCGCCCTTGGCAAGCGGTGCGCCCCAGTAGTACCAGCCATCCGCGTCGCGGAACCAGCGGTTGACGGGGGTGTTGTCCCAGTCGGCGATAGGGGCGGGGGCTGCTCCAACGAGGGTGGACTTGGCTCTGTGGGTCGCGAGGGCGTTGGTCTGGTCGGTGTAGTAGGCGGTGTCGGTTTTCGTTTCGTTTTCGGTGTAGTCGGGGAACTCGGGGACGGGGGCGGTCTCGCGCTCAGGGTCGATGGCGTCGCCGGTGACGTCGGAGTAGAGCTTGGTGCTGTCCTTTAGGAACGTGGGCATGAAGATTTTGTCGCCGCCGTAGGTGTAAGAGACTTCGCTGTCGATGAGGTCGGTGGTTACGTTGAGCCGTGCGCGAACGAAGAGGGGTTCGGTGCCGAAGTTTTCGGCGTAGACTTCGGCGGCTCCGCTGTCGCGGTCGAAGTCAAAGTGGAGTCGGCCGCCGGGGCCGGTTTGGTTTTCGCCACCCCCGTTTTGGGTGGTTCCGTCTGCTGTGCCTTTTGCGATTTGCGAGATTGCTGACCAGCCGTAAGTGCCGGCGATGACGATGGCGGCGGCCGTCGTGACGGCCAGCGCGGACGCGAATACGCGTCGGAGAGAGTGGTGTTGCTTTTTCATGGTTCTTGCTCCTTTCAAATTATTTTGGGTCGCGATGCTGAGATTGGAATTTTGCTCGCTGGGGCTTTTTACTTTGTTGTTGGTCTCCTTCATTGGGAGTACCTCCTTTTTAATTCGGGCTTGTGGCCCTTGATGTTTTTAGCATAGCACAACCGAAATCAAAATGTGTGAAAGGTAACATATTCGTTACTATTTAGTACGTACGTTCGTATGAAAAACGGCTGTAACCGTTGCAAGAGTAAGAACGCGTCGATTCTTGCTCTATATGTTCGGTTTTTGGGACGGCGGAGGAGGGTGAAAGGCAGGGATTTAATACTCTTTTAATATTAGAAGAGTTGTTTTGTAACACTTGCGTGGTATGATAAGAGAGCAAGCAGGCAGTAGCGTTTTTTCATCTTTTTCCCCTCCTAAGCAAAAGCCCCGTCAATGACGGGGTTTTTTGTTGGGCGGGGTTATGGGGGTTATTGGCCGGACTTTTTGGCGGCGCGCAGGAGCTTTTCGATTTTGACGGAGGGGTCGAGGAGGTGGCTGATGGACTGATCGACGTTGACGGTGTTGATGATGTAGGCGATGTATTTCGACATATCGACGCTGTAGTACCAAGGGCGGCCGAGCAGCTCGGGGGGCTGGTAGATGAGGTTTGTGGTGTAGACGCGCTCGAGCAGGCCCTCGGCGTAGGCGCGGTCGTAGGCCTCAAGGCCGGTGCAGAACTGCCCGAAAGTGGCGAAGACGAACACCCGCGCCGCGCCGCGCCGCTTGAGGTCTTCCACGACGGTCAGCATGGACTCGCCGGAGGCGATGATGTCGTCCACGAGGATGATGTCCCGCCCGTCAAGCTGGCCGCCGAGGAATTCGTGGCTGACGATAGGGCTGCGCCCGTTGACGAGCTTGGCGTAGTCCCGCCGTTTGTAGCACATGCCCAGCTCGAGGCCCATCACGGTGGCGTAGTAGATGCAGCGCGTCATGCCGCCCTCGTCGGGCGAGACGACCATCATATGGTCGTTGTCGATGATGAGGTCTTTGTTGGAGTTGACCAGCGCGCGTATCATTTGGTAGGAGGGCTGTATATTTTCAAAGCCCGAGAGCGGGATGGCGTTCTGCACCCGCACGTCATGGGCGTCAAAGGTGATGATGTTGTCAACGCCCATCGCCGTCAATTCTTTCAGCGCGAGCGCGCAGTCAAGGGACTCGCGGGCAAAGCGGCGATCCTGCCGCCCCTCGTACAGCAGCGGCATGATGACGTTGATGCGGCGCGTCTTGCCGTTGGTGGCCGCGATGATTCGCTTGAGATCCTGATAGTGGTTGTCCGGCCCCATCGGCACATCCCGCCCGTACATCCGGTAGGTGACGCCGTAGTTGAAGACGTCGGCGAGAATGTAGAGGTCATATCCGCGCACCGACTGGCGAATCAGGCCTTTGGCCTCGCCGGAAGCAAAACGCGGGCAGTCGTACTGCACCAAGACGCTGCGCCCGTCGCCGCCGTTCTCGATGTCCCATGTACACAGGTAATCGTCGATTTTGGCGGCCATCTGCTCGCTGCCGCGCATTCCAATCAGGCCCAAGCGGCCGATTTGCGTGGTTTCGGAATACATTGCAATCACTCCCTTTACATATGATACGCCAGCATGAGGAATTGCTCCGGGGACAGTGTTTCGCCGCGGGCCGAGGGGTCTATGCCCGCCTTTTCCAAGCGTTCAGCAACGGTTTCGCGGGGCAGCGCCAGCCCGGCGGAGAGGGCGTTGCCCAATGTCTTGCGGCGCTGAGCGAACGCGGCCTTGACGATGCGCAGCGCATCCGGGACACGCGCGTCCCGCGGTATACGGTCAAGACGGATGACGCTTGACGTCACCGCCGGGCGCGGCATGAAGCAATCGGGGCCTACGTCAAACAAAACGGAGCAGCGGGCGCACAGCGCCATGAAGACGGTAATCGCGCCGTATTCCGGCGTCGCGGGCCGCGCGGCAAGCCGCCGCGCCACCTCTCTCTGCACCATGACGACAACGGGGTCTAGGCGGGTATGCTCCATCAGGCGCGTCAGCAGGGGCGTGGTGACGGAGTAGGGCAGGTTGGCACATACCGCCGTGAGTCCCGGAAACGCCAAGTCAAGCCGCAGGGCGTCGCCCTCGACGAGGGTGACGTTGCCGCAGGACGACAGGTTTTGCCGCAGTATCGGCAGCAGAAGTTTATCTTTCTCCACGGCGGTGACGCTCCCGCAGGTCTCCGCCAGCGCGGCGGTCAGCGCGCCGAATCCGGGGCCAATCTCCAGCACGGCTTGTCCTTTGGAAAAAAGAGCCGCCATGCGTTCAGGAACCCACGGGGCGGTTAGGAAATTCTGCCCTTTGCGCTTGTCAAAACGGAAGCCGTGCTGAGCAAGGGTTTGCCTGATTACGTCCGGGCGGCACAAAACATTCTCCATGATTTCAGTATACTCCTCAACCACGCCTTTTGCAAGTGGAAGTCACGACAAAATCTCCGCCCTTTCCACAGGCGGAGATTGGACAGTTTGCCGTCCTCAGCTCCTAATAATAAGCCTTTTCCCCGCCGAAGGCGGGGAAAAGGCGGAAGAGCCGGAGCGCTAAGCGGAGATTGGATAGCCTAACATTCCCCCGCCTCCGGCGGGGGAATGCGGAATTAGGTGGTTTGCCAATCATTCTAGGATATACAGATATCCTGTCCTGCGTCCGAAGCGGATACATTCGTCCCATGTGTCAAAGAATAAGTCTATGATGTTGCCCTTAATCTTGCCGCCGGTGTCCTCGGTGCGCGCCAGCCCGTAGAACCACGAGCCGTTTCTGGAGGTGACGAAAACGTCAATGCGGAGGGGGATGACCTTCGGGTCGACGGCGATGGTGCCCACCCGGGCGATGTTGCCGATGGCGTTGATTTTCCCGGTCTGGCGTTCGGTGGTATAGGCTGTGGCGATAATTTCCAGCCGCCGGACGTAGCGCCTGTATGTCCCGTCGGCCAGCCGCACGGTGCCGCCGGTTCCGTTTACGACAATTTGCGTGACCGGCTCCTTGAGCAACGCTTCCCGAGGCTCAGTCCGATGAATCTCCTCCCCGTCGCGCAGAACGACCTCATAGGTCAGCTCCAGCGCTCCGAGTTCGCCCTCGACAGTGACGACGCTTGTCCCGGCGTTGACGTTCGGGCTGGTTTGCTCGACGATACCGAAGGGGATGTCTTCAATCTTCACCTCGGTCAGGACGGTATAGCGGGTGACGGTGATTTCCATGCCGTCCTCAAGGGGCGAGCCTAGATTCGGGCTGATGACGTCGCGGACATTTTCGCTCGGATGGCTGGCGTACCCCGCCATTTCAAGCGCGTCGGCAACCGTTCCGCCGGGCAGCGCAATGCGGGACGGAACGCCCTCGATGGAAACGTTGACGGTGATTTCACTTGAACGGACAATTTGAATCTCAGCCGCGCCGCCGATTAACAGGCCCTGCGGCAGAGAGACGAAGTCTGTCCCGCCGATGAAAATCCCCGCCTCCGCCAGCACCAGCTCGGGGTCGCGGGTATATGTCCCGTGAACCGTGACGCGGTCTTGGTCGAAGATGATGAAGAAGTTAAGCTGGGTTACATAATGGGAGTAAAACCACAGGGAGAGGATGGCCAGCATCGGGACAAGGACAAAGCGGCGCGTCAGCGCGTGGCGCAGACGCCGCACGAACAGAGCGCACCAAGCGCCCGCGCGCCCGAAGGCGTCTCTGACCCGCCGCAAATGAAACCGCATGGCCTTTCCCCTTTCTTCCAAAATATTATGTCTACCTGTAATAATATGTAACCACATTGTAACTTATTCGTATTATAGCAAGTTTTTTTGAAGCCGTCAACCCCCTATCGCGGGAAAGGCCATATATTTCACTCCGCGCCGGGGCAACCTATCTATATGTAAGAGGGGGTTGCGCCATGCCGAAAAAAAAGGCCGCGGTCATCGGGGCGGGGCTTGTCGGAGCCACGGCGGCGTTCACGATGCTGATGAACAACACCGCCGACGAGCTTGTCTTAATCGACGTCAATCGAGACAAAGCAGAGGGCGACGCGCTGGATATGAACCACGGGATGAGCTTTTTGCCGCCGGTCAAGCTGACGTCAGGGTGGTATGAGCATTGCCGGGACGCGGCGCTGATTGTGCTGACGGCGGGCGCGGCCCAAAAGCCGGGCGAGAGCCGGATGGATTTGCTGGGACGCAATCTGCGCGTCTTTGACGACGTTTTGTCAAATTTACTGCCAAATCTGGCCCCGAACGCGCTGCTGCTGACCGTCACCAACCCGGTGGATGTGCTGACGCAGTATGTGCTGGAGCGTTCCGGCCTGCCCCCGTCCCGCGTGATGGGCTCCGGCACGGTGCTGGATACCTCGCGGCTCAAATGGGCAATCGCGGAGCATATCGGCCTTGACTCGCGCGACGTGAAAACCTTTGTCATCGGCGAACACGGCGACACCGCCGTGGCGGCGTTTTCCGCGACGGCCGTATCGGGGATGCGGCTGGATGAATACTGCGCGCAATGCCCTCAGCCCGGCTGCGACGCGCTGACCCGGCTTTCCGAGCTGCACAGGGAAGTGCGCGGCGCGGCGTATGACGTTATCGCCAAAAAAGGCGCGACGCATTATGCCGTCGCGCTGGCGGTCAACCGCGTCGCCGAGGCCGCGCTGAATGACCAAAAGGCTGTATTGACCGTCTCCGGGCTAATCGAGGGCGCATACGGCATCAAAGACGTCTGTCTCTCCCTTCCGCGCGTGGTTGGCGCGGGAGGGATGGAGCGGCTGCTGGAGGTTCCGTACAGCAAGGAGGAGCTTGCCGCCTTGCGGCACAGCGCGGAGGTGATACGGGAGGCGTATCGCGGGGGCGTCACACGCCGCGAAGCACCTGATATCGGCACTTTTTTATAAGCGGCATTCCGAATCGTCACCGCCGGGCAGAAGGTCAAGGTTTTTCTTTATCACATCATATTGTTTTCCAAACGTCTGCGGATATGACAAAAAAACAATCGCTTCTTCGCAATCATCGCAGAAGTGCAAGTGTGGTATCAGCATGGTTTTACCTCAACTCTTTCCGCATAACCGCTTTGCCGTCTTTTTCTGATATTATGGTAAATCCGTCTTTTTCATATAGCCGAACCGGGCCTCGGTTATCCCATTCATACCGCTCATCACGCATAACGGGAAACCCCACAACTGCAACATATCCCTCCGCTTTTGCATCGGTTATAACTTGTTGCAAAAGGGCGGTAGCAACACCTTTCCCCCGATACTCCGGGGCAATTTCAAAGCACACCACGGCTTTTTCTTTCATTTCAATTGGTGCATGGAAAGGTACATCATCATCGTATGGTTCAGCGGGATAATTCGCTCTGTCGTTGGCATTGCACCATCCGATTGATTTCTCGTCAACATATGCCAGATAGCCCCGCAATACGCCGTCTGCGATTTGCTGTTCGGCGACTTTCCGGGAAGCGGGACCGGGATTCTTTTGTGTTTCAGGGTCATTATACGCCGCTTGATACTGCTGTTTTGTCATTTGAAAGACTTGGCAATAACACCGATACGGGGAATCGTCGGTAAATGCCCGGTTTTCAAAAAAGTCGAAGTAATCATCGGCAAGCTCCGGGGTGAGCGGTTTTATTATGATGTTCATGTTCAGCCCTCCTTCGGCCAACTGCGAATAACAATATTGTTTCCGTCAGGGTCACGAAAACTGAATGATTTAGCACCCCACGGCCATAATGTCGGTTTTGATGGACTGCATATTCCCAATGAATGAATACGTTGATATTCAATATCGGCGTTGTCGCAATTAAACCCGATATAAAAGCAATCGTTTCCTGTAGAATGATAATCTTTTTCGGGGTTTTCATTGGTTGCTTTGTCTTTGTTATATATGGCAATTCCAAGTCCCTCCACATGAACAAAACTGTGGATTTCGTCGCCCTCAGCTTTTACGCCGAAAACAGCCTCGTAAAACGCACGCAAGCGCAGGACATCGTTGGTAATAAAACATACATCGGTAAACTGCATACTCATAACTCAATCCTCTCGCTTCATGTTTTTGTTGTTTCCGTCACGGCATCAGCATTTCCAGCCAGTACGCGTGAGCCCGCTCGTTAGGCACATAGGGGTAGCTGATAATCATCACGTCGTCGATATCATGCTCCGTGACAAAATCCGTCAGACTGAGCCGGGGCAAATCGTCCCTGCGGTTGAAATAGCGGTAGTCGATGACAAATATCTCCTCATAATGCGCGAGGAGGAAGGGGATAACGGCGTTGCCGTAGGACTCTTTAACGACGACGATTGACTTGCCGTTTGCAACCTCGGTTTCGACGCGAATCAGCGCGTGATCCCCGTTGGTAAAGCAGATGTATTTGTTGGAAACGCCTTGGGACAGCGAGGTGTTGACCATCGGGACGCGCGCCCCGCCGGTCATGGAGGCGTTTGAAAACGCCGTCGCGGTGTACGCGGTGGGCGGAACGAAATATTCTACAACATCCGGGTTGTCCGCCGCCGCCGCCGCCTGCGGATGACGGCGCACCTGAGCGTAGAAGCTGCCGATGAAATTCTCGTAATACCCGTACTCCCATGCCGCGATGTCGCTCGGTTCAAGCCCAAGCGCCCCGCACAGGCCGACATAGGCCCAGTACGCCCCCCGTGCCGTCCAATGGTGGTCGGTGCGAAAGAAGAGATAATCGTCTTTATTGGCGGCAATCGGCGTGAAGCTGTCTACGGCGACGATGCGCGGGTCATACAGCGCGTAGAGGTCTTCTATCATCTGCCGCTGGTCGCGCGGGCCTTCGGTATAGGACGACGGCGAGTAGAACGGGAAGCTGTTGGGAACCACCATCGAAATGACGCGGCGATTGGGCAGCGCGTTTTGCAGCCTGTCCATCATGTCGGCGTAGCGTTCCAGATTGATGTGATTGGTAAACGCCATGTGCATGATGCGGTCGCCGATGATGAGATATCCGTCGGTATTCAAATCGACGACCGGCTCCGGCGTCGGCGAGGGTTCGGGCGTCGGCGACGGGGACGGCTCGGGCGAGGGAAGCTCCGGCTCCGGCGAGCCGGACGGCAGAACGGGCGCCGGGGGCGGCGAGAACAGCGGGGAGGGCGGCGCGTCTATGTCGTCGGAGGGCAGTGTCTTTAAGATGTCCTCAAGCGATTCTCCGTCGCCGAGGTCAAAATCGGCGGGGAGGACGGCGCTTCCGTCCCTCAGCGCGATATACAGCCACTGCCCGGCGCGGTCTGAAACGCCCATCAGCCGCTCGCGGGCAGGAAACTGGTCGGTAAAGTATGCGTCAAAATCGCTCGCCCACCGTCCCGAAAACAGCTCGCGGAGCGAAAAAGGTGGCCTTTGGGCCAGCGAACGGTTTTCATGCTCGGAAAACGCCGCGTCGCCGCTCCACGCCGCGTAAACCCCCAGCCCCGCGAGGGGCAGGAAGAAAAACAGCGTGATGGCAATCGCCCTGCGGTTGTTCATCGAGTTGCGCCTCCGTCAGTCTATCAGATACCCGAGCCATTCGGTCAAATCTTGCTTGTTGGGTACGGAGAAATAGTTGATGACCAAGATGTCGTCAATGCCGTGTTCAGACGCGAATCCGTCCAGCTTGAACGCGGGCTGGCCCTCGCGGTTGAAATAGCGGAAATCCACGGCGTAGACGGTCTTGTAATGAGCCAGCAGGAAGGGGATGAAGGCGTTGGCATAGGATTCCTTGACAATGAGGACGGAGCGGTCTCCGTCAGCGTCGGTATCAATGCGGATGAGCGGATGGTCTCCTTCGGTGAAGCAGGCGTATTGATTGACGGTATCCTCCGGCAAGCTGGAATCCACCACTAGAATCTCCCGGCCGCCGGTCATTGAGGCGTCGCCGTACGCCGTGGCGGGGTGCGCCGCGGGCGGGAGGAAAAAC
>WRKO01000032.1 GCA_009782215.1 Oscillospiraceae bacterium | reverse complement strand
AAAAAGAGTGAAGCCCCTGCTACGGCGGGGGCTTCGGGGTTGCGCGTCCCGACCGGGGTTTTTTTCGCAAAAAAACCCCTTGACAGGGGTTGTGGGGTTGTGGTATGATGTGGGTACGGAAGAAGACCCGCCGCCGAAGGCGGCCCGTTGCCTCAAGGTAAAGCGTTAAGCTCTCCTTTCAGTGTCTGGCTGTGGGGGGGAGCTTTTCGCTTTTCTGCGTCTTCGGTCGTCTATGTACTTCGCGCAGCGGCGCAATTCCGCAATGAGTAAGCGCGTTTCTTTCAACAGTTGAATCAGCTTCATAGGCTAGCGACCTCCTTTCCACGCCTTGCGGCTTGCGCAAAATCCGCTTGGCGTTCGTTCCGAGAACAGGGAGAAAAAGAGGCAGCAGGCACACCCCCGGCAGGGGTTCTTCCGTACTGGCGGCAGGCTTAGGCCCGCCGCTTGGCATTGTATCACGCGGCGGCGAATGCTGTCAAGGAAATTTTGACATTTTTGTTTTTTTGTGGGAGATAGGGGCGCGTATTGCGCGTCTGTAGGTATTTGGAAAATAGTTTTGGAAAGATTTGATAGAGACGCTTTACAATAAGAGCTGTTTCTGTTACACTGAAAGAGGGGGTGAATCTGATGCCGGAGGAGCCAATCAAAAAACACGCTGGGCAAGCCGTGAACCCGGATGAAATTGACGCGTTTCTTGCCTCCCTGCCATCCTTGCATATCCCCGACGACATGATTGAAGACCCGGATGACATCAGGCCGGTTCCGAAGAAAAAGCCGGTTGACATAACCTCGGTTTTCTCCTTCATCGCGTGGTGTTTCCTCATATTTTCCCTGCTGACGCTTCTGCGCGCCTATCCATCAAGAGGGAATTTTTTCCACGCTTACACGGATACAGTCCGCCACGCCTCCGTGAATATGCAATACATTATGAACGCAACCATCTATCTTTCGGGGAACTGCCTTGTCTGCGCCGGCGGATTGGCTATCTGCGCCCTTCAAAAGAGAAAACTGTCTCGCGGGAACGCCCTGAGCTTTTGGATTGCGGGGTGCGCGTCGGCCGTCATTGCCGCCATACTGCTGATTTCTTAGGCTGAGTCGCCCGCTTGGTTCACATGGAGCGCGAGAAGGGAGCGTGTGTATGATGGAGACAACTTCCGGCAATCCGGCGCCGCCCGAATACACCCCCGCGGGCGCGGCTGTGTCTGTAATGGTCAGCCCTGACGGCATGAGGGCTGACGTTTGTCTCACGCCGCCTGAGGAAGGGGGCTCCCTTGTCACGGAAACCATGATATGGGAAGCTCTGGCGGCGAAAAAGGTTGTTTACGGCGTTGACGAGGGCCGGGTCGGCCAGCTTGCGCGGGAACCCGTATACCACATGGATATTCAAATCGCGGCGGGCGAGCCGGCCGTTCACGGGGAAAGCGCGGTCATCAAAATACTGATACGCACCGAGAAGGACATCCGCCCCAAGGAGCTGGACGACGGCTCGGTTGACTACAAGGACTTGGGCGTCATCCAAGTCGTCCGAAAGGACGACTTGCTGTGCGAAAAGACGCCCGCCACAACGGGCGAGTCGGGCATGAACGTCTTCGGGGCGGTCATGCCCGCCAAGCCGGGCAAAGACATCCCCATGCCTGCGGGGAAAAACACCGTTGCCTCCGAAGACAAGCTCCAACTGCTGGCGGCCTGTGACGGACACGCCGACATCGTCAACCGCAAGATACAGGTGATGAATACTTTCACCGTCCACGGAAGCGTCTCCAACAGCACGGGCAACATCAATTTTGTCGGAAACGTCGTCGTGGAGGGCAACGTGCTGACCGGGTTCGCGGTGCAGGCGACCGGCAACGTGACCATCAACGGGACGGTGGAGGGCGCGGTCGTCGAGGCGGGCGGCAACATCATCATCAAGGAGGGCGTCAACGGGTTCAGCAAGGGCTTGGTCAAGGCGGGCGGCTATATAAAGTCGAAGTATATTCAGTCGGGGATTGTGCAGGCCGGGGGGGATATCGAGGCTTCGTTTATCTTCCACTCAAAGGTGCAGAGCGGGGGCAGCGTCTTCTTAATCGGCTCCAGAGGCACCGTCGTCGGCGGACACGTTACGGCGCTGAAAAGCGTTACCACCCTGCTGGCGGGGGGGCGGAGCAGCTATGTGCCGACCACGCTGGAGGCAGGGAACGACCCCGCTACGCTTGCCCGAAGCCGCGAGATTCCCAAGGAGATTGAGAAAAACGCCCGCGAATCCGGCGCCCTGCTCCGCAACATCCAATTACTCAACGAACACAA
Organism: Oscillospiraceae bacterium; assembly: GCA_009782215.1. Lineage (GTDB taxonomy): Bacteria > Bacillota > Clostridia > Oscillospirales > UBA929 > UBA929. The sequence goes on along the minus strand of WRKO01000032.1, from coordinate 18,307 downwards.
AAAAGCGGGGCGCATCACCCCCGACAGGCTGGAGACGCTCCAGCGCTCCGTATCCGCCTATCAAATGATGGCGCAGAGAGCCGCCGAGCTTGAGGAAGAGCTGGAAGTCATACAGGAAGCCATCGCCGCGTCCGAGTCCGGCACGGTGAACATATCGGGCACGGCCTTCCCCGGCGTAGCCATCGTCATCGGCGCGGAGAGAATGGTTTTGGAAACCAAATACGACCGTTGCACCTTCATCCGCGGCGAAAGCGGCGTATCCATGTCGCCGCTGCGGTAAAGAAGAACAGCGGGCCTATAAGGGCCTTACGGATAGTCTATGATTTTATACCCGCAGGCGTTGATTAGGCGTGTGCCGCAGTAGGTTTCCGGCGTATCTGTACGGCCGTAACGCCGGTGTTGGTGGCCGAAGAAGTGGATTTTGGGTTTGAACTCTTCTATAAGTCCCTTGAAGGCCGCAAAGCCCCGGTGAAACGCGTCTTTGCCGTCGCCCAAGCCCGCGCTCGGCGCGTGCGTCACGAGAATATCCAGCCCTCCGGCGCGTGAAACGGCACGCCGGAGTTTTTGAGTGCGCTTGGCCATTACCGTTTCGCTGTATTCGTAGGCGGCGGCGGGGTTTTGGCTCTTGCAGCCGCCTAGGCCGCAGACGCGAAGCCCTTTGTGGGTCTCCGCGCGCCCGTCGATGTTGAAGCAGCCGCCGGGCGGATGGGTGATGAAGTTTTTGTCGTGGTTGCCCGGCACATAGAGGAGCGGGACGGGGAGCAGGGTGGCTAAAAACTCAAGGTAATCGCGGTGCAAGTCGCCGCAGGAAATGACAAGCTCCACCCCTTCAAAGGCGGAGCGGTCGAAAAAGTCCCATATATACACGCTTTCCTCATCCGAAACGGCCAAGATTTTCATTGAGCTCGCACCTTCACGGAGCCGGGAGGCGCGGCGGCGGCGGCGCTGAGGGAGTGCATACACGCGTCAATCAGGGCCTGCGTGCTTTGCCCGCTGTAACCGGCGGCGCCCGCCGTGATGCCGGCGTCGAAGTCAAAGCAGGCCGAGACGTCGTGCCGCACCGTTTTGCTGATGCGGCGTATGGCCATAGCGGCGTCGGCTTTATTGGTCTCCGCCAGCAGAACGGCGAAGACGCCTTCGTCCAGCCACGCCGCGCTGTCGATGCAGCGCACGGCGGAGCTGATGACATAGCCCGCGTATTTCATCACCCGTTCCCGCAGTCCCTCGTCGGAGACGTGACCGGGCAGGGCGACCGAAAACAGCCCCAGCGAGAACGGCCTCGCGTAACGCTTGTGGCGGTAAATCTCACGCTCCAGAGCCTCCTCCAGCCCCAGACGGTTGGGCAGGCCCATGTCGAGGTCGTTATACGCCTTGTGCTTCTCCCAGAGGGTGAGCAGGCGCGCCTCCTTGGGGTTGGAAGCCATCGCCTTGAAATGCAGCTTGAGCGGCGTGAGGTCGCGGTAGCCGAGATAAACGCGCCAGCCGCCGCTTTCCCGCACCGCGTACTTGGTGAGGGTGTATTCGCTGACGCGGCCGGTGACCTTGTCTTTTTCGGAGAGGTAGACGGTGTATTCCTCGGCGGGCAGCTTGGTTCCCGCGTTGGTTTTGAACGCGCTGTACCGCTTGAAGAGCTTCAGGCGGGTGCCGCCCACCTCATAAAGCGCGCCCACCGACTCCTGCCACTCCACATATGCGCCGTAGCCGAAACAGCTCTTGTCGGCGTCGCTCACCAGAGCGTACGCGCCGCGGTAATCGCGCTTGCGTAACAGGTCGAAGTAACCGCGCACCGCCGCCGCCGCTTCGGGCGCGCCGGCGTCCCGCTCCTCGCGGTTGATGTATATCACGCGCTCCCGCACCTCCACGCGCGGCGTGTCCGCACCGTTGCGGCGCGTCCATTCGGCGTGGTAACGGCGGCGCTCGTTGCCGTTGCTTAGGGTTTCGTAGGCGCGGTTGATGCGCTGCATCGTCTTGGCCGCCTCCGGGTCTGGGTTGACGTCAGGGTGAACCATGCGGCAGAGCCGCTTATACGCGCTCTGTATGACCTCCGGCCCCGCCTGCGGATGCACCTGCAAAAGCCCGTAATAATCCTCCCAGAGTTCCATGCCGCCGCCTCCCTATATTATGTAAAGCGCCGTGACGCTACTCATATTATATGTCGAACACCCCCCGCCTAAACTTGAGAACAATCTTATGTAAACCCCCCAATCAGCCAAAAATTCTCGAGGCTCACCGTTGACAAACATCTCCAGTATATGCTATAATTTTCCTGCAAGAGGGTGTTGGTCACCGGCTATGCCGCCCGCCTGTCCGCGTGTCACAGCGCGAGGAAAGGGGGGACGCCTATGGGAAAGCGCGTGTTAAGATATGTCATTGCGCTGCTGATGATGCTTTGGCTGATTTGGCAGCTCGCCCCAAAAGCTATGTAGCCGCCCATACTCCGACCAGAGTGGCGACTACATAGCTAAATCACTATAGGGCGGCGTGTCGGTTTTCCGGCACGCTCTTGCCTTTGCATCTATAGCTTACCACATCTCGCCCGCCGCTGTCAAGCCGTTTTTTCGCGTTCTCCCAAAATTTCCCCCTTGACGCCCGCCCTCTGCACATGGTAATATTAGTCAAACAGCCCTTCCACCTTGCGCGCGGGGGACGCGAAACCCCCCGCCCTTCCGGGCGGGGGGTTTGTGTGTCTGGATGTGTGCTAAGGGTTGCGTTAGCGAGGTTTATTCGAGGGGAATCTTCGTGCCGGTCAAGGTGTCTGTAAACTTGACGCCCGTTACGGTTCCCATTTCTGTCAGGGCTGTAGCAGTATCCGCCATCAGGATGACCTGAACGCCCCAGCCAAAATCGGGATTAAAGAAGTCAAGGGTAGAGGCTGCTATAACCTCGTTGAGATCCACATAGTAAGCTCCGTTGGCGTCTACTGTGGCAGCAGTCAAGGAAATAGATTGTTGAGGCACGGAACCGCCGCAGTTGATAATGAATTCCAGTGTCGTCGGGGCGGCTACCCAGCTCGCAACCGTGAAAGCGAAGTAGTTATAGTCAAAGAGGTTGTTCCACATATCCATGTGGTTACCGTCTTCGCTCGTGTTCGCTACCCACTGATGTCCTTCTTTCGGAGTCCAAGTCGCCGTTGACCTAGTCCAATTTGCGGTAACGCCTAAATCAACGTCTACCTTGACGGCGGGGACTGAGTTGTTCGGCTCGGCGTTGATGATGAGGAGCTTTCTGCTGGCGCTCCACAGAGCTTCGCGCTTGGCTCCGCCGGCGAACAGGTCAGCCGCTTCCGCCTCGGCGGCGGTGTAGATGGCGCACACGCTTTCATCGATGGAATCGTCGTGCTTTTGGACGACCATGACCTTGATATCGTCGCCGCCAAAAGGCGTCAGCGTTTCCACGGTATACGCGGGGGCAGCCAGTTGGGTGAAGCTGCTGTTCGCGGCATAAATCCCGGTCAGCGCGATTCTATCAAAGTCACTGAAAAGACCGGCCTGAGCCCAGTTAGCCCCGGCTCTGGAAATCTTTTCGACCGAGCCGTTCACGACGGCTTCGCCGATGTGGTCATAGATGATGAGGTCTTTCGCGCGGAGGTCTTTGAAAGCTTGGCCGCCGGAGTTGGCGACGGTTCCGGTGCTGTAGCCACTGCTCCGGGTTGAGAGGTCGCCGACAGTGCCGTCGTCAAACATGACGCGCACAACACCTACGCCGTCAGCGGTTTCTCTCGGCGTTCCGAGAATGTAGGCATACCTCTTGCCGTCGTTGGTCGGGGCCTCAAATCCGCTGTCGCCGTTGATGGTAAAGAGCATGGCTCTCACAGCGAGACCGCCGGTTCCGGAGTTATCGGGGTTGCCGCTCATCGGGCTACTCACGTATCCCTCGCCAGTGAGGTCGGCGAGCGTGCTTGTGGCGGGAAGCCGTGTTCCTCTGTACACGAGGTAAGCGTTGTTGGCTCCGCTCTCGTCAATGATAAAGGATACGGTGTTGGAGAGGATAGCCCTCTGGCCCGAAGTGGTAAACCAGTCGCTGGGGATGAAGTTTTCATTCGCCCCGCGCGCGGTTTTTCCGGTCAGAGAGGCGAAGTCTTCGGTCAGCGCCACGTTGAAGAGGCGAACCTTGCCGTTATCCGCGGAGAAAGCGTAAACGTTTTCAAGCAGTTGGGCTTGGATACCGGAGTTGTTTGTACCCAAATCGTCGCGCGCCGCGCCGACTATCCAGCCGTTGTCCCAAGAGGTGGCGTAAACGCCGTCCAGCTCGTAACGCGGCCTGCTGCCATCTTCGAGAAGGAGCTGAACCCCGCGCGTGTACTCGGTGGGTCTGCCGAACTCATACGCGCTAGGCACGGCCCAAGCGTCAATAACGAGGGCAAAGGAGTTGGGTCTGGTAGCCGCGGCGGCCGGGCCGCCGGTGCTGGCGGCAATCTTGCCGTTCCAAGCGAAGTATTTGTAGGTGGCGCCGATGCTGGTGCCGAGGACGTCATTGTCAATGCGAATCGGGCCTCTGGAGAAGCTCTGGGTGCCCAATGTCGCGGTTCCGCCGTCGGCGGCGCGGCTGTTCAGCACGCCTTCCACGGTGGTGGTGACCGGGACGACCTTGGCTTTGTTGTTCGGGAGCGCAATCCACATGAAAGCGTCGTTTGCTTCAACAGCGGACGGCCAGCCGAGGATGTTGGCGGGTTCCTTCGGGGCGTTGCCCAAAGCGTTCCAAGTGGGGCTGTTGTCTTGCGAACGCACTCTGCCGCTGCTGATGTCGCGGTACAGCATAACGTCGTAGGTCTCGATGAAGACATACAGTACGCCCTTGTTTCCCCAGTTCGGGTTGGGGCCGTCATAGACGACGCGGATTGAGAAGCCGTCGCCTCTGGCGCCGTTCAAATTAACAAGGTTGTCGTATCCGATGTCGCCTTTTCTGGCTTCTAAGGTGGGGGAGTTGACATAGTTGACGAAGATTTTCGCGTCGTCAACCGCGAGGCTCATGCCGGTCTGTGAGCTGGCTAAGTACGCAAGGGACGGGTTATAGCCGTCGCTGGCGTCCTGCGGGAAGCCGTTCAGCGTCACAAACTCGTTGTCCTTGTACGCTTTGCGGGGCACGACGGTGGTGTAGTCGCCCTGACCGTCGGTCTTGTCCACATCGTACATGAACTCGATGGAGCGGCCGATGTCGTCGACGGTGATGCCGAGCGCTTCGGTCGCGTCCGCGGTCAGCTCGAAGTCCTTGCTGCCGACGAGGATTCTCGCTCCGCCTCTGGCCGGGAGAGGTTTGCCGTCGATGGAAATCCATTTGCCGTCGGACATGACGGTGCCTGTGACCTTGGTAAAGCCGAATTTGGATTCGAGGAGGCTGTCCTTGTCCTGCTCACGGACGAAGCCGCCGCCGACCGAGACGGAATAACCGACGCCGTCAACGGTGATGGTGTGGTTAAGGAGCAGGGAAGCGCCCGCGCGGTCGATGTTGCCGTTGGGCGTCGGGACTAAATGCTGCAGCATCCCGAGGTTGGTGGCGAGACCCAGCACGCTCATGCTGTTGAACACAAAGCCCGGCTCGCGGTCTGTGTTCAGGCCGATAGCCTTCATGCTGAGCAGGAGGGCTTCGTTGAAGGTGATGGTCTGGCTGCCGCCGAACAGCGGGTTTTCGGGATCAGAGCTGACGCCGGCGGAGATGCCGAGCGCGCCAAACGCGTTGGCGTAGCCGTGATACCACTCGCCTGCGGTGTCATTGAAGACGCCGGGCATAGCGATGAAGTGAAGCCCGTTTTCTTCGATGGCCTTGCCGCCGTTGAGCGCTTTGTAAAGCAGCACGGCGAATTCGGCGCGGGTAAGCTCGTCGCCGAGCGCGAGGGTAAGGTTGCCGTCGCCAAGGGTGTCTTTGCCTACGAGGACGTTCAGGTCAATCATGAACTGAACAGCGTCCGTGTAGACGCCTTCGAGGGGTCCGCCCGCGCCGCCTTTTTCGGCGAGGACATCTTTCGCCGCGGCCGCGTCGGCGAAGTCGTCGATGGATTTTGCCATAGCCGGAAGCACGAAGCTGACGGACAGGGCGAGGACCACCGCGAGTGCGAGGAGCTTTTTGAGCTGTCTCATTTGGTTGGTTACCTCCTAAAAAATATTTGACCGCTGTGGAGATTGAAGCCAAAGATAGCGGCCACACCCCTTGGCTTGTATAGAATACAACACCCCACATCCGAAATCAAGCGTTTTATACCCATTGTAACATACTTGTAACATTACGCCCTCACGACGCCCCGATATACCTCGCGATACGCGTCATAGCCTCGGACTGAAAGACCGGCAGGACATGGGAATAGGTGTCCATCGTAATGCGGCTCCCGGCGTGGCCCATAATCTGGCTGATGACCTTGACGGGGACGCCCGCCTCCAGCGCGCGCGTAGCGAAGGTGTGCCGCAGGGCGTGGATGGTGTGGCTGTGCGCCCCGGCCCGGAGGAGCAGGCGGCGGTATTGGTACCGGAAGACGGCGGGGTCGAGGTAGCAGCCGTCGCGCCCGGTGAAAATCATGTCGGGCGGGCAGCCCGGATTCGCGGCTCTCTGAGCCTTTTTGTAGTCCCGCAGGCGCCGGGCCAGCGCCCGATCGATTGGAATCACGCGGGTAGACGAGCCGGTTTTGGTTCCGTCCTGCAAAAACAGGCGGGTCTTGGCCTTCGCGCCGGGGGTATAGTCCTTGAGCCGGCTAAGCTGTCGCGAAACACTCACCGTCCGCGCGGTGAAATCGACGTCGCCCCAGCGCAGCCCCAGCAGTTCCCCCATCCGCAGCCCCGTCCCCAAGGCCATGACGATGGCCGTCCCCACGGCGTCCGTGCCGCACAACGCGGTCAGGGCGCGCTGTTCCGGCAAGGTCAGCGCCTCGGCGTGCTTTCTGGGGCCGCCGCGGAACCCGGGGATATGAGCGCCTGTGGCGGGGGTGCAGCCGATGATTTCCCGTTCCGCCGCTTCCCGCATCGCCCGATGCAGGACGATATGCACATTACGGATCGTCTTGACGCTCAACCCGCCCATACCGTCCGCCCTCCCGCTGTGTAAAAGGGTCTGATAAAAGTCATTGATATGGGTCTTTTTCAGCATCGAGAGCCGGAAATGTCCCAGATGGGGGATGATTTGGTTGCGGGTGATGTTCTCGTAAGACACGCGGGTGCTGATTTTCACGTTCTGAGCCACATAGTCGCCGAGCCACGCCTCCATCCATTGCGCCACCGTTTCACGCGCGGGACGGGCACTGAGCCGCCTCTGCGGCCTTGAGAGTTTTCTGTTCATTTTCTTTTCCTCCTTATTATTCGACGAACTTCAATCCGCCGTGGATGAAAGTATACATTATTTTCATGGGGTAACCAACCCCATGAGAAATCTCAAGAAGCTCCTCGCGCTCGCGGTGGTTCTCGCTTTGTCGGTCAGCTTCGTGCTTCCGGCGTTCGCGAAGACCATTGACGACTTCGCCGACGCGGATGCGGCGAAAGAAGTCCTTGCCGAAAAGGGCGGACTCTCAGGTTCCTACACCCGCGCTGTTCAGCTCATGATTGACCTGAACGTCATCGAAGGCGCCGACCCGCTCGGCGACGGCAACCTCGTCCTTGCGCTTGACAAGGACCTCACCCGCGCGGAATTTTCCGTTATGCTCTACAAAGCGCTCAACGGAGGTTCCTCCATTCAAGAGAGCGGACGCAACTTCATGATGGCGCCCTCGGTGTTCGCCGACGTCCCCGAAGATGCTTGGTATAAAGGTTATGCCAACGCATTTGCCGTTCTCAACATTTCGGCCGGCATTGGCCCCGACGCCAATGGCAACCCGCAATTTGGCGGCAACAATCGCATCACCTTTGATCAAGCCCTCCTGCTCTGCATGAAAGCCATTGGTCTGAACACTGACCTTGAGTCGGGCTTTGACTGGGATTTCATGGCCGTGCTTGGCGTCGGCTACCAACTGGACATGATTGGCAACCTCACATGGGGTACCGATTACTCCATCGACCGCGCTACGGCGGCGCTGCTTCTCCAGTACACCATCGAAGCCAACTGGATTGGCTACAACACCTTCAACGGCGTACGCTACCGCCGTGATGGCAGCACCATCCCCGGAACCACTACCACCTCAGACAATTACAGGCTGCTGAACAATGTGTTCGGCTACACAACCAAAACCCTCCTTGTCGCCGCTGACGGCTGGAGAGGCAATCTTTTGGCCGGCGGAGCCGGCGACCAAGGCGGCAAAGCCCGTCTCGTCGACATCTACGCTTGGAGCGACGGCAGCTACAAATTTAGTCTCCCTAGCGGATTGGGTAACGGATCCGTCATAGATGATCTTGACCCGTGGATTTTGTCGACCGGATTATCCAACGACCTCTTTACTGCCGACGATGTCGGGCGTATCGTGAACATCACGTTCCAAGATCCGGGACGTGACGGACGCAACAACCGCAACGACATCACCAAGCTGTACGGCTTTGAGTTCGCGGATGAGCTGCTGCTTGAAACCTACAAGGCGACCAACGCCACGCGCAGCAACGGCGCTTCCGTTCCCAGCCTTGCAGGCCTTTCCAGCTTGAAAACGGCCGACCAAGCTTTCCGTGCTATCAATTTCGGCATCCAAAACGAAATAAACGAAGGCATCCCCAACAAATTTCTCAACATTAGCTCCAGCGGCGACGGATGGCCGGTCAACGGCGCGGGCAACCGTCTGCGCGCTTACGGCATCGACGGCGAAGTAACCGCTATCCTTGTTGACACCTACTACTTCGCGCAGGTAGACAGAGCCGGAGACGGCGGCTACTATTTCAAGTCGCAGGTCGCCGAGTTTGTCAATGACAAATCAAACGCTTTTATCCAGAGCTGGCAGCTTGACCCCACCACCGGCTACACCCCGGCGGCGAACGACTGGGTCATCGTCCAGCACAGAACGCAAGGCAACAGCGCCTGGTGGGACACCGTCTTCTCCGTGCGGAAGGTTGATTCGATTATCGACACCGTAGCCAGAGCCTCGTCCGACCTCACGAGCGTCACCATTGCCGGCACGGCCTATACCGCGGCTGCCGGCGTTACCAGACCGAACCCGACGTTCAGCATCGGCGGGGATAACCGCGCCGAAGTGTGGGCATGGCAAGGCTTCGCCCTCCAAATCCAAGCCCCCGGAGCCGGCCCGACCACACCCAATAAGTACGCGGTGGTTATTAGATCGTTTACACAGGCGGCCAATGCGGGGCTAGATGCCGTAGACGTGCAGGATCGCAACAGAACCCATCAAGTACGTCTGCTTCTTGATGATGGCCAAACAAAAGACTTTACTCTGAGTGGTATCCGAGCCATTAACGGAAGCTCGACGAACAAGCACGGCAAAGCCATCAGCGCTGTCGGCGACTACGGCGCTACCACCGGAAGCAGCTCGACATCAACGATAAGCTTCAGAGGAAGCAAGGGTTCAGGGGAGCTATTCAATGTTGCGGAAGAAATTGATGGCAACATCTTTGCCTATACCCTCAGCGAAGACAGCCAATTTGTCACCTTGACGGAAATCAACGCGGTGAACGGAACTCCTCCCGCTGCGGACACGTACGAGTCGAGCGTGGAGCAGGCGTTCGCCAGAGGATTGGAAGAGCTTTCGGGCAAAACCATCGCCACGGGCGAGGGCCAGACGGTGACCTTTGTGAAATCCGGCAGCGGCAGTGATACAAAATGGAACGTTTACAGGGGCCGCACTGTGCCGAAAATCACAATCGGTTCGAGTTCTCCGTCCATCCAGTATATGCTGCGCAACTCCAAAGCGCCGAACAACGGCGTCAATGACAACGACCCTGCAGGAGACGTCGTCTCGGTCGCCTTTATCGACACCGGCGCCGGCTCCGTATACACACCGACGGCTCCCAGCAACTGGATTGTGGCTCTCGGAGGGTACGCGACCGTGCCCCCGTACAGAGTGTTTGCCGCGGCCGACAAGGACGGCAAATTTGAGGACGAACTGCGCGGCGAAGACAACGCAAGCGTTATCAACAACGACACCACGAAAAAAGGCCACATCTACATCCCGACCTATAACGGGGACGGATACGTTACCGGCTTGAAATTCGCCGATGGACTGTGGCTCATCGCCAAGGGCGATTTGGGAATGAACACCGTGGGCAGCATCCTCACCGGAACGCTGATTGGCGGCGAGTTCGTATTCTACAATGGAGACACCATCTTTATGGATGCGGAAAGCGGAGACATTATCAGCGCTTCGGAGGCGGCGACTTTGGCTAACAATGATGATTATGCCGCGGCCTTCACTTGGTCTGAGGATGAGAACGACGGAAACATCATCGCGGACGTAGTGGCCCTCTTCAAGGGCGACGTGTCAACCGGCCCTGCCGAGAGAGCCTCGATAGAGGTCGACGTTGCAAGCATCACAGGCTTCGTCGATGGCGGAACGCTTGACGAAATCACCGTCAAAGTCTTAGACAAGGACGGCGACCCGATTGTTGACGCAACTGTCTCCGTAGCGGCAAGCGTGGGAAACCTGTCGGGTAGCCCCTTGGCTGTTACTGACGCGCAAGGGGAAACGGAGTTTGCCGGATACACCTTGGATAAAGACGACGACGAAACCTCTGACGTAATCACCTTCTCCGTGACGGTTGACGGATTCGTGGTAACCAAAACCGTTAGCGTTACGTATTGGCAGGACGTTGTGCTCTCCGCTTTTGGCCCGGATGGCGCTGACTTAGCGAAAGTCGTCGGTTCGGGGGATGCGGAAAAGGACGCAACCCGTGTCGGAACGGCAGGGCCTCTGGACGGGAAGTCGAACTTCATAACGTCGACGGGCGTAGCGGCGAATACTGGTGAAGGCTCGGGAAATTATCGCAACTCAATGAGAGTAACCCCTGCGAATTTAGGCATCACGGTTCCCGGAACTTACACAATTACATTTAATGCGCGCATGAACACAAGCACCCCCGCCGGACAAAGAAATCTACAGATTCAAGTAGACGGAGCCGGGGCGAGCGTATCCGATGGTACGTGGCACGACGGCTTCGCAGTGGACACATGGTTGGAATTTACCGCAACCATAGAGGTAACGAACGTTGCTACATTTACTAGGGTGGAGTTTCAACCTGCGGGAAGTGGAGACTTTATTGAAGATACCGTCTACTACTTGAATTCCATCACCGTTGTTAAGACAGTATACGTAGCTCCGTAAGTCACCTCCCAAGCAAAAACTCCTAACACCGTTACATCACAGACAAGACATAAACCAGCGCCCCCCCTGCCGGAGACGGCGGGGGGGTTTGTTGGGTGTTGTGGGAGCGGCGTCACACGGCCGGGATGTAGAAGACCTCGCCGGAGATGACGAAGCGCCAGCAGGGGCGGAGGCGCATAGCGCCGGGGGCGATGGGGGTTGCGGTGAAGCCCAGCTCGCAGGATTGCAGGACGCCGGCGCGATCCCAGCCGTCGGTCAGTTGCAGGAGGGCGTAGCCGGCGGAGAAGCCGGGGCGGGGGTTGATGGGGAGCGCCTCGTCCCACAGCCAGCTTCCGGTGACGGGCGCGGGCGTGACGGGCGCGAACGCGCGCTGGGAGGCGACGACGCCCCAGACCGGCAGACCGCGGACGGTGTGCGGCCCGGGGGTTTCGTCTTCCGGGGCGCGCTCGGCGTCATAGGTCAGCTCCACCGCGGCGGGGATTTGCCCGGGCTCGGCGGTCAGGCCGTTTTGCGCCAAGAGGGCGCACAGGTCGTCCATAGCGCGCGCCTCGATGGCCCGCATCTGCCCCTCGCGGTAGAGGAGAATCCCGCCCAGCAGCAGATTGGCGAGCAGGAGGAGGACAATCAGCAGCGTCTTCGCTCTGGCCCAATTCATTCTGACACCACCCAAAAAACGTCGGCTTCCGCGTCGGCCCGCGAGACGGGAAGATAGCGCAAATCAAGCCGCGCCGCGCCGTTTTGCGGGCCGAGCGCCGCCGCCAGTCTGAGCGGCAGGGGGACGCCGGCGCCTTCGCCCTCTTCGATGACGCAGAGCCTGAGCGTGATGCGTTCAAGCTCGCCGCCCGCCGTTTCCACCACAGCCGACTCCCATCTCACGGGGACGCCGCCGAACATGACGAAAAACTCAACGGCTGTTCCGCCGGGGCTTTGGGTCACGCGGCTGACTTCAAAGCGCCCGCCGCCCATCACAAGCTCAAGCCGCGACAACGCTTCCCACGCGCGGAGGACGTCCGCCGCCACACTGGAATCATTGGAAAGAGACGCGGAGCGCGCCGCCGCGGGGTTTGAAAACAGGACGGAGCCGTCGGCGAAAAACTCGCAGGTGCGCCCGTTTTCAATGTCTACGTAAACCCGCCCGCCGCTCCGGTCATAATGCGTGGTGCTGCCGACAAAGAGTTCAAGCGTCTCTAAAAAGGGCGCGTAGGCCGAGTCGGATTGCCGGATGTCGGGCGGCGCGGAGATGACGGCGGTTGGACGCGGGCGCGTTTCGTCTATCAGGAGCTGACGGGGCGCCCAGCCGGCGGCGTAGTCCGATTCAAAGGCAAACGCGCAGGGGCGCAGCTCGGGCAGCTCCGGCCAGCCGGAAAACTCCGCTTCCGTTTCAGCCAGCCAAAATTCCCCGTCCGGGCAGCTCCAAAACAAGCGCACAGCGCCGTCGCCGAAAGCCAAGCCAATCGACTCAACGGCGCTGTCAAGAGGGATTCCCAAGACCGGGAGCCGCGAGCCGTCCGCCGAGAGCCAAGCCGTCAGGAGGGAGATGGGCAGGCTCCCGGTAAACTCAAAATATACGCCGTCGCTTTGCAGCACGCTCTGCCACGCCCTGCCGCCCGTCAAGGGTTCGGCGGACGTCACCGAGCCGAACGCGTCCGCCAGCAGGATTTTGAAAGCGTTATACACATCCCTTGTCTCCGTGTCATATCGCGCGCCCGTACGGATTCCGTCAAGCATGACGGCGCATCCGGCGGGAACGGCGGACGCGGGCGCGTAATCCAGACGTTCCGGCGCGAAAACGGCCGGGCCCTGCATCTCCCTGCCAAACAGGCTGTTGTCATACACCCATGTCCTGTACACAAGAAACGCCGCGGAAAGCCCCAGCAGAATCAGCAGCGCGGTTTTGAGGAACTCCTTCATGGCAGCCCCCTTTTCGGGATGGTCACAGTCACCGTCGTGCCTTCGCCCTGCCTGCTTTTCACATCTAGCCCGCCGCCGTGGCTGTCCATAATCTCCTTGGCGATGGCCAGCCCCAGCCCGGTTCCGCCCATAGAGCGGGAACGGGCTTTGTCTACGCGGTAGAAACGGTCAAAGATATACGGCAAATCCTCATCCGGGATGCCGATGCCGTTGTCGCGGACGGCGATGGTGACTGAGCGCTTGCCCGAATCGGCCGCGATTTCGATATTCCCGCCTTCCGGCGTATAGCGGATGGCGTTGATGATGACGTTCATCAAGACCTGTTCGATGCGGTCGCGGTCGCCGCAGATGGTTTTGGGCAGATTCCCCACCGAGAGGGATAGCTTGTGCTTATACGTTTTCGCCTCCATCCGCAGCATATCATAGGTGCGGTTGAGCAGCTCCGCGATGTCAAAGTCGGAGACGTGCCAATCGGATTTGCCGTAATCGAAGCGGGACAGGGTCAGCAGGTCGCGCACCAGACGGGTCATGCGGTCGGCTTCGTCAACGATGACGGAGGAAAACCGCTTGATTTCCTCAACGGACAAATCCTCCGGCTCGGTCAGCGTCTCGGCGTAGCTTTTAATGCCGGTCAGCGGCGTGCGCAGCTCGTGGGAGACGTTGGAGACAAATTCGCGGCGCAGGCTTTCCAGCCGGGTTTGCTCGGTCACGTCATGCAGGACGGCCATCAGCCCGCTCTCCGGGTCAAACGAGCCGAACGGCACGATATAGAGCCGCAGGACGCGCTGCCCCACGGTCATCTCCCGCATGATATAGTCCGGCGGGCGCAGGGCGGACGCTTCGGCAAACGGCACAGCCTGCTCAAAGGCGCCGTAGGAGAGCTCCTCGTCTTCGCGCAGCCCCAAAAGCCGCAGCGCGGCTAAATTGACGCGCAGCAGCTCCCCTCCCCGGGTAAACGCCGCCACGCCGTCGGTCATATGCAGGAAGAGGGCGGACAGCTTATCCCGTTCGCCCTCCACCTCGCGCAGGGATTGCTGCAGGACGTCGGCCATATGGTTGAACGCGTGGGTGAGCGTGCCGATTTCGTCGCGGGAATGGATTTCGAGCTTACCCGAAAAATCCCCGGCGGCGACACGCGCCGCGCCACGCGTCAGGTTTTCAATGGGTGTGGTCATCGTCTTGGAGAGGAGCAGGGAGAGCAGGAGGGAAAAGGTCAGGCCGAGCGTTAAGGCTTGCAGGATGACGATGAACAAACTGCGGCTCTGCTCGGTCAGCCCCTGCTTGGAGTCGCGGATATAGACAATATACCCCAAATCCCCGCCGCCGCCGATGGGTACGGCGCAGTCGAAAAAGGGGTCGCCCATCCGCTGGCCCTGCCCGATTCGTCCGCGCATCGCCGCGCGGATGTTGGGCGTGAGGTCGATATCCTCCTCCGAACCCGCCGCGCCGTACAGCGGACGGCCCGTGCCCGCGTCCAGCAGATAGAGCTTCCGCCCGCCCCCGATGCCCAGCGTATAGCGGTACGCCTCCAAAACGCCCCACAGCTCCGCCGCCCCGCCGCTCTCCGCCGCCCCGCGCAGGGCTTGGACAAACTCGTTGTTTGTGAAGGCGGCTTCCATCGTGTCGTTAAATTCCCTGATGAAAAATCTGGCGACGGCTCCGTTGAGGAAAACCCCCGTCACCGCCATCAGCGACACAATGAGCAGGAGGATGATGAGCATCAGCTTCATGTAGAGGCTTCTAAGCATCGTTCACACCCGATGAAAAGATATACCCCGCGCCCCGTTTCGTGAGGATATACACCGGCTCGGCAGGGTTTGGCTCAATCTTCTCGCGCAGTCTGCGTATGGCGACGTCAACCACGCGCAAATCGCCCATGTAGTCGTAGTTCCATACCTTATGCATCAGCTCTTCGCGTGAGGAGACCGCGCCCGTATTCCGCATGAGATACAGCAGGAGGTCATACTCCCGCTGGCTCAAATCCAGCACGTTTCCGTCCGCCGTAACCTCCATCCGTCCCATATGAAGTCTCAGGGCGCCCGCTTCCAGCACGTCGGCTTCGGCTGTCTCGGCGGCGGCGACCGACGTGCGGCGGATGTTGGCGGCGACGCGCGCCAATAGCTCCTTCACGGCGAAGGGCTTGGTGATGTAGTCGTCGGCGCCCAAATCCAGCCCCATCACCTTGTCGTTTTCCTCCTCGCGAGCCGTCAGCATCAGGATGGGGACGGCGGCGTTTTCGCGCCGTACGGCCTTGCATACGGTAAACCCGTCCATCTTGGGGAGCATGACGTCCAGCAGGATAAGGTCGGGGTTTTTCTCCAGCGCCAGCTTCAGCCCCAATTCCCCGTCGGCGGCGGCCAGCGTTTCATACCCGGAGCGCTGGAGGTGGAAAAGGAGGATGTCCACAATCGCCTTTTCATCCTCAACAATCAAAACCGTCTTTTTCATCATAACGCCTCCCGCAGCAGTGTATACTTCATCAGCCCGTACGCTGTCTTCGCGTCTTCTATCGTCCCGTCCAGCACCATGCGGAGCGCCTCCTCAAGCGGGATAAGCTCCGTGCGGACAAGCTCGCCGTCGTCGGGGTGGGGAACCCCTTCTGTCAGGTCGGTCGCCAGATAGAGCCAAATAACCTCCGAGCAGTACCCGCCGGTGGGAATCATCCGCCCCAGCGGTTTGACGCAATCGGCGGCGTAGCCCGTTTCCTCAGACAACTCGCGTATCCCCGCCGCCATTGGATCCTCGCCCGGCTCCAAGCGCCCCGCGGGGAGTTCGAGCAGCTCCCGCTCGGCCGCGTAGCGGTACTGCCGCACCATCACGACCCGCTCCGCGCCGTCCACAGCCATCACGGCGACGCCGCCCGGATGCCGCACCACCTCGCGCGTGGCCGCAAACCCGCCGCAATCGACGTTATCGCGCTCAACGGTGAAAATCTTTCCGGTAAAAATCGTTTCCCCGCTTATTTTTGTCTCCATCACCAGACAATGTTCCCTTCCAGTCTCGTCCCGTGGAAGCTGTTCAACGGGTCGGATATGTTGTTGCCGTGGGCATAGACCTCGTTCAGCGACGGGCTTTGCTTCAGCGGCAGCAGGGTTCCCAGGGCGTTGTACTCAATGCGCAGGATTTCCAGCGCGGGCAGCTCCGCCAGCGGTTCGACGGAGTTGACGGTATTGCGCGAGATTTCCAAGATTTCCAGCGAGACGCTGTCCACCAGCGGTTCCAGCGAGGCAACGGCGTTGTCGGGGCAATAGAGGACGCGGAGCGCGGCAAGCCCCCTAAGCCCGTCGAGGCTGTTCAGCATATTGAAGCCCAGATACAGCTCCTCCAGCGCCCTGAGGCTTTGCATATCCGGCAGCTCCTCAATCTGGCAGCGCGGCGCGTACAGCCTGACCAGAGAACTCAGGCCCGCCGTCTCGTCAATCGAGGTCAGGCCGGAGTTGAACGAAAGATCCAGCGCCTCCAAAAGCAGGAGGTTTTCCAGCCCCAGCAGCGAGGTGATACGGTTTTCGTCAAGATAGAGGGCGCGCAGACGGGTCAGCGGCGCCAGCCCCGCGACGCCCTGCACGGCGTTTTGGGTCAGGCGAAGCTCCTCCAGCATCCGCAGCCGCCCCAGCGGCGTGACGTCGAGGATGTAGTTGGTCGAAAGATCCAGAACGGTCAGCCTTTCCAGCGTTTCCAGCGGGCTAACCGAGCCGATTTTATTGTCGGGCAGGAAGAGCTGCTCCAGCCCGGCGCACTGCCCGATGATTTCCAAGTCCAGCGCATCGACGCCGAAGGAGCGCAGGGAGAGGACGGTCAAATTCTCCAGCTCCGGCAAGACCGACAAATCGCATCTGCCGTGGTCGCCCGTCAGGCCCAGCGTTTGGAGCCTTGGGAAATAGCGGAGGTCGTCGAGCGTCGCATAAACGGCCGGATCCTCCAGCCAAATCTCGGTGACGCCCCAAAGGTCGGAGGTGTAGAGCAGGCCGCCGGTGCGCCCGAGCGTTTCGCGGACGGCCCGTTCAATCCCGCTGTCCGCAAAGGCGACCGGGTCGACAATGTTTTCCAAGACATACTCCGTGTCGGCCCACCTCGAAACAAGGCCGCTTGAGTCCACCGCGACAGCCCGCGCAAGGGTGACGCCCGGCTCCAAAAAGACCGTTTCCGAAAACAAATCGGCAGAAACAGACGGAATCTCGCCCGCCCAAGACACATAAACCAAAGCCCCCGCCTCGCCCGACACGTCCACGCCGATGCGCTCCTCATAACGCCCGCCAGACGCCGAAAACTCGGGCGGCGGCGGCCGCAGGGCGTTGATTTCCGCCGAGACGCCCGGGCTGCCGATTTCATCCAGCAGCCTGACCGCGTCGTAGAGCTTGTCCTGCGCCACATACAACGCGCAGAGCTCCATATACAGCGCCGCGGACGGCCCGACGTCGCGCAGTCCCGCAAACAGAATATGCTCCGCGCGCGTCAGATTGCCCGCGTCCCGGTAAAGGCCGCAGATGCGTATCCGCAGCGCCTCGTCCCGCGGCGAGTTTTCCAAGGCCCGCGTGAACAAACCGGCCGCGCGCTCAAGGTCGCCCGCCTCCAGCGCCTGCTCCGCCGCCCGCAAATTAAAAGCGTCGGTCACCCGCACCCCAAAAAGCGCGTAAGCGCCCCAAAACAGCGCCACAACGCCCACCATGATTAAAAAACGCACAATCTTCTTCATGCCACTGATTATATCACAGCCCGCGCAAAGGCGCAAGAGAGGGAAACCTCCCACAAAAAAACAAAAATGTCAAAATTTCCTTGACAACATTCGCCGCTGTGTGATACAATGCCCTCAAGCGTACGCGGGAGTGTGCGCGGGCGGTCTGCCAACCTGCCATGGAACGCTATGGTAAGGGAGGTGGTAACAAAGTGAGTACGCGCACCAAAACAGTCCTTCGCTACATAATCGGCTTGCTGATTGCGTGGTTGTTTGTAATTCTGTTTGCGCAAAAAGCAATGTAACCGTCCCCCAAGGCACAGGATGACGGTTACATTGTAACGCATTCTCGGCAGGCCGTCCGCAGACACTCCCGCCCTCTGTTCACATCATACCACAACCCCACAACCCCTGTCAAGGGGTTTTTTTCAAAACCCGAAGCCCCCGCCGTTGGCAGGGGCTTCACTCTTTCTTGATGACGCTCACTCCTTCCGCATTCGTTGGACGTGCTGCGTGGCATCAACTCCTTTCCTATTCCCCTCCTTGGAGGGGGGGCG
>WRKO01000031.1 GCA_009782215.1 Oscillospiraceae bacterium | reverse complement strand
GGGGGACGCGCAATGTGCGTCCCTACGGTAATTCGTCCGGTTCGATGTTGTTGAAGGTGATGATGCTTTCTTGGCGGGTGTATGCATTCGTCGGGTTGAAATTGGTGCCGTCGCCGGACATGATGCCGTTGGCGCGGACGAAATTGATGCCGGGCTGTGCCCAGCCTACGGTCGCGCTCAAGTCGGCGAAGTCGGCGGTCGGGGGATTGCTTATGTCCGCGCCAATGGCGCGGCAGGTGTTCATTATCATCGTCGCCGCCTCTTGGCGCGTGAAATCCCCATTCGGGTTGAATTGTCCGGGGGCGTCAGCCGTGGGCGCGACCGCTCCCGCAGTAATCCCCAGCCGATACGCCGCCAGAATATTGGCGTCGCTCGTATCGCTGAACGTCAGCCCCTCCCGCTCGGGTCGCCCATGCGCCGCGACAATCGCATCAAGGTCAGTCTCGTCCAGTGCGTATTTCACCCACTCCACCGCCATGCGGGCAAACTCTTGGCGGGTGATGGTTTGTGTGTAGTTGCCCTGTATGTCGGCGGGGACGAAGCCTTTCTCCAGCGCGGAGGTGATATGGTCACGCGCCCAGCTTGCGGCGGTGTCGAGGGGGTTGGAGGGGGTGCCATCGCCTTGGGGGAAGTAGAAGAATAGGGGCTCTTGCCAATCGCCGTCGTAGGTTTCCAAGTTCAACGCAGGGCTTTTTGTCCACGCCGGGACGCTTACGGCGGGGTCTTGTCCCATGAGATTACCATAGACATCAAGCGATGTCAGCGCGGTGTTGTTGCTTACGTCCAGCATGGTCAGTTGGTTGTTGCTGACAGTAAGCCATTCCAGCGTGGTGTTGTTGCTTACGTCCAGCGTGGTCAGTTGGTTGTTGTCGACAGTAAGCCCTATCAGCGCGGTGTTGTTGCTCACGTCTAGCTCGGTTAGTTGGTTGTCATCGACTTGAAGGTATTCCAGCGCGGTGGCGCCGCTCACGTTCAGCGTGGTCAGTTGGTTGTTGGTGACACTAAGGTATGTCAGCGCGGTATTGTTGCTCACGTCCAATGTGGTCAGTTGGTTGTCGTAGACAGCAAGCTCTGTCAGTGCGGTGGCGCCGCTCACGTTCAGCGTGGTCAGTTGGTTGTTGCTGACATTAAGGTCTGCCAGCGCGGTGTTGTTGCTCACGTCCAGCGTGGTTAGCTGGTTGTCGCTGACAGAAAGCGCATACAGCTCGGTATTCTTGCTCACGTCCAGCGTGGTCAGTTGGTTATCGTAGACAGCAAGCCGTGTCAGCGCGGTATTGCGGCTCACGTCCAGCGTGGTCAGTTGGTTGCCCCAGACAAAAAGCCATGTCAGCGCGGCGAAATGCTCAATGCCGGTTAGGTCGGAAATTTCCCTTCCGTTTACCGAAAGCTCCGTAACCTCCGCCACGTCCGAAACGAGAATATCCCCCGTCGGTTTGCCGATACGTTCCCGCACCGCCGCCTCAAAGTTGGGGTCGGGGAAGGTGATGACGGTGTCTGACGCGGTGACGGAGGGGATGAGGGTGAGGACGAGCGCCAGCGTTAGCGCTAGGGATAGGATTTTCCTTTTCATTGATATGACCTTCTTTCAATAAGAGTTGGGGAAGATAAAATCGCCCTTCCTCTATAATATCTATATTTTATAGAATAGTCAAGCGGTAAATTCACATACTATCTTTTAATAAGCGAATATATTGAAGTGCCCTTAGTTGTCAGATAGTCTTTTCTGGGGGGTGTTGCTGTGCTGAACTTACGAATCGCTGAATTGCGGAAAAAAAAGAAGATTACTCAAGAAGAAATATCCAAATTATTGAAACTGACAAATAAAACGTATTCTGCCTATGAAACAGGCAGAAATCAAATGAACTATGAAACGCTCTGCTTGCTGGCGGATTATTTTGAAGTCAGTACCGACTACCTTTTGGGGCGTCAGGACGCCCTGCCGTCATTTTTGAGCGAGCGGGAGCGGGAGGTCATAGAGCGTTACAGGGGGCTGAACGAATATGGGCGGGAGACGGTGGAGCATGTCTTGGCGTTTGAGTATGCGCGGGCGGCGGCGCGGGGCGCGCAAACTCCCTCTTGCTAAATTGATTTGCATGAGCTATACTGTAGGGGAGAGAAGAACGGCGTTCCGCGGCTGTCGCGCTAGTTGGGGAGATAGCGGTGCCCTGTCACCTGCAACCCGCTGCAGCAGGAATGAATCCCGGCCCGAGGGCCGCGCCTGTGCCGTCCAGCCCCCGGTAAGTGGTGTTGACGAATCGGTCCCGCGCAACGGTTGCCCGTGAATCATGTCAGGCGGGGAACCGAGCAGCATTAAGCGGTGTCAAACGTGTGCCGCGGGGCAGCCGTTTCTGAGCCGGCTGCCGGGCCAGCGGGTGTAGGCGCGTGTTCGGAGGCAGGTGCGCGATAGCCGCAAAACGCTGTTTTCGGGAGTGGAGCCATGCGGATAAAAATGCTGCGCGTCGTCGCCATCGCGCTGTTTTTTGTGCTGATTGACGTCGAATTATTCAATGCCGAGCTGGTGCCGGATCTAATCGGGCTGGCGATTCTGTTTTTCTGCGCGGTGCTGTATACCGACCGCGCGGGGCGGTTTGCGCGGACGGCGGTCGTCGCGGCCGTGATGGCTTTTTTGGAGGTTGCGCGGCTGTTCAGCCTGACGGACAGCGACGCGGTCATCAATGTGCTGAACCTGTTTTATATGTTTCTCACCGTGCTGCTGGTCATCACCACGGCGGACGGCGTGGGGCAGTACTGCCAGCTTCAGGGGCGGGAGGACATCGCCAAGCGCTGCGACGCCACGGGGCATATCTACGCGCTGACGTTTGTGTTCTGGGCGGTTTCGGTGTGGTTTGAGCCGCTGGCGTCCATGCTGTGGCTGCTCAATCTGCTGATTACCGTGTTTACGCTGGTGATGTTTGTGTATTTCTACAGCGCTACCTATGTGGCCGTTCAGGAGCAATACGAGCCGCCGCCCGACGCCTTGGACGAGGACGAGGAGGAAGCCGAAACGGACGAGGAGCCTTAGGGGCCGGGGGAGAAGGGTGCCGTTGAGAATTTATGTTAGCTAAAGGAGAGGTGCGATTATGTCAAACGCCATCATACTTACGTTTTATAAATTAAAAGAGGGTGCGTCTGTGCCTGATTTCTTGCTTGCCGCAGATAAGTTTCATGAAGTGTTCGTCTTAAAGCAAAAGGGTTTGATTTCTTGTAAATTGATTGCAAATGACGAATTATGGGGCGATTATTCTGTTTGGGAGTCAATGGCTGATTTCAAAAATGCAGACCCACAAACACCTGATGAGCATACCGCAATGAATAATTATTTTTCATTTATTGACACGCAAAGCGCCGTAGACCATCATTTTAATGTTGAGAAATGTTATTAGTTCGGATACGCCTAATAAGCATTTTCTGCGTTAGGTAACAAAGGAGTAGCCGATGCTGTACAACAAATGGAGGCCCGCCGTTTTAAGCGACATACGCGGCCAGCCGCACATCACGCAAACGCTGCTCTCGCAGCTAAAATCGGGGCGGCTCGCCCACGCCTACCTGTTCACTGGGTCACGCGGCACCGGCAAGACGACCTGCGCCAAGATTTTGGCGCGCGCCGTCAACTGCCTGCGGCGGGACGCCGCGGACGGGGCGGAGCCTTGGGACGGGGAGCCATGCAATCAATGCGTCTCCTGCGCGGGCATCCTTGCGGGAAGCGTCCCCGACGTGACGGAGATTGACGCCGCCTCCAACTCGGGCGTGGACAATATCCGCGCCCTGCGCGAGGAGCTGATTTACTCGCCGGTGTCGAGCCGGAAAAGGGTGTATATCATCGACGAGGTTCATATGCTCTCCATCGGCGCGTTCAATGCTTTGCTCAAAACGCTGGAGGAGCCGCCGGAGCATGTTTTGTTTATCCTAGCAACGACCGAAACGCACAAGGTGCCCGCCACAATCGTTTCTCGTTGCCAGCGTTTCGCATTTCGGAGAATATCTGCGGACGCGATTGAGGACAGGCTTGGCCAAATATGCGAAGACGAAGATATAGACATAGAAAAAGAGGGATTGGCTCTCCTTTCGCAGATGGCGGACGGCTCTCTGCGAGACGCGCTGAGCTTGCTGGATCAGTGTGCGCGGGAGAGCGCCGGGACGCTGACCGAGGCGTCCGTCCGCGAGACGCTGGGGCTTACGGGTTTGGGGCAGTTGGCCCTGTGGCTGCGTGAGATGGACGATTTGCAAAAGTCGATAGGCCATTTGAACGCCTTATATCAGGCGGGGATGGATGTGGCCGCCATTCTGGGGCAGCTTTCGGCCCTGCTGCGCGACTTGCTGATGGGGCAGATGCTGGGGGATGTATCGGTTACGCGCTTGCCGGAGGAAGAGGCGAAGGCGCTTTCGGCGCTTTGGCCGAGGGAGCGTATCATCCGGGCGCTGACGGGCATTACGGAAACGCGGCTGTCGAGGAGCGGGAACAAGAAGCTGGAAGCGGAGCTGTGCTTGATTAAGCTGGCCGCGCCGGGCGCGGAGCTGCTCGGGACGGATCCGCCGCCTCCGGCGCCGGCAACGAAGCCGGCTACGGCCCCCGCGCCGGTTCCTGTGCCGCCGCCCGCGCCCTCACCCGTGCCGGAGCGACCGCCGAAGGCGGAGCCGAAGCCGGTGAAAGCGGAGCGCAAAGCGCTGCGGCCCGCGGACGGCGACCCAAGATGGGCGAAGCTGCTCGAATCGGTGGACAACGCGTTTCTGCGCGACGCGCTGAGTCAATCGGGCGCTCAGGTGGACGGCGACCGCTTGGTTATCGAAAATGCCGACCCGTTTATACAGGGAGTCATAAAACAGGCGAATACACAAATCAAGGCCCTTTTTCCCGGAGGAACGGGCGATGGAGAAGGGAAGGCCAACGAGGCTCTGGACGCGCTGATTGCGTCGGCGCCCGGTCTTGTCATAGAAGAATAGGAGGAGCAAACGATGCCTAAACACGGGTTGCCGCAAGGGTTTGCGGGAGGAAACATGCTCAAGCAGGTGCAGAAGATGCAGGAGGAGATGCTGCGCGTTCAGCAGGAACTGGAGGAGAGGGAGTACACCTCGTCGGCGGGCGGCGGCGCGGTGACCGCCGTCGTCAGCGGGAAGCATGAAATCGTCTCGCTGCAAATTTCGCCCGGCGTTATCGACCCCGAGGACGCCGAAATGCTGGCGGATCTTGTGATTGCGGCTGTCAACGGCGCTATGCGCGAAGCCGATGAGACGCTGCAAAAAGAAATGTCCCGTTTTACGGGCGGGATGAAGCTGCCGTTCTAGGCCAAGCCTTTCCCGCCGAGGGGCGGGAGGGGGCAGACAAATGACAACGGAGAGTATAATACTATGAGTATATATCCACGGCCGGTCGAAGAGCTGATTGATTGCTTTGCCCGCTTGCCCGGAATCGGGCGCAAAGGCGCGGCGCGGCTGGTTTTTCACTTGCTGGGGAGAAGCGATGAAGACATACGCGTCTTCGCCGAGACGATGATTGCGGCGCGGGAGCAGACCGTTTTCTGCCGCGATTGCCAGAACCTTTCTGAATTGGAGCGCTGCCCGCTTTGTGAGAACACGGGGCGCGACCATACGCTGCTGTGCGTCGTGGCGGAGCCGCGTGACGTGGCGGCGATTGAACGGTGCCGTGAATACAAAGGGTTGTATCACGTATTACACGGCGTAATCTCGCCGACAAGGCAGAAAAGCCCGGACGACATTCGGCTGAAAGAACTGCTGGAACGGGTGGGCGGCGGCGGCTTCGCCGAGGTCATTCTGGCCACCAACCCTGACACCGACGGCGATACGACGGCCCTGTATATCGCGCGGATGCTGCGCCCGTTTGAGGTTAAGGTCACCCGTCTCGCCTACGGGCTTCCAATGGGGGGCCATGTGGAACACGCGGACGAGCTGACCATCATGCGCGCGCTGGACGGGCGGCGCGAGGTTTAACAGTATCTTAACAAATTGGAAAACACTTCTTCACAAATTTCATCTATAATAAATACCGTACCATCCCACACGGGCCAAGAGTCCGGGGGAGCGATTTCAACAGGCGCCGTCACCCTTTGACGGACAATACAAAGCCCCGCCGTACGGCGGGGCTTTGACCAGCTTGAGAAAGCGGAAGCGGGAGCGGTCGGTCGGCCGGTTATCGCTTTTTCGTCATTATTTTCATCACGGCCAAGCCGATTGCCAGCCCCAAGACCGCGGAGACTCCGATAACAAGCCAAACGGGGAAGCCGGACTCGCCGCCGCCGGGCGGCGGGGAAGGATTGTCGGGCGACGGTGAAGGTTCTTCCGCCGGGGACGGGGATGGCGCGGGCTGCGGGCTGGGGGAGGGGGGCGTTTCGTCAGGGCCGACCTCTGTGTCCCCGATGGTTAGGATATGATTGTATATATTGGCGCTCCCGCTGCTGTGGAAGCCCTCAATACACAAAGCGACCTCGTACAGATTGCCGCCCATATCCAAGCCCATAGCTTCCCATGCCTTAAAATGCTCGGTCAGCGATATAGTTCCCTCGGTTCGCCGATCGACCCGGACGCTGAAATATTGCTGAAAGGTCTTTGTGCCTTCGATGGAGGGCTGTTCGACACGCGTGTCCGCATAGACGTCGTACAGTCCGCCGTCAACCTCGATTTGCCCCTGAAAGCCCTTTCCGCCCGGCGGTTTGTATCGGCCGTAGTTTTCGACGACATAAAACTCAATCAGCGGGTTCTGCGTCCAGCCGTAAACGCACAAATAGCTGACGTCGCCGCCGGTAATCGTATGCTCCGCGCCATACTCTAGGACGATATCGCCGTAATCCTCATACGGCTTGACGCTGCCCAGCCGCTTGCCCATGCGGAACAAAACATTGTAGGCGTCGTTCCAATGGCATTCGTATGTGCCGGCGCCGGTAAGGGTCATGCTGACGTCGTCGTCTCTGCGCTGTGTCCAGAGTTCGTAGTCAAAGCCGTTGAAACTGCTTCTTCTGGCGCCTGCGGTTCCTGTGATTGTAACAGGCTCGAAGGCCGCCGACGCGGGGAGCGCCAGCATGAACAGGAGCAGGGCGGCGAGGGTCTGGCAGAGCTTTCGGGTCATGCTGGGTTCCCCCTATATCAGCTTCACGGTATAGTATACGGCGGCGATAAACAGAAAGCAGAACAGCGCAATCATGGAGATGAACGCGGCGGAGCTGCCGAAGATGATGGCAGCCGCCAGCGCGAGGGCCAGCGCGCCGCAGGCGGCGAAGAGAAACAGATACCGTCCTTTGCGCGGAATGACGGCAAACGAGTGCTTCCCGACGCGGAGCGTCCCCCGGTTTTTTTGAACCAGCCGGATGAGGAGCACCGATACGGCGATGGCCGCGCCGAAAGCGATGTGCGCGGGCAGATTCCACCGCCCGGAGCGCTGATAGAGCATGGTCAAAAGCCATAAACCCGTAACGCCGCCGCTGACAAGCACCGCCAGCGCTGTGAAATCTCTGGGGTAGATGTATGCCAGCAGATAGATGACCGACGCGCCTGCGGGCAGGGCGTAGAGGATGGTGGGCAAGTCGAACCGATAAAGGAGAAAAGTCCACGCCGCTAAAAAGAGCATGACGCCCAGCACGCGCCATGTAAACAAATCGTCGGCGCGGCGCTGTTTCTCCAAGCGCTCCCGCCTCAATTCCGGGTTTTCTTTTTTTGACATATGTCGCCTCCGTAAGTCAGCATAGCGCGCGAATCGCGGAAAGAACCATCAGCGGGGCTGTTTCACAGCGGAGGATGGTGTTGCCCAGCGAGACGGGCTGCCAGCCGTTTTGCGCGGCATACGCGGCTTCTTCCGGCGTATATCCGCCTTCGGGCCCAGTGAGGACAGAGACTTCGCCGGCGATTTTGTCCAGCGCGCTCTTTAAGGGGACGGTTTTCTCTTCCTCATAGCAGAAAACGCGCAGGCCCCGCGCGGCGTCCGCCGCGGCGTGGTAGGTCGAGGGCTGCCGCAGCTCCGGGATGATTCCGCGTCCGCTCTGCTCGGCGGCTGAACGCAGAATCCGCCGGAAGCGTTCCAGCTTGCCGGGCGACGGGAGACCCGCCACGCAGCGCTCTGACAGAACCGGCGTGATTGAGACGGCGCCAAGCTCCGCGGCTTTTTGCAACAGCCATTCAAACCGTTCGCCCTTGGAGAGGGACGGATAGAGATGAACCGGGATAAGCGGTTCTCCGCGCGAGGGGGTCACCTCCAGCACGGCGGCGCGGCGTTCCGAGGTCAAGGCGCACACTGCCTCGCGGCCGTTTCCGTCGGCGATGATGAGCCGATCGCCCTCGCGCAGACGCAGGGCTTGGACAATGTGCCGCCCGTCCGCTTCGGAGAGAAGAATGGACTCGGACAGCTCCGCCCCCGGAATAATCAAACGAGGCTCCATTTCCCGACCCCTTTCGCCCGACATTATACCACAGATACCGGGCTTTTACAACAAAGAAATGAAAACGAGGATTGGGGATTGAGAAACATAAAGACAAAACAAGGGTTAATCAATAATGAGAAGCATTATTTCCTGATACATTATTAGTTTGGTAGCAAACTAAAATACGGGGGAAAAGCGCCGAAAAAATGAACGCTTTATAAACGGTTGTAAAAACGTCTTGTAATTTATCCGGTTATCGTATACAATACAGGGAAGAATACCGCGGCGCGGTTAGGTAGAGGAGAGAGTTATTACAATGAGCGCATCAAGAGAAAAAAAGCTGCGTAAAGAGTCGAGAGAGCTAGGGCCGGAAATGAGCGCGAAGAAAAAACAGCAAAGGCAGGATTCGTTCCGGCGCGCCATCGCGGTGAGCATCGCGGCGGCGGTCCTGCTGGGGGTGGTCATTCTGATTGTCATCGGGTCGGGCGTCCTTCCGGCCGGGATGACGGTGCTGACCTTCGGGGATGTGAAAATCAGCGGGGCGGAGTTTGACTACTACTATTTCAACGCGTTCTATGAAACATATGATATGTACTACCAGTACGGCTTGCTGGAGATGTTGGGGATTGACCCGGACAAGTCGCTGCGCCGTCAGGATTCGGGGGACGGCGAGACGACGTGGGCGCAGTATTTTGAGGAGATGGCCACGGAACGGCTGACCCTTGTCGTGGCGCAGAGCGAGGCGGCGAGGCGGGAAGGCATAACGCTGACGGATGAGGACAGGAGAAACATCGACGAGGCTATGGCGTCCCTCCACGCGTATGCCGATTCGGGCGGACTGAAGCCGGATCGCTTTTTGAGGGATTATTACGGGCGGGGGATGTCGGTGGAGATTTACCGCCGGATTATTGAGCGCGACGCGCTGTCCAGCCGCTATGTGACGGCGACGATTGAGGCGCTTGGGTTCACCGACGCGGATTTTGAGGCGTATTACGCCGACAACAGGGAGACGTATGATTTCATTGATTACCATACGTTTGCCATATCCGCGCTGCCGGACGACCTTGAGAGCCGCGAGGAGGCGTATACCGAGGAGGAGCTGGACGCTTACCGTGAGGAGCAGAGGGCGAAGGCGAACGAAATGCTGTCGCGCGTGACCACCTCGGACGCGTTTGGGCCGCTCAGCCGCGAATATATCACCCCGGAGGACGACGGTGGCGACAACGGCGGCGACAACGGCGGCGATAACGACGGCGACGGCGACGGGGACGGGGAGAACGGCGGGGACGCTGTTGCGGAGCCGGACACCACTTTGATGGAAAAACGCGCCGTCAGCGCGCTGGCCGAGCCTGTGGCGGACTTTTTGGGTGACGCGGGGCGCAGGGCCGGAGACAAAACCATGATAGACGGCGAGGAGGAGTTTGTTGTGCTGCTCTTCCTTGACCGCTACCGCGATGAAACCCTGTCGAGCGTGACGATTGATGTGCGGCATATCCTCGTCAGCACGGAGGAGGGCGCGTACGCGGGCGATGAAGAGGGCGCGTTTGCCCGCGCGGAGGAGCTACTGCAATTATGGAAGGACGGCGCGGCGGACGAGGCCTTTTTTGGTGAGCTGGCGGCCGAACACACCAGCGACGGCGGTTCCAGAGGACGCGGCGGCCTGTATGAGGGTGTTACGGTCGGGCAGATGGTAGAGGCGTTTAATGACTGGTGCTTCGACGCGTCGCGCAGGACGGGGGACACCGGCATTGTTGAAACGGAGTTCGGGTTTCACATCATGTATTTTGTCGGGCAGAACGGGGAGCCGGAGATTATGTGGAAGCAGGGCGTGAAGAGCGCCATGAACAGCGAAAGGTACACCGAAATCCGCAACGCGCTGATGGAGGGCATGGAGCATAAGCGCCATTGGTTTGGAATGTGGTTCACCAAAACAAAAAGTGCGTGACCAGCATTTTCCTATTGCTTGTTTCCGCCGGACGTGATATAATGAACTCAGTTCCCTGCTTTTCGCGTGACGAGCCTCTTTAAACCCACATCTCCAAATCGGGATTCCGTCTTCCGCCCCGGTTTGCAGGCCTCCCGGCGGCGCTTGCGCGCTGTTGGATGTTGGAAGCAGTAATGCGGCGGAGAGGTTGCCCACCTGCATAGACGTGCAGGTTATAAACAGGTTTGCACGGTCACAGCGGGGTAACGCTAAAAACAGACAAACCGTCCCGAAGGGGGCGGTTTGTTTTTGCGTGGGGGGACGGGGGGGCGGTACGCAGGTTGGCTTCACGTCCGCGACCTCCAAAAAATGTCACCCGCGTATCTTGACAAAATTCGCCAAACGTGCTACACTACACACACGCGGCGGGATACGCCCGCCGCGTGCCACGGAAGAACCCCGGCCGGGGTGCGCCTGTTACCTCCTTCCCTCTGTTCTCGGAACGAACGCCAAGCGGCTCCACGCAAACCGCAAGGCGTAGAAAGGAGGTGGATAGCTTGAATAAGTGGATTCAACTGTTGAACACTACGCGCCTATTTCTCGCGGAAGTCCGCAGATGCGCGAAGTACATAGACGACCGAAAACGCGAAAAAGCGAAAAGCTCCCCCCAACAGCTACCAACTGATAAGAGAGCTTAACGCTTGACTTGAGGTAGTAGGCCGCCCCTAGGCGGTGGGTTTCTTCCGTGGTTAAACTATACCACAAATAATCGCCCCTGTCAAGGGGTTTTTTTGTGAAAAAAACCCCGGTCGGGACGGGGGCACCACGGGGACGGGGGGACGGAACCACCCCGGCGCGGGTGCGCCACCCCTCCAAGGAGGGGAATGGGGGACGGGGGACGGAACCACCCCGGCGCGTTCGCGCCACCCCTCCAAGGAGGGGAATGGGGGACGGGGGACGGAACCACCCCGGCGCGTTCGCGCCACCCCTCCAAGGAGGGGAATTGCAAAAAGGAGGTCGCCGGCGGGGGCTACCAAACCCCGCCGGCGTGGTGCGGCATTGCCGCAATCCAAAATGAAGGAGAGATAAAAGCATGTTGGTGGCCCTGTAGGGGCGCGCATGGCGCGTCCGGGGGGCGTTTCCCCTGTAGGGGCGGGGTCATCCCGCCCGCGGACGCACAATGTGCGTCCCTACGATGCACGGGGGTCGCGTGGGGGTACGTGGGGTTGCGTGGGGGTACGTGTGGGGTGCGTGCGGGACGCAGAGGACTGCGTCCCCTACGGGGTGCGCGGGTTACGGCGTCGCAACCTCTACGGTGGCGGGTTTGTTGGTGAGGCCGTTGATGAACGCCTTCGCTGCCGCGTCCTTTACGAACATCTCACCGTCGTCTAGCAGCCCGCTGCCGGTGAACATGTTGCTCGTGCTCGTAACCTTATCAAAGTCCGCGCCGCTCATGTCAAGGCTTGTGAGGTTGGTTGTGTCACGGAACATACTGCTCATAGTGGTCACGTTCGAGGTGTCGAAGCTGCTCAGGTCAAGGCTTATGAGGGAGGTTCTATTGAACATCATGCTCATATCGGTTACCTTCGAGGTGTCCCAGCCGCTCAAGTTAAGGCTGGTGAGGGCGTACGCTCTATTGAACATTTGCAGCATTGTGGTCACGTTCGAGGTGTCCCAGCCGCTCAGGTCAAGGCTTGTGAGAGCGAACGCTTCGAAGAACATAATTTGCATATTGGTCACGTTCGAGGTGTCGAAGCCGCTCAAGTCAAGGCTGGTGAGGGAGTCTGTTCTATTAAACATACCGCTCATACGGGTCGCGTTGGAGGTGTCCAGCTTGGATACGTCGATTGTTTCGGCATTGGTGAAGTAGCAGAACAACGTTCCTACGTTCTCGCCCGTTTTCACGCCGCCGTCGGCGCCGAGGAACACGTTATACATCTTCTCGCCTTCCTCATTGAGTTTGCCTGCCGCTTCGGTGTACCATGCCATGACGGATTTGTCGCCTGCTTCCGACACGTCCCATCTGTATGCGCCGTCCGGGATGTTCAAGTGGTCAACGACTTCTACGGTCGCGACTTGTCTTTTGAGAATGACGCTGTTCGTGTCGTCCACTCTCCAGAAAGTGGTGCTTTCGATAAAAGATGTGGTGTTGTTTCCCCCAATCGCGCCGAGGACATTGCTATCGGGCGCATAGAATTTGGCTTTAGGGGCAACTGGTTCGGGGGCGATGCTGCCGAGGAGCTCGTCCGCTTCGGGGGATGTGCTGGTGAACTCGGCAACGTCGTCGAATGTCGTGAACTCGGCTTCCGGCAGAATCACGAATTCCCAATCATCGCGGTCAGCCTTGAACTCAATGGCATTGAGGAGCAGGGAAGTCGCTTCGCCCTTGGCAAGCGGTGCGCCCCAGTAGTACCAGCCGTCGGCGTCGATGAACCAGCGGTTGACGGGGGTGTTGTCCCAGTCGGCGATGGCGATGGGCGCGTCACCAACGATGGTGGATTTCGCTCTGTGGGTGGCTTGCGCGTTGGTCTGGTCGGTGTAGTAAGCGGTGTCGGTTTTCGTTTCGTTTTCGGTGTAGTCGGGGAACGTGGGAACGGGGGCGTCTTCGCGGAGAGGGTCGATGGCGTCGCCTGTGACGTCGGAGTAGAGCTTGGTGGAGTCTTTGAGGAAGGTGGGCATGAAGATTTTGTCGCCGCCGTAGGAGTAGGTGACTTCGCTGGGGTCGAGGTCGGTCGTGACGTTGAGACGAGCGCGAACGAAGAGAGGCTCGGTGCCGAAGTTTTCGGCGTAGACTTCGGCGGCGCCGCTGTCGCGGTCGAAGTCGAAGTGCAAGCGGCCACCGGGGCCGGTTTGGGTTTCGCCACCCCCGTTTTGGGTGGCGCCGTCTGCGGTGCCTTTTGCGATTTGCGAGATTGCTGACCAGCCGTAAGTGCCGGCGATGACGATGGCGGCAGCCGTCGTGACGGCCAGCGCGGACGCGAACACGCGTCGGAGGGAGTGGTGTTGCCTTTTCATGGTTTTTGCTCCTTTCAAATTATTTTTTGTGGCCGCGATGCTGTGGATGGAAATTTGCTCGCTTTGGATTTTCATGTCGCTTTCTCCTTTCGGATTATTTTGGGTCGCGTCGCTGAGGTGGGCTTGTGCGTTTTGACTTTTTTTGGTCTCCTTCATTGGGAGTACCTCCTTTTTAATTCGGGCCGTGGCCCTTGATGTTTTTAGCATAGCATAAACAAAATCGAAATGTGTGAAAGGTAACATATTCGTTACTATTTAGTACATTAGTTCGTATGAAAAACGGCTGTAATGCCTGCGGGAGTATGGGTGCGTCGATTCTTACTCTATATGTTCGGTTTTTGGGCGTGAAAAACAGCCCCAAATGATTGGGGCTGTAAGGACGACCGCCCCTACAGGGGGCGTGTGGCGGGGCGAAAAAATTTTTTCAGAAGATATTGACTAATGCAGTCAATGGTGGTATACTAGCAGTGACCAGAGCAGTCAACGCGCAAAAAAGGGCGCGGGGGCGGCGGGGAAGAAAGGAGTGGGGCGCGTGGCGCGGGAGGTAGACATCGGGGCGCACAAGATTATGCAGATGGACGCGGGGAAGCGGGAGCGCGTGATTAACGCGGCGCTGGTGGAGTTCCGCAACGGCTTCGGGCATAGCTCGACGGACGCCATCGTGCGCGAGGCTGGCATATCGAAGGGGCTGCTGTACCATTATTTCGGGACGAAGGAGGGGTTGTACGAGTTTTTGCTGTTCTATGCGCTGGACGTGATGAGGCGGGAGTATTTCTCTCTGCTGAATTTCGGGGAGAGGGACGTCCTTGAGCGGCTGCGGCAGATGATTTTGCTCAAGTGGGACTTGTCGTATAAGCACCCGGCGCTGTTTGACTTTATGATAGCGGCGTACGCGCGGGAGCGGGAGGATCCGTCCGACCAGTTTTCGGCGGTGTACGCGGAGATACAGAGCAGCGTGGCGGAGCGGCTGTTTTCGGACATTGACACGGCGCTTTTCCGGGAGGACGTGGACGCGCAGAAGGCGGTGAACGTCATCCAGTGGTCGCTGGTGGGGTATTCGGACAGCCAGATAAGCGGCGACAAGAGTTTGGAGGACTACCAGAAGGACTATGGGGTGTATTTGGCGGAGCTGGACGGATATTTCGCGATGTTTAGAAAGATATTTTATAAGGAGGTAAAATTATGACGCACACACTGGAAATCGGCGGCCTGACCAAGAGGTTCGGCAAGTTTACGGCGCTGAATGACATCAGCCTGCGGGTGGCGGAGGGCGAGGTCTTCGGCTACATCGGCCCCAACGGGGCGGGGAAAACCACGACCATCCGCGTTTTGCTGGGTATCCTGCAAGCCACCGGCGGGAGCGCCAAGGTGTTTGGGCTGGACGCGTGGAAGGACGCGGTGGAGATTCACCGGCGGATAGCCTATGTGCCGGGGGACGTCAACCTTTGGCCCAACCTCACGGGCGGCGAGGTCATCGACCTCTTTGTCCGTCTGCGCGGCAGGCATGACAGGGCGAAGCGGGAGATGCTGCTGGAGCGGTTTGACTTGGATCCGTCGAAGAAGTGCCGCACCTATTCCAAGGGGAACCGGCAGAAGGTCGCGCTGGTGGCCGCGTTTGCGTCCGACGCCGATTTGTTCATCCTCGACGAGCCGACCAGCGGTCTCGACCCGCTGATGATGGAGATTTTTGTCGAGCAGGTGCTGGAGCTGAAAAACAGCGGCAAGGGCATCTTCCTCTCCAGCCACATCCTGAGCGAGGTGGAACGCCTGTGCGACCGCGTGGGTATTATTATGAAAGGCCGGCTTCTCAAAACGGGCACGCTGGATGAATTGAAGCAGAGCGCCGCCGCCGAGGACGGCAAGCTCCCGGCGACGATGGAAGAGCTGTTTATGCGCTACTATAAAGTCAGTGAGGCGGTGTGAAGATGAGGGGAAACTTTGACCATTCTGTTGATTTGATTCGCTTTGTCCTGCGGCGCGAACGCGTTATCAGCGCGCTTTGGATTGTTCTGCTGGCGGTGTTTGCCGTCTCGCTCGCGCCCGGGATGGGCGATATGTTTGACATGGAGGCGCGGGAAGCGCTGGTGCAGACGCTGGAGAACCCGGCGATGATTTCTATGATGGGGCCGGTGTTCGGCGCGGACAACTTTGACACCGCGGCCATGTACTGGGTGACGATGCCGCTGTGGATTATCATTGCCGTCGCGGTGATGAATATTTTCTTGGTTGTGCGTCATACCCGCGCCGACGAAGAGAAGGGCCGGTCGGAGGTTGTGCGTTCCCTGCCGGTGGGGCGGCTTGCCAACCTCCATGCCGCGATGATTACAGCCGTCATTGTAAACGCCCTGTTGGGGGCGATGACCGGAGCCGGGATTGTGGCGGCGGGCGTTGAGGGGATGGGCTTTGCCGGGTCGGCTCTGTATGCGGCCGTCATCTTTGCGTCGGGTATGTTTTTCGCGGCGGCCGCCGCGCTGTTCTGCCAGCTTTCGCACAGCCCGCGCGGGGCGGCGGGGTATTCGTTCGCGGTGCTGGGCGTTCTGTATATGATTCGCGCTGTAGGCGACGTCGGCAATGAGACGATATCGTATTTCAGTGTGCTGGGGCTGGCGCAGCGCACACAGGCGTATATTGAAAACCATTGGTGGCCGGTATGGCTCATTCTACTGCAAGCCGCCGCCATCGCCGCCGTCGCGTATAAGCTCAACGCCGTACGCGACATGGGGCAGGGCTTTATCCCCGCGCGTCCGGGCAGAAAGGATGCGCCGAAAAGCCTCGGCACGGCGTTTGGATTGTCTTGGAGACTGCTGCGGACACCGATGATTGTCTGGTTGGGCGTTATGTTTATACTGGGCGCGTCTTACGGCTCGATTTTGGGCGACATTGAGGTGTTTATAAACGACAGTCCGTTTTATCAGACGATTGTTCAAGTAAGCCCGGACTTTCCTGTCACGGAAATGTTTGCCTCTATGGTCAACAGCATGATGGCGTTCTTTTGCCTGATTCCACTGCTCATATTCGCGCTGAAACCGCGCTCCGAGGAGAGTGACGGACGGGCGGAGGGCGTCCTGTCCCGCTCTGTTTCGCGGGTGAAATATCTCACCGGGTACGCGGTCTGGGCGTTCGGCGCGAGTGTGTTGTTTCAGGTTGCCACTGCCGTCGGGCTGTATATTTCCGCGGCGGCGGTGATGGAGGAGCCAATCCCGCTCGGGGTTCTACTGCGGGCAAATCTGGTCTATCTGCCTGCCCTGTGGGTGATGATTGGGTTTGCCATTTTGCTGATTGGATGGCTGCCGAAGGCGGCGGCGGTGATTTGGGGGTATTACGCGCTTGGTTTCTTCACCTCGTTTATTGGCAGGGTGCTGGATTTGCCCGAATGGCTGAATGCAGCCACGCCGTTTGACTACATTCCGCAACTGCCGGTAGACGACGTCAGCATTCTCCCCCTCGCCGTCCTGACCGCCATCGCCGCCGCGCTGACCGCCGCCGGATTTGTATTTTACCGCAGGCGGGATATGCTGACGGTGTAGGGGCGGGGGGTCTCTGGGCTCGTTTGCAAAGAAATGCTTGACAGACGCTTTGGCTCGTGCTATGCTTATTTCACCTACGGAGGCATAGCTCAGCCGGTAGAGCACATGCCCCACACGCATGGGGTCGTGGGTTCGAGTCCCTCTGCCTCCACCAGTTGGAAATCCTGTAACCGCAATGGTTGCAGGGTTTTTGTTTTTACCCATTTGTGCCACTAATAGAGCTTGGTGTCCCCACAGGTGTCCCCGAGAAGGCTGAAATAATAGCCGGGGCAAGTTCCCCAGGTTGGTTATTTGTGACCTTTGCGTAAATGTTTAGAGTGATTCTCGCGTCTTCATGTCCCGCCAAATATTGTATGTATAACATTTACAGAAAACGCGCGGGTTTGCCCCGCGATGCGTTTGACGGGAATGAACTTCATGCCCTCCGCAGGGGATGATCGCCGAATAAGATAGGCCTGTACGGAAAATAAATTGACAAAACACACACGAGGCAGTATACTTCAACAAGGGCGATTTAGTTTCCGGGAAATCCATTAAAAGGAGACAGCTTTATGAGAAAGAATACAGCGGTCGTGCTGTTTGTAACGGTTTTGACACTTTTATTCGCGGCATTGTCTGGCTGTGGTCAGACCCCGCTTGCCGCGCCTACGGCGGAAATCGTCATCCTGCATACCAACGATACCCACGGACGTGTCATTGGCGACGAATATGTCATCGGGATTGACCGTATTGCGGCGCTCCATAAAAACACGCCGAATTCCATTTTATTGGATGCTGGCGATACGTTGCACGGTTTGCCGATTGCCACCCTCAGTCGGGGCGCGGATATCACCGCGCTGATGAAAGCCGCCGGGTATGCCGCGATGGCTTTGGGTAACCATGACTTCAACTACGGCTGGGCGCGTCTTCCCGAGCTTCGGGAGATTGCCGGGTTTCCGTTTCTAGCGTCCAACGTCGAAAGGGACGGGTCGCTTTTCCTTGACGATACTGTCATCATTGAAATAGACGGCGTGAAGGTCGGGCTGTTTGGGCTCATAACGGAAGATACGGAATATTCGGCGATGCCGGAATATGTGCGCGGTATTGTCTTTGACGACCCTATCGGGACAGCCCGCGCCAAGGCTGCGCTCCTGCGGGGGCAGGGCGTTCATGTGGTTGTCGCGCTGTGTCATATGGGGGTTGGGCTTGACAGGGGCGTGACCTCGATACAGCTTGCGCGGGAGGTTCCCGAAATAGATATAATCATCGACGGCCACAGCCATACGGCACTGCCGGACGGGATAACCGAAGCCGATGTGCTTATCGTCCAAACGGGGGATTACGGAAACAGCTTGGGGAGGGTGGTTATCTCCGTGGAAAACGGCGAAATCACGTCTAAGTCCGCATCGCTGATTCCTTTCGAGGACGCGCAAAACACAGAACCGGATGAAACCGTCGCGGCGATGCTGTCTGAAATAACGGCGAATTTAGATGCTTTGCTGAATGAACCCGTAGGCGAGTCCAGAGTGGAAATGTCCAGCGCCAGAGCGCCGGGGGTGCGGACGCAGGAAATGCCGCTGGGAAGCCTTGTAGCCGACGCGTACCGGGAAGCGTCCGGCGCCGATATTGCGATTGCCAACGGCGGCGACATCCGCGCCGACATACTGCCGGGTGTGGTTACCAAGGGCGGCATCATCAGCGTCCTGCCCTTCGGCAACACGCTGATGGTCAAAACGGTGACCCCTGCCCTGCTGCGGGAAGTCCTCGAAAACGGCGTGAGCGGGATTATCGTTGACGCGAACGGCGATATAGACCATGAACAATCTCCCCAAGGCCGGTTTTTACAGGTATCCGGGTTCAACTTCGCTTACAACCCGGCCGCGCCGGAAGGAGAGCGTATTCTTTCCATCACGCTTGACGGCGGCAGGAGCTTGCCGCTGAACGACGACGCGACGAAAATTACGCTGGCCGGCTCTAATTATGTAATGACCGGCGGCGATTACTATACGATGCTCGGCGGGCTGCCCGTGGAGCGCGAGCTTGGCGCCGCCGACGAGGCGCTTGCCGCGTATGTCGCGAGGCACTCTCCCCTCACGGCGCCCGAAACGGGCAGAATCATCACAGCGACGGAGACGCAGCAAGCGGCGTAATACAAATTTATGTTTGGAGGACAGAACCATGCGTAAAACAGCAATCCTTTTACTGGCGGTTACGCTAGTCTTATGTCTGGCGGCCTGCGCGGAGAAAGCAGAGCAGCCTGAAACCCTTGTCGTCTACACCTCCATGAAGGACACCCTTGTCACGGCGCTGGTGGATGACTTCACAGAAAAGCATCCGAGCATAACGGCCGAAGTCCGTATCGACGGCGCGGGAACGCTGATGGCGCAAATCGAATCCGAACGCCAAGCCGGGAAAATCCTTGCCGACATCATCTGGACAAGCGAAATCCCGGATTTCTACTACATGAAGGACGAAGGCTTGCTGCTGCAATACAGCCCCACCGGCGCGGATGATATACTCAATCCGCTGGAGGGGACGGAAGGGTACTTCATTCCCGCAAGGCTTGGCACGATGGGCATCGCCTATAACACGGACATCATCCAAACGCCGCCCGCGTCATGGCGCGACCTGCTGGGGCCGGACTATTCAAACGGCTTTGCCTTTGCCAACCCGGAAACATCGGGAACGGCTTTGATGGCCGTGGTCTTGCTGACGGAAGCGTTCGGCGAAGAATTTTTCGGTGAACTGCGCGCAAACGGCGCGTTTGTCGGGCAAGGCTCAACATGGGTCGTGGAAGCTGTTTCAAGCGGCGAGATTGCCGCAGGTCTGGCGGTGGATTACATTACCTTCGACAAAGCAAGATCCGGCGCGCCGATTGCTATGGTCTACCCGCAGGAAATGATTGTGATTCCCAGCCCGGTCGCTATCTTTAAGGACAGCCCCAACACCGCCGCCGCAAAAAAATTCGCGGACTATCTCATCACGCCGGAAGCGCAGCAGCTCATCGAAAGCACCGGCACCCTCCCGGTATTAAACGGCATACCCAATCCGGGCGAATACAACATCCCCCCGGTTGCCGAGGCGATGACGCGCGCCATTCTGGTAGACGAAACGGATATGATGACATGGAAAGACGAGGTTATTGGCGCGTTCCTTGCCATCATGCAAGGGTGACGCCCGTATAAGCCGTAACGTACAACACATAATGCCACCCTAAGGGTGCGCGCAAAAGCCCGCTTATATCAAGCGGGCTTTTGGGAGAGACTATTGTTTTACGCCTTGAGCTTGCGGGCCAGAAACACGGTCGCGCCCGCGGCGAGGGTGAGGACTGTGAGCGCAAGGGCAATCATGGTATTGTCGCCGGTTTTGGGGCCTTCGCCGCCTCCTCCGACGGTCAAATACGCCCTAGTGATGCCGAGCGCGGAAATATCCATTGAGCCGTCGCCCCAATAGCCGATGAGGAGCTTCCCATATTCCTCCGCGGCGAGAAGGTCGGCGTGATTGGGATGGTTGGCAAACTCAAGAACGATTCTGCCGTTTGCATAGACATCCGCTGTGTTGAACTCGTACTGATTCCAGCCCCAGTCGGGGTCGGACTGGAAAACCAAGTGGAAAGCGTCGCCAACAGGCTCGTTTGACACCTCAAGGATAAGAGAGGTCGCGGATTTCAACTGCTCGATGGTCAGGTCTGTCTCTACGTTGTCGGTTCCACTGGAGCGCCAGCCGGATTGATTCGCGTTGTTGACCCAAGTGAACTCCAAGGGCAGGGTGACGTTCGCGAGGGCGGGGGCGGCGATCATGGCTACGAGAATGGCCGCCAGAGCAAGGGATAGTAACGCTTTTTTCATTTACAAGTCCTCCTTGTTTTTATTCGTCGGGACAGGTCTCGAAAGGTGTACCTTTTGAGACTGTATACTCACGCCCCTATGATTTTCATCTCCCTCAAACGCCTGAAAAGTGTAGCTCTTGCCAGCCCCGTCTGGTGTGTAAACTCCTCGGTCGTCAGCGCTCCATGCTTCCAGCGATGGGTCAGCTCGGCGAAATTTTCGGGCGGGGGTTTGGCGGGACGCCCCATATGGATGCCTCGCGTCCGCGCCGCCGCGATGCCTTCGCTTTGCCGCGCGCGGATATTCTCGCGCTCGCTCTGTGCCACGAAAGACAGGATTTGCAGCACAATGTCCGCGATAAACGTCCCCATTAGGTCTTTGCCGCCGCGCGTGTCGAGCAGCGGCATATCAATCACGGCAACGTGTACGCCGCACTTTTTGGTCAGGAAGCGCCACTGGGACTGAATCTCCTCATAGTCGCGGCCGAGACGGTCTATACTCTTGATATAGAGCAAATCGCCGGGTTCCAATTTCTTTATCAGAGCCTTGTACGCGGGGCGGTTGAAGTCCTTGCCGCTCTGCTTGTCGGTAAAGATGCCCTCCGGCGGTATTTTTATCCCGCGCATGGCGAGGGTTTGCCTTTCTTCATTCTGGTCCGCCGCCGATACGCGGACATAGCCGTAGACGGCCATTGGAATCAACTCCTTTTTTTCCTTATTTTACAGTCCTTTCACGGCGCGGACGGCAACGGACACTTATTTTTTTGGAAAATATGAATAAATGGCTTGACATAACCTCAAGACGTGTGGTACACTATGCACGATAAGGGTACAGTCTCAAAAGGTACACCTTTCGAGACTTGTCCCGACGAATAAAAACAAGGAGGACTTGTAAATGAAAAAAGCGTTACTATCCCTTGCTCTGGCGGCCATTCTCGTAGCCATGATCGCCGCCCCCGCCCTCGCGAACG
>WRKO01000030.1 GCA_009782215.1 Oscillospiraceae bacterium | reverse complement strand
CCCTTTTTTGTTTTCCCCCCCGCCCCCCCCCCCCGCGGCCACCCCCCCTTCTCGTCTTCGGCTCCCCTCCCCCTTCTTTCCCTTTAAAGAAAAACCCCCCCCTTTTTCTCCCCCCCCCCCCCCCGCCGGAGGACTGGCCCCTGTGGTTTCCCGAACAGCCGTTGGCTTGACGCGGTGGGTGTTGTATAGTATTATATCCAATGTATACAAATAGCCGCCGGATTGCGAGGTGTTTGTTGGTGAAACGGCTGCTGGCGCTTTTTCTCGCACTGATTTTAGGGCTGCCGGTTATCACCGGGCCGGTCTCCGGCGCAGCCGAAGACCCCGGCAATCCGTTTGTTTTTCAGCGGGGGGAAGCCTATTCGGCGCTCGGCCCCGTGGACGCCCGGCATATCCCGGAAGCCGCGATTACGGTTTCCGCGGACGCATACATAGAAGCCGAGGGCGTTTTGCCCTTTGAGGACGGCGGGATTGCCGTGCGCGGCGGCTTTGTCACATACACCGTCGATATCCCCCGCGACGGGCGGTATTGTCTGCTTCTCACCTACCAAGCGCTGGCCGGGGGCTTTTCCGACATTGAATACGCCGTTTATATAAACGGCGAGTTGCCGTTCAGCGAAGCGGGGGTGAGCCTGCTCCGGCGCTCTTGGCGTTATGCGGATACGGAGCGCCGGGTTGACAACCGGGGAAATATGCTGCGCCCGTCCAGCGAAGAGGTTTTGTTTTGGAACAGCGCTTATTGCGAGGACAAGGAGGGGCTGTATACCGAGCCGTTCGCTTTCTTTTTCCCTGAGGGGACGCATGAGCTGACGCTCAGGGCCATCCGCGAGCCGTTCGCCCTGCAAAGCCTCAGCCTGACCCCGCCGCCCTCCGTCCCGTCATACGCCGAGGTTTCGGCGGGGTATGACCTCCGCGACGTCGCGAAGGCGCGGCCGGTCACCGTTCTCGCCACCGACGCCCACCTCCGCTCCGACCCCGCGCTGATGCCTGTTTCCGACCGTTCCAACCCCTTTTTGGAGCCGTTCAGCCTGACCTCGATTGCCTACAATGTCTTCGGCGGCGATATCTGGTGCCGTCCGGGGCAAGCGGCCTCATGGATTCTGGATATTCCCGAGGATGGGCTGTACGCCATTTCTTTTGTGTATAAGCAGGACGCCGTGGTGGGGCTTCCGGTGACGCGCTCCCTGCGTATTGACGGCGAAACGCCGTTTTCCGAAATGAACGCGCTGGTTTTCCCCTATTCGTCGGCGTGGGAGCGCATGACGGTTCAGGCGGGCGGGGGCGACGCGCTCTTTTATCTCACCGAGGGGCGGCGCGAGCTGTCTCTGACCGTCACGCTGGGCGACACCGGCGATGTTTGCCGCCGCGTCTCCGATTTGGCGACAGAGCTGAATGATATCTATACCCGAATTGTTATGATTACCGGATCCAACCCCGACCCGATGCGGGACTACCGCATTGACGAGCGGCTTCCGGGCATCCTTGGCGAATTTGCCGTCATCGCGCGCCGGCTGGACGGAATCGCCGAGGAAATCCGCGCGCTGGGCGGCGGGCGCAACGACGCGCTGACCATCTCCATCATCGCCTCGCAGCTCCATGATTTTGTGGAAAAGCCCGACAGTATTCCCGGGCGGCTGATGCGCTTCAAGGACAACATCGTCAACCTGACCATATGGGTGCTGATTTCGTCCGAGATGCCGCTGGCGCTCTATTCCGTCTCGGCCGGAGCGCCGGACGCCGAGTTCGGCCCCGTCAGGCCGGGCTTTTTCGCGTCGATTTGGTTCTCGGTGCGCCGCTTCTTCGCGTCGTTCACCGCGCTGGCCGATATGGCGGGCAACGTGTACGACGAAAGCGAAGGGCGCGTCATCAACGTATGGGGGGCGTACGGCAAGGACTTCGCCGAGCTTATCAAGCGGCTGTGCGACGAGGTTTTCACCCCGCAGACCGGCATCATGGTCAATTTCAGCGTCCTCAACCGCAACGAGGCCATGTTTTTCTCCATCGCTTCGGGAACCGGGCCGGACGTTTGCTTAAATGTCTTCCGTCCCTTCCCGGTTGATTTCGGCCTGCGCGGCACGGCGACCGACTTATCGGCCCTGCCGGGCTATGCCGAGTTTGAGAAGCTGTTCGCTCCGACGGCGGCCGTTCCGCTCTCCTTCCGGGGGCAGACGTTTGGGTTTCCGATGACGCTGATGTTCCCGGTGATGTATGTCCGCACCGACATTTTCGACGATTTGGGGCTGGATATTCCGCAGACATGGGATGATTTTTATCAAATAATCGGGGCGCTGGGCGAGCGAAACCTCCAAGTCTCGCCGTCGGGCGAGCTGCTGCCGCTTTTTGTGCAGCAGAACGGCGGGCGGTATTTCAACGAAGACCTGACGCAATCCTTGCTTGACGACCCGGTCGGCATCGCGGCGCTGACCGAATGGACCAACCTCTTCACCCTGCACGGCGCGCCGGTGCAGAGCGACTTTTTCAACCGTTTCCGCACCGGCGAAATGCCCATCGGCATTGCCGACAACTCGCTGTATACCAATTTCCACTACGCCGCGCTGGAGATTAAGGATAAATGGGCCATGCTCCCCGTCCCCGGCGTGCGTCTGGAGGACGGGACGATTGACCGCACCATCGTTTCCGGCGCCGGCAACGGCTTTGACCAAGTCGCCTCCACGGCGGGTTTCATCACCAACACCCGCCCGGAACGGCTTGACGACGCGTGGATATTCGTTCAATGGCTGATGAGTCTGGAGACGCAGACGCGCATCTGCCGGGACATCGAGTCCATGTTCGGCGTCATCGGCCGGTACTACACCGCGACGGTGGAAACCCACAACTACATTGCTTGGAACAAGGACGCCTACGACACGCTGATGGCCTCCATCGGCAATCTGCGGGAGATTCCCAGCGTGCCGGGCGCGTAT
Organism: Oscillospiraceae bacterium; assembly: GCA_009782215.1. Taxonomy (GTDB): domain Bacteria; phylum Bacillota; class Clostridia; order Oscillospirales; family UBA929; genus UBA929. Next base: position 19,145 of record WRKO01000030.1, on the reverse strand, counting down.
TTTCTCGGGCGGCACATCAACAACGCGTTTAACGAGATTGTTCTGAGAGGGGAGCCTCCCCGCTCGGCGATGATTAAATACAACGAAATCATCAACCGAGAGATTGCTTGGAAATATGAAGAGTTGGGGCTGAACTGACATGTTTGACCGAATCAAGCAAAACCGAACGTCCTATTTGATGGTGGCGCCGTTTATGCTGTTCTTCATCATCTTTATGGTCGTGCCCGTCTTTATGGCGGTTGTGTACAGCTTTTCGAGCTACAACGTCATGCAGCCGCCCCGTTTTTTCTCCTTGGCCCATCTATTTGACAACTATCTGCGGCTCTTTTTGGACGACGAGGTTTTTCAAATATCCCTGCGGAACACCTTCCTGTTCGCCGTCGTCACCGGGCCGTTCAGCTACACGGCCTGCCTTCTGATTGCGTGGTTTGTCAACGATTTGCGCCCCAAGGCGCGCGCCGCGGCCACGCTTTGCTTCTACGCCCCGTCGCTGTCGTTCAACGTCTACTTCATGTGGAAATACATCTTCGCCTCCGACGCCAACGGACTGCTCAACACCTTTCTGATGCGCGCCGGGTTTATCTCGGAGCCGGTTCTGTGGATGCACGACACCCGCACCACGCTGCTGGTGGTTATCGTTGTGCAGCTCTGGATGTCGCTCGGCACGGCGTTTCTCGCGTTCATCGCGGGGCTTCAGGGGATTGACCGCAACCTCTATGAGGCGGGGGCGATTGACGGCGTGAGAAACCGCTGGCAGGAGCTTTATCACATCACGCTGCCGTCGATGAAGGAGCAGCTTCTGTTCGGCGCGGTCATGCAGATTACCGGCTCGTTTGCCGTCGGTGCCATCAGCGCGGAGCTGATTGGCAGGCCGTCGCCGCTCTACTCGGCGCATACCATTGTGATGCACATGGAGGACGTGGCGCTCAACCCGCGCTTTGAAATGGGCTACGCCTGCGCGATTGCGGTCGTCCTGTTCACCATAACGCTGTCCGTCAACCAGCTTATACGGTATTTCCTGCAACGGGGGAATAAGTAAGGAAGGAGGGGGTTCCCGTGGTCAAAGCCCGCCGCGGATTCAATATCCGCTACCAAAAAATCGGCGTTCGCGCTACCCGCAGCCGGGCGGGCAATTTCACCGTGGCCTTTTTCCTCATCCTGCTGGCCCTCTTTATGGTTTTCCCGATGGTCTACACCGTCAGCACGGCGTTCAAGCCGATGGGCGAGCTACTCAAATTCCCGCCCGACTTCTTTGTGCGCAACCCCACCCTCCAAAACTTTTCCAACCTCTCCAACGCCATCGCGAACTCCACCGTTCCCTTTTCCCGCTACGCGTTCAACAGCATCATCGTTTCCGGGCTGGGGACGGCGCTGCATGTGCTGCTGGCGTCGCTGGCGGCGTTTCCGCTGGCGAAGCATAAATTCCCGGGACGGCATTTCCTGTTTATGATGATTGTGCTGTCCCTGATGTTCTCCCCCGCGGTGGTGCAGGTGCCGCAATACCTTCAAATCGCGTCGTTCGGCTGGCTCGACACCTATCAGGCCATCATCATCCCCATGTTAATCAACACGCTGGGACTTTACTTAATGAAGCAGTTCATGGAGCAAATCAACGACGCCGTGCTTGAGGCGGCGCGGATTGACGGAGCGGGCGAATGGGCGGCGTGGTGGTATGTGGTGATGCCCGCCGTCAAGCCGGCCTATCTGACGCTGACCATCTTCGCCTTCAGAGACTTTTGGAACAATATCGGCCCGGTGATGATGTACATTACCAGCGAGAACAAAAAGACCCTGCCGCTGGCGCTGACCAACATCATGCAGGGCGGCCTGCCCCGCCTCGGCGCCACCGCCGTGGTCGGCTTGATTCTGATGATTCCGCCCATCATCATCTTTCTGATTACACAGAGCAATGTTATCGAAACGATGAAATCCAGCGGGATGAAAGACTGACGCGACAGGAGGTGTCCCCCCATCAAACGGACAGCGCTTTTATTGGCCGTCATCCTCTCCCTCCCCCTGCTGACGGGGGCGGCGCCGTACCCCGCGTACAACTATAGCTGGCTCAACCGCGAGGTTTACCCCATGCTGCCGGCCGCCGTGCCGGACGGTTTGCTGATTGGCGCGGACTTGGGCGTCGGGGCGTTCCGCAACCCGCGTGACTTCCGCTTCGGGCCGGACGGGCTGATTTATATGGCTGACACCGGCAACCACCGCATTCTGGTGCTGGATGACGCGTTGAACCTGCTGCGCGTCGTTGATGGCTTTTCCCATAACGGGGCTTGGGAGACGTTTTCCCAGCCGGAGGGCGTCTTTGCCGAGGCCGACGGAACGCTGTATGTCGCCGACACGCAAAACGAGCGCGTTGTGGTTCTCAACGCGGACGGCAGCCTTCGGCTTCTGATGGACGGCGTCGTTCTGACCGGATCGGGGCTGACCTTCCGTCCGCAGAAAATCGGCGTGGACAACGCCGGGCGGATTTACACCGTGTCAAGCGGATCCACCGAGGGGCTGATCCAGCTTACCGCCGAGGGGTCGTTTGTAAGATTTTTCGGCAGCAACCGCGTCCGTCCCAACCCCATCGAGGTGATGTACCGTTTCTTCCTTACCCGCCGGCAGCGTCAGGCGCGCGAGCAGTTTGTCCCCACCGAGTACAGCAATCTGCACATTGACGAGATGGGCTTCATCTACGCGACGACGCGCAACGTCCGCTCCGGGCAGGTCAGACGTCTCAACGCGCTGGGCAACGACGTTCTGCGGCACGACGGCCTTGGGCTTGACGTCTACGGCGATTTGGCGGTCACGCCCCGGAACTACAACCGCGTGGCGCAGTTTGTCTCCGTCACCGCCGACGGCGACGGCAACATCTACGCCCTCGACAACGCCACCGGCAAGGCGTTTGTCTACGACGCCTCGGGCGCGCTGCTATTTATGTTCGGCGGGCGGGGTGACCAAGTCGGGCTGTTTGCCGACCCGCAGGCCATTGCCGAGAAGAACGGGACGATTTATGTCCTCGACGCCGGGCGCAGCAACGTGACCATCTACCGCCTGAGCGATTTCGGGGAGAAAATCCTGCTGGCCAACCATCTCTACCGTCTGGGCGAATTTGATAAGAGCTTGGAGCCGTGGAGCGAGGTTGCGCGGATGTCCTCGACCTACACGGAAGCGTATTACTATCTGGGCTGGACTTATTTCGGACGCAAGGAATACGCCGAGGCGATGGCGTATTTCCGGCTGGGGCACGGCCCCAACGGCTATTCCCGCGCCTTCGGCGAGCTGCGCGACCAGTGGCTGCGCGACCATTTCGCGTGGCTGGCGCTGGGTCTTGCGGCGGGGCTTGCGGGGCTGGCCGTATTCACCAAGATAAAGAGGAAAAAAACGAGAGGAGGTTAGCCGCGTATGTTCAAAACGGCCCGTTTCGCTTTCTACATCATCTTCCATCCCATCGACGGGTTTTGGGAACTCAAGCACCACAAGGAAAAATCCTTCGGCGCGGCCAACGCCATTCTTGCCCTCCTCTGCCTGATGAACGTCGTCAGCATCCAGTTTTCAAGCTATCACTACGGCCTGCTCGACCGCGAAAGCAACAACATCCTGCTCAACGCCACGAGCTTTATCCTCCCCCTGCTGGCATGGACGGTTCTCAACTGGGCGCTGTCAACGCTGCTGGAAGGCAAGGCCACGATGAAGCAAATCTGGGTGCAGAGCGTGTATTCCTTGGCGCCGCTGCTGCTGTCGATGCCTGTTCTGCTGGTTTTGTCTTACATGATGACGCTTGGGGAGCAGCCGTTTTTCGTCTTGATTCAGGTCTTTGCCATTCTATGGTGCGCCTTCCTCTTTCTGTTCGGCAACATGACCATTCAAGACTACACCATGTCCAAGACGGTCGTGATGGCGCTGTTCACGCTTCTCGGCATCGCGGCGGCGATTTTCATCGGGATTATTCTGTTCTCCACCTTCCAGCAACTGATAACCTTTATCACCACCGTGGTTACGGAAATCAGATATATGCCATAGAGCGAGGTGATTGTATGCGCCGCCTGTCCTCCATACTCGCGCTGCTCCTTCTGCTGGCGGCCTGTACGCCTCCGGCTTTGCCTGTTCAGAACCCGCAGCGCGCCGCGCCCGGCGTTCCGCTGGAGCTGACCGGCGTGTCTCTCGCGGCGGACAACGGTGCCTATGCGCTGTGGATAGACGCCGACAACGCCTCGTTTGAGATTCACGGCGCGGACGGCACGGTTTGGCGCAGTATGCCCGAGCACGCGTCCGATTCCGAATGGGTCGATGAGATGCTCCAGCGCAATATCCGGTCGCCGATTGTCATCACGGTGCTGGATCCCAATTCCAACGATTCCCTCCATGTCCTGCCGTCGGCCGGCGACGCGTCCGTCCGCTACGAATCCATCCCCGGCGGCGTGCGGTTTGTCTTCCGTTATGACCGGCAGGGAATCACCGTCCCGTTTGACGTCACGCTCAACAGCGACGGATTTTCGGCCTCCGTCGCGCCCGGGGATGTTATCGAAAGCAGGGATTTCCTGCTCACGGATATCATGGTGCTGCCCTACTTCAACAGCGGTTCTTCCGAAGACGACGGTTTCCTTTTCTACCCCGACGGCTCCGGCGCGGTTTCCGACTATCAGAAAAACTACAACAACGCCGCCGACGTGACCATGCCGGTTTACGGGTTTGACCGCGGCATCGGGCCTATCGAGGTCGTCTCGCAGGCCCAAGGCTATCGGATGCCCGTCTTTGGCGCCAAGACCAACGGCGCGGCGTATCTTGCCGTCATCGAGGGCGCGGCCGCGTTTATCTCGTCGGTGCAAACGGGCGTCAGCCGCGGCAACAACCGTTATTTCAAAAACGCCGCCGTCTTCACCTACCGCGCCGTCGGCAGGGTTTCCCTGCGCGAGAGCCAGACGTCGGTTCTCACCAGCTACACCATCCCCTCCCCCGTCACGGCGACCGTCCCGCTGACGGCGCGCTACCTGCTGCTGACCGGCGGCGATGTGCGTTACACCGACATGGCGTTTGCCTACCGCGCCTATTTGGGGGACACGGGCGTATTCACGGAGCCGTTCGCGCATAGCGCCAACAGCGTCCATCTGACGCTGACCGGCGCGCTGGTCAAGCCCTCGTCCTTCCTCGGCATACCGATGGAGCGGGAGATGGCGCTGACCACCTTTGAGCAGGCGGGAGACATCCTAGACGCGCTGCGCGGCGCGGGCGTTGACAGAATGTCCGTGCTTTTCAAGGGGGCGCAAACGGGCGGCTTCAACGCCCAATGGACGCGGGATTTCAGCTTCAACCGCTCGCTGGGCGGCCAAAAGGGCTTTGACCGTCTGTCCGCGTCATATGCGGACGACGCCTTCTTTCTCAGCGGGGAGCTGATGCAGATTCACAAAGCGGGGCGGGGCTTTTCCGTCTCGCGCGATGCGGCCCGCACCACCGGCAACGGCGTCAATTTCCAAAACCCGTATCATCTGCTGGACGGAACCCGCGACACCAACCGCCGCTGGTATCTGCTGGCCCCGTCCCTTTGGGCGGACAGCTTTATGGGCTTTGCCCAAAGCACGCACACAGCCGATATGGCTGGCTATATCGCGGTGGAGGACGCGGGAGAGCTTGTTTATTCCGAATACAGCCAAACGGAGCCGATGTTCCGCGATGTGACGGGGCCGATGCTTGTTGACGCGCTGCAAGCCCTCAAAGCCGAGCCAAACGCGCGGCGCGTGGCCCTGACCTACGGCAACGCCTATACATGGGGCATTGCCGACACGCTGTATGAAGCGCCGCTCGGCGCGTCGGGTTACTTCATCCAGAGCGGCGAGGTGCCGTTCTATCAGCTTGCGGTACACGGCTACATCGAATACTCCGGCGAGCCGATGAACCTGTCGGCCGACAAGCATCGCGCCTTCCTGCGCTCGGTGGAATACGGGGCCTTGCCGCATTATTCCGGCATCTACGCGCCGTCCAGCGACCTCAACCGCTCGGCGCTGGAGGGTATTTTCTCCGCGTGCTACCTCGACTGGCTGCCCGATGCGGCGAACCAAACGGCGCTGGCGGGGGATTTAACCCGGCTCATCTCCGGGCGGCGGATGACAGACCACAGGCAGGTTGCGGACGGGGTATTCCGCACAAGCTATGAAAACGGGGTGTCGGTAACGGTGGATTACAACGCCCAGACATTTTCCGTGAGCGGGGGTGCGGGCCAATGACGGAACGGACAAAAAAACGCGGGCAGCGCAGCGCGCTTGAGCGCCGCAAGGCGCTGACGGGGCGCATCTTCACCTATTACTGGCTGGCCGGGTTTCTGCTCTTTGTGGCGACCCCGCTCGCGCAGTCTGTCCGCTATTCGTTCAACCGGGTGGATATCGGGCGGGGCGTGGTCAACTTCATACCGCTGGGCTTGGGCAACTACATCCGGGCGTTCACCACCGACGCCGAGTTTATTCCTCTGCTGATTGATTCGCTCACCGTCATTCTGATTGACATCCTGCTGGTGACCTTTTTCTCGCTCTTTGTCGCCGTAATGCTGAACCGGAGGTTTCCTGGACGCGCCCTGCTGCGCGCGCTTTTCTTCCTTCCGATTATCATCACCTCCGGCGCGCTGGTCTACATCATGCAGGCCGACGTATCGGCGCAGTTTGCCGGGGCGAGCGGGCAGCAGGGGATGCCGATGCTGCAAACGGTTGATTTCAAAGAGACGCTGCTGACGCTTACCAACAACAATCCCGCCATCGGGATTCTGACCGACGCCATCGACCGGGTTTACCAAATCATTTGGAAATCCGGCGTGCAGATATTGCTGTTCATCGCGGGCCTGCAAGCCATTTCGCCGGCGCTGTATGAAAGCGCCGAGCTGGAAGGCTCCACCGGCTGGGAATCATTTTGGAAGATTACGCTGCCGATGATTTCACCGATTATCGTCATCAATCTGGTCTACACCATCATCGACTCGTTTACCGACTACAACAACCAACTGCTGCGCTACATCCACGACGTCGCGTTCGGCTCAATGCTCGACCACGGATACAGCGCCGCGCTGGCGTGGATATTCTTCGCCGTCATCAGTGTGATTTTGGCGCTGTCTGTCGGGCTGCTGTCAAGAAAGGTCTTTTATATGAACGACTGACGCGGTATGATTTCATGTAGGGGCGCACTATGTGCGCCCGCGGGCGGCCGCAGGCCGCCCCTACAGTGCCACAGGAGGGCAACTATGCAAAACCAGCTCGCAAATGTCATAAGCGCGTGGAGGCCCGGAAGCCATAAACGGGCGTCGGCGGTGAAGAGGACTCGGAAGCTCCTCTACGGCCTGTTTTTTGCCATGCTGTTTTGCGGCATCGGGTACGTTCTGATTTATCCGCTGATTTATATCTTCGCCACCGCCGTCAAATCTACCGGGGATATGCTGGACACCACCACCATTTGGATCGCCAAGCAGCCTACGGTTCAAAACTTCCCCGACGCGTGGGGGTTTATGGAATACCCCGCCGCCCTCATCCAAACCTTGAAAATCGCCGGGGGCGTGACGCTGCTCAACCTGATTTTCTGCTCCACCATCGGCTACGGGTTTGCGCGCTTCAAGTTCCGCGAGCGCGGCCTGCTGTTCGCGCTGGTGGTATTCACCCTGATTGTGCCGCCGCAGGTCATCACGCTGCCGCAGTATATTTTCTTCGTGCGCTTCGATATCTTCGGCATTGTGGGTGCGCTGACGGGCGGCCGAACCATCAATTTCAACAATTCGCCGTGGCCCTTCCTGTTGCCCGCGCTCTTCGGCCAAGGGCTGAAAAGCGGCCTGTTTATCTATATCTTCCGCCAGTTTTACCGCGGGATGCCGGTTGAGCTGGAGGAAGCCGGCTACATTGACGGCTGCGGCACCATCCGCACCTATCTGCGCATCATGCTGCCCAACGCCGTTCCGGCCTTCGTCACGGTGGGTCTGCTGTCCTTTGTCTGGCATTGGAACGACGTGTTCGGCCAGACGCAATACCTCATGCAGGCGCCCACCCTCTCGATGCGGCTGGTCGGCATCAACGGGCTTATCACCCGATCCGCGCAGGTTTCCGACCTGTCATATCTGGTTCCAACCAGATATGCCGGCGTGGCGCTGGTAATTCTGCCGCTGATTGTGATATACTTAATAGGGCAACGGTTTTTTGTGCAATCCGTGGAACGCAGCGGAATTGTCGGTTAGTCGCGCCGCGCTCCATACGAAACGGTGGGGCAATTCAAATATATGATCAGGAGGAGAAGGGACATGACCACGCGTAAGTTTCTCAGTCTCGCGCTGTCGTTGCTGCTGACGGCCGCCCTGTTTGCCGGCTGCACCCTCAACGACGACCTCAGCAACCCCGAGCAGTTGGATACGGCCAACGACGACCTCATTGACAACAACCCGGACGGCAACGTACAGGGCGGAACCGTTGACGACCTTGGCGGGCCGGCGACGGAGGCTTTCAACTCCGCCGCACAATACCGGCATGAGCTGAACATCGACCGCGAGCGGTTTGCCGGGCAGACGCTTTCCATCTGGACGTTTTGGGAGCCGGACGGGGAATCGGACACCATCGCGGCCTTTGAAGCCGCCACCGGCGCGAGGGTGGAATTTGTCAACGCGTTTTCCTTCACGGAATACAACACCAACATCATCAGAGCCATCGCCACCGGCGACGGCCCGGACATCTGCGTCTTCGCCGAGGAGGCCGTCCCCGCGTGGGTCATGCGGGGATATCTGTTCCCGCTCAACAACTACATCGACTTCAGCAAGGTATCCTTCCCCATCAGCCGGGCCATTGTTGAATACTACACCTTCAACGGCAACCTCTATGCCATGCCCGACCTCGGCACGGAATCCAACAAGATGTATTTCCGCAGGGATATCTTCGCCAACTCCAACGTGGACAATCCCTTTGACCTTTGGAAGCAGGGCCGGTGGACATGGGATGAGTTTGTGCGCGTCGCGCTGGAAATCCAGCAGAACAACCGCAACGCCGACGGCGAAAACAGCGTGTGGGGCTATTATTCATGGTCTACGCCGCAAATCCTCTTTTCAAACGGCGCCAATCATGTGCAGTGGATGGACGGCAATCCGGTCGAGGGCCTGAGCGACCCCAAGGCCGTCCGCGCGCTGGAGTGGGATCGCGCCCTTGAGGAGCAGCACAACATCATCGCCCCTTGGGACCCCGACCTTGACCCGCCGGGGATGCTGGTGGCGGGCAACATCGCCATGATGTACTGGGGCGACTGGCTCCTCCACGGCGACGACGGCCTGCGCGCCGCGCTGGGCGACAATTTGGGCATCGCCCCCTTCCCGCGCGGCCCCGATTTGCCCGCCGACATTCCGTTCGGCGAGGTGTCCTCCGGGCATAAGGAGGGGATTGCCGGCTCCTCCAAGAACCCCGAACTGGCCGCCCTGTATCTGCTCTTCAAGCGTCTGCCGGCCGACGAGGATACCGAGGCCGCCGCCGAAGCCGAGAGAGAAACCGAGATTCTGCATTATTACGGCTCCCGGGAAGTCTATGAGATGTGCGTCCAAATGGAATACTACTCCAAAGCCTACGCCGCCAATGGGTTTACCGGCCTTGACAACGTCCTCGCCACCATCCGGGGCAGGGACGACATGACCCCGGCGCAGGCTGTCGCCGCATACGCCGGGGTGGCCCAGCACGTCATCGACCAAACATGGGAACAGTAAAAATAATATTTAGGAGGAAAACACCATGAAAAAGTTTCTGAGCCTTGCCCTCTGCCTGCTGTTTGCCGTCTCCTTGGCGGCCCTGCCCGCGTCCGCCCTCTCTCTCCTGCGCGACCCCCTCAACCCAGACGTCTTCACCGCCGCGGAGGACGACGGCAATCTGAATTATAACTTCAAGGACAGCGGCGGCGCTTGGGTCAACCTTATGAACCCGTGGGGCGCGTCTGTCTACATCGCCATCACGCCCTCCGCCGAGAGCATCCAGAGCTTTATCCTCACCTTTGAGGTGAGCGGCTACGACGGCGGCGAGGAAGGCTACCGCGCTATGGCCGGGTTTGGCATCAACGGCTGGTCGCCGTCGGTCTGGTCGCTTGACGCCGACGGGGCGGACGGGGCCAACTGGGAAGACATTTTCGGCCGGAAGCATTATTTCGTCATCGACGGCGACGGCTATTACCGGATGATTATATCCTTCCGCGCCGCGATGGACTGGTTTGAAGGGGAAAACGACTGGTATATCAAGGACTGGCTGGAAAACGTCGATTGCTTGGAGCTGGGCATTTTCGGCCCCGGCGGCGACACCGCGATGGCGGTTAGAATCGTTGACTTGGAGGAGTCGGAGGATATTTTCTCCTTTGAGAATGTTCAGCGTCTGCCCGGCTCGGATTCATTCTTCTCCGCGACCGGGGATTTCGGGCCGCTGCCCGACCCCGAACCGCCCCGTGAGCCAAGGATAGGGGAAGAGGGCGATAACGGCGACGGAGACAACGGTGACAGTGGTGACAACGGAGATAACGGCGACAGCGGGGACGGCGACAGCGGGGACGGCGACAGCGGGGACGGCGACAACCGTGGCGGCGAAGACCCCGGAGACAGCGGCGAACCCGACCCGACTCCCGCCGAACCCGAAGCGTCTCCCCCACCCCCACCCCCTCCGGCAAGCGATGACAGCGGCGGCGGTGGAAACGTATGGATTTGGGTGGTCATTGGCGTGGTGGTGGTCGTTGCGGCGGCGGCCGGACTGGTGATTGTGAAAAAGAAAGGCGGAAAACCTTGACAGTTCGGCGGGAATGGTATATACTGAAAGCAAGGATGTGATTCATATGGAAGTATCAAGCATCGGCAACAGTATGGCGGCTATGGCGACGGACATGAAGATGGTCAATTTGCAGACCGAAGCGTCGGCGAAAGTCTTGAATATGGCTGAAGAAACGATGCAGCGGGAAGGCGACAGCCTCATTCGGCTGATGAACGCCTCCTTTACAGGACTCGGACAGAAATTCGATATGTCCGTATAGCCGTTATACACAGAAAGGGCGGTTTCCCCTAAACGGGTGAAGCCGCCCTTTTTAGGACGCTCGCCGCAGCAGCAACGCAGAAAAGGCTTATACTATACGATTGGTAGGTTATGTTGCTTCAGGAATGACAACTTATCCCAATACCCTCTTTGAAAAACAATTTTGCTATCAACTATGTGAAAAAAACCGCACCCTCTCAAACCCAAAGGGTCTTTCCATTCAATAATGACCCACTCGCCATCTTCAAAAATGTTTTCAACAATGCAAGTCATTTCAGCTTGTGCAAACTCAAACTCGAACATCTTCTTTATATCCGTTTTACCAACAACTGGCTCATTAGCAACCTGATGATTGACGGCATCATCGGCATACAGGTTTGAGATTTTCTCAACATCAGAATTGTTAAAAGCCTCTACCCACTGCAAAAGAACTGATTTTGGCTTCATTCGTACACCCTCCAGTATATAAATTTTCTGCGTTACCCTTATATCTCTATCGACAGCCATTCTTAATCCTCTTAAAGGCTTTTTTTGCGCAGATTCAAGATGGTGACAAAATGCGGGATATCAAAGGGTTCCGGCATACTTCGCAGGTATTCGGTATGCTCTTTTTCCCATTGCGCGATTTCTTCCGCCGTCAAGGAGGACGCCCCTATCCCCCGGCACGCTTTCATGCGGCCGTGCCAGCTTTCGCGGGTAAACGTCAGATGGACGTCAAAGCCCTCCGCGTTCGCCGTTTCATACCATTCCGCCGCCCACCCGGGCGTTTCCGCGGCGGGTATGTATCTTGCGTTATCTCCGCCGCCGGTCCACGCGGGGTTGTATTTCAGCACCAGCTCCTCGCCGCGCCGCGCAATCTCGCTTTCGCCGGTAATCCAGACCATAAACAATATACAGAAATGCCCGCCGTCCTTCAGAGCCCTATGGATTCTCGGCAGCGCGGCCGCTCTGTCAAAATACTGGAAGCATTGGCAGGCGGTTACCACGTCAAAGCTGTTATCGGGGAAGTCAAAATTCTCCGCCGACACAATCACATACTCGATATCCATGCCCGCGTCCGCCGACAGGCGGCGGGCCTGCCCGATTTGGTTTTCGGAAATGTCCGCGCCGATGAATTTCGCGCCGTATTTGTACAGATTCCTTGGCAAGACCCCTGTGCCTGTGCCTAAATCCAAGACCGTCTGCCCTTTTACGCAAAGATTTAAGTCTATGATTTTCCGGTAAAACGCGCCGGGGTATATGTCTCTGTATTTCGCGTAATCTTCGGACGCTTTCCCCCAATCGAAGCCCTTTCCTCCGTCAATCCCGCTTTTGCTAATCATGGCCGCACCTCCGTATCCATTTATGCCGCCGCCCGCGCGCCGCTTTCCCATTATACATCAGCGCCGGAAAACCGCAAGGGGATAAAAACAGGGGAGGATGGCGTTGCAATCGGCGGGGGTTGATGGTATAATCATTTTACATAATACACACTGCCGGGCGCCTCGGCGCTCTTTGATGCAAAGGAGAACCCCGTATGGACAAGCCCGCTTTCGCGTCCAGAGCCGTCCACGGCTGTCAGGGGCATGACCCCCATACCGGCGCGCTGAGCTTCCCCATCTATCAGACCTCCACCTATGTCAACGCGGAGGACGACTGGCCGTATTGCTATTCCCGCGTGCAAAACCCCACCCGTGAGGAATTGGAGAAGACCGTCGCCCTCTTGGAAGAAGGGGATTACGGTTTTGCCTTTGCCTCGGGGCTGGCGGCGGTTCTGGCCGTCTTCTCGCTGACCAAGGCGGGCGACCATGTTTTAATCAGCGACGACGTCTACGGCGGGACATACCGGCTGATTGAGCAGATTTGGCGGCGGTACAACATCGACTTTACCTACGTTGATATGGGCGACTTGGACGCCGTCAAGGCCGCTTTCCGCCCGGAAACGGTGATGGTCTTTATCGAGACGCCCACCAACCCGATGATGAAGGTGGCCGACATTGCCGCCGTCAGCGCCCTCGCCGGCGAGGCGGCGAGCCGTCCGCTCGTTGTGGTGGACAACACCTTCCTCACCCCCTATTACCAGCGCCCCCTCACGCTCGGCGCCGACATTGTGCTGCACAGCGCCACCAAGTTCCTCGCCGGACACCATGACACGACGGCGGGGCTGATTGTCACAAAAGGGGACGCATTGGCGGAGTCCATGCGGCTTTTCCTCAAGACGGAGGGCACCGGGCTTGCCCCGTTTGACTCATGGCTGACGCTGCGCGGCATCAAAACCCTCCCCCTGCGGATGGACAAGCATCAGGCAAACGCCGTCGCCGCGGCGGAATTCCTGCAAAACCACCCCAAGGTGGAGAAGGTCTATTTCGTCGGCCTGCCGGAGCATCCGGGTTACGCCGTCAGCCAAAAGCAGGCGTCGGGCTTCGGCGGGATGCTCTCGTTTTCGCTCAAGAGCAGCGCCGGGGCGGAGAAGGTACTGCGCGGCGGGGATATGATTTTGTTCGCCGAAAGCCTCGGCGGCGTCGAAACGCTGATTACCTACCCGATGACCCAAACCCACGCGTCCATCCCCAAAGACGTGCGCGACAAAATGGGCATCACCGACCGCCTGCTGCGCCTCTCCGTAGGCATCGAGGACACGGGGGATATTTTGCGGGATTTGGAAAAGATGCTGGCATTGGCGGGGGATTGATTTTGCCGGTGTTTGCCATCTATTATGAAAGGGTTGCTTATGAGCGATATTGTCAAAAGAATCCATGAACAGCTTGCTGTCATTGAATTTGATTTTTCTCATAAGCCTATTGTCATTGGCGGAATGGCCATGGAATACTACGGTATGCGAAAATCAGGAGCGGATATAGATTTTGTGATTTGCGACGAGGACTATCAGGCATTGGCGCAGCTATATCCTGAAAAACGGAAAGACATCTATGGGGATTTGGGCATTGTTATAGAGCCGTTTGAAATTTGGCGCAGCATTGCTCTTTTAGACTACAATTTTTATAGTGTAGGGGCTTGTGATTGCGAGAAGATTAAAATGGTTTCTTTGGATAGACTCCTGCTTATGAGGGTTTGTGCTATGGAAGTTGAAAAGTATAGGAAAGATTTAGAGCTGATGAAAGAATACTATTACACAAATTTCCGAAACAGTAGTTTTTTGTCCGAAGCTGAACAGCATATACCGTCATACGGCAAATTCAACGGGGTTATCTTTGGCGGCAAATATGAGGATAGCCCCCACTAAGCGGTATATGTCAAATTCACCAAGACGCAATGAAGGGATGAAATTCAATGTACATTGAAACCGGCAGGATGATTCTGCGGGATTTTGCTTTAGATGATTTGGATGATTATCTCCGGCCATAGCAAGCCTTTTCAACAGGCCGCGCCGCTTTCTCATCAATCTTACGATGTAGGTGGTACATATCAAATTCACCAAGATGCAATCAATGGGCAACTGCTACGTTTATATCGAGCAGTTTACCCAAACGACGCCCGACCCGTCCCGCTGGGCGAGGGTGCTGAGTAACCGCGAAACCGGCGTCGGTTCCGACGGGCTGGTTTTGGTCTGCCCGTCCGACTGCGCCGACATCAAAATGCGGGTTTTCAACCCGGACGGCACCGAGGCGGAGATGTGCGGCAACATCCTCCGCAGTATCGGGCTGCTGGCGTATACCGACGGGTATGTTCAGAAAACCGATATGACGGTCGAAACGCTGGCCGGACTTCGGCGGGTGTGGCTGATTTTGGATGACAGGGGGCGCGTCAAAAATATCACCGGGTCGGTCGGCGCGCCGGATATACGGTTTGTCGAGCAGCCGGTCACACTGCGCGGCAGGACGTTTCCGGCGACGTCGGTATCTTGGGGAAACCCGCATACGGTAAGCTGGCTTCCCCCGTCCGAGGATCTCTACGCGTTCCCTTTACACGAGTACGGGCCGGACATGGAGCGCCATCCGCTCTTTCCGAACCGTACCAACGCGCAGTTCGCTCAGGTGATCGATGAAAAGACCCTGCTGATGCGCACATGGGAGCGGGGGACGGGTGAGACATGGGCTTGCGGTCTCGGGTGCTGTACGGCACTGGTGTCTGGGGTTCTGACAGGGCGTTGCGGGGACGCGGTTGAGGTGAAGCAGCTAGGCGGTTCGATTCATGTGAAATGGGACAGAATGATCAATGACGTGACCATGACGGGCCCGAGCAAAATCGTTTTCCGCGGAGAGGTGAGCGACGACTATGACCCTGAGTTCCCTGCCTGAGATACAGTCCATCGCGTACGACTCGCGCCGCGCACTGCCCGGCGGGCTTTTTGTCGCGCTGACCGGCGCTGACGCCGACGGGCATGACTATATCATGGCGGCGTATGAGAAGGGCTGCCGTGTGTTTCTTACCGAACGCGAGGTCGGCGTCCCGCCCGACGCTACGGTGGTTGTGTGTGAAAACACCCGCGCCGCGCTGGCGGAGATAGCCTCTGAGTTTTACAATCATCCGTCACGGTCAATGCGGCTGATTGGTCTGACCGGCACGAAGGGCAAGACCAGCGTGTCGTATATGCTGCGGGATATTTTGACGGCGGCGGGGCGGAGCGCGGGAATCATCGGCACCACCGGGGCGTTTGCCGCCGGACGGGAATGGGAGCTGCTCAACACCACGCCGGAATCGCTGGAATTGCACCGTATTTTATCGGAAATGCGGGACGCGGGCGTGACCGACGTGGTCATCGAGGCGTCGTCGTGGGGCCTATTCACCCACAGGCTGGACGGGGTGGAGTTTGAGCTGGGCGTATTCCTCAATCTCAGCCCCGACCATATCGGCGGAAAAGAGCATCCCGATTACGAGCATTACGCCAACAGCAAGCGCCTGCTATTTGACCGCTGCCGCCGCGCCCTCATCAACGCCGACGACAAAGAAGCCCCAAGGATGCTCAACAACACAGCAAAAGAAACCAAAACCTTCGGCTGCTCAGACAACGCCGATTACCGCGCCGGCGCTTTCACACCCATAAAATCCCCCACCGCCCTAGGCATCCGCTTCACCGCAACCCTCCCCCCCACAACTGTCAACTGTCAACTATCAACTATCAACTATCAACTGCCCATGCCCGGCCGTCACAACGCGACCAACGCGCTGGCGGCGCTGGCGTGCGCCGATATGCTGGGCGTTGAGCGGGCAACCGCCGTCAAAGCCCTGTCGGCCGCGCGCGTCCGCGGCCGCGCCGAGTGTGTGCCGGTTCCGGCGGATTTTACCGTGATGATTGACTACGCCCACAACGCGTTGTCGGTGCAAAGCCTGATGGAAATGGCAAAGGAATACGCCCTGCCGCAAATCATCACCGTTTTCGGCTGCGGCGGCGACCGCGCGGCGGCACGGCGGCGCGATATGGGCAGAATCGCCGCGCAGCACAGTGATTTGTGCATCCTCACATCCGACAATCCCCGCTCGGAAAAGGCGGAGGATATCATCAGCGATATCCTTGTCGGCGTCGGGGAAGCGGGCGGCGCGTATGAAATCGTCCCCGACCGCCGCGATGCCATCCGGCGCGCCCTATCTGTCGCGGGGAAGGACAGCCTTGTGCTGATTATCGGAAAAGGGCATCAATGCTATGAGGAGATTAACGGCGTCCGGCACTTTTTTGACGAGCGGGAGGTTGTTTCAAATTATTTTGCCGAAGGAGGACAATGATGAATTACACTGAAGCCAACAAAGCCGCTTGGGAAGAGGCGTTTGACCATCGTACGCCAAATTGGGGCGACAATAACCACATCAGGCTCAAAAAGGGGAATTTTGAGTTTTTTGACAGCGACATGAAAAATGAACTTCTGAATATGAATTTTCGCGGAAAAACGGTGGCGCAATTTTGCTGCAATAACGGGAGAGAATTGCTTTCGCTTGTTTTGGACGGCGGCGCGGATTACGGCATCGGTTTTGACATTGCCGAGAATATCTTGGAACAGGCAAGAGAAACAGCGGAAAAGGCGGGCGTGAAAAATTGTGAATTTATCAACTGCAATCTTCTTGAAATATCCGAAAAATATTACGATACATTTGATTTTATCTTTTTCACCATCGGGGCGATATGCTGGTTTCAAGATTTAACCGAACTTTTTGAAAAGGCGGGGAAGTGTCTGAAAAGCGGCGGGACGCTGCTGATTAACGACGGACATCCTCTTGCGAATATGCTTGCCATGCCAAGGGATGAAGCATTTGACCCGAACAACCTCACCCGGTTTGTACATTCATATTTCCGAAAAGAGCCGTGGATTGGAAACAGCGGAATGGGCTATATTTCCGGTGAGTATGCGTCAAAAACATTCACTGATTTTTCGCACACCATGTCAGACATTATCAATGGGCTGGCTGCAAACGGCATGAAGACACTCCGGCTTAACGAATATGATTGCGATATCGGCAATGTGGGTTCAGATGTTTATGATAAAAAAGGTGTTCCGATGTCATATATTTTAGTCGCGGTGAAGGGTTGAAAGGGCGAAAACGATGAACACTTCAAACTATATCGGCAACACCCTCGCCGGAGATGCCCGAAAAAACGCGGCGGGTTTCTTTGAGTATCTGTTAGAGAACGGATTGCAGCTCGAACGCGGTCAAGGATATTGGGCGGACAAACTTTATTATATGGTCAAGCATAATGGCGAATATGCGTGCTTCATTCTGATAAACAGCGGCGAAGATACGACCGAGCCTGTCGGTTGGGTGATTTGGATAGACGGCAATAGGTCAGACCTTTTTTCAGATGATATACCCGATGAACGACTTAAAGCGATTGCGTGGAAACATATTGACATTTGCGGAAACTGTGGCGGCTGTGATAACCCCGGAGGAAGCCGCAAGGTGATATTCGGAAAAGAGTTTGATAATGTTTGTGTAACCCCCATGAGGTTTGACAACCCCAACGCTGAAACGATTGAGTGTGTAAAAAAGCTGATAGATATTAGACGCGATTTTTTACGATAGGCTAACCCACATAATTCTACCGAAAAAGTCGGATGCCGATTCAAAGAGCCTGTTACAATAATAACGGAAAGGAGGTCGGGAGCGTGGATATTCTCACTCAATTAAATAACGCAATGACGTATATCGAAACGCATATTGACGATGATTTGGCACTTACGGATGTTTCAAGCGTCACAGCGTATTCGCCATATCACTTCGGACGATTATTTTATT
Source organism: Oscillospiraceae bacterium (assembly GCA_009782215.1). GTDB lineage: Bacteria > Bacillota > Clostridia > Oscillospirales > UBA929 > UBA929. The sequence continues at coordinate 993 of WRKO01000030.1, read as the reverse complement.
ATATCGCCGATATGCCGTTGTCCGAGTACATCCGCAAACGCAAGTTATCGTTGGCCGCTATGAAGTTACAAAACGGCAGCGACAAGGTTATTGACTTGGCTGTGATGTTCGGATACGACAGCGCAGATAGCTTCAGTCGTGCTTTTGTACAGCAACACGGCGTTACGCCTTCTGTTGCGCGGCAAACCGGCGTGAACTTAGTCATCTTCCCGCCGCTTACTTTCCAAATAAAAATCAAAGGAGTACAGGCAATGAATTGGCGAATTGAGGAAAAAGAAGCGTTTGAAGTGTTCGGCATTGAGCGTATTTTCAACAACGATGAAACAAGCAAAGTACCGGAATTTTGGTGTGAATGTCACAAGAATGGTGAATATGAAAAGCTGTTCGACGCGGCGGGCGGAGTACGAAATCCTGATGGACATGGGGATCCGCGTGAAGATGGAGCCTGTGTAATCAATGCAGTCTGCGGGTATTGCGAACCGGGTGACAATACATTTCCTTATATGCTTTACGCATTAAAGAATCCAGACAGCAATACGGATGGTTTCAAGGTGGCGCAGATTCCAAAAGCTACATGGGCAATATTCAGAAGCGACAAAAACGATTATATTGGGTTGGAAATTCCGACGCTTTTCAATCGTGCATACAGCGAATGGCTTCCTTCCTCCGGCTACGACAAAGAAATCGGGCCTGATATGGAGATTTATTATACCGCACCTGACGGCAAACATTTTGAGGAAGTATGGATTCCAGTACAGAAGAAATAACATAGACTTGATGACTAAACGCCCATCAGGGAAAAATCCCTTGGTGGGCGTAATTTTTTTGTGAATATTTGAAATACCCTTGACATTACAGCTCTAAGGACTTCCCCGTCTAAAGTATAAATAGAATATCCCCAAATTTGACGACGCCTTTGCAGCATATTGAAAAAGTAATTGTCAATGTTTCTATATGAAGCAACATAGTCACTATTAAACAGTGCCGTGTTCT
>WRKO01000029.1 GCA_009782215.1 Oscillospiraceae bacterium | reverse complement strand
TAACGCCTTTGGCGAGGCGAGGCGTTGCAAGCGCGAACTGGCAACGGCGTCTAAGTTCGATTTAGAAGATGTTGAATACCAAAGGCTAATCCCCACAAAATGGCAGCTTGAGCGAGAGCATAGTGTGACGGTGGAAATAAATGGTGTGACGTCAATGGTCGTAAGCGAAGAAAAAGTAGAGGCTGATATGCGTATGCTGGCAAGGCAAAACGCCGCAGAAAAATTGAAGAGCCTTACCGAAGCACACACGCTAGCACGGTTCAAAATACAAGAAGCAATTCACGATATCACATCTGAACTGGAGGACGACAACCATGCCGAAACGTAAAAACTCCCGCAACGCCAGCGGCTCCGGGTCTATCCGTCAGCGCCCGGACGGAACATGGGAGGGGCGGTACAGCGTCGGGACGAATCCGGGGACGGGCAAGCCAATTAGAAAGTCCGTTTATGCCGAAACACAGCGTGAAGCCGTGAAGAAGCTCGACGCTATCAAGGTCGCGATTGCCGACGGCACTTTTATAGAACCGTCTAGGCTAACGGTGGGCGCGTGGTTAGATATTTGGGTATCTGAATATTGCGGCAACCTAAAACCCCGCAGCGTTGACAATTACCGTAGTGTGTGCCGTGTTCACTTAAAGCCGGAAATCGGCTCGACAAAATTATCAGCATTGTCGGCACATATGATACAGACCATGTATAATGGACTCCACAAGGGAACGGCGGACAAGCCGGGATTATCCCCCAAGACGCTCCGCAATACTCACGGTGTATTGCATAAGGCTTTACAGCAAGCCGTTAAGTTGGGATATATCCGCTTCAACCCGTCCGACGCTTGCGAACTACCGCGCATGGAGAAAAAAGAGATAAAGCCGCTTGATGAAGAAGCGATACCGCGCTTTCTAAAAGAGATACGCGGCCACCAATGGGAAAACCTCTTTATAGTCACGCTCTTTACGGGTATGCGTCAAGGTGAGGTGCTGGGGCTTGAATGGTCACGGATAAACTTTGAGCGAGGCACAATCTTGATTGATAGGCAATTACCGCGGAATTACATCAAGAGCGACGCCGCGCTTACTACGCCCAAAAACGACAAGAGCCGCCGTATCTCCCCCGCACCTTTCGTAATGGCGGCGTTGAGAGACCAGCGGCGGCGGCAAGCAGAACACCGTTTACTTGCCGGGACAGCATGGACGAACACAAACCTTGTCTTTACAAATCCGCTCGGCCAGTCCCCGGCACACTGCACCATATCCCGCACATACAAGCGCATTGCGCAGCGGCTGGGCTTTCTTGATTCACGCTTCCACGATTTGCGGCACTCCTACGCAGTTGCCGCCCTGCAATCGGGCGATGATGTAAAGACTGTTCAGGAAAATCTCGGACACCACACAGCCAGCTTTACGCTCGACATTTACGGTCATGTCACCGAGCGGATGAAAGCGGACAGCGCTTCCCGGATGGAGCGGTTTATACAGAGCGTAAATATAGGTTAAAAAAAGGCCGTATAAAAAGCTGTTAGGGGTAAACGTAGGGGTAAAACCTCAAAATTAAACAAAGAAAAAACCCTGTAGTCGTTGCAACTACAGGGTTTTCCGTTGGAGGCGCCACCCGGACTTGAACCGGGGGTGAGGATTTTGCAGACCCTTGCCTTACCACTTGGCTATGGCGCCGCTTTTTTTGCTAAACGCGCCCACAAGGCTCTGTGGGCGCGTTGGAGCGGAAGACGGGATTCGAACCCGCGACTTTCACCTTGGCAAGGTGACACTCTACCACTGAGTCACTCCCGCATTTGAGGAAGAGCCGCAACGGAAAGGGAGCGCTTGCGGCTAAACACGATCGGTGTTTGGTGCCTCCGGTCGGAATCGAACCAACGACACGAGGATTTTCAGTCCTCTGCTCTACCAACTGAGCTACAGAGGCATTTCGGGAAGAATCGAAATTTTGCGGGGAAAAGTGGCGACCCGTAACGGACTCGAACCGTCGACCTCTAGCGTGACAGGCTAGCGTTCTAACCAACTGAACTAACGGGCCGTATTCTGCGCCCTGCGGACGCCTTGCCTTTTGGTGGGAGCAGAGGGACTCGAACCCCCGACCCCATGCGTGTAAAGCACGTGCTCTCCCAACTGAGCTATGCTCCCCTATTTACGGCAGCAGATGTACTATAACAAAAGTTTTTCCGTTTGTCAAGCATAAATTTCATCTGAAGCAAATGGTAATTTTTGTTTACTAATGGTAATTATGTTTCACCTCCCCCTCTTGCAAAGCGAAACGTCATATGCTATACTATGTTCAGAGAGGATGTGACGCCATGCCCATGGAAATTGTTTTTTGGCTTGCCGTTCTGATTGTCTGCATCGTCGTTGAGGCAAACACGGTCTCCCTGCACTTCCTTTGGTTCGCGCTGGGCGCGATAGCCGCCATCATCACCGCGCTGCCCGGCAGCCCGCTGTGGCTGCAAGTAACCGTATTTTTCGTCACCTCGGCCGTGCTGCTGATATCCCTGCGCCCCACATTCAAGCGGTATCTGAAACGCCGCGGCGCGCGCACCAACGCCGACCGCAACATCGGTGAAACGGGGCTGTGCGTCGAACGAATCGACAACACCGCCGGACAGGGTGCGGTACGCCTGATGGGCAAGGAGTGGACGGCACGAAGCGCCGACGGCGCGGTTGTTGAAGAAGGCGCGTTGGTTCGCGTGGAATCCATCTCCGGCGTAAAGCTCATCGTTTCGCCGCTCCCCGCGCCCGCGCCCGCTGAAACTGAAGCCGCTATTCTATAATATAAGGAGGAGCAAATCATGTTTTTTCTGTCCGGCATCAACGTCACCCCCATTTTAACCGTAGTCATCGTCGGCTTTATCGCCATGCTGGTCGTCGTCTCCAACATACGGGTTGTCCAGCAGGCACGGAGCTTTGTCATTGAGCGTCTCGGCTCTTTTCACGCACTCTGGGGCAACGGCCTCCATTTCAAAATCCCATTCATCGACCGCATCGTCGCCAATGTCTCCCTCAAGGAAAAGGTCGCGGACTTCCCTCCCCAGCCGGTCATCACCAAAGACAACGTCACCATGCAAATCGACACCGTTATCTATTTCGAGATTACCGACCCCAAGCTGTATACATACGGCGTCGAGCATCCAATGGCGGCCATCGAAAACCTCACCGCCACCACCCTGCGTAACATCGTCGGCTCGATGGAGCTGGACCAGACCCTAACCAGCCGCGACATCATCAACACCAAAATGCGCGCCATCCTCGACGAAGCCACCGACCCGTGGGGCATCAAGGTCAACCGCGTGGAACTGAAAACCATCATGCCGCCGCGCGAAATTCAGGACGCGATGGAAAAACAGATGAAGGCCGAGCGTATGCGCCGCCAAGCCATCCTGCAGGCCGAGGGCGAAAAGCAAAGCCAAATCCTTGTCGCCGAAGGCGAGAAGCAGGCCGCCATCCTCCGCGCCGACGCCGTCAAGCAGGCCAAGATTTTAGAAGCCGAGGGCGAGGCGAAGGCCATCCTTGAGGTTCAGTCCGCGCTGGCAAACTCCATCCGTATGCTCAACGAGGCCGACGCGAAAGACTCCGTGCTGAAAATCAAAGCCTTTGAAGCCTTCGCCAAAGCGGCCGACGGCCAAGCCACCAAAATTATCATCCCCAGCGAGATCCAAGGCCTTGCCGGTCTCGCGGCGGGGATTAAAGAGATTCTTTAGGAAACGCCTCCATCAGCAGTCTTACCCGCTCCGCTTTGACGGAGCGGGTATTCTGTCCCGGCATCTCCGCCGCCGCCGTACCCGCGCGCCGCGAGTATGGGAAAACATGCAATCCGTCCGGCTTGAGCCTTTGCAGGTTTTGAAACGTCTCTGCAAAATCCCCGTCGGTTTCTCCGGGAAACCCGGCGATGATGTCGGCGGTGATAACCGCGTCCTTCCATGTCCCGCGCAGCCGCTCGAAAACGGCGAAGACGTCCGATACCCCGTAGCGGCGATTCATCGCCCCAAGCGTCTTGTCACAGACGCTTTGCAGAGACAGATGAAACGCGGGGCGAAAATTCCCCTCCCCCGCCAACGCCTCGACAAACGCGCCGTCCGCCCGGCGCGGGTCAAGCGAGCTTAACCGCACGGGAACCGGCGCCGCGGCGCGGCAAACGGCAACCGTCAAATCCGCCAGAGACGGATTGTACGACGAGATTTCAATGCCCGTCAGCACAATTTCAACCGCGCCGCCCGCCGCCGCCCGCCTAGCCGCCCGTATCACGCTCTCGGCCGGGCGCGACCTCGACCGCCCTCTGGCTTGCGGCACCTTGCAATAAGCGCAGCGGTTATCGCAGCCGTCCTGTATCTTGAGGTAGGCCCGTGAACGCCCGATAGGCCGCGCGTCCGGCAGAGTATCCTCATAAGTATCCGGCAATGGCTGCGGGGTACGCCGACCCGGCGCGCCGTTTACCGCGGCCTCCAGCATCTCGGCAAAGCCGGCCCGATTCGCCGTGCCTCCAATCAAGTCAATCCCTTCCATATCAAGAGCCTCTGTCTGCGGAAGGCAGCCGCAGACAGCCAGCAGCGCGCCCGGGTACTGCCTGCGCAGCTTTCGTATGGCGTTTCTCGATTTTTTATCGGCGGTGGAGGTGACCGTGCAGGTGTTAATGACGACGGCGTCGGCGCCTCCCTCTCCGGGCGCGGCGACGGTATGGCCCCGCAGGCGCAGAAATTCGGCCATCCCGGCCGATTCCGCCTGATTGGTGCGGCACCCGAGGGTATATAGGGTAATCTTCATAAAAACACTTCCGTATCCGCGCCGCGATTTAGCTTTGTTTTCACTTGCGGTGTTGGCTCATTCGAGGTATAATGATTATAGCATGAAGAGCGCGGGGAACGCAAATGCCGCGCACCCTCTTAAAGAAAGGAGACGCCGGAAATGAAAGATTTTTCCGTTCAGCTTCTTACGATTGAAGACGTCAAGCGTTTTGTCAACAGCGCCTGCCTCCAGCCGTTCGATATCGACATCATCTCGGGACGGCATGTCGTGGACGCCAAATCTATCTTAGGCCTATTCTCGCTCAATTTGTCCGCGCCGATTACCGTGAAAGTCTACGGCACGGAAGAAGACGGCCGCGTATTTTTCGAGACGGTGAAGGATTTCGTCCTGTAGGGGCGGTCTGCGAATCCCCGCAAAAGAACAAGCATAAGAATCCCCGCGTGGACATATCCTCCATTAGATAGGAGGCATGGCCATGCGGAGGATTTTTTGTTTTCTTTTTTCACTGCTGATACTGCTGCCGGTTTCGATAGCGGACGACGCGGAAGTCTTTGATAGCTGGGAGCCGGTCGAGGCCGCCGCTTCCGGCGTCGCCGGTTCGCTCAGCGTTCCCGCGCCCTCGGCCATCCTTATGGAAAGGTCTACCGGCGCCGTACTCTATGAAAAAAACGCCGATGAACGCCTTGCCACGGCCAGCATCACCAAGGTGATGACCCTTCTCCTGACTATGGAAGCCCTTGAGCGCGGCCAAATCGCTTACGGGCAAAAGCTCACCGTCAGCCGCGCCGCGATGCGTCTGGGCGGCTCAACGGCGTTTCTGCATGAGGGCGAAAGCTACACGGTGGACGAAATGCTCAAGGCGGTGACCATCGCCAGCGCCAACGACGGCTCGGTCGTTCTGGCGGAAGCCGTCGCGGGAACGGAGGAAACCTTTGTCGCCATGATGAACGAGCGGGCGGCGCAGCTCGGCATGACCGGCACCCATTTCGTAAACTGTCACGGACTGGACGACCCGCAGCACTATACCACGGCGCGGGACGTCGCCGTTATGTCACAGGCGCTGCTGGCGCATAAAGAAATCCGCAACTACTCAACCGTCTGGCTTGACGCTCTGCGCGACGGGACATTCCAGCTTGCCAACACCAACCGGCTTGTGCGCTTCTACGAGGGCGTCACCGGACTGAAAACGGGCACGACCGGCAAGGCCGGAAGCTGCGTCTCGGCTTCGGCCGAACGGGACGGCATGGAACTGATTGCCGTCGTGATGAACGCCGGCAATACGGACGACCGCTATGAATCGGCGCGGAAAATGCTGGACTACGGTTTTGCCGGCTATGCGGCCATGACCGTCTGGCCCGACGAGGTGCTTCTGCCCGTCCCCGTTATACTGGGCAGGGGAAAAGAGGTGCAGCCCATTCTCGAATCCGAGGAGACCATTATTTTTGAAAAGCACAAGAAGCCGCTTATCCTAAAAAGGGTGGAGCTTGCCGAGGATGTTCAGGCGCCTGTGTCAAAAGGCCAAAAGCTCGGCGAGGTGATTGTCGAATGTGAAGGAAGCGTCCTGATTCGGGTGCCTATTGTCGCGGCCGGGGATGTGGCCAAGCTGACATGGTGGGATGTGTTCAAGCGGTTGTGGGGACTGCTGACCATGTCGGCGAAGCCGTAAAAATTATAGGGGACGCAGCCCATCGCGTCCCCTATATGCCCATTTGAGTTCCCCTACATCGCCTTCAGTTTTAGCAGGCAATTCTCGCAGACACTCTTGTCTATAAATTGCCTGATGTTTTCGGCAAGGCCGCAAAAGATGCAATGTGATTCATGTTTCTTGAGTACGACAGTACCGCCGTCCACATAAATCTCAATCATATCCTTCTCCGCGATGCCCAAAGTTCGCCGAAGCTCGATCGGCAGGACAATCCGTCCCAGTTCATCAACTCGCCGGGTGATTCCAGTTGACTTCATCGTTTCCTTCCTCTCATAGTGTAGTTTTTTCAATTATACTTCTATATTTTTCATCTGTCAAGATTTTATGTCAAAAGGTGGCGAAATTTTTATGGCCATGTCGGTTTTGCTGGCCGTCTTTATGCTTTGTGCGGTTATTTTTTCCATTTTTCACGGTACAACGGCAGAGATGTCCGCCGGATTGCTGGGCGGCGCGAAAGACGCCGTCAGCCTTGTTCTGAGCATGGCTGGCGTCGTCTGCCTATGGTGCGGCGTAGTGGAGGTCATGCGCCGGGCCGGGCTGATGGAAAAGCTGGCTGACGTTTTGCGCCTGCCCATCGGCGCTCTTTTCCCCGAATCAAAAAAAGATGCTTCTCTGCGCGGCGACATCGCCGCCTCCGTCTCCGCCAACCTTCTGGGACTGGGCAACGCCGCGACCCCCCTCTCCATCCGCGCCGCCGCCAGACTGCACGACATTTCCGGGCGGACGGGCGAAGCAAGCGACTCCGTCTGCGCCCTCATCATCCTCGGCTCCTGTTCCATTCAAATCATCCCCGCCACCATCGCCGCCGCGCGGGCCTCCCAAGGCGCCGCGTCGCCGTTTGACATTCTTCCCGCCGTTTGGATTGCCACCGTGGCAGGCTGCGCGTCGGGCATCGTCTCCGGGCAGCTCCTCAAGAGGGTTTGGAAATGATTTGGCAGCTCGTCACGCCGCTGCTTATCCTAGGCGTTGTCCTCTTCGCCCTGCTGCGCGGCGTTGAAGTCTTCGACGCCCTGATTGCCGGAGCGCGCGACGGTCTGAATGTCCTCCTGCGTATCGTCCCGGCTCTGGTGCCGCTGCTGGCCGCCGTCACCATGCTGCGGGCGTCCGGGTTCCTAAACGCGTTTTCGGAGCTTTGCCGCCCCGCCTTCCAATGGCTCGGCATCCCCCCCGAATGCGCCCCCTTGCTGGTCGTCCGCCCCTTTTCCGGCAGCGGGGCGCTGGCGGTAGGCATTGATTTAATGCAAACCCACGGCGTCGATTCGCTTGTCGGGCGCACCGCCGCCGTGATGCTGGGCAGCACGGAAACCACCTTTTACGCCGTCTCGGTCATCTGCGGCGCGGCGGGCGTCGGCAGGACGCGCTATATCATCCCGGCGGCGCTGCTCGCCGACTTCGCCGGTTACATTTCCGCTTCGATGGCGGTACGGTGGCTATTTACTTAGCCGCCGTTATGCTGTATACTGGTAGGCGGAGGTGCGTCCAATGCGTATCGGAGATTTGTACAAGCCCGGCAAAACCGTTCTCTCACTGGAGGTTTTTCCGCCCAAAGATGAAGCGGGAGACTCAATAGAAGGCGCGCTGGCGGATATCGCCCGTCTCTCCCCCGCGTTCATCAGCGTGACCGTTCACGCCGGAGGCAGCGTGGAGCGAACCGCCGGCATCGCGGCGAACATTCAAAATCAATTCGGCATCCCCTCGATGGCGCATATGACTTGCGTCAATTCCGCGCGCGGAACGGTGCGCGAAGCCTTAACCCTCATCCGCCAAAGCGGCGTTGAAAACATTCTGGCCCTGCGCGGCGACCCGATAGACGGCGGCCAAAAAGATTACCGTTACGCCTCCGAGCTTATAGAAGACATCGCCGCGTACGGCGGTTTTTGCGTCGGCGCCGCCTGTTATCCCGAAGGGCATATCGACGGCGGCGGCGTTTCGGATATCGAAACCCTGAAAATCAAGCAGGACGCGGGCGCGGCGTTTTTCATCTCCCAGCTCTGCTATGACAACAATGCCTTCTACGCGTTCCTCAACAGCGCGCGCGCCGCGGGCGTGACGGTTCCCGTTTCCGCGGGCGTCATGCCAGTGCTGTCGCGCGGGCAGATTGAGAAGATGATTTTTCTCTGCGGCGCGTCCCTGCCCGCCCGCGTTGTCCGTCTGCTGCACAAATATCAAAACAGCCCGGATGATTTGCGCAAAGCCGGTATCGAACTGGCGGCGGAGCAGGTTCGCGGCTTTATCAACGCCGGAATCGACGGCATACATATCTACACCATGAACAAACCGGAGGTAGCGAAATGGATTTTCTCACAGCGCTGAAACAGGAAACCCTGCTCTTTGACGGGAGCATGGGCATTTACCTATCCAATCATCTCAAGCCGGGGGAACCGCCGTATACCCTCTGTGTCTCCAATCCCGACGCCGTGCTGACCGCGCATAAAGCATACGTCGCGGCGGGCGCAGACGTCCTCACATCCTGCACGTTCACCTGCGGCGACGCGGACATTGTTCGGGCCGGCGTGACGCTTGCCAAACGCGCCGGCGGGCGTTTCACCGCCCTCGGGTTCGGCCCGACAGGGCGGTTGATGGAGCCTATGGGCGATTTGACGTTCGAGGAAGCGTACACGCATTTCGCCCGGCTCGCCGCAGCCGGCGCGGAGGGCGGCGCCGACTTGGTTCTCGTGGAAACCATGTCCGATGTATACGAGTGTAAAGCCGCTATCCTTGCCATTAAAGAGACCACGTCCCTGCCCGTTGTCTGCACCGTCACTCTGTCCGAAAACGGACGGACGCTGACCGGCTCCGATATCCAAACCGCCGTCGCCGTTCTGGAAAGTCTGGGCGTGAACGCCGTTGGCCTGAACTGCTCCCTCGGCCCGGCGCAGTTGAAGCCTTTATTAAAGGAAATGCTCGCCCGCACGTCCCTCCCGGTCGTCATCCAGCCAAACGCAGGCCTGCCCCGCGTTTCAGACGACGGAGGCATGGTATACGACGTCTCCGCCGCCGCCTTTGCCGAATACGCCGCCGGATTTGTCCGCGCGGGCGCGCGGGTGGTGGGCGGCTGCTGCGGCACAACGCCCGAACACATCGCGCTGACCAAAAAACTCATCCACGGCCTCGGCGTGACTGAACCCGCGCGCGCGACATCCCCCCGCGTCCTTGCCGCCTCCGGCGCCATGTCCGTCACGCTCGGAAATGGGCCCCTCGTCATCGGAGAACGCCTCAATCCCACCGGCAAAAAGCCGCTCCAAAAAGCCCTGCGCGAAGGGGACATGGAGATCGTCGAGGATGACGCCATCGCGCAGCAGGAGGCGGGCTGTCATCTCCTTGACATCAACGCGGGTCTTCCGAATATCGACGAGTCCGGCGTCCTTGTTCAAATGATACGCGCCGTGCAGAGCGTCAGTCGTCTGCCGGTGCAAATCGACAGCGCCGACCCCAAGGCTGTGGAAGCCGCCTTGCGCGCGGTCAACGGCAAGGCCATCGTCAATTCTGTCAACGGCAGCGAAGAATCGCTCAACGCCATCTTGCCTCTCGTGAAAAAATACGGCGCGTCGGTCATTGGACTGGCCTTGGATGAAAACGGCATCCCCGAAACGGCGGAGGGGCGGCTTGCCGTCGCCCGCAAAATACGCGACGCCGTCCGCACGTACGGGATAGACGAGCGCGACCTCCTCATCGACTGCTTAACCCTTTCCGTCGCGGCGCAGCCGCAGCAAACAATGGAAACCCTGCGAGCCGTGCGTCTGGTCAAAGAGGAATTGGGGCTGGCCACCGTCTTGGGCGTAAGCAATGTCTCCTACGGGATGCCCGAGCGGGAAAAGCTGGGCTCGTCTTTCCTCACGGCGGCGCTCGCTTCGGGTCTGGACGCCGCCATCATCAACCCGCTGAGCGCGCCGTTCGCCGACGCGGTTCAGACTTGGCGCCTCCTGTCCGGTCTGACGCTGGCGGAGAAAATAGTATTGTCAAGCGATAAGCCTTTACAGTGGTTCACCGAGCAGTATGACGCGGGCAAAATATTTCTGCCCGACCTGCTTGCCGCCGCCGCCCGTGAGATTGAAAGGCTGAAGCAAAACGCGCCGTCCGCGCCGGAGGCGGCGCTCGCGCCAATCGTTCTCGCTTCGGTGGAGGGCGACATCCATGACATCGGAAAAAACATCGTCAAAGCGATGCTTGAGAGCCACGGTTTTCCCGTCGTCGACCTTGGCAAGGATGTCCCGGCGGCTCGTGTGATAGACGCCGCGCGCGCCCACAAATCAAAGCTGGTCGGCCTGAGCGCGCTGATGACCACCACCATCACAAACATGCAGAAAACCATAGACGCCGTCCGGGCCGCCCTGCCCCACTGCGCCGTTATGATTGGCGGCGCCGCGGTTGACGCCTCCGTTTCCGGCGCCGCCCACTACGGCAAAGACGCGATGGCCGCCGTAGCGATAGCCAAAAAGGTGCTTGAGCCGTAAAAATATTTTTTGACAACCCGCGATGCATGTGGTAAAATTAGTTTTAAGCTGTTTTCGCGGGCGTAGTTCAATGGTAGAATTCCAGCCTTCCAAGCTGGCCGCGTGGGTTCGATTCCCATCGCCCGCTCCATAAAATCCCCCGGCAACCTCCCCGCTTATGCGGGGAGATATTCAAATATGAAAGGTGAGCCGATATGGCGAAACGTCAATTCAAAACCGAATCCAAACGCGTATTGGACCTGATGATTAACTCCGTCTACACGCACAAGGAGATTTTTCTGCGCGAGCTGATTTCTAACGCGAGCGACGCGATTGATAAGCTCTATTTCCGTTCCCTGACCGACGATTCGGTTTCATTGGGCAAGGACGACTACCGCATCGAGATTGCCCCGGACAAAGACGCCCGCACACTCACCATATCCGACAACGGCTGCGGGATGGACGACGCGGCGCTGAACGAAAACCTCGGTGTCATCGCCCACAGCGGCACGCTGCTGTTTAAGAGCGATGCGTCCGACTTGGAAACGATCGGGCAATTCGGCGTGGGCTTTTACTCGGCGTTTATGGTCAGCAAAAAAGTAACGGTTCTAAGCCGCCCCTACGGCTCCGAGCAGGCTTTTCTGTGGGAATCCGAAGGCGTGGAGGGTTATTCCGTCAAAGCGGCGGAGAAAGAGACTCACGGGACGGTCGTCACCCTGACCCTGAAAGACGACGCCGAAGACGAGCGCTACGGCGAATTTTTAGAGGATTACCGCATCCGCGGCCTGATAAAAAAATATTCCGATTACATTCGGTATCCGATTTTTCATAAGAGCGCTTCCCCGCGGGAGGACGAAGCGGACGCGCCCGCCCCCGAACCGCTCAACAGCATGATTCCCCTCTGGCGCAAAAGCAAAGCCGATTTGACCGCCGAGGACTACAGCGGCTTCTATAAAGGCAAATTCCATGATTTTACCGACCCTGTCTGCACCGTCCATTATTCCGTCGAAGGCGCGGTGTCCTACACCGCCCTGCTCTTCGCCCCCTCGCAGGCGCCGTTCAACTATTACTCCCGCGATTACGAAAAGGGCTTGCAGCTCTACGCCAACGGCGTGCTGATTATGGACAAATGCCCCGAACTGCTGCCCGATTATTTCAGCTTTACCCGCGGCCTTGTCGATTCCCCGGACTTGACGCTGAACATTTCACGGGAAATGCTCCAGCACGACCGCCAGCTCAAGACAATGGCCAAGAGCATTGAAAAGCGAATCAAGGGCGAGCTGGAACGGCTTTTGGAAAATGAGCGGGAAACATACGAAAATTTTTACAAAGCCTTCGGGCTGCAGCTCAAATATGGCCTCTACTCCGATTTCGGGCAAAACGCGGACGTGTTGAAAGACCTTGTGCTGTTTCATTCCCTCGCGGAGGACAAGCCGGTCACCTTCAAGGAATACATCGAAAAAATGCCGGAGGGCCAGCAGCATATTTATTACGTCTGCGCCGAAACGCCTGCCAAGGCGGCCCTGCTCCCGCAAACCGAGCGCATCCGCGAAAAGGGGTATGACGTTCTCTGCCTGACCGACGATGTGGACGAGTTCACCCTCAAAATGCTGCGCGTCTACGATGAAAAGGAGTTCCGCTCCGTCTCCGGCGAGGACGCCGGGCTGACCGAGGAGGAAAAGGAAGCGCAGAAGGAAAAGAAAGAGGAAAACAAGGATTTACTCGCCTTCATCCGCGAAGCCTTGGGCGACAAGGTCAGCGGTGTCACCGTATCATCCCGTCTGGGGCGGCACCCCGTCTGCCTGACCAGCGAGGGCGAGCTGACGATAGAGATGGAGAAGGTCTTAAACCAAATGCCGCAGGGCGGAGGACTCAAAGCCAACCGCGTGCTGGAAATCAACGCCTCCCACGCCGTATTCGCCGCCATGCGCTCCCTCTTTGTCTCCGACCGCGAAAAGCTCAAGATATACGCAAACCTCCTTTATACGCAAGCGCTCCTGATTGAAGGCCTGCCGGTGGACGACCCGGTGGCTTTCTCGGAGGATATATGCTCCCTGATGGTATGAGCCGCGTCACCGTTCTTGCCGGGCATTACGGCTCCGGGAAGACGACCGTCGCGACCCACTTGGCGCTGGAGCTGCGCAAGACGCGTGAGCGCGTAACCCTGTGCGACCTTGACATCGTCAACCCTTACTTCCGCTCCATCGACAACCGCGAACTCTTGGAAAAAGCCGGCGTCCGTCTCATATCCTCCCCCCTTGCCGGAACAAGCGTTGAATCGCCCGGATTCCCTCCCGACGCGGCGTCGGTTTTCGACGACACAGACGTTGCGGCGGTCATTGACGTCGGCGGCGACGACCGTGGGGCGCTCGCGCTCGGCCGATACTCCGAGCATTTGAAAAAAGACGCGGCCATCCTTCTGGTGATTAACAAATACCGTCCCCTCTCGGCAAACGCGAAGGACGCCGCCGCCCTCTGCCGTGAGATTGAATCCGCCGGTAAATTCCGTTTCACCGGAATTGTCAACAACTCCAACCTAGCCCGCGAAACCACCGCCCAAGACGTCCTCAATTCCCTCCCCTATGCCGAGGAACTCGGCAAAACCCTCCGTCTGCCCGTAATCGCGACGTTTGCTGCGGATTGGCTGGAAATCACGGGAGAAAACATCCGGCCTATGAATATCTATAAGAAATGGGTGACACTATGAGCAAAGTAACCATCAACCCCAATCTCTGCAAAGGCTGCGGCCTCTGCATCAACGCCTGCCCGAAAAAAATCCTGCGCATTTCCCAAGACAAGCTGAACGACAAAGGGTTTCATCCCGCCGAACTGACAGATGAAGACGCCTGCGTCTCCTGCGCGTTTTGCGCCGTCATGTGTCCCGACAGCATCATAAAGGTGGTTAAGCCATGAGTGAAAAAATCCTAATCAAGGGCAACGAGGCCCTCGCCGAGGCGGCCATCGCGGCCGGCTGCCGCCATTTTTTCGGCTACCCCATCACGCCGCAGAACGAGCTGGCCGCCCATATGTCCCGCCGTATGCCGCAGATGGAGGGCGTATACCTGCAAGCCGAGAGTGAAATCAGCGCGGTGAATATGGTCTACGGCGCGTCCGCGGCGGGGGTACGCTGCATGACGTCTTCCTCAAGCCCCGGCATTTCGCTCAAGGCCGAGGGCCTGTCTTACTTAGCCGGATGCGACCTGCCCGCCGTTGTCGTCAACGTGCAGCGCGGCGGCCCCGGTCTCGGCGGCATACAGCCCTCGCAGGCGGACTACTTTCAAGCGACCAAGGGCTGCGGGCACGGCGACTACCGCATGATTGTCCTCGCCCCGAACAGCGTTCAGGAAATGTACGACCACACCTACGCGTCCTTCGCCCTCGCCGACAAGTACCGCATGACGGTGATGATTCTGACCGACGGCTTGCTGGGCCAAATGATGGAGCCGGTTGAGGTCGCCGGCGGCGAACAGACCGTCTTTGACAAGCCTTGGGCGGTCGCGCAGGGCAAGGACAAGCAAGTCGTCAATTCACTCTTCCTCAAGCCCGACGCGCTGGAGAAATCCAATCTCGACCGCTTCGCCAAGTACCGCCGTGTAGAGGACGACGAGCAGAGATACGAAGGGTATCAGCTAGACGACGCGGACATCGTCGTCGCGGCGTACGGCGCGTCGTCTAGGATTGCCCGCAACGCCATTGACGAGGCGCGGAGCCGCGGAATCAAGGCGGGGCTACTCCGTCCCATCACGCTCTGGCCTTTCCCGAAAACGGCGTTCGCCAAGGCCGCGGAGCGCGCCCGCGCTTTTATTTCCGTGGAAATGAGCATGGGGCAGATGATTGAGGACGTCGAGCTTGCCATCCGCTGCTCCCGCCCTGTAACCCTGTGCAACCGCGTTGGCGGCGTGGCGCCTGACCCGAAGATGATTTTGGACGCCATTCTTGAAGCAAAGGAGAAGGCGATATGAACACTGTATTTGAAAAAACCCCCTTACTGACCGATTTGCCGCTGCATTACTGCCCCGGCTGCACCCACGGCCTCATCCACCGTTTGGTGGCCGAGGCGCTGGACGAGCTGGGCGTCGGCGAGCGTACTGTCGGCGTCGCGCCGGTGGGCTGCGCCGTTATGGCTTACAACTATTTCAACTGCGACTTCATTCAGGCGGCGCATGGCCGCGCCCCCGCCGTGGCGACCGGCGTCAAGCGCGCCAAGCCCGGCCATGTGGTCTTCACCTATCAGGGCGACGGCGACCTCGCCGCCATCGGCACAGCCGAAACCATCCATGCCGCCGCGCGCGGTGAAAACATCACAACCGTCTTTGTCAACAACTCCATCTACGGCATGACCGGCGGGCAAATGGCCCCGACCACCATGCCGGGCCAAGTCACCCAAACCTCCCCCTACGGACGGGACGTCAAAGCCGCCGGCTACCCCATCCGCGTCTGTGAAATGCTCGCCACGCTGGACGGCACGGTCTACTGCGAGCGCGTCTCGGTTGACACCGTGAAAAATGTCCGCGCCGCCAAAAAAGCCATCAAAAAGGCGTTTGAAATACAGCTCGCGGGCAGGGGCTTCACCCTCGTCGAGGTTTTGTCAACCTGCCCCACCAACTGGGGGCTAAACCCCGTCGCCTCCCTTGACTGGCTGAGGGCAAACATGATGCCGTACTACCCTCTTGGGGTGTATAAAGACGACGCGTGAACGCCGTTGTAAAGCGCATACGCTTAGGCGGGCGCACCGTCTGCATCAGCGATATCCACGGCCATTTGGAGCTTTTTGAAAAGCTGCTGGCGAAGGTCGGGTACGCGCCGGACGACACGCTCCTCCTGCTCGGCGACCTATACACCAAAGGCCCGCGCCCGCGCGAAACGCTGAAGCGCGTCTTCGAACTCTCCCGCTCCCCCAACGTCCATATCCTGCGCGGCAACTGCGAGGATATCACCGATGACCTCCTGCCCGAAGAAACGGCTTGGATTGAGGCGCTGCCGCACATCCTTGAAGCGGACGGTTACATCTTCGCCCACGGCGGGCTGCCGTCGGAGGACTTGCGCAATTTGGACGCGTGGGCGTGTATGAAAAACGACGCCTTCCTAGAGCAAGGCCTGTCCTTCTCCCGCCGTGTTGTCACCGGACACTGGCCGGTGTATAACTATTGCCACCGTATCCCCTGCCACAATCCGATGATTCGTGAGGAACAGCGGAAGATTGCCATCGACGGCGGCTGCGTCATCAAGGACAGCGGGCAGCTCAATGCTTTTATCATTCAAGACGGCGCGTTTTCATTTGAATCCGCGGACAACCTCCCGCCTTACAGGGTTGAGAAGACGCAGCAAGAGCGCGGCGGGACGCTGAACATCACTTGGAAAGACAAGCAAGTCGAGATGATTGAGCCCGGGGACGAGTTTTCCCAAGTACGCCACACCGAGAGCGGCAAAACCCTGACCATTCCTACCTCGTATCTGTATACGGACGCCGGAGGCGTTCTTTCAGGATGCCGCTGCGGAACGGACTACTTCCTGCCTGTTGCCGCCGGGGAAACGGTTTCGGTCGTGGATAGGTTTTCCGACCGGATACTGGCCAAAAAGAACGGCACGGTAGGCTGGATTATGACACAAAGGAGCTGATACGATGCGTTACTTTCCCAAAATCACCGGAGAGCGGCTTTACCTCTCCCCGATGAACCCCGACGACGCGGAAATCTATACCAAGTGGCTCAACGACCCCGCCGTCGCCGTCAATCTGGGTCACTACAGAACGCTGATATCCCTCCCCAACGAAAAAGCAACGGTTGAAAAGATGGCTTTAGAGGGACACAACTACGCCATCGTCCTCAAGGACGGCGACGAGCTGATTGGCAACATCAGCCTCATGGACGTTGACCCCCTCTCCCGCCGCGCCACACTGGGGCTGTTCATCGGCGACGCGGAGCGGCGCGGCAAAGGCTACGGAACCGAGGCCATCCGCCTGCTGCTGCGCTACGGCTTCAAGACGCTCAACCTGCACAATATCATGCTTCATTGCAACGCGAACAACGAGCAGGGCGTCGCCTGCTACAAAAAAGCCGGCTTCCGCGAGTTCGGCCGCCGACGGGAAGCGACCTTCACGGGCGGGGAATATCTTGACGTCGTGCATATGGACATCCTAAGCACAGAGTTCTAAGCGGGCGGCGGCGCGCCGCGGCGAATGTCCGGTGGTCATCCATCATTATCTGAAAGGTGTGGTTTCTATGGAAAAACGTATACTTATCGCCGGCTTCGGCGGGCAGGGGGTTTTATTCTTCGGAAAATATCTCGCCCATATCGGCATGGAGAAAGACCTGCACGTAAGCTGGTTGCCCTCCTACGGCCCCGAAATGCGCGGCGGAACGGCTCAGTGCGGCGTGGTTTTGTCCGACGCGCCCATTGGCAGCCCGCTGGTGGTAGAGCCGGATATTTTGGCCGCGCTGAACCTTCCCTCCTTCCTCGCCTTTGAAAGCAAGGTCAAAGCGGGCGGAACGATGATTTACGATTCCACGCTCATCTCTCAAGCCCCCTCGCGCGAGGATATCACCGTCCGCGGCATCCCCGCCACCCGTCTGGCGGAGGACAACGGGTTGAAAGGGCTTGCCGGCATGATTCTGGCGGGCGCGGTATTGTCGGCGCTGCCGGACATTGACCAAAACGTCATCGCCGCCGCAATGCGGGATAATATCCCCGAGCGTAAAATGGATATGTTCGACGCGAACATGAAAGCCATTGAAATGGGGATGGCATAAATCCTGTTCCCTCCAATCTTTATGAAATACTCCTTGTAATTCCGGCGCAAGTGGTGTATAATATTGTTATTGCCAAAGATAGGTGGTGCCGGATTGTATCAGGTCGGGGACAAAATTGTCCACCCCATGCACGGGGCGGGTGTGATTGAGAGCATTGTCAGCCAGAAGGTAGAAGGCGCCCTTCTGAAATATTATGTTATGAAAATGCCCAGCGTCGGTATGCTGGTTATGATTCCGATACACACCGCCGGCGATATCGGCGTACGCTCCGTTGTAGACTTTGACACGGCGGAGGAGCTTATCCTCTCGCTGGCCAGCTTGGAAATCGAAACCACGCCCAACTGGAACCGCCGCTACCGCGAAAACATGCTGCGCATTAAGAGCGGCGACCTCTCCGAAGTCGCCAGAGTGGTCAAAAGCCTGTCCGCGCGCGACAGGGAACGCGGGCTTTCCACCGGGGAACGCAAAATGCTCCATTCAGCCAAGCAGATTCTCATTTCCGAAATCGTGCTGGCCCAAAGCGCGGACTACGCCGATGTTGAGCAGCGCATCAATCACGAATTGGCATGAAAAAGCGTCAGCGCGTCGCCGCCATCGTCCCCGCCGCCGGGACTTCCTCCCGCATGGAGGGCATATCGAAAATACTCACGCCGGTCAACGGTCTGCCGTTGATCGGTCATACTTTGCGCGCGCTGGAGTCCTGCGCGGCTATCGATGAAATCATCATCGCCGCCCGCGAGGAGGACGTCCTCCCCATCGCCGGCTTGTGCCGCGAGCTGGGGCTTGCAAAGGTCACCCGCGTCCTGCGCGGCGGCGAAACAAGGCCGTTGTCGGTGATGATTGCCTTGATGGAAACCAAAGCCGATATCGCCGCCGTCCATGACGGCGCCCGCCCCTGCGTAACGCCCGCCCTGTGCGAGGCCGTCGTCAAAAAAGCCAAGCAAACCGGCGCCGCGCTGCCCGCCCTGCCGCTGACCGACAGCGCGAAAGAGGTAAAGAACGGCATCGTCACGCTGTCCAAAGACCGCTCCGCCCTCTTCACCGTGCAGACGCCGCAATGCTTTGACGCGGGCTTGCTCAGAGGGGCGCTGGCAAAGGCGCTGCAAGCAGGCCTCCCCCTCACCGACGACAGCGCCGCCGTGGAGGCGCTGCCCTACCCGGTTCATATCGTCCCCGGCGAAACACGCAACCTCAAGGTAACGACCGCCGAAGACCTCTTGCTCGTATCGGCGCTGCTGAGGGGGAACGCGCCATGAACCTGAAAATAGGCCAAGGATACGACGCGCACCGCCTTGTCCCCGAACGCGCGCTGATTCTGGGCGGCGTTTCCGTCCCCTTCGATAAAGGGCTGTCGGGCCATTCCGACGCCGACGTCCTGACCCACGCGGTCATCGACGCGCTGCTGGGCGCGGCGGGGCTGGGCGACATCGGGAAGCTTTTTCCCGACAGCGACACGAAATATAAGAACGCAAACAGCCTATCCCTTCTGCGGGAGACGGTTTGCCTTGTCAAGGATAACGGCTTTACAGTAACAAACGTCGATGCGACAATCGTTGCGCAGCAGCCCAAGCTCTCCCCTTACCGCGAACAAATGCGAGCGAATCTCGCGGACGGTCTGGGCGTTGACGCTTCCCGCGTGAATGTGAAATTCACAACCGAAGAAGGGATGGGCTTCACCGGGCGGGGCGAAGGCGTCGCCGCGATGGCGGTATGTTTGCTCAACACATAATCAAAAGCCCGCCGCCCCTCATACCATAGAGTATGAGGGGTTGATTTTTTATGGCAAACGCCTTGATTGCGTGCCGCTCGGTGACCTACGCGCAAAGGGCGGTACGCTTGCTTGAGCGCCACGGCCTGCGCGCGTCTATGCGGAAACTTCCCGCCGACCTGCCCGAAACAGGCTGCGGCCACGCCGTCCGCGTGAAGCACGAGAAGCTGGCGCAGGCCATACAGTTGATGAAGGACGACGGATTCCCCGTAAAAACGCATTTTTGCGAAGACGAGAACGGCGAGGTGCTGCTATGCCCATGATATATCTTGATAACGCGGCCACGACGCTGCATAAGCCGCCGGAGGTCTTGGCCGCCGTGCGGCGCGCGCTTGAAACCTGCGGCGGGGCGGGACGGGGCGGCCATGCCGCCGCGCAAGCCGCCGCCGAGACCTTGTTTGACTGCCGCGAGGAAGCGGCGCGCCTCTTTGGCATGAGCGGCCCCGAGCGCGTGATTTTGACCTCAAACGCCACGCACGCGCTGAATATCGCCATCAAAAGCCTTGCCAAGCCGGGCAAAACCGTCTTGATTTCGGGCTTTGAACACAACGCCGTCGTCCGCCCCCTAATCGCGCTGGAAAGCGCCGGCGTAAAGACGGTCTCCCTCCCCGCGCCGCTGTTTGATTCGGAGGCGGCCGTCCGGCTTTTTGAGGAAGCGCTGGACGGCGGCGGCGTCTGTCTGGTCGTCTGTATCCATATTTCCAATGTATTCGGAGCCGTCCTGCCGGTAGAGCAAATTGCCGAGCTGTGCCGCGCGCGTGAAATCCCTATGATTGTAGACGCGGCGCAGTCCGCCGGGCTGCTCCCCGTCAACGGCGATTTATACCCCTATTGGTGTATGCCCGGACACAAAAGCCTGTACGGCCCGCAGGGGACGGGGCTTTTGCTCGTCCCGCCAAACGGGACGCTCTCCCCGCTGATGGAAGGCGGCACCGGCGGCGACTCCCGCAGCCGTTCCATGCCCGAGCATCTGCCCGACCGCTTGGAGGCGGGAACGCATAACGCGCCGGGAGCGGCGGGTCTGGCGGCGGGCATCCGTTTTGTACTGAAGCACGGCATGGATTACACCGATTCCCTAGCGCGTCTGGCGGCCGAGGGTCTGTCCGCCATCCCCGGCGTAACGGTCTATCACAGCACGGACAATCACAAGGGGCCGGTGTCGTTCACCATAGACGGCAAGGACTCCGAGACAGTGGCCGCCCTGCTGTCCGACCGCGGCGTCGCCGTACGCGGAGGCCTCCACTGCGCCCCGCTTGCCCACGCCACCGCCGGCACAGACGCCGCTGGAACGGTGCGCGCCGCGTTCTCCCACGCGAACACAGCGCGGGACATCCCCGCGCTGGTTCGAGCTGTATGGGACATTGCTAACGGTCAATGAGCGAATGCCAGTCTAAGAACACAATCTGTTCGCCGCCAACGACGTCCCAGCACTCCCGCGTATGATTTCGGAGCTTATGCTCTTCCGGGGGCTGCGCGTTATAGCCTATCCGGGAGCGGAAAATCGCGTTGATGTCCAAATCGTCAATCAGCACGGCGTAGAACCCGTCCCTTTTCCCGAAACGCTGTCCGTCGGGGCAGACAATCATCACGGGCTGCCAATCCGCGTTTGCGTTCCCGCTTTGCAAGCCGAACCGTTTGCTTAGGTTAATCAGCGGGACTCGTGATTGCGGGAGTCCCCTCGGCGAGAAGGTGTCGCCGCCGACGTCGGCTTTGCGGGCGTTGCAAATCTCCACTAGGTTCGCCGTGTTTTCCGCCAGCGCAATCCCTCCGGCGGAAAACCGGAAGAACCAGTCCGCCTTGCGTGACGACGTAATCGGAGAGGCAATTTCGGGCATGACATACGGCGATATATAGGCCGCGGAAGTGACGTCGGGCATGGCCGCCGAAGACGGCGCTTTGGCTCCCGTCAGTTCTCTCAGCCCCAGCGATATATTCCGCAAATCCTCGACGAAAATCAGCATGTTTTCAATCCCGCGCTCCGAATCCTCCACGCCCAAAGCCTCAATCGCCGCATTGACGGACAAAAAGCCGGTCGCCAGCGCGAAATCGGTAATGCCCTTGAAATCACTGTCATTGCCGTCGAACCGCGCCTTTGCGACGTAGTCGAACAGGTTGTCCGCCAGTCTCCGCGTTTCCTCTGCGACGACGGCGTAGCCCTTGCCGAGACGCCCCGCGCTCACCGCTTCCTGCGCTATGTTTGAGGACAAAGTCCACGCTTTCTGCGCGTATTGCTCGCACAGCCATATTTTTTTCTCTCTAGTCATTGTAATGACCTCCATAATGATATTTTCGGGCGCGATAGGGGAAATACTTCGCCAATGCCGGCCTCAGCTTTTCCAGCGCCCGGCGGTGGTGGGACAGCACCGTATTGAGGTTTATCCCGTGATGCTCGCTGATTTCACGGAAGGAAAAATCCTCGAAGTACCGCTCCCGAATGATAATTTGCTCAACCTGCTTCAAGGTTTGCAGGGATTGGAGGATGTCCCTCGTGTCCTCAGCCTTCTCAATTTCCTCCACAAAGCTGTCTTCGTCAATCAACGGGGCGGTCAGCTCGAAGCTTACCGTGCCCTCCGCGTCGCGGTCGTTCCGGTGAAACTGCTTGTAGGCCTCGCGGATACACGCTGTGGACATATAACCGAAGTTATACTGCTCCTCGCGGAAGCCGCTTGCTTTCATCACGGAGAGGAACGCCTGATTGACAATTTCGTCAGCCATATCCATGATGTTGCGCCTCGTGCGGAATTTTCTTCTGATATAGCTGACCAGTTCTTTTCTCAGAATTTCAAGGCCTTCCAACCGACCTCCTCCAGTCTTTTGTTCTCAACGGTTTTTCCGGCGGCCGCCCCGTCACTCTATAAAGGCGTTCTGCGCGCCGGTTTATTGCAGGACGGACATTTATTTATCCTCCACATATTCCAGCACGTCGGATACATTGCAGTTCAGGACAAAGCATAGGGTGTCAAGCGTTTTTGTGGTGATGGCCGCCCCGTGCTTCATCCTGTGCAGGATGCTGGCGGAAAACCCGTGCTTGAAAATGAGCTGGTATTCTGTAATACCCCTGTTCAGGAGGGTTTCATAAAAAGGTGCGTAGCTAATCATTGAGAATCACCCCAAAGATAGGCTACCACACTCTATCTATTGACTATACCCGATATTTTGAGTATATTTTGCTTGACAGCACCTATAACTTGAGGTATAATGAAAGCACTCACCTATATGGAAACCTATTTTTTACCATTCTTTATCCCGTGGCGGGGCGTTTTGAATGGAATAATAAGGAATCCGCATAACAAAGGATGGAACACAAATGTCTCTTATAGCGTGCTACAGCGTTGACAAAGACCTATACGACCAATGCGAACATCATATTCTCTTCACCCTCACCGAGTATACGTTCAACGGCGATGCGCTCATCCACCTGAGCATCGGCCCTGACGGCTGCGAACGGCTTAAAAAACGAATAAAGAATTTGTTTCCCGCCGTCTCGGATACGCAGGGAGACCAGTTCCTCACAAAGGAGTGCGGCCCCAACAGCCCGGCACAGCTCACAACCCGCGCCTTGTTTGAGGAATCGCTCGAACGGTTTGACATAAGCCAAACCACCATTGAACGGGAGATGCTGGAAGACCTCGAGTATACCTGCAAGAACGGCAGCCCGGACAAGGCGCGCGTCTCCGTCTTCGAGAAAGGCGGCAAGCTGGAGGCCGTCATCGAGTTCAGAGACACGGCGCAGATACGCAGCTTCGTCCGCCCGTCGTGGTTTTTGCCAATGTTTCAGCCCCAATAGCCCGCGGCGTTGCTCTCCAGCAACGCCGCTTCTTTTTTCTGGTTATTTATTTCGTCTTGGCGTCCAACTTCTCCGTCGCCTTCTTGTCCGCGCCGGAGATGGCGTGCCACAGCGAGCCGGCGAGGGCAATGGACGAGTACGCCCCGGCGACAAGCCCGATGGCAATGGGGAGGGCGAAGTTGCGCACCGTCGGCACCCCGAGGATGATGATGCAGACAATCGGCAGCAGCGTGGTCACCGTGGTGTTGATGTTGCGGCTCAGGGTCTGCTTGATGCTGCGGTCGATAATGCTTGCGAACGAGGTCTTCTGCATCTTCTTCCGGTTCTCGCGGATACGGTCGAACAGAACGATGGTGGCGTTAATCTGATACCCCACCGTGGTCAGCAGAACGGCGATGAAGGTCATGTTGACCGGAATCTGGAAGATTACATACGCGGCCAGCAAGACCAAAATGTCATGGATAAGGGCCGTGATAGACGCAAGCCCCGACGAGAACTGGAAGCGGATGGTGATATAAAGCAGAATCAGCGCCGACGCCACAATGACCGACAGAATGGCCGCCCGGCGAAGATCCGCGCCCACCGAAGCGCCCACATTGTTGACCTCCAACGTCTCCAAATCGGGATACTCCGTCTTGATGCGCTCATAGACAGCCTCGCGGGCCAGCGAATCAATGTCGGCCATCTTGAGCAAGACCTCGGTGTCCCCCACCCGCTGCGGCGCGGACGGCTGCTGTCCTGTCACTTCGGCGACCATCGCCGAAATGCCGCTCAGCCGCTCCGGCGTCATTTCCGCGCCGGTGTCGAAATGGAACGACGTCCCGCCGGTGAAGTCAATGTCAAAGTTAAACAGAGTAACGCCGAACGGCGCAAGCACCAGCGTCACGACAGCGACGAGGCAAACCAGCAGCGAGGGCAGCCCGAACCGCTTGAAGTTCTTCACATAGCTGAAATCGCCGCCCTGCATCTTCGGCTCGGAGCGGTCTTCCTTCACACCGTAGAACCACAGCTTCACAACACCCATACCGGCCATCTGCGTCAAAAGCATCTGCGTGACAAACAGCGCCGTGAACATAGAGAGGATGACGCCGACAATCAGCGTGGTCGCAAAGCCCCGGATGGGCCCCGTGCCGAAGCTGAGAAGGACAAAGCCCGCAATCAGCGTGGTAATGTTCGAGTCGATAATGGCCGTCCGCGCGCGCTTAAAGCCAGACTCCACCGCGCTCCGCACCGTCTTGCCCGACCGCAGCTCCTCCTTGAGACGCTCGAAGATGACGATGTTCGCGTCGGTCGCCATGCCGACGGACAAAATAATGCCCGCGATGCCCGGTAAAGAAAGATTGACCCGCAGCAGCGCCAGCGTCACCGCAATCAGCGCCGTATAAAGCAGCAGCGCGATGACCGCCATCAGGCCGGGCAGGCGGTAATACAAAATCATAAACAATATAATCAGCGCCAGCCCGATTACGCCCGCAATCAGGCTTGTCCGCAGGGCGTTGGCGCCCAGCGTCGGCCCCACGGTGGAAAGCTGAACCGCATCCAGCTCAAACGGCAGCTTGCCGATGTTCACAATGTCCGCGAAATACTGCGCCGCGTCTCTGGTCTCGCGCCCCGTGCCGAACGTCACCACGCAGTCCCTGCCGATGCCCGTACTCGCAAACTCCCGGCCCACGCGGGGCGCGATCGGGGTTCCGTCTCCGCGCCGCACCGGCTCGCCGTCCATATACAGGGCGATATAGTTATCTCCCTCTTCCTGACTCGCCGCGTACCGCGTCGCGTCCGTCCACGCGGACTCAAACTCCGCCTTGAAGTTCAGCTCTACATAATAGGAGTTGAAGCCCGCGTTGCTCGGGTCGCCGAATCTGGACGCCGCGCTCTCAACCGCGTCGCCCGTCAGCCACACCGTGTAGCCGCCCTCCTCGCCGTTCGCGGCGATCGTGCGGAACTCAAGCTGCGCCGTGGA
Organism: Oscillospiraceae bacterium; assembly: GCA_009782215.1. Lineage (GTDB taxonomy): Bacteria > Bacillota > Clostridia > Oscillospirales > UBA929 > UBA929. The sequence continues at coordinate 3,106 of WRKO01000029.1, read as the reverse complement.
GCCGAGCTGCCGCACCGCTTCCTCCGGGTCGTTCAGCATCGGAATCTCAATCGTTATCCGCTTCTCCCCCGCCGTGTAAAGGCTCGCCTCCGTATAGCCCAGCGCCGTCAGCCGCTGCCCCAGCATCGCCTGCACCGTGGCCATTTCCTCCCGGTTCACCGACTCCGCCCGCGCCTCGTACGTGATAATCGACCCGCCCGACAAGTCAAGCCCGGGGATAATCCCTTCCTCCACGCTCGGAATCTCAAAAATCATCAGGTCTACGCCGGTGAACGCCGCCACTACCAACAGCCCGATAAGCGCCAGCATCCCCACAAAAATGACGATTCTCTTTCCCATGTTTTTCTGCCTCCCGTTATTCGTCCCGCCCCCGCCAAACGCGGGAGCAGGGGCTTCTTTTGCACACCCAGATATTATATTACCTCCGCCCCCGCTTGTCAACCGCAAACCCCGTTTTTTTGCCGCCCCCACGACCCACAGACCGCCAAACCATTGCAATCACTACGTTTTGCCCCCTTCCGCCGCCTCAACAATCGAACAAAGAGAGCAAGAATCGCCGTGTCCTTACTCTTGCAACGGTTACATCGATTTTTGATACGAACTTTTGTACTAAATAGTAACGAATATGTTACCTTTCACACATTTCGTTTTTGTTTGTGCTATGCTGAAATCAAATCAAGGGCGACAAGCCCGTATACAGAAAGGAAACAAAAAAATGAAAACTCGAAACCACTCCCTCCGACGCGTATTCGCGTCCGCGCTGGCCGTCACGACGGCCGCCGCCATCGTCATCGCCGGCACCTACGGCTGGTCGGCAATTTCCCAATTCGCCAAAGGCACCGCAGACGGAGCCACCCAAAATGGAGGTGGCGAAACCCAGACCGGCCCGGGCGGCCGACTCCACTTCGACTTCGACCGCGAATCTGGCGCCGCCGAAGTCTACGCCGAAAACTTCGGCACCGAACCCCTCTTCGTTCGCGCTCGTCTCAACGTGACCACCGACCTCACCGACAGCGAAGTCTCCTACTCCTTCGGAGGAAGCAAAATCTTCATGCCCACCTTCCTCAAAGACTCCACCGTCCTTTACTCCGACGTCACCGGCGACGCCATCGACCCTGAGCGCGAGGACGCGCCCGTCCCCGAGTTCCCCGACTACACCGAAAACCAAACGAAAACCGACACCGCCTACTACACCGACCAGACCAACGCCCTCGCGACGCACAAAGCCAAGTCCACCATCGTTGGTGACGCGCCCATCGCCATCGCCGACTGGGACAAAGCCCCCGTCAACCGCTGGTTCCGCGACAGCGACGGCTGGTACTACTGGGGAGCGCCCCTGCAACCCGGCGACGCGACCTCGCTGCTGCTCAACGCCATCGAGTTCAAGGCTGACCGCAGCGATTGGGAATTCGTCATCCTCCCCGAAGCTGAATTCGTTGACATCGACGACGCCAACAAGTTTGACGGCATCTCCGAAGACGCCAAAGAACTCCTCGGCAACATCACAGAGCTGCGCGGCGTCCTCGGCGCGATAGGGGGGCCCATCGTCACCGAAAACGACCCCTTCTGGCCCGCGAACGGCGCAGACAGCATCATCCCTAGGAATCAAGTGCTTTCCGTCACGGTCGAAAACTACATCCCCGCCGACTTGGAAACCGATCCCATCTATCTACATTCTTGGGACGTATCTGAATTGGGCGACGGCTCAGTCATGGCATGGTACACCCCGGCAGGCGAGGCCGACAGGTTTGACGTGTTCCTCGGCGCCGAAGGCGGCGTAAAGACCGGCGAGAACGCCACAAGATTTTTCTTCCTGTTCCGCAACGTCACAACGATTGACGTATCCAAGCTGGACACCTCCAACACGACCGCTATGCAAAGTATGTTTGAAAGCACAAGCGCCCTGACAAGCCTTGACGTGAGCAGCTTCGACACCTCAAACGTGACCAATATGGCCATTATGTTCCGTAACACACGCTCCCTGACAAGTCTTGACCTGAGCAGCTTCAATACCTCGAACGTGACCACTATGAACGGTATGTTCCTCGACGCACGCGCACTCACAAGCCTTGACCTGAGCCACTTCGACACCTCGAACGTGACCATTATGACGAATATGTTCCGTGACACAACCAACCTCACAAGCCTTGACATGAGCGGTGCGGACTTTGATAAGGTTACGAACGCGAGCAATATGTTCACCGGCAGTGGGTTGTTGGATGCGGGGAGTGAGTTTGTGAAGAATGAGGCGGCGGCGGACTTTATCAACAGCTTGAATCCCAAGCCGGCTTCGGTTGTGGTGGTTGCGGGGCCGCAGGGGACGTTTGGGGGGAGCATCAATCTCGGCACCTCCAGCTCCGCCGGCACCACCTTCTGGCCCGCGAACTCGAATAACAGCGGCATCAACAAGCGGCAGGTCGCCACCGTGACGGTGCAGGCGAGCATTGACATCCCGGACGGCGCGTATTCTTGGGATGTGTCCGACCAAAAGAACCGCTCAGTGATGGCGTGGTACACGGCCACCGGCAGTGTCAACAGCGACGGCGAAGCGATGTACGACTTATATCTGGGCGCGCACGGCACGGTGAAAGCGGGCAAGATTATGAGCAACCTGTTCCGCAACTTCACCAATGTCACGTCGATAGACGCCTCCAAGCTGGAAACGGCCAACGTAACGGACATGGGCCAAATGTTCTACGGCACAGCGTCCCTCAAGCGGCTGGACTTCAGCACCGCCAGCTTCGTGAAAATTATCTCCAGCGGCAGCATGTTCCAAGGCAGCGGCCTCCTAACCGGCGGCGGCGAAATCATCGTCAAAGACACCGCCGCGCGCGTCTTCATCACCGCCCTAGGCGTCCCCCTCACAAACATCAAATTCGCGTAACCCCCGCCATCCGTAGGGACGCACATTGTGCGTCCGCAGGCGGGACGACCCCGCCCCTACAGAACCAACCAACATGCTTTTATCTCTCCTTCATTTTTGGATTGCGGCAAAGCCGCACCACGCCGGCGGGGTTTGGTAGCCCCCGCCGGCGACCTCCTTTTTGCAATTCCCCTCCTTGGAGGGGTGGCGCGAACGCGCCGGGGCGGGGTACCCAAACGCCGC
>WRKO01000028.1 GCA_009782215.1 Oscillospiraceae bacterium | reverse complement strand
TTGCTTGCTTGCTTGCTTGCTTGCTTGCTTGCTTGCTTGCTTGCTTGCTTGCTTGCTTGCTTGCTTGCTTGCTTGCTTGCGAAAATTATGTCACAGCGGGGCATAAGCTGTCAAGCCCTTTCGTAAAAAATTCCGTCGCTTGTTTTGACTGTATCACAGAATATTCCTTTTTTCAAGATGTTTATGAAAAAATTTTTCTGCTGAAAAATCCCCCCGTTTGGGGGGGATTTTTTATGTTCGGATAAAGCGCCAGCGCCGTCAGTTGGTGATGGTCTGCTCGGTCTCTTTGTCGAAGAGGTGGATTTTCTTTGTGTCGAACGCCACGTTGATGGTGTCGCCGGTTTTGGAGGTGGAGCGCGGCTCGACGCGGGCGATGAAGTTGCGGCCCTCGCCGTTCATGTACAGGTAGGTTTCGGCGCCCATCATTTCGACGACGTCCACGTTCATCTTCACCTGCGCCTCCGGGTGCTGGGCGAGGAAGGATTCTTCGTCGTGGATGTTTTCGGGACGGATGCCCATGATAATCTCTTTGCCCGCGTAGCTGAGGACTTCGGGCTTGCGGCCCTTGGCGTCGGGCAGCGCGATTTTGGTTTCGCCGAACACGAGGTAGGTCTTGCCGCCCTCGTCGAGGACGGTGCAATCCACAAAGTTCATCTGCGGCGAGCCGATGAAGCCCGCGACGAAGAGGTTTCTGGGGTTTTGGTAGAGGTGCTGCGGCGCCGCGATTTGCTGGATGAAGCCGTCCTTCATAACCACGATGCGGGTACCCATCGTCATCGCCTCGACTTGGTCGTGGGTGACGTAGATGAAGGTGGTTTCAAGGCGCATGTGCAGCTTGGTCAGCTCGGTGCGCATCTGGGCGCGGAGCTTGGCGTCGAGGTTGGAGAGCGGCTCGTCGAGCAGGAAGACCTTGGGGTTGCGGACGATGGCGCGGCCCAGCGCGACGCGCTGTCTCTGTCCGCCGGACAGAGCCTTGGGCTTGCGGTCGAGAAGCTGCTCGATTTCGAGGATTTTGGCGGCTTCGGCGACGCGACGTTTGATTTCGTCCTTGGGCGTCTTGCGCAGCTTGAGGCCGAACGCCATGTTTTCAAAGACGGTCATGTGCGGATAGAGCGCGTAGTTTTGGAACACCATCGCGATGTCGCGGTCTTTCGGCGGGGTGTCGTTGACCAGCTTGTCGTCGATGTACAGCTCGCCCTCCGAGATTTCCTCAAGACCGGCGATCATGCGCAGGGTGGTGGATTTTCCGCAGCCCGACGGGCCTACGAGGATGATGAATTCTTTGTCGGCGATGTCGAGGTTAAAGTCGCTGACCGCGACGACGCCGCCGGGGTAACGCTTGTAGATGCTGTTCAGTGTTACGCTTGCCATTACATTGACCCTCCCAAATCTTTGTTACATCCAATATATCACAGCGCCCGCCAAAACTCTAGTCCCCTAAATAACCAAACTTTACACGGAATATTTGTCTATGTTGCATAACAAGCCCTCCTGTCCGAATATCCTGTACCCAGAAGGAGGGTTTTCTATGTTTATCTTCACCGCCAAGCTGACACGCAAGAAGCTCGCCGTGGGAATCGGCGCCGCGGGGGCGCTGCTGATTGGGCTTATCGTCCTCATGTCGTCCGGGGGCGGGGCGGAGGCGTCCGCGGCCACGTCGCCCTCGCCCAAGGGCGTCAAAACCGCCGAGGATCGCGTCGCGTATCTGACGGCCCACGGCTGGGCGGCCAACGCCGAGTCGGAGGAGTGTCAGGAGGTCGTCATCCCCAAAGCCTTCGACAGCGCGTTTGAGGAATACAACGCCCTTCAAAAAGGACAGGGGTTCGACCTTTCCAAGCACAAAGGCAGACGGATTAAACGATACATATACCTTATCGAAAACCATCCGAGCGGGCGCTCCCCCGTCTACGCCAGCCTCCTCATTCACAAAAACACCGTTATCGGCGGCGATTTGCAGAATCCCGCGCTGGACGGGTTCATCCAAGGCTTTGAGCGGAACGGGCGGCTTTCCCCCTAACGGGTGCGGAGCAGGCGCAGCGCGCGGGAAACCTTGCTGTTGTATTCCTTAAACAAGCCGTGCTTGCTTTCCAAGTGCGCGGCCAAGGCGGCCATCTCCTCCGGTTCGCCGGTCAACAGCTCCAATTCCAGCTCCAGCAGGTCTTCCCGCTTGCCGCCCGCCGACAGCTCCCCCCGGTCGAGCGCCATCTCGGCCGTGGCGCCGCCGGGCAGCAGCAGCGGCGCGGCGGTGCGGGTAAACCGGACGGCACAGCGCGGCACAAGCCTCCCGGACAAGGCCCGCAGCTCCTCCGGGGCGCCCGCGTCCGCCAGCAGCGGCAGCGCCGTCTCCCAGTCCTCGGCAAACACCTGCCACTCGCCCCGTGTAAACACCGCCCCGTCGTTTGTTTCGTCCGTCTTGCAAGCCGCCACCGTCACGCCGTTTTCGCGGCGCAGGCGGAGCGCCCATCGCCGCTTGTCCAGCTCGCCGTCCTCCGTGTCGTAATACACCGCGTCCATGTCGCTCTCCGCAAACGCCCGCATCAGGCAGGCCGACACCCGCTCGTCCTCCAAAACGGGCGGTATCGCCCATTCCCCGGGCAGCCGCAGCTTGATTTCAATTTCCGTAGGCATAAGGTCCATTCCTCCTGTCCGTCGCTTTCCGTCAAACGCTAAAAATGATGTTTGACGCCGCTTTGTTTGAGTATGGCGTTTGCAACATGGCGCGATTTGATTTTGCCGTCCACGGGAAAATTGCGGCCAACAATCGGACTGTGCCATATGTCATGGTCGCCCTTTCCCCTGCGGACAAAATGGCATCCGTTTTTTCGCAAAACGTCCCGCACAGCCTTTTCATATTCCGCCATTAAGCAATGTTCTCCCGGCGTTCGGCGCGGAAGCAGAGGCGGCTGGATTCTCTGTCCGTGCCGTTGTCCGCGAGGATTTCCGGGGCGGCGGTTTTGACGCGCTCAATCAGCGCGTCGAAAGAATTGCTTTCCAGCGCCAGCGGGATGCTGTCGCATACGGCGTACCATACGCGGGCGTCGTCGTCCCAGCGCATCTCTACAATGTGTTCCATAGCCATTCCTCCCTTGTTCTTATCTCTACATGGGTATTATATCACAAACGGGGCGGGGGTGAACGATGTTTTTTTTTCGGGGTTTCTATTTCCCGACAAACACCCTAAATTTCCTTTTGTATAATGGCCGCATTACCGAAGAAGATGGGAGCGGCCTTGATGGAAACGAAAGAAAAGCGAATCGGGCGGTTGGGCGCGGGGGTTGCGCGGAAACTGAGCGAGGCGGCGGCACGGCCCCGGTTCGCGGCGGCGGGGCAGCTTGCCTTGCGGTTTGGCGGAGGCTTTTTGCTTTCGCGGGCGGTGGTGCTGGACGGGATGGCGCCGTTCGGCGCGGGCTGGGTGGCGGCAAGCGGCGGCGGGGCGAAGGGGTTGGCGGCGCTGCTCGGCGCAATGGCGGGCACCCTCGCCGCCGGGGAGCGGGTTCAGTCGCTGAAAACCCTTGCCGCGCTGATTCTCATTTACACGGCGGGCGTTTTGTTCAAGGGGACGGGCCCCGCCCGCCACGCGGTGTTCCTGCCCGCCGCGGCGGGGGCGGTCGCCGCGTTTGTCGGCGCGGCGGGACTGGCCGGCGCGGGCTTTACGGCGCGGAATGTGGTTTTGTATCTCACCGAGATACTCCTGATTGCAGGTTCCGGGTATTTTTATGTCCTCGCGGCGGACGGCAGCCGGGAGGAGCGCGGGATGCGCGGCGCTTTCAGCCGTATTGCCCTCCGCGCCACCCTGCTGCTGGCCGTTTCGGAGTTTGCCCTGTTCGGCGCGGTGAGTCCCGCGCGGGCGGCGGCGGGGCTTTTGGTGCTGCGCGCCGCTTGGCTCAACGGGGCGGGGATGGGCAGCGCGTCGGGGCTGGCGATGGGCTGCGCGATGGATTTGTCGCTGGGCTACCCGTTTTTCTCCATGTCCTACGGCATATCGGGTCTGCTCACCGGCGTTTTCCGCAAAACGGCTAAGCTCGTCTCCGCCGCCGCCTATGTGCTGACGGGCGCCGTCACCGTTTTGTGGGCGGGTACGGCGCAGTTGCGGCTGGCGGCGCTGCTGGAAACGTTTATCGTGTCGGTGCTGTTCATGTTGCTGCCGGCCGTGCAGGGGAAGCGCGTCCGCGTGACCGAGGGGCTGGAGGACGACGCCGTCCGGGAGGCCGAGAGCGGGCGGCGGACGCGCGAATTTGCCCGGCGGCGGCTTGAGCAGTGCGCGCTGGCGTTTCAGGAGGTGCATACGCAGCTTCAAACGGTTTTTCAGCGGCCGAAAAACGACGAGGACGTGGCGCGGGTTTTTGACCGGACGGCGGAGCGTGTCTGCCGCCGCTGTGCCATGCGTGGGCAATGCTGGGATCGGGAGATGGAGCAAACCTACGGCGTGCTGGGCGGCGTTTCGGGCGTCCTCAACCGCGAGGGGAAGGTGAGCGGCTCGGACTTCCCGCCGTTTTTTTCCTCGCAATGCGTTCAGTTTACCAAGTTTGTGCATACCGCCAACGAGGAGATGGCGGCGCTGCTTCTCCGGCGGAAATACCGCGCGGGGCTGGCCGAGAGCCGGGCGCAAATCTGCCTGCAATACGCCGAAATGGCCAAAACGCTGGGGCATATCGCCGAGCAGGTGGGGGAGGAGGTTTGCTTTGACGAGGAAGCCGAGGCGCGGATACGCAAGCTGACGGAGGCGTCCCGCCTGCCGCTCTCCGTGACGGCGCTGCGTACGCCGGAGGGGCAGAAGCGCGTGGAAATCGAGGGGCGCGGCGCGGGGCTGCTGCTCTCCCGCGACCGGAGCGCGTTTATGAAATCGCTGGCGCAGTGCGCGGGGTATGCCGTTTCCATGCCGGAGCATATCCTCACGCCGCTGGGGGAAAAGCTGGTTTTCACCGAGGCGGAGCGCCTGCGCGCCGCCATCGGCGTGGCAAGCCATAAAAAGCAGGGCGAAACGGTGAGCGGGGATTACGGCACATGGTTCAAAACCGCCGACGGCAGCGCCCATGTCATCCTCTCCGACGGCATGGGCTCGGGGAAGGAGGCCGGGGCGCAGTCCGCCGCCACCGTCGCGCTGCTGGAGCGTTTTCTGCGCGCCGGGATTGACCCGCCGTCCGCCCTCAGCACCATCAATTCCACGCTGGTGCTGCGCGGCGCGGAGGGCTGCGAAGCGCCGGTGACGGTGGATCTCTTTATTTGCAGTCTCAAGACGGGGCAGACGCGGTTTTTCAAAAACGGGGCCTCACCTTCTTATATCAAGCGGGGCGGGCGGATTTCGCGGATTATGGGGCAGGGCTGGCCGCTCGGCGTCGGGCTGACGCCCGGGCCGGGGTCGGGCGTCACAAGCGTTTCCCTGCGCGGTGGGGACATGGTGGTGCTGGCAAGCGACGGCGTCTGCGGCACGGGCGGCGACGCGTGGCTGACGGCGCTTTTGGAGGCGTGGGAAGACCTCCGGCCCAAGGAGCTTGCCGGTCGGATTCTGGAGCGCGCCGTTTTGCAGAGCGGCCGGGGGGACGACATGATGGTCATGGTCTTCGCGCTGGGGGCGTGAGCGCGGAGCAAATTGCCTTTGCAAATCCGGGGTTTTGTGGTATAATTTAAGAAACCACTTTTATGACAGGGGGATTTTATATGAACCGAACCACCAAAATTCTCGGGCTTTTGATTGCCGCGGCTTTTCTTTTTTCCGCGGCCCCGCCTATGCCGGACGCCGTGGCGTCCGACGCGGGCAATTTTGTCGTTGACGGCGGCGGCACGCTGACGGCATACAGGGGCAGCGCCGCCGACATTGTCATCCCGGACTCCGTTCACTACATCGCCGACGGCGTGTTCAGGGGGATGACCTTTATCAGGAGCGTCACCTTTCACGATTTGGTCGTCAGCATCGGGCGGCGCGCGTTTGAAGGCTGCACCGGGCTGACAAGCGTGCGGATACCCAACCGGGTCACGTTCATTTCCACCGCCGCGTTCAGCGGCTGTACAAGCCTGACGTCGGTCACGCTGCATCCCTATCTGAGAACCATCGGCGCCGAGGCGTTTCTCGATTGCCCGATTACCTCTCTGGAGATTCCCTACAGCGTGACGGCCATCGGCATGAGCGCGTTCAGGGGCAACCGCCTGTCCTCGGTGCATATCCCAAGCGTTGTGAGGGACATCGGCGACTTCGCGTTCACCTCCGAACCAAACCCCGGGTTCCTCGGCGCGTCCGGTTCGGCGGCTGAGAGCTATGCCAGAACGTTTAATCATCCCTTTACGGCAACCCCGGATTCCCCGCCGCCCGCTCCGCCGGAGCTGCCGTCCCTCAACCTGCCGCCCAGAACCATCCGCAACGACCCGACAACCCAGTTGCCGCGCTACAAGGGGCCGGGGGCGGCGCCCGCCGCGTGGGCGGTTCAGGCCGTCAACCATCTGTTCCAAAACACCGCCATCGACGACGCGTATTTTGCCGACTACGGCCAAGGCGTCTCGCGGGAAGAGGCGGCGTACTATATGGTACATACCTATTTCGCCGTTACCGGCAAGCCCGTTGACCTGTCTTCGCCGGGCGAGCTTTTTGCCGACACCGACAGCGTCTACGCCGCCAAAGCCAGATCTTTGGGGCTGATGAGCGGCACCGACGCGGAGCGCAACGAGTTCACCCCGGACACCATCCTGACGCGTGAGCAGACGACCTCCATCCTAATCAACCTGCTCGACGTGGCCGGGGTCGCCTACAACAAAGACAGCACAGACCATATCGTCTTTGCCGACCACAGCCAAGTCAGCGGCTGGGCGCTCAGCGCCCTGAGACGCGCCTACCATCTCGGCCTGATCAGCGGCACAACCTCCGGCTCCCCGCCGCCGGTCAACCCGCAGGGAGAGCTTAGCCGGGAGCAGCTATACGCGATGCTTTACAACCTCTTTGTGTCCCTGAACAAGATAGAGGATGATTTTACGCGGGGCGACGTCATCGAACCGCCGCAGCTTGTGTATTCCGGCATCGGCAAGCACCCGGAGGGCAATATCGACGAGGCGTTTTACTCCGCCCCCGCCGTCGCCGACATCGACGGGGACGGCAAGGTGGAAATCATCTATTCCTCCACCTTCATCTATTGCGTTGACGCGCTGACCGGGAACGTCAAATGGCAGGTTCCGTCCGGCTACGACCAAAGCGCGCCCATCGGGACGCGGCCCATCGGCGGCTTCAGCAACCCCGACGTTATCCTCACCGACGTGGACGGGGACGGCGCGCTGGATATCGTCGTCGGCCATCAGGTGCTGTATGAAAACGGCGTCGCCCTGAGCGCGTCGCAGCGGAAGGGCATTGTGGCCGTATACGACGCAAACGGCTACTTCAAGCCGGGCTGGCCGAAGACGCTGCCCTACGCCGTCAACAGCGTGGCCGCGGGCGATTTGACCGGGGACGGCAGGGCCAACATCGTCGTCGGGCTTGTCCGAAGCTCGCCCTTGGATATCGTGTACGCTTACGACCACGCCGGGAACCTGATGCCCGGATGGCCGCAACTGAACGGCAGCACCAATGGGCATAGCAGCTCAGACCGCGCCGCCTCCGGGTATCTCTACGGGCTTCAGAACAACACCATCGCCATCGGCGACATTGACGGGAGCGGGCGGAACTCCGTCGTCGTCCCCACCGATATGAGACACATCCCCGTTTTCAGCGCTTCCGGCGCTCTGGTCAAGGCCAACGACATCTTCGGCGGCCGGAACTGGGGCCGGGTGGGGACATGGCTGGATTACGGCTTTGAAAAGCTGGTGGAAAACGAGGGCTTTGGGTTTGGCAACCAAGTCTGGTCGAGCGAGTTGGGCAAATTGGAAAAAAGACCGTGGGACGAGATTCCCGCCGAAAAGCGCCTTTTCGCCAACTTTGTGCAAAGCCCGGCGGTCATCGCGGACGTGGACGGCAACGGGCGGAATGAAGTCGTCGTCATCGGGACGGTTTCCGATCAGGCGTATCAGTTCCCCGACCCGCCCCTGTTTGAGGCGCCGTTCATCTTCAACGGGGACAGGACGCGCTTCCAAACGGCCCAATATGACTGGACGACCGTCCCGACCAACGCCGGGCCGATTCTGACGCACAGCTACCAAGAAATCCAGCTTGCCCAGCTCCGCCCGGTGGTGGCGGACGTCAACGCGGACGGGGTGAACGACATTCTCTTCAACTCCATGTCCGGCAAGGTGATGTGCTACAGTCTGGATCAAGCGTTCATGTGGTCTTACTGGATTAACGACCGGGACAGCCACACCATCGAAATCGCGTCGCCGCTTGCCGCCTATGACCTCAACAACAACGGGTTTTCGGAGATTATCTTCGCCACCAACACCCCTTACGAGAGTTCTCAGGCAGGCCGCCTGATAATCCTCAATTTCAGCGGCTCGAAGCTGGCGGAGGTTGAGCTTCCCAAGGCTTTCAGTAGCTGGGCCGCCGCGGGCAGAACCAACGGCGTGATTGCGCGGCCCGTGGTCACGGAGATTAACGGCGACATCTACATCATCCTCAGCACCTCGTACGCGGGGCTTACGGTCTATAAGCTCTGACGGCGCGGCAGCGTCTTTCCTGCGCGGCGCTAAACCAAACCCTTCCCCCGCGTTCGCCGGGGGAAGGGTTGAGCCGTTTTTGGCGGGGTTTTTGCTTGTCACGGCGGGGGCTTTGTGGTATACTTAGGACGTGAGCGAATTGCAAATCCCCTCGACAACCTGTCCGACCGTGCGCAGGGAGCGCCCGGCCTTAGACCGCGAAACGCGTTTTTTGTCTATCGGGAGGACGGCGGCGGTGAGCAGCGACCCGGCGATGACGCCGATGCCGATGCCCTTCATCAGCGATTTGGCTTGCATGGTTCCTCTTCCTTTCGGTGACTGTTTTGAACTTAGATTGCCCGATTTTTGAAAAATGCGAGGGTGTAATTTATGGCTGTCGTCAAACCGTTCCGGGCTCTGCGGTACGATTTTGAAAAGGCGGGCGCGCCGGAGACGCTCTGTTGCCCGCCGTATGACGTGATTCCCGACGCTTCGGTCTGGACGGGCAAAAGCCCGTATAACGCCATTTTTTTGGAGGGCGGCGAGCGCTTGGGCACGGCCGACCCCTACGGAGACGCGAAGCGCGCGCTGGACGGCTGGCTCGCGGACGGCATTTTGGCCGAAGACGGCGCGCCCGCCTGTTATCTCTACGAAGCGGCGTTCACCGCCAGAGACGGCTCGGCCAAGACCCTGCGCGGGCTGGCGGCGCTGCTGGAGCTGTCTCCTTACTCAGACGGCGTCGTCCTGCCGCATGAGCATACCCTGCCCAAGGACGGGGAAGACCGCCGCCGCCTGATGGCGGAGACCGGCTGCCAGTTCAGCCCGATTTACTGCCTGTATGACGACCCGGACGGGGCCGTCGCCGGACTGATTCCAGACGCGCCGCCCGACGTCTCCTTCACCATGCCCGACGGGACGGCGCATTCCCTGCGCATCCTCTCCGCCCCGGACGTCTGCCAAGCGCTGACCGCCACTTTTGCAGACAAGAAAATCTACATCGCCGACGGGCATCACCGTTACGGCACCCTGCTGCGTCTGCGGGCGGAAACGGGAACGCCTAAGTACGCGATGGCTTTTTTGACCGATATCGGCAGCGCCGGCGTGGATTTATGGGCGACCCACCGCGCCGTTTTGTGCGCGGACGGGGTTGACGAAGCCGCCCTGCGCCGCGCGCTGGAAAACGATTATACCCTCACCGAAGGCGACACGCCGGAGGACGGGACGTTTGTCTGGCTTGCCGCGTCCGGCGCGTGGACGCTCACGCCCAAGCGACCTTGGACGGAAAAGTCCTCCGTCGCCGCGCTGCACAGCGGCATCCTTGAGCCGCTGCTCGGCATCGGCGCGGACGCGCTGGCGGGGGGCAAAGCCATTGCCTACACCCGCGACGCCGCCGAGGCCAAGGCGCTGGTGAGGGACGGGCGGGCGCTGTGCGCCTTTCTGCTGCCGCCGCCCAAGATGAGCGAGCTGCGCGGCACGGTGCTGGCGGGGGAGAAAATGCCGCAGAAATCGACGTATTTCTATCCCAAAATCATCACCGGGCTGTTTATGCGGAGGTTTTGAGTCTCATGCCGATTGTCCGTACCTCCCCTTTTGTTGATTTGCACGTTCATGCCCGCGAGCCGGGGCAGACGCACAAGGAGACCATCCAAACGGCCTGCGCCGCCGCCAAGGCCGGCGGGTTCGGCGCGGTCACGCTGATGCCCAACACCGCGCCGGTCATCGACACGCCGGAGCTTGTCCGCTTCGTTTTGGCGCGGGCGGCGGGACAGCCGGTCACGGTGTATCCCGCCGCGGCGGTCACCGAGGGGCAGCGGGGCGAGGCTTTGACCGACTTTGACGCCCTGAAGCGCGCGGGCGCCGCCGCTCTGAGCGACGACGGGCTGCCCATCCGCGACGAGGCGCTTCTGCGGACGGCCCTCGTCCGGGCCAAAACGGTCAAGCTGCCCATCCTGCTTCATTGCGAGCCGGAAACCGAGGACTGCGAGCGGGCGCTGTTTCACGTGAAACAAACCGGCTGCCCCGCCCACATCTGCCACGTCAGCCTCGCAAGTACCGTTTCCGTCCTGCGAACGGCGCGGCGGCAGGGCGCCGATTTTACCGCCGAGACCTGCCCGCATTACATGACCGTCAAAGCGTCCGGGACGATGAACCCGCCGCTGGGGACGGAAACGGATGTGGAGGCCGTGCTGGACGCGCTGTGCGACGGCGTCATCCGCTGTATCGCCACCGACCACGCGCCGCACACCGAGGCGGAAAAGGCGCCGCCAAACCCGCTCAACGGCGTCATCGGGCTGGAGACGGCGCTGGCCGTTTCGCTGGAAGCGCTGTATCACAGCGGGCGGATGCCGGCGGAGGGGGTTTTCCGGCTTTTGGGGGCGTTTCCCGCGTCGGTTTTGCGCGTCCCCGTGCCGGGCGGTATGATAGAGGTCGATACGGACGCCGAATGGACGGCGGAGCCGGATAGGTTTTTGTCGTTGTCGGGAAACACCCCGTTTCCCGGGCTGGTTTTACGAGGAAAGGTTGTGTCGTATGGCGATTGACCGCTTAATCGAGGCCATTGAGCGCAAGAAAAACCCCACCGTGCTGGGGCTGGATCCCCGTCCCGACCACATCCCGCCGTCTGTGACGGAAAAGCACACGGCCAAGCACGGGCAAACCCTGAAGGCGCTGCAGGGCGCGTATAAAGAATATGTTTTCACGCTGATGGACGCGCTGCGCGACCTTGTCCCCGCCGTCAAGTTTCAGTCGGCCTGCTATGAAGCCCTCGGGCCGGGCGGGATGGAGGTTATGCGGCAGGGCGTCCTTTGGGCGCGCAATCTGGGGTTGTTTGTCATCATCGACGGCAAGCGCGGCGACATCGGCTCCACCTCCGAAGCGTATTCCGCCGCCTTTCTGGGGCGTACCCAAGCCGGGGACGCCCTGCTGCCGGTGTTTGACGCCGACGCGCTGACCGTCAACCCCTATTTAGGCTCGGATAACCTCACCCCCTTCTTGAAAGACTGTGAAACATATGATAAAATGGTGTTCGTCCTTGTCAAGACCTCCAACAAATCCTCCGTGGAGGTACAGGAGCTGACGGCGGGCGACCGGCCGCTCTACCGCGTCGTCGCGGAGCAGGTTTCGCGGGCCGGGCGGCATCTGGCCGGGCAATACGGCTACCTGAAAACAGGCATTGTCGCTGGGGCGACACAGCCCGCCGCCCTGCGGCAGTTGCGGAAAGACCATCCCGAGCTTTTTTTCCTCGTTCCGGGCTACGGCGAACAGGGCGGCAAGGCGGAAGACCTCGCGCCCGCCTTTGACCGGCACGGGCGCGGCGCCCTTGTCAACAATTCCAGAGGCATCTGCCGCGCTTGGAAAAAAAGCGGCACGGCGGATTACGCGGACGCGGCCCGCAAGGCGGCGGCGCGGATGCGGGACGAGCTTAAAAAAGCAATTCTTTTATAGGGAGCGATTGATTTTGCAGGCAACCCTATTGCTTGAAGACGGCACCAGAATCCCCGGCGCGGCGGCCGGCGCCCCCGGCGTGGCGGTGGGCGAGCTGAGCGTATACGACGGCCACGACGCCGTACACCGGCTGACCGACCCCGCCTCGGCAGGGCAGATTTGCGCGTTTACCCAGCCGTCGGTTGGGCGGTGGGGCGTCAACACGGAGGCTTGCGAAACGGGGTCGCCGTGGATGCGCGGGCTGATTGCCCGCGAGATTGCCGATATCCCCTCCAACTGGCGAAGCGCGGAGACGCTGGACTTTTTTCTGCGGCGCTGCTACACGCCCGCCATCCAAGGGGTGGACACGCGGGAGTTGTCGCGCTATGCCTCGGAGAAGGGCATCCGCCGCTGCGCCGTGGCGTCGTCCCCCGGCTTCACCGGCTGGGACGCCCTGCTGACGCAGGTAAAGTCCTACCGCTACAGCGACACCTTTCCGGCGGCGGTGAAAACCCCCGTCACCCACGGCTCGGGCAAAAACGCCTCCGCGCATGTGGCGATTTTCGATTTCGGCTCCTCCCTCGGCTTAACCCGCCTTTTAACCTCCGTCCGCCTCCGCGTGACCCTGCTTCCCCCCTACGACGCCCCCACCATTGTCTCGCGGGGCGGGTATGACGCCGTCGTCCTGCCCAACGGCGCGGGGTCGCCCCGCAGCCATCCGGGCATTACCGAGGGCCTGCGGAGCTTGATTGCCGGGGGGATTCCCATGCTGGGCTTCGGGCTGGGCTTCCGTTTCATCGCGCAAGCGGCGGGCGCCGTTCTGCGCCCGATGGACAAAACACACCGCGGCGCGTGGTATCCCGTCGAAGACGCCAGAACCGGCGCGGTTTTCTACACATGGCAGAACCACGGGCAGACGCCGGAGGAGCCTTTGCCGGACGGCTTTACCGTCACCCACCGCAACGCGGCCGACGGTACGGCGGAGGCCTTTGTGCTGGACGGCAAGCCCGTCTTTGCCGCGCACTTTCTGCCCTGCGCCGATTTCCGCGTCGGGGGGACGTGCGAACTGTTTTCGCCCCTCTTTGAGGCGCTGCGTCAAAAGGGGGCGGTTTCATGCTGAACGAACGCTGGATTGAGCGCTGTTTCCAGCAGCGCGTCCACCCGTTGGAGGGAACGCTGCCGCTGCGCGTCGGCTTGGTCGGGGTGGTTTTGGGCAAGGACGACAATTGTATCTACCCCATCGGCCTGTTTGAGGTGTGCGGCGGGGCCGCGGTTTATCCGCCGCAGACGCTCAACCCCACCGAGGAGGAAACCATGCTGGCCGCCGCGCTGGGCTTGGCCCGCCTGTGGGACGGCGCGGGCGTCCTCACCCTGCGCTTTGCCAAGCAGCTCGACGGGAGCGAATTCGCTCTGGCGGGCGCCGACGAAGAGATGAGCGCCGAAGCTCGGCACCTTCTCATCCTGCGCGGCCTTTGGAACGACGGGGCGTCCTTCCTCCGCCCGGAGGCTCCGGCGCCCGAGCTTTTGGAGCTGCCCGTTGTGGGCGTTTCGGCGGGGGACACGCTTTACACCGCCGACGATTTGCGCGGCGCGCTGACCCAACTGCCGGAGCAGACCCGGGCGTCGCTCACCGGCTGGCATGACAAATTTCTGCGCCATGACGGGTGAGGTGCTGAGTTTCTCCCGCCCAGCGGCGGATATCGTGGATTTGCGGGTGGGGATTGCTTTGGCCAATCCCGCGCCGGGGCGGTTTGTCCAGCTTGCCGCGCCGGGCTTTTTTTTGCGCCGCCCCATCAGCCTGTGCGGGGCCGGAAACGGCATGGCGCGTTTGGTCTTTGCCGTGAAAGGGCGGGGGACGGCGGCGCTGGCGGCGCTCCGTCCGGGCGATTCCGTTGACCTGCTCGGCCCGCTGGGCAACGGGTTTCCCGCCGGGGCGGGCAGAAGCTTGCTGGTGGGCGGCGGAATCGGTCTGCCGCCACTGCTGTATTACGCGCAAACCTTTGAGGATACCCACGCAATCGCCGGGTTCCGCTCACCGGAGACAGCGGTTCTGGCGGATGAATTTCCCTCGGCCGAGCTGTGCTTCGGCGAGGATTACCCGCATACGCGGCTGGAAAAGCGGCTGGCGGCCGGCGAACGGGCGGCGCGGGTGCTGGCGTGCGGGCCGGTTCCGCTGCTGAAGGCGGCGGCGGCGGTTTGTAAACGATACGGCGTCCCCTGCTATGTGTCGATGGAGGAGCGGATGGCCTGCGGCGTGGGCGCGTGTCTGGTCTGCGCGTGCGCCGTGGGGGGAAGCTATCTGCGCTGCTGCAAGGACGGGCCGGTGTTTGACGCTTCGGAGGTGGATTGGGAATGACGGATATGACGGTATCCCTCGCGGGGGTGAGGCTGAAAAATCCGCTGGTCGCCGCGTCCGGCTGTTTCGGGTTCGGGCGGGAATATGACGAATACTTTGACATTTCCATCCTCGGCGGCCTAAGCGTCAAGGGCCTGACGCTCAGGCCCCGCGACGGCAACCCGCCGCCCCGCGCTGCCGAAACGCCGGGCGGGATGCTGAACAGCGTGGGGCTGCAAAATCCGGGCGTCGAAGCCTTTCTGCGGGACGAGCTGCCTTTTTTGAAGACGAAGGACGTCGCGGTGTTTGCCAACATCAGCGGCGGGTCGCCGGAGGATTACGGCGAGATGGCCGGACTGCTGGGGGACGCCGTGGATTTGCTGGAGGTCAACATTTCCTGCCCCAACCTCAACGACCGCGGCGAGAATTTCGGCTCCGAGCCGCGCGCCGCCGCCGCCGTGACGGAGACGGTGAAAAAGCGCGCGCGGGTTCCGGTCTGCGTCAAGCTCTCGCCGAATGTCTCCGATATCGCCGAGATTGCCCTTGCCTGCAAAAACGCGGGCGCGGACGCGCTGAGCTTAATCAACACCCTGTACGGAATGCGGATTGACCTTGAGACGCGGCGGCCGGTTTTGCGGACGAACGCGGGGGGGCTTTCCGGCCCGGCCGTCTTTCCGGTGGCTGTGCGGTGTGTATGGCAGGCCGCGGCCAAGACGGGCTTGCCGGTCGTCGGGATGGGCGGCGTTTCCAGCGGGGCGGACGCGGCGGAAATGATGGTCGCGGGCGCGTCCGCGGTGGGCATCGGCACGGCGCTGTTCGGCGACCCGCTGGCGCCGGTGCGGATTTTGCGCGAGCTGCGGGATTGGTGCGGCAAGGCGGGGGTGGACAAAGTTTCGGAACTGACGGGGAGTGTAAAAGCATATTGACACGGATTTATCTGATACGCCACGCCGAGGCGGAGGGCAACCTTTACCGCCGGGCGCACGGGCATTATGACGGGCTTTTGACCAAAAACGGGCTGGCGCAGGCGGACTGTCTGGCCGAATGGTTTTCGCGGAGACCGGCGGACGCGGTGTACGCGTCCGATTTGCGCCGCGCGGTGAGGACGGCGGAGGCGGTGGCGTCGGTTTGCCGATTGAGGGTGCAGACCGATTCGGCGCTGCGTGAGGTCAATCTGGGCGAATGGGAGGATTTGCCTTGGGGCGCCGTCGCGCGGAAGCGTCGCGATTATATGGACTTTTTCAACAAGAAGGCGTCTTGGAGCATCGAGGGCGGGGAGACGGTCGGGGAGGCCGGCGCGCGGGTGATGGAGGCCGTTTCCCGTATCGCCGCCGCCCATGACGGCGGGTATGTTGCCATCGTTTCCCACGGCTGTGTCGTCCGGGACGTCTTGGAGCAGGTGAGCCGGCAAACCGTGCCGCATTTGGACAACGCGAGTATTTCCCTGATTGAGTGGGAAAACGGCGCGTACCGCGCGGAGTTTATTGGGGACAACCGGCATCTGGGCGGTTTATCGACCCATGCCAAGCAGGCTTGGTGGCGGGAGGACGCGGACAAGTTTCCCGACGCGGAGCTGTGGTTTTCCCCGGCCAGACTGCCGGAGGATACCGCCGAGGCGATGCATTACACCCGCGAGGCTTGGTATACCATCTACGGGTCACTGGACGGGTTTCAGGACGAGACGGCGGAGAAAGCGCTGCGGGAGTCTGTGAGCGATAATCCTTTATATTTGCAATTCGTGATGGAGCGCGACCGGCGAATCGGGCTGCTTCAAATGCGCGACGCGGGACGGCTCTCGGCCTTCGACGGGCATATTTCCCTGTTTTACCTTGACTCGGACAAGCGCGGGCTGGGGCTTGGCTCTCAGTTGCTGGGCGAAGCGGTGAGCGTGGCGAGGAAGGGCGGGAAAACCGGCCTTTCTCTGCGGGTTTTTCATCAAAACGCGGCGGCGCTGGCTTTTTACCGCAAAATGGGGTTTATCGTCTCCGGCTCCGAACACGGATTTTTCGGAACGCTGATTCTAATGCGGCTGGAGATATGAACGCGGCGGCGGACGGCCCCGTCAAAAAAATGGGTGGTTTATCTATACAAACAGATAAATATATTTATAGTATCTATTAGTATGCCCCCTTGGATTGTGGACAACTTGGGAAACCGCCGAAAGGAGCGGATGGGGGACGGCGGGCGATTGTGGAAAAAGGGAGGATAAGGGGAGGGGTTATGCACAGGGTAAAAATGGGAGGGAAATGAACTGGAGTTATGCTGTTCACATTTCCACAAATTGTTGATAAAGGAGATATTTGCGTGAAATTTTTGATTCTGAATGGAAGCCCGAAGAAGGACGGCCTGTGCCGGTCGGTGACGCGGGAGATTATTCGGGGCGCGGCGGACGGCGGCGCGGAAACGCGGGAGCTGACCTTTGAAAAGCTTCAGCTCTGCAAATGCTGCGGCGAAGGCTGGGGCGTCTGCTTTTCCGAGCATCGCTGCGCGTTCGGCGGCGACGGGTTTGACGAGGCCCAAGCCGCCGTCCGGGAAGCCGACGCGCTTTGCATCATTTCGCCGGTCTATTGGCATGAGGTGAGCGAACCGCTCAAGGCGTTTCTTGATCGGCTCCGCCGCTGTGAAAACCCGTTTTATGATAACGTCGGCTCGCTGACGGGGAAGCCGGTGCTGCTGGCCGCCGTCCCCGGCGGCTCGGGCAACGGCTCGATTACCTGCCTCGACCAGCTAAACCGCTTTTGCGCCCACACAAAGGCGGCGGTCTTTGATTTGCTAAGCGTCAACCGCTGGAACGCCGACTACAAACGCGCCGCCGCGTATGCCGCAGCCAAGGCGATGGCGGAGGGGCGGAAAATCGGAGATACGGTATGAGAAAGGAATGAACGGTATGTTACCCTATGAAAATCCGATTATCAAGGGGTATAACCCCGACCCGAGCATCTGCCGGGCGGGGGAGGATTATTACCTTGTGACGTCTTCGTTTGAGTATTTTCCCGGCGTCCCGGTCTATCACAGTCGAAACCTCGCGAACTGGACGCTCATCGGGCACTGCCTCACGCGTAAGGAACAGCTTGAGCTGGACGTTGCCCGTCCGTCCGGGGGCATTTACGCGCCCACCCTCCGATACCATAACGGGACGTTTTACATGACGACCACCAATGTCTCGCATAAGGGAAACTTGATCGTCACCGCCGACAACCCGGCCGGGCCGTGGTCTGACCCCGTGTGGATTGAGCAGGGGGGGATTGACCCGGATCTCTTCTTTGACGACGACGGCACGGTGTATTTCACCTCCACCGCCCCGGCGGGCGGGCGGCACGGGATTTCAATCTGCACGCTAGACCCGGAGACGCTCCGCCAAAAAACCGAAACGGTGTTTCTCACCGAGGGCGGCGGGGGACGGTTTGCCGAAGCGCCGCATCTCTTCAAGAAGGACGGGATGGTTTACCTCATGCTGGCCGAGGGCGGCACGGAATACGGACATATGGTCACCTTTTTCCGCAGCGCCGCCGCCGCCGGCCCGTACGAGCCCTGTCCGCACAACCCCGTTCTCACCCACCGGGGCAGGGCCGCGCAGCATAACCCCATACAATGCGCCGGCCATGCCGATTTGCTCGAAGACCACAACGGCAACTGGTGGATGGTCGCGCTGGGGGTGCGTACGCTGCCCGGCGTTATGCTGCACAACTTGGGAAGGGAAACCTTTCTAGCTCCGGTGACGTGGGAGGACGGCTGGCCCGCCGTCCGGGACGGGATGCTCAAGCTGTCGATGTCCGGCCCGCTGCCGGGCGCGCCTTGGGCTCGGGAGAAGGGCTTTTCCGACGATTTTACATCGGACAAGCCGGATTATCTCTATGTACGCAACCCCGAACCGGGCCGTTATGTCCGTGACGCACAAAGCAAGACGCTCACCCTGCGCGGGAACGGCGTCTCCCTACGTGAAAAAGGGCTCTCGGCGCGGGAAAAAGAGGCCGCCGTCCCGCCGCCCGTTTTCCTCGGCGTGCGGCAGACGGAATTTGAATTGACGGCGAAGGCCGAGGTCACCGCCTCCTCCGATATCGCCAAGGGCGGGCTTGCCGCTTGGTACGGGCCTGATTACCATTATGTGATTTACCTCACCCGCTACGGCGGCGTGACCTACGCGCGGACGGCGTGCCGCGTACACGGGATGGAAGTCAAAAGCGACCGGGTTCCCATCTACGGCGACTCGGCGACCCTGTGCATCATCACCGGCAAGGACTATTACAGCCTGTGCTATACGGACGGCGCCGGCAGCACCGTCGAGCTGGCGCGGGGCGCGACGGCGGGACTCTGCACCGAAGGCACCGCAACGATGACCTTCACCGGCACCCTTCTGGGAATGTTCGCCGAACGCGGAGAGGTCGTCTTCGGGGAGTTTACAGTCAAACCGCTGTGATTGGGGGTTCAAAGACATGAACGAAATTTTAAGGCGCAAGCAAAGCTGGCTTGATCTGTACAGCGGAAAGACAAAAAGACTTTTTGTCGCAAATGTTTGCCGCGACGACAATCCGCGCCCGCTTCTTTGGTGGGAAAACGCGGATGCGCGGGTGGAATATGCCGTTAAAAAATATCATTTCCAAATGGAATGTCTCGGAAAAATCCCCGACAGCTCCATTCCTTATCTGGATATGATTACAGGGACGGAAATCTTTGCCGAAGCCTTCGGCTGCGGTGTGTTCAGACCGGAAGACAACAACCCGGCCGCGATCCCCTGCGTTGCAAACGCAAGCGAAGCGGCCAAAATAAAAATCCCGAACTTGGAAGACACAAATTTGAGCATCCTTTTTGACATGGCGGATAAGGCAAGAAGCCGTACCGGAAACGACGCGATGTTCAAATTCCCCGACATCCAAACGCCAATGGATATCGCCGCATTGATTTGGGAAAAAACAGACTTTTTTGCCTCGATGTACGAAGACCCCGAAGCGATTAAGGAGCTTTGCCATAAAATCAAGCTGTTCATGTTTGATTTTTTGGACAAATGGATTGGCCGATACGGAAAGGAACATATCGCGCATTACCCGGATTACTATATCCCGGAGGGGATTACCGTTTCGGAAGACGAACTCGGCGCGGTCAGTCCCGAAATGTTTGACGCGTTTTTCTTAGATGAGCTTAACCGTTTTTCCGAAAGATACGGCTCTATAGGCATACACTGCTGCGCCGGCGCCAAGCACCAATGGGAAAACTTGAAAAAGGTCAAGCATCTGAGGCTGTTAAATTTGAACCTTCCGCACCGTGATATGCCGGAGGCCTATGAATGTTTCAAGGCTTCCTGCGTGCAATTTCACGGAGTTTTCGGCGGATACGACGAGCTTTCAGACCTGCTTGACAAAATCCCGGCGGAAGCGCGGGCCGCGTTTTGGGTGGATTTCGGGTCGCTCAACGAAGCCGTTGAGTTTACAAAAAAAATGATTGAAAAATTCAATGAAGTTAAACAGGACGCATAGCCTCACGAGGCTTGCTCGTCTAAGTGGCGGGCGTATCCCGGGGGGGCCTCGAACGGGTTGCCGTATTCGCTTAAAAGGGTGATGTACGCCGCGACGCGCTCGCGTGGGCCGGACACCCGGACGGTGTAACCGCCGCATATTTCCCAGCCGCGCAGGCGGACGCCGTCCGTGCCGAGAACCGATACGGCGTCTAAAAAATCGTCCGGGGCATCAAAGCGTATGTAAACGGAAACGTCCTTCTTACATTCAACCGTGCAGAAAACCAGCCAGCCGGCGCGGTTCTCAAACGCCTCAATCATCACCCGCGACGCGGGGATTCCCGCCTTTTCCAGCTCCCGCAAGGCGTATTCCTCCGCATCCGCCCGCAAAAACGAATCCCCCGTCCGGCTCCGCTCCACCGTAAACGCCAAGCCCACGCGGTCTTTACGCAAAAAAACCATCGCCGCCGCCCCCTCTACCGTATTTGCTTTCATTATAACGGGCGGGCGGGCGTTTGTATACGAGTAAAGTTTGGTAACGGAGGTTTAGAGCGGATTTTCCCCCACGCCCGCGGGTACTCCGTCGGGGTGGGGGCTGTTTTGGCAAAACGGCAGACGGCGTGGCTCCGCCCGTCCGACAGGGTGTAGAGAAAAGGGTCTTTCTGCTCGCCGCCGAAGACGTCCGCGCCGGGACAGCGTTCCGGCGTTTCTTTCTGCGCTAAAAACAGCCCGCCGGGCTTGACAAACGGCAGGCAGATTTCGCAGAGGGCGGGCAGGGCGGCGACGCCCCGCGCCGTGACGATATCGAATTGCCCGCGGTACGCCGGGACGTGAGCGAGTTCCTCGGCGCGGGCGTGGACGCAGACGGCGTCCGCCAGCCCTAGGTTGTCGCATACGGTTTGCAGAAAACGCACCTTTTTGCCGGTGGCGTCCAAGAGCGTCAGCTTGACGGACGGCTCGGCGATTTTCAGCACAAGGCCGGGGAAGCCCGCGCCGCTGCCCACGTCGAGGACGCGTTTGCCGGAAAACGCGGCCGCGTCCAGCAGCCGCAGGCTGTCCTCAAAATGCCGCACGCGGACGTCCTCCGGGTCGCGGACGGCGGTGAGGTTGGTGTGCGCGTTGGTTTCCAGCAGCAGGGCGAGGTAGCGGTCAAGGGCGTCACGCATGTTTTTTGAGGAGGTAGCCAATCAGCTTGCAGAAGGCTTTTTCGGCGTCGGCCAGCGGCTGGTCGTTTTCAAAGGTCACGTCGTAATGGACAAGGTTTACCTCGTCGTCGGAGGGGTTGCCCATTTTGCCGGACGAGCCGGGGCGGCGGATGAGCAGCGTGACGCACGGCCCCGCCGCCGCCGTTTTGAACGCCTCAATCTGGTCGCGCTCGCGGATGTGGACGAATAAAACCTCGTCCTCGCTTCCCAGAAAGCGGCGGTACTCTTGCAGCAGGTATTGGGTGGGCAAATCGTTGTATTCGGCGAAGATGCGCTTGAGGTCGCTGAGCAGCTTGCGCGAGCGCGCGTCCTTGACGCCGTCCCAGCCGCCTTGCTTGGCGATGGCGGCGATGGGGTCGATGGAGGAGATTTTGCGGGCGCGCCCTTGGCGGACGACGGCGTCGCACAGGGCGTCCTTGCCCGATTCGGGCTTGCCGTTGATGACGACGGTGAGCTTTGACATGGCGTTCTCCTTGCCCGCGCTCCGTGCGCGTCCCGGTATATTTTACCGCAGATGGGATAAACTGAGGACAATGCCTATTCTTTCCCCGGTTTGGGCGGGGGAAGACAGAGGAGAGCTTTGAATGGTAAAGGGTTTATCGCGCCGGGTGGTGATGGTGCGCTATCCCGAGGCGGGGGTTTTTGAACAGGCACTGTTTGTCGTGCGGGACGACGCTTCCGTCTCGCGCGGCGTGACCGCCGACGATGTGCTGGCGGAAGCCTGCCGCATCGCGCAGCGCCAGACCGGCGCGAACAAACGAAAACGCTGGCCGCCGCTGGCATACGCGCTCCTCGGCGCCGGAAGCGTGGGGCTGGCGTGGGGTTTGAGCTTATGGCTGGGGTAGGGGGGGCTACCCATTGACACAGGGTTTCCGCGCCTACCGGCGCAGCAAATCAGCATGGCTTCCCGTGCCGAATAAATATAGAATCATATCCGTTTGCCGTTTTTCATACACAAGCAGCCAATCACCCGCTCCGCCAATGTGACATTCACGAAAATTTTTGAAGCTGCCTTTTAGCGGGTGATCTTTCCAATTTTCGGGCAAAGGAATATCCCGCGCCAACTGGTCAATGCCCCAAGCGAGCAGAGATAAATCTTTCCCTTGCTTTTTTGCAAGGGTATAACCTTTTTTGAAGCCGGAGCTTCTGACGACAAGGTATTTAGCTTCATTCGGCATCTTCGTCCTCCGCGTCTAAATCAGCGAAAAGCTCGGCTGCGTTTTTGTACAGCTTGGCGGTTCCATTTGCGACGGAGGCATACATATTTTCCGCTTCCGCGAGAACTTCTGACTCAAAGTCCGGCGTATAGCCATTTTCGGTTAATTGCACGGAGGATAACTCAAAAGGGATTTTGCGCTTTAGATAAATCTGTTTAAGTGTAAGATTAAAGACATCGCTGAAGGATAATCCGATTGCCGTAAGAATGGGTTCAACCGCAGCCTTTATTTCGGGATTAACCCGTATGTGCATACCACTTGAACGCGTACTGGACATAAAAAATCACCTCATGGCCATTATACACAAAACATCCGCAAATGTCAAGCCGGCGCAGACTGGACTTTGGCCTTGAGCTAGCCGTGGCTTTCGAGGGTGCGCTGACGCGCGGGCGGGTTTCAATCCTTTCTGGAAACAACAGACAGCCATGCAGGAATCGCCGCAAGCGGGTTCGACTTCCAATCATACAGCTTTTTAAGCTCGGCGTCTGTCAAACCGGCACGGCCGCCGGTGGATTCAAACCAATACGTCCCAACCTCCGGGTACATTTCCTCGATGTGCTTAACAGACAGCCCGGAACGAATGATAGCGTTTAATAAATCCTGTATACGCCAATGTTTTTCCAATCCTAAATCTGTATGGTCATACGGTTTATGTATCATAATTTTCGCTTCTTTTGCCGGGTCGGAATCTGTAAACGGGCGGGTGAAAGGGTGAATATCAAAAGAAATATATATGCCGCCGGATTTCAATACTCGGTAAATATTTTCAAACATAGACGGTAAATCATCAATCCAAACGAAAACACCGTTTGAGGTATATATAAGGTCGTATGTGTTGTTGGTAAAAACATCAAGGGTTATCGTATTTCCAAGAGAAAAGAGGATATCCCATCCATGTTTTTTTGCGATACTTTGAGCATTATCAAGCTGCCGCTGTGAAATGTCGGATGATGTTACCTTTGCTCCGAGAAGATGAAACGCAAAAACCGCATGATTATCTCCGCTTGACGGCACAAGGATTTGCTTTCCTTGAAAAGTCCCCAAATGGTCTTTTAATAGCGCGAATGCAGTGGGATGAAACGCGCCGGCAGGATTTTTCATAATCGCATGAATGGCGTCATCCGTCCGATAGCGGTTATACCAATCTGAATCGGATATTTCATTCCATTTATCAATGATTTTTAAGGTCGCCTTTTTCACAAATAGCCCCCTTCTTTCAGCCAGTTTACCGACTTTCGCAGGCCGTCTGCGGTTTTGACTTCCAATACGGCGCGGCAATTACGTCCCCTACTTCACCGCCGTCGTGTCCAGCAGTTCGCCGATGATTTGGTTGCTGACGAGGAAGCCTTTGGGGGTTAGGCGCCAGCGGTCGCCTTCGGTGACGGCTAGGCCCCATTTGGCGCAGCGTTCCAGCTTTTTCTCCAGCATATCGAACGACGCCTTGAACTGGCGGGTGTACTCGTTGCTGGAGACGCCGTTTACGGTGCGCAGGCCCAGCATGACATATTCCCCCGCCCGCTCAATCATCGGGACGGGCTGCATATCCTCCATCAGCGACTCGCTGTCGCGCACGCCGTCGATGTAGGCGGCGACATCTTTGACAAAGCTGTAGCGCTTGCTGCCGTAATCGGAGTGCGCCGCCACGCCGAAGCCTACATACGGCTCCATCGACCAGTATTTGTAGTTGTGGCGGCAGATATAGCCCTGACGGGCGAAATTGGAGATTTCATACTGCTTCAGCCCTTCCTTGGCCAGCAGCTCGACCGCTTCTAAGTACATCTCCGCCTGCTCGTCGTCCTTGGGCAGCACCGGCTCGGCGTTGGCCAGCGGCGTGCCCGGCTCCAGCTTCAGCCCGTACAGCGAGAGGTGGGTGATTCTCCACGCGCAGACGGAACGCAGGGATTCGGTGAGCTGCGCGCGCGTCTGCCCGGGGATGCCGTACATCAAATCGACGCTGATGTTGGTAAACCCGGCGTCGGCGGCTTCGCGCACACTGTCCGCGGCCTGCTCCGGCGTGTGCGCGCGCCCCAGTGCCGAGAGCAGCTCGGTTTGCAGCGCCTGCACGCCGAATGAAATGCGGTTGAACCCTGCGCGGCGCAGCTTTTTCAGCGATTTCGCGTCAACGGCGCCGGGGTTGGCCTCGGTCGTGACCTCGCAGTTGGTGGTGAGGTTGAAGCTCTTTTTCAGCGCCGAAAGCACGGCGCCGAGACGCTTCGCGCCCAAAAGCACGGGCGTGCCGCCGCCGACGTACACGGAATCGACCGTGACGCCGCCCTTGGAGCTTTTTCCCAGATACCGTCCCGCTTCCTCCATATGCCGCGTCAGCGCCTTGACGTAATCGGTCATCAGCGCCTCGGGCGGATTGGGCAGCGAATAGAAGTCGCAGTAAGCGCATTTGCTCGCACAAAACGGGATATGGATGTAAATGCCGAGTCCGGGCATGATGGAGTCACCGCCTTTGTTCGTTTAGTTCGTTACATTCCCACGCAAGAAACCCAACCAGAAACGGAAGCTGTTCAATGCGTTCTGTGCCGAGGGCGCGGAACCCGTTGGCAAGATACCAATCTTTCAGCATCGTATTGTCTTCGATGATTTCAATTTTGATGTTCACCCCGTTAGACGCCATGACCTGCCGCTTGCAGACGTCGAGGAGCCGCTTGCCGTATCCTTTGTGGCGGTATCCGGGCAGGACGGCGAGGTTATGTATCCCGTATACGCCGTCCCCCTGATCGGAAAGCGCGGTATACCCGACCATTTTCCCGTCCTCAAAAAGGCCGTACATCCGGCAGCTTTTCCCGAAGAACCCTTGCAGCCGTTCTTCCGTGACGGCAAAGGCCGGGTGCCGCGGGCAGTTTTGCTCGGTCAGGCCAAACGCTTCCGCCACCGTCGCAAAACTGATGCGGACGACCTCCGCCGCGACGGAAAGGTCGGAACGTGTAAGTTGTTTAATCATCTTTGAATTCTCCTCCGGCTCCGGCACGGCGCATGAAAGCAGCGTGTGTTTTGGTTTAGTTGATATATTCTCTGATGGCTTCTTCAACGGCGGCGTTAAGGGTTTTGCCGCGCGACGCTGAAAAAAGGGCGAGATTTCGATGCAGCGCGGGCGTAATACGCACATTAAAGGTTCCCCTGTAGGTCTTTTCCGGTTCTTTGCCTAGCTGTACGCAGATGCTAAGGTAATCTTCAACGGATTCCTCAAAATGGCGGCGCAGATTTTTTACGGTATCCCCTTCATACATGATACGGTCGTTTATGCCGATAATCCTACCGAAAAAAACGTCGTCCTCATCTGAAAACTCAACACTTCCGTAATATCCCTTATAGTTCATGGCGTTTTTCACAGCAAACCCTCCTGTCGTAATTCATCAAGCAATTCCTTGACTTGATAATGGAGAAGCTCTTTCCGCGGATGCGGCTTGTGCATACGGAACACCTTTTTTCCCTTAACAAAGCAAACGCGCGAACCGCCCGTTTTCCCCGTTTTCAAAAGGGAATACCCGCAGTTTTCCAAAAGAGCCCTTGCCTCGCCAAAGGTGTAATCATGGGGCTTGGATTTCAAGCGGGCAAGCATCTTTTCCCGTTGGCTCATTCCGTCACCGCCTAAGCATAGTATATACCATTGCAAACAAAACTGCAACTGCTATTTAGTTGCAACCGCCTAAACCTCCAACACCTCTATCAATTCGTTCCAGTCGTGGATGTGCAGATGCTTACATTGCGGGGTGCGGCCTTTGTCGCGCTCCGGCAGAGGTGTTGTCCCATAGAATTTTCTCCGCTTGGGGATAGGACACCGAGAGTTCAATTCCGAGATATTCATGTAAAAATCTCAATCAGTCCTCGATGGGTGTGATTTTCCGGGCTCTTTCAAGCTGCTGTACGCTTTTGTCCGGTGTGGGAAGGTTTTCCGGCATGGTGCCGCCGTGTTTGCATCGCGAAATAGGTTTGCGCGTTTGCGATGACGTCTTTGGACGGGTCGCCGTTTTGTACGGTGAGATAACAGGCGTAACGGGTCATGGCGATGTCGCCTATCTCACGATAGCCGCCGTTTGGCATACGGTATGATTTGTTGACGTCAACAAAATGTTCAGACACATTGAAACCACTGCCTTTGCAGGCTTCTTTGGCCTTCTCGATGACGGCGGCGAAATTCCGCCACTCCGTATACTCAAGCACGCCCTGTAATTCACGCGCGTACCAGTATTCGATGCCCTTTTTCGCGCCAATACGCTTGATGGCTTCAAGTTTTTCCATATTCCTTGACCCCCTTCTAATCCTCGTCTAGTTTTAGGACGGCCATGAAGGCTTCTTGCGGGACTTCGACGGTGCCTAGGCTGCGCATACGTTTTTTGCCTTCCTTTTGCTTTTCCAGCAGCTTCTTTTTTCTTGTGATGTCGCCGCCGTAGCATTTGGCGAGGACGTCCTTGCGCATGGCGCGGACGGTTTCGCGGGCGATGATTTTGCCGCCGACGGCGACCTGTACCGGCACCTCGAACATCTGGCGGGGGATATGCTCTTTGAGCTTTTCGGCAATCCGGCGGGCGCGGGGATAGGCTTTTTCGGTGTGGACGATGAAGCTCAGCGCGTCCACAGCCTCGCCGTTGAGCAGGACGTCCAGCTTGACGAGGTCGCTCTTGCGGTAGTCCAGCATTTCGTAGTCCAGTGAGGCGTAGCCGCGGGTGCGGCTTTTCAGCGCGTCAAAAAAATCATAGATTATTTCACCCAGCGGCAACTCGTAATGGAGGTTGACCCGGCCCTGCGCCGCGCCGTCGATGTATTGCATATCCTTAAAGACGCCGCGCCGCTCTTGGCACAGTTCCATCAGGCTGCCGACGTATTCCTGCGGGGTGATGATGTCCGCCTTGACAAACGGCTCCTCCGCCGCCGTAATCTGCGACGGGTCGGGGTAGTTGAGCGGGTTGTCGATGGAGACGGCTTCCCCGTTGGTTTTGTGAATTTTGTAAATCACACTGGGCGCCGTGGTAATCAGGTCAAGATTGAACTCCCGTTCCAAGCGCTCCTGAATGACCTCCATGTGCAGCAGGCCCAGAAAGCCGCAGCGGAAGCCGTAGCCCAGCGCCACCGACGTCTCCGGCTCGAAAACCAGCGAAGCGTCGTTGAGGTAGAGGCGTTCCAGCGCGTCGCGCAGGTCGGGGTACTTGGCTCCGTCGGAAGGGTAGACGCCCGAAAACACCATCGGCTGCGCTTTTTTATATCCGGGCAGCGGCGCGGCGGCCGGCGCTTGCGCGGTTGTGACCGTGTCGCCGACGCGGGTGTCGCGCACCTCCTTGATGGACGCGGTGAAGTAGCCGACTTCGCCCGCCGACAAAGCCGCGCACGGCTCGAAACCGAGCGGGCGCAGATAGCCGACCTCAACAAGCTGGTATTCCGCGCCGGTCGCCATCATGCGGACGGTATCGCCCGCGCGGACGGTTCCGTCGAAGACGCGGATGAGGACGATGACGCCTTTATACGCGTCGTATTGGCTGTCGAAAATCAAGGCTTTCAGCGGCGCGGACGAATCGCCGCGGGGCGCGGGGACGCCCTCGACGACCGCTTGCAGCACGGCTTGGATGTTGACGCCGTTTTTGGCGGAGATGCGGGGGGCCTCCATCGCCGGCAGGCCGATGACATCCTCCACCTCGCGGGCGGCGCGGTCGGGGTCGGCGGCGATTAGGTCGATTTTATTGATGACGGGCAGCACCTCTAGGTCATGCTCCAAGGCGAGATAGGTGTTGGCCAGCGTCTGCGCCTCGATGCCCTGCGCCGCGTCCACCACCAGCAGCGCCCCCTCGCAGGCGGCGAGCGAGCGGCTGACCTCGTAGTTGAAGTCCACATGGCCGGGCGTGTCGATTAGGTTGAGATGATAGGTCTGCCCGTCGCCGGCGGTGTAGGCAAGACGCACGGCGCGGGCCTTGATGGTGATGCCGCGCTCGCGCTCAAGCTCCATATTGTCTAAAATCTGGTCTGCCATCACCCGCTTTTCAACCGAACGCGTGATTTCGATAATCCGATCCGCCAGCGTCGATTTGCCGTGGTCGATGTGCGCGATGATGCAAAAATTGCGGATATTGTCCTGCATTAAAGTCTCCTTATTTCCTTTTTACGGATAGTATATCATTATAAGCGCGGCTTGTAAACAGGCAGAGGCCTTTTGCGCGAAAAGACGGTTTTCTGCAACCACCCCGCAGGGGCGGTCGTCCCCGACCGCCCGCAACCACCCCGGCGCTGCGCGCCACCCCTCCAAGGAGGGGAATTGTGGACAATCGCCCCTACAGAGGGGGTTGTGCAGTTTTCACAAAAATGAAAATACGAACATAACAAAAAAACGCGGTTTCGGGGAGATTTGTTCGGGATTTGGGGCGAGGATAGACGAACGGGCGTTTTGTTTTG
>WRKO01000027.1 GCA_009782215.1 Oscillospiraceae bacterium | reverse complement strand
ATTTCGACGAGCCTTTTATCGCTTTGCACCCCATCGTCGTAGCTCATCGTGAGCGCCTTGGATTTCCCTCCCGGAAATCTGTCAAAGCTGACGTGCATATCCGACTCTCCTTTCGGTCTTTTGCTTCATTGCACCCAAACGGCATAACCCAATCCGCCGATACGGCCAAGCTCCCAGCCTTGCGCCCAATCAGGGGACTCCGCCGGGAGCGTTATTCCGCCGAGCGGCGCGGATGCTTTTTCGGCGTTTAACAATAGAGTAATGCTGCGGCTGCCGTTTGTCCGCCTGAAAGCATACACTCCATCTCCTTCTTCCGCCCGTAACACCTTGTAATCACCGTGGGTCACAGCGGGGTTGCGGCGAAGTTTCAGCGCTTGTGTGAAAAATTCGGCCAGATTATTATTTCCGCCGCCCCACGGCATGGGCTGGCGAATCTCCGGTTCCTCCATGCCGGTGACGCCAAGCTCATCCCCGTAAAATATGCTGGGTACGCCGGGGAAAACGGCGAGAAACAACACCGCCAGCTTATAGCGGCGTTCATCCCCCCCGCACAGGCTTAAAAACCGGCTTACGTCATGGCTGTCCAAGAGGTTGAGCTGTCCCGAAACGATACCGGCGGGGTATCGCATAAGCATTTGGGCGGTGCGCGCGTTGAAGAATGCCGCGTTTGTGACGCCCAACGCAAAGAAATCCAGACAGTGCTTGCGGAAGTTGTAGTTCATGGTGGAATCGAACATATCGCCCCTCAGCCAGCTTTCAGAGCTTTCCCAAATTTCCGCAATCAACACACAGTCCGGGTTTTCTGCTTTGGCGGCGCGCCGAAAAGCCCGCCAAAATTCCCGGTCTACCTCGTTCGCCACGTCAAGACGCCAGCCGTCAATGCGATATTCGCGTATCCAGTGACGGCATACCTCCATAAAGTAATCCCGCGCAGCGGGGTTTGAGGTGTTCAGCTTGGGCATCTTGGGCTCGTAGGCAAAGCATTTGTAATTCGGGCGTTCACCCTTCTCCGGGATTTTCACAGGGAACTCCAACCCATAGAACCAGTCCGCGTATTGGGAATTTCGCCCGTTTTTAATCACGTCTTCAAAGGCAAAAAAGCGGTAGCCGCAGTGATTGAACACCCCGTCTATGATTACGCGCAGCCCCATACCGTGGGCGGTGTTTACCAACTCGGCAAAGTCCGCGTCGGTTCCGAAGCAGGGGTCAATGTGAAAATAGTCGATGAGGTCATACTTATGATACTCGCCTGCCGTAAAAATAGGATTGAGGTAGATACAGTTGAAGCCTAAATTTTTGATATACGCGAGGTTTTCTGTGATACCGCGCAGCGTGCCGCCGCGCTTTGATTTTGAAACGGCGCCGCCCTTCAGTGGAATTTCCTGCCCATTGCCGCAAAGCGTGCCTTTCTCGTCGGCAAAGCTATCCGGGAAGATATTGTACACCACCGCCTCCCTAAACCAAGCGGGGACATCGCTAATCTCCTCGCGGCGCATATACGGATATTGATAGATGTCGGTTCGGTCAGGCGGCAAATCGGGCATGAACAAATCCGCGAAATAGAGCAGCGTTTCGTCTGCCGAGACGAGTTCAAAGTAGTAGCATACCCGGGTAAACCCCGGAGCAAAGCGGATTTCAAAGTAGTCGAACAATTCGTCAAAGGCAGCAACCTCCATGGAGACCGGAGTATAATGTATGGGGTTGCTTTCCTGATAGCGGTTGCCGTAATGAAGCGTGCAAGAGGTCAGATTGCCCCGCGCCGCACGCAGACGGATGGTTAACTGTGCTTCACAGGGCGCGTAGGCATATTGGGAAAGCGGGATATGCAAAACAGCTTCACGATGAATCATGGTTTTATACCTCGTTCTAAATGGTTTAGGAGTTCACGCCGATGGGCGCCGCGTTTTCTTCGGAGGAAAACAGCTCCCTTTCCTTTTTGTCGTATCTTTTGGGGAGCGAAAAGAGAACCAGAAGGGTTGCCATTTGAAACAAAACGATATGTACGGCGGGAAGGATAAATCCCACCGCGGCGCTTATCAGTGCCGGCAAAGACGAACTCATGATGGCAATTTTCACATTTTCACCAAATTGAAATTGTTTGGAAACAAGCCTAAAGGTTTTCAGAAAGGCTGCGGACATAAGGCAAAAGAAAAGCTGTAAAACAAGTAAAATCAGCAGGGCGATGCTCAGCAAGGGCAGCAGAATCTGCGGTATATACATATTGTAGACCGCAATCATGCCAAACACTTCTTCAAAAGGGCGCGACAGCTCACCGGCTGAAAAATATTCCGCAGGGGCGGACAGGACGATATGGGAATCGGCATACACCACAAAATCGCCGAACACCAAAATGCCGGGCTGCCCGTAATCCATCTCTTCCGGTGAAAAGCTCCCCGTATTTTTGTATTCAACCGCGGCGCCCTCAAAGCTTTGGGAAAAAAGTCTCGTATATAGCTGAGCGGGCTGTGTCCTCACCACTAAGGCAAATACCGGGACATACAACAGGCAAACGATTAGCAGAAAGTGGGCAATGACAGTTCTCCGCTTCATACCGGCCGCCAAGGTCATAAAGGTATGCGGTTTTCCCAAGCAAAGCGCCGCGGCATACAGATAATCCTTTGGATTCATGGCATATCCGTCCTTATTATTTTTTACTCGCCCTTATTCGCGCCGGCGGCAAGCCCGGTGATTAAAAACCTTTGGCAAATCATATACAGCGTTGCGATAGGCACGGCAATCAGCACCGCTCCGGCGCAAAAAGCCGTTAAATCAGCGGTTGGGCTGCGCGTGTCCGTCATAAAGAACAGACCGACGGCCAAGGTCTGGTTATCCGCGCTTTTGATTAAGAAACGGGGCAGCATGAAGTCCATCCACGGCATTATAAAGGAGGTAAGGGCAATAAACGAGATTATGGGGCGCGATAACGGCATTAGGATTCTGATAAAAACTTGGAGCTTTGACGCGCCGTCGATATACGCGGCTTCGTCAATGGATTTGGGCAGATTCATCAGATTCCCCTTGACGAGCCAGACGTTGGTCGGAATAGAGCCAGCCACATAAATGATGACAAGCATATTTAAGTTATCCAGCATACCGAAATTCAAGGCGATCATATAAATGGCGGTCAAGCCCATAAAGCTGGGGAACATTTGCAGAAGCATAACGGAAAGCAGCCCGGCTTTTTTCCCTTTGAAATCAAAACGCGCGAAAACAAACGCCGTTAAGGTGTTGAGTAAGACCGAAAAAAACATGGTCATAAACGCTATGTACGCGGTGTTAAGGTACCAACTGATATACTTCGTTTCCTCAATCAGACGGACATAGTTTTTAAGGGTAGGGTTTTGGGGAAAGATGCCCATTCTTCCGAGGTTATTGATGGGGTCAAAGGACGTGCCTATGATCCATAGGAGGGGGTATAAAACGATAACCGCCACAATCATCAGCGCCGTATAAACCAGCACCCGCGTCAGGATTGTTTTCACGATTGACAGTGTATTCCTTTCCATTCCCTAATCCCCCTTAAATGAACGCGTCCTCATTAGATTGAACCCGCTGACGGTGGCAATCATAATGAAAATCAGGATTGAAACGGCGGCCGCGATGTTGTACATACGGAAGTCGAGGGTGAGCTTAAAAATCCAAGAAATCAACAGGTCGGTTGTTCCCGCCATCTGGTATCTGGGGTCTAACGGGCCGCCGCTTGTGAGGAAATACACCGCTCCGAAATTGTTAAAATTAGCGGCGACATTCATCACAATCATTGGCGCGGTGGCCGTTAGGATTGTCGGCAGTGAGATGTACCTGAACTTATGCAAGCCGGTGCCGCCGTCCATCTCCACGGCTTCGTACAGCTCAGGGGATATCGCCGTCATGGCCGCCGATATCAAAGCCATAAAAAACGGGAAGCTCAGCCACATATTGACCAAGATAAGAACCGTTCTGGCCCAGTTGGTTTCGCCTAAAAATGAGATAGGCGCGTTGATAAAGCCCGCGCTCATAAGAAGCCGGTTGAATACGCCGGCGCTGTTGAACATTTGCTTAAAGGTAAGCATTGAGAGCAGCGCGGGCATGGCCCAAGGCAAGATATAAATGCCCCGCCACACAGACTTGAAGCGTATGCCCTTTGCGTTGATCAAAACCGCTACCAAAAGCCCGAAGCCGTAAGCCGTAAATGTGGCAAGAAAGGCCCACACCACGTTCCATGTGAGAACTCTGATAAAGGTCGAGCCCCAAATCGGAATCCTTACAATATCCGCAAAGGTCTTAAAGCCTGTCCAGTCAACCAGATTCCTCGGCGGAATCGTGCTGGCATTATAGTTTGTAAACGCGACAAGAACGGAGAACAGCACCGGAATCACGGAGACAAACAGCACAAGGAGCGCGCCCGGAGTAATCATGATGTATTCAAACGAGTTTTTCCACAGTTTTTTGACATACCCTATACTGCTTGTTGTTTCTCCCTGTTCTATCTCGGCTCTGGAGAGATAAGCGTCCCTGATATTCCATATCCAAACCAGCGAGAAGAGGAGCAGGGTGACGGTGGAAATAATTCCGCCAATCATCAGCATGATTGAGTGGTCGTATACCAGCGTGGAGGAGTCCAGCCGCGGAATTTCGCCCAATGTGATTAAACCCCAAAGCCCCTTTGTAAAATAACCGCAGTTGCGGAAGTTGGCTTCAGAAACGCCCCTTAACACGTTTAACGTGCCGGTTGAAAGCTCGATGAACAGAAGGACGCCCTGTATCAGGAAAAACACAAGGCCCTTTAGCTTCTGCTTGTTAATAAACTGACCGCTGCCCCATACGACGGCGGAGCATATTGCCGCGATGATTTTCATGTTTACCTCCCTCATTTCTCTTGCTTCTTGGAGGGGTAGCGCGCAACGCTGGGATACTCGGAAACGACGAAGGGGCTGTATCGTCGGATACAGCCCCTTCCTATTTTAGTCGTACATGGACAGTCCGCCGACATTGAGCGCGGTTTCGTAAGTCTCCATAGCCCTTTGCTGGGATTCTTCAACGGTCAGCAAATCATCCCAAACAAAGGCAAACATTTCCGCCCAAGCCAGCCAAATGTATTGAACTTCGGGGATTGTGGGGACGTGGTCGGTATAGGCGGCTTGCTCCGCCATGCCGATAATCATAGCATCCTCCGCGAGGCCTTCAACTCCGGAGATATCTTTGAGAGCGGGGGCTGCGCCATAGATGCTGTATGTCATGTTCGCGACCTCTACCGACGCCACATATTCGGCAAAGGCAAAGGCGGCGTCAAAGTTCTTGGAGAAGCTGGAAACCGCGACGACCTGATTGGCGGTTAAGGTGCGGGGCTGAGCGCCGTTGACGGTCGGCATCTTGGATGTGCCGAAGTTCAAGCCGGCTTCCCTGCAAGCGGCAACCGCCCACGGGCCGCTGATTAAATAGGGAGACTCTCCTCTCACAAAAGCGCCTACGGTGGCGTTAAAATCAGCCGCGTCTGTACTCACGTCGAATACAGCTCTCATGGATTTGTAAAAAGCGAGACCTGCGGCCGCTTCGGGGCTGTCAAACCCCGGATTCTTCCAGTCGTCCCAATTCGACCCCATGATTCTCCATCCGAAGGCGGTAAGGAAATGGTGGTTGTGATACCCATCGGTCGTCCAGCGCATGGCATATTTTCCGACGGAAGGGTCGTTATAGGTTTTGGCAAACTCTATGAGCTCCTCAAAGCTCGCGGGCGGGCCGTCAACCAAATCCTTGTTATAGAAGAAAACAACGGGTTCCATCGAATACGGCACTCCATAAAGCCGCCCTCCGACGATTGAGGTGGACAAGGCTGCCTCAAGGATCACATCCTCCACCTTCGCTTGCAAGCCGGCGGGGAAAGGCTCTAAAAGCCCGTCGGCAACCGCCGCGCTTACCGTGCTGTCACCTATGGCAAGGACATCAGGGCCCATTCCGGCAGGCCCGTCAAGGGAGAGCTTTTGGATGATTTCGTCGTAGCTGGCCATCTCGTATTGGACATTGACATTGGGATATTGAGCGGTAAAGCCCTCGATGATTGCCGGGGCTAAAGGGGTATCGCCCATCCAAAAGAGCAGGTCGCCGCTGATGTCGGCGGGTGCGGTACCGTTATCGGGCGCGGCACCTTCAGACGGGGATGACGCGGAGGGGGTTGGATCGGGTGTGCCGCCGGCTCCGTTTGCGCAAGCGGAAAGCATACCGAACAGCAGCAGGCTGACGAGACAAAGGGATAGCGTCTTTTTCATGGGGAATCCTCCTTTAATGAATTTTCGCAAATTTTCGTGAGACGAAAGTGTTTTGGAAAATAATGCCCGAATAATTTTCGTTATTTTCGTCTCAGCGATATAGTTACATTATACTGGCTGTGAAAGCTATGTCAAGAGAATTTGCAAAAACCTATTGACTTATTTGCGAAAACGTTGTAGTCTTATTGTAGAGAAAATAATCCGATTTTTCGCAAAGGAGGATACACATGGCTGTAACAATCAAGGATGTGGCCCGCGAGGCGGGGGTTTCTTTTTCAACGGTGAGCAAGGTGGTCAATGACTCGCACGAAATTTCCGAGGCGACCGCCATACGGGTCAGGGAGGTGATTAAGCGTCTGGGCTACACGCCCAATGTCCGGGCTACCAGCTTCAAACGGCGTTCGACCCGCAATATAGCGTTTTTGAATGTGCTGCGAAAAGGGACGGCATTTGTCAACTCCCACATGTTTGAGATTCTCTGCGGCGTTCATGGCGTGATGGCCCGCAAAGGCTACAACGTCACATTGGTGGATGTCTCCGGCGACGAAAGGCCCGGCGATACCGCCAACGCCGTCATATCGTCCGGGGGCTATGACGGCATCATCGTCACCAACTGGAGCATCAACCGAGACACCGCGGCCATGCTTACGCGGAATAGCTTCCCTCATATCATCGTAGGCAAACCGGCGTTTGAAAGTCAGGTATGCTGGCTGGACACCAACAACACCCTTAGCGGGAATATCGCCGCGCGTCACGCAATCGACTGCGGCGCGCGGAATGTAATCTTCATAGGCGGGAGACATGAGGACGGAATCACCAATAAACGTATTGAAGGGGTGCACGCGGCCTTGGAAGAATCGGGCATTGCCATGAATCAAGACAGCATCCGCTACACGTCCTCAAGCGTCGAGGAAAGCCGCGCCGCCGCGTTGGAGCTGCTGGCGCGGCAAGACCGTCCCGACTGCGTTATATGCGGGAACAATATGGTTGCGATAGGGGCTATGAAAGCCATACAGGAGAAAGGGTTAAAGCTGCCGGAGGACTTGCAGCTCATCACATTCGACGAATTCCCGTTCTCGCGCATCATGGATCCGCCGCCGACCGTCGTGAGCATTGACGTCTATGACTTTGGGGAGCAGGTGGCGTCCCAGCTTCTGAAAAACATCCGAAACCCGGCGCTTCATGTGCAGAGCTATATCACGCTGCCGGAGCTTATCATAGGAGAAACGACAAAAAAGACGGACTGACGCAGCCGGCAGCCCCTACAGGCAACCCCGCCCCACATTTCCCCGTAGACAACCCACCCCTTGCTGTGGTATAATACCCCCGATTCTACACCATACTGGAGGAACGACCACATGAACTCACTCAAAAAACTCGCCTCTTTCACCCTCGCGGCGGCGCTGGTACTGTCACTTTGCACAAATCTGGGGGGGGGCTTTGTGCAGGTTGCACAGGCGACGGGGTTTGTACTTGACCTTGAAGCCATAAACCCGGACGGCGATACCGGCTACACGGTGGAAAACAACGTCATCACCGTCACCGATGCAGGTCCCGTCACCATCACGGGCGACGGCACGAATAACGGCGACGGCTGGTCGATTGTCGTTCAAAACGCGAGGAATATCACCATCGAGGGCGGCACGACCATCCTCGGCGCGGAGGGTCACAGCGCTCTCACAGTGCCGTCCGGCGCGATGATAAACGGAGAGGGCGACGATATTTCGATTACGGCTTGGGGGGACAGCTTCGTCGCGTGTGGTATTACAGCAGGCTCCGGCGGCCTCACCATCAGCGGTACGCTGGGCGATATCCACGCCGCCGACGTCGGCATTTATACCGGCTTCCTCACCATCGACGGCACGATTGGCGACGTTACCGGCATCAGTAATGCCGGTATTTATGTCATGGAAAACATCACAATCGCAGACTCCGGCGTTGTGGGAAACATTACCGGCACTGCGCGCGGTATTTTTTCCGATAGGGGCAACATCGAAATCCGCGGCACGGTGGGCAGCATTACCAGCAATTCCAATAACATACGTACCAATTCAGGCAACATCGAAATCTCCGGTACGGTGGGCGTGATATCCGAGAATATACATGCAGGCGGTACATTCACGATAAGCAACAACAGCATCGTATACGCTTCAAGGGTGAACATAGACCCGGCGCCGGGTTCCCAAGGCATCCTCTTCCTCGGCGATATCGGCACGGTGTATGGCGATGTAGAGCTGCAAGAAGATTTGACGCTGACGGAGGGGCAGATACTGACGGTACCTTTCGGCTCAAGTTTGATAAAAGGCAGTTATGACGTGGTGGACGGCACGGTCGCCAATGCCATCGACCTTGACAACATTGACCCAGACGACCCCAACGTAGACCCGGGCACCAACATCATCACCTACTCCAGTGAAGACCCCGTCTTCATCAAGGGCTATATGCACGGCGGCGAAGGTTGGTCGATTATCGTCGAAAACGCGCTACAGATTTACATCGCGGACCGCACGTACATCCTCGGCGCGGAAAACCGTAGCGCCCTCACAGTCCCGGACGGCGCGACGATAACCGGGCTGGGTCGTTTTATCAATATTATTGCTAATGGAGACGAAGACAACGCGCATGGCATTGATTCAGCTGGAGACTTCAAAATAGACAGCGGCGGCATCATACGCGCTTCAAGCGTGAGCAAAGCCCCGGCGGCGGGTTCGCGGGGCATCCTGTCTGCCGGTAATGAGGTCACGGTGTGCGGCAATGTGACGCTGCAAGAAAATTTTGCAGTAGGGGGCGACCAAACGCTGACCGTGCGGAACGGCGCGAGCTTGACCATCCCGGAGGGTATGCAGCTGCACAACGACGGGACGATTGTAAACAACGGGACGATAGCAAACAACGGCGAGATTAGAAACAACGGCAGAATTGACAGCAACAACGGCGACGTGACGGGCAGGGGCAAATTTGATGGCAACTCGATTGAGTTCCCCATCTTCTTCTTCCCGCAGCCCACAGCACCGGAACCGCTCCAAGCCGTGCATACGTTCGAGCATGGCACGATTACGCTAAGCGACGACGTTCTGGCGATGCTGGAAGAGCTTGGCGGCGAGGTGCGGATTGTGCTAGAACGGGTTGAGTTGGACGGACTTCTGGCGGCGGTGACGAAGGGTTATGAGCTGGTGGTCAATATCGCGGTCTTCGTGGACGATGTGAAGGTAGACGTGCCGCTGACCGTCAGCCTGCCGTACACGCTGAAAGACGGCGAGAACCCCGCCGCCGTCCGCGTGTGGTACATGGACGATGGCGGAACCTTGACCGACCTCAAGGGCGTGTTCGACGAGGAGACGGGGCTGATTACGTTTGACATCACGCACCAAAGCTACTTCGTCGTGGGTTACGACGAAGCGTTAGCGGCGTGGGATGGTAGATGGACGGACGTGGAAGAAAACGAGTATTTTGAAGCGATTGCGTTTATCGCTTGGTACTTGACGGAGCTTGAGGAAACGCTGTTCGCGGGGACTGGCGGAGGCTTGTTCGCGCCCGACATGATGATGACGAGAGGTCAGTTTATGACGGTGCTACATAAACTCGCAAATCGACCTGAACACGTAGACGGCGACGGCTTTGACGACGTAGCCGAGGACGCGTGGTATTACGACGCGGTGCTTTGGGGCTTTGAGACGGGCATTGTGGCCGGCGTCGGCGGGAACTTGTTCGCGCCGGACGACGAGCTGTCACGGGAGCAGATGGCTGTGATTTTGAGTAAATACGCGGTCTACGCGGGGCTAGAGCTTGCGGAGCTGCGGGAATTGCCGGAGGAGTTGGAGTTTAGCGACTGGGCTGACGAGGATGGGTATATTACGGGCTTGGCTGGCGCGGGGTTGCTGACAAGCGGCGGGCTGGATTTGACGAAGGGCGCGCCGCGGGCGGAGATTGCTTTGATGTTCATGGAGTTTGTGAGGTTCATCATTGGGGGTTAACGCCCCGCATCATAAAAACGCTTGCGGGCTTGCCCGCAAGCGTTTGTTTAAGGCGTCGGCTATCTGAAATACTCGGCGATTCCTTGAGCGATGGCGGTGATTAGCTTGTTTTGCTCTTCGTCGTCGGCCAGCCATTCATAGTCGAAGGGGTTGTTGATGAAGCCCATCTCAATCAGCGCCGTCGGCGCCCAATGCCCGCGGCAGACGTAGATATTGCTGTAGTGGACGCCCCTGCCCTGTAGGTCGAGCGATTCACGCAGATAGGCATAGATATGCTCGGAGAAGGCGCGCGAGCCTTCCTCCCGGTAAAAGACGGACACGCCCCGTATCGGATCGGAGTTGACGTCCTCGCTCATGGAGTTGCAGTGCAGCGACACAAAGAGGTCGGGCCGCGCGCTGCGCGACGCGTCCAGCCGGCTTTGCAGCGTTGTCGTGACATCGGAGGAGCGGGTGAGGACGACCCTCGCGCCCATACCGCTCAGGACATTTCGGAGCTTGAGCGCCGCGTATAGGTTGATGGTTTTCTCCGCGTAGTCGGCGCCGATTGGGCTGTGCGCGCCGGACTCCGTGCCGCCGTGCCCCGCGTCCACCACGATGGTAAACCCCTCCAGCGGCCTGTCTCCCGCCCTTGCGATTGGCCGCCGCTTGAGGTGCAGGCGCAAGCCGTCCCGATGCGTCTCGATGAAATATCCGTCAATGACCGTTCCCGCCGCCGGCGTGAGGGTGTATACCGCCGCGCCGCCGGATAAGGAGGAGCTTGCCGCGCCAATCAGGGCGTCGGCGGGCAGCGTCACGGCGGGCGCCGCGTCGGAGGCGAAGAGAGTAAACGTAAGCGAGCCGCCGCTCCACGCCGCCAGCGCCGCCGTGGGCGTGTCCGTCCTGACGGTCAGAATGTCCCATCGCTCGCCCGTCTGATAGTCCGCCCCGGTTACGCGTCCCCGCAGCGCCGAGGGCCCGACCGTCAGCCGGACATCCGAGCGCAGAACCCACAGGCCGCTTTCCAAGCCCACCCACAGGCCGTTTTGCTGTGCAACCGCCGCGTCGGTCTGCCCGCGTGACAGCTCGCCGACCGGGCCGCCGCTTGTGGACGGGCCGGGGTAGGCGAAGGTCATGTGTCTCGTCACCGTCGCGGTCAGCCTTGAGGCTTGGGTGGAGATTTTGAGCGAGGCGGTGGCGGTGCGGGAGACAGAAATCCCGTCCGTTTGCATGGTGTATACGGGCGCGCCCACGGTAAGTGCCGGCGCGAATTCGGACGAAAGCGAGGGGTAGGTGTACGACGCCCTGTAGGTGGTGGCGTAATAGCCGTCCCCGGACGGCTGCCGGGCGGTATCGGCTCTCATTTGCAGGGTTTGCCCGCCGACGCGCACCGTGACGGACGCGCCAATCGGCGCTACGCAGGTCAGCGTGACCGTTGAACCCGGAGGGCGTATCTCGTCATGCAGCTCGGGGAAGACGCCGGCCTCGATTACGGCGGCCTCCATCCGTCTCGGCTCCTCCTCCTTGCCCGCGCCGGACGGCACGGTAACGGTGCGGACGACCCTTGCGCTTCCTTGGGCAAAGGTAAAGGTGTTTTCGCCCCTTCGCAGGGGGGCGTAGTATGAGAAATACCCCTGCGGCGTACGGTTCGCGACGGTTTCCCCGTTGACGGTGAGCGGGCGCGAGGGGTCGGACGCTCCGGTGAAATAATAATGGCTCCCGTCGTAGGTGACGTCCCGGTTTGGGCGGCCCACGGCCAGCGTTCCCGCCGGAGGGGCGGGCATGACAATGCCGACATCTGAGACGACGGGCGCGGCCGCGTCGCTGTGCAGCGCACGGACGGCGGCGGCAATCGCCCGGTCCCCGGCAATCAGCCTGTAGCGGAAGTGGATGCTGCCTTTCACGGAGGGGTGCTTGCGGTTTTCGGCAACCTGCCGCCCGATTTCGGACGTATCCGCCCACGCCGGGCGGGAGGAATTGCCGTTCATCAGATAGGTTGCGTGGCCTGTGTATAAATCTGTCGAAGTGCCGGAGACCACATCGGCCCACCACGCCAAAACCTTGGCGTAATCGGCGTTTTCGCGCCCGATTTCCCAATAAATCTGCGGCGCGATGTAATCGACCCAGCCCTCCAGCACCCATTTGCGGGTGTCGGCGTACTGCTCATAGTATGTCTCAAACCCGCGGGTGTCGCTGCCCAGCGGGTTGCTGGCGCGGTTTGCCCATATCGCCTGCGGGGCGACGCCAAAACGGCAGCTTGGACTGACGCCGCGGACAACGGCCTGTGACTCTCGAATCAGCCGGTCGAGATTGGCTCGCCGCCACGCGTCCCTGTCCGGGAAGCCGGCGCCGTGGGCGCGGTACGAGGCGTCGTCGTCAAAGGTTTGCCCCGGATAGAAATAATCATCGAAGTGGATGCCGTCCACCGCGTAGTTTTCCACAAGCTCGCGGATGCCGTCCAAAATCAGCTCCAGCACCTCGGGGACGCCGGGGTCGTAGTAAAGGTGTCCGTCGCTGTGCTCCACCGTCCACGACGGATTGAGCTTCGCCGGGTTATCGGCGGACAGCCCGTCCGTGTTTTGGGCGTTGCGCGCCACGCGGTAAGGGTTAATCCACGCGTGCAGCTCCATACCCCGGCTGTGGGCGCCCTCGATGAAGT
Source organism: Oscillospiraceae bacterium (assembly GCA_009782215.1). GTDB lineage: Bacteria > Bacillota > Clostridia > Oscillospirales > UBA929 > UBA929. The sequence goes on along the minus strand of WRKO01000027.1, from coordinate 16,098 downwards.
AAGCGAGCGGGTCAAACCCGCCGGGAGGCGCTTCGCCCTGCGTCCCGGTCAGCACATCGCTCCACGGGAAAACGGACGAGTTATACAGCGCGTCGCCCGTCGGGCGCACTTGCAGAATCACCGCGTTGAAGCCCAAGTCCTGCGCGCCGTTGAGGATGGAATCGGCCTCGCGCCTCAGCGCCGGAACGCTCAAGCCCTTCCGGGACGGGTAATCGAGGTTGATGACCGTCGCCACCCACACCGCGCGGAACTCCGAACCCGACGCCAGCGCCGCCGGGACAGGCTGAGACGCGGCCAAGGGGAAAAGCCCCGCCGCTATGATAACCGCCATGACTTTTGAGAAAAACCTAGCCAATGTACCGCCTCATGCCTTCGGTTATCTCGCTTTCCCCGATACTGATGGTGATGAGAAACTTGACGCCGTTTTCCTTGCCGAAGGCTTCGCACCATTCCAAAAACTTCTCGCACTCCTGCGTGTTGTTGCAGTTTGACACCTTGAACAGGCTGTCGATGAAAATGTCGGTGATATCATAATTGCCCGCGCACAGGCCGGTGATAAACCCGCGCAGCACTTGGTATGACCGGATATCATACGGCACTGTGTCGATGAGGCGCGCGTCGCGCCTGATGTCATGCCTGAGTTTTTGCCCGCGCTCAATGCAGACGACCGACCCTGCCGATTTTTCGGATGTTTTGTTGCACAGCTCAATCAGTTGCTTGGTCTTGCCGAACCCCTTCAGCCCGGCGATTACGGTAACCATGTGCATCAGCCCCCTTAATGTTTTTGTGGATAGGCACAGTATACCACATCTGAGCCGGATTTTCAAATTAAGAAAGTGTTAAGGGCGGAACGAGAGAGCCGCCGAAAACGGCGGCTCAAGCAACATATTTTCTGTATATTGCCTTCCTTGTGCGTGGGGGATGCGGCGAGCGGACTCAGTTCGCCCCTACGGTAGCACCTCAACCTTGATATTGTTGAACGTCACGATGCTCTCCTGTATAGTATACAATGTATGCGGCCCGAAATTTCCGCCGCCGATTCCGCGCATAATCTCGCGGACGCGGACGAAATTGATGCCCGGATGCGCCCAGCTTGCCGCGCTGTTCATATCCGCAAAGTCTGCTGTTGGCAGATTGCTGACATCCGCGCCGATGGCCCTGCAAGCGTTCATAATCATCATAGCCGCTTGCTGGCGGGGGAATTGGCCGAGCGGATTAAACTGGTTGTTGCCTATACCGGCGGTGATACCCAGAGCATAAGCGGCCAGTATATCTGGGTCGCTCGTGTCGGTAAAAGCGTTCGGGCTGCGGGCCAGTCCTTTTTCAAACAATACGGTATCTATACTTTTGCCTGTAGCGTACTCCACCCACCTGACCGCCATGCGGCAAAACTCTTGACGGTTGATGACATAATTGAAGTTGTTCAGCAATTCCTCGGGGATAAAGCCTTTTTGGTAGGCTTCGTTGATGCCTTCATGCGCCCAGTTATCGGCAGTGTCAATGTTGGGGACTGTGTCTGCGAGAGGCTGAGGGTCGGAAGAGGGTATAGCCGTTCGCACGTCTGATTCCGCGCCCTCTCCGGCGTCGTTTATGGCGCGAACCCGGAACGTATAACTCGTTCCGTTGACCAACCCGGTAAATGTATGAGTCGTATTCCCTGAAGCTGCCACCCATGTTATGCCGTTGTTGCTGGATACTTCAAATCTTGTAAACGGGCTGCCGGTGGCAGGTAAGTTCCAAACAAGAACCACTTGGGCGTCTCCGGGTGTAGCGGTGACATTAAGCGGGGCTGTGGGGACTCCCGCTATCGGTATAGCCGTTCGCGCGTCTGATTCCGCGCCCTCTCCGGCGTCGTTTATGGCGCGAACCCGGAACGTATAACTCGTTCCGTTGACCAGCCCAGTAAATGTATGAGTCGTATTCCCGGAAGCTGCCACCCATGTTATGCCGTTGTTGCTGGATACTTCAAATCTTGTAAACGGGCTGCCGGTGGCAGGTAAACTCCAAACAAGAGCAACTTGCGCGTCTCCGGGTGTAGCGGTGACATTAAGCGGGGCTGTGGGGACTCCCGCTATCGGTATAGCCGTTCGCGCGTCTGATTCCGCACCCTCTCCGGCACCGTTCACGGCGCGAACCCGGAACGTATAGCTTGTTCCGTTGACCAGCCCGGTAAATGTGTGAGTCGTATTCCCGGAAGCTACCACCCATGTTATGCCGTTGTTGCTGGATACCTCAAATCTTGTAAACGGGCTGCCGGTGGCAGGTAAGCTCCAAACAAGGGCAACTTGGGCGTCTCCGGGTGTAGCGGTGACATTAAGCGGGGCTGTGGGGACTCCCGCTGTCGGTATAGCCGTTCGCGCGTCTGACATTGTCCCGGTTCCGGCGCCGTTTACGGCACGGACCCGGAACGTATAACTCGTTCCGTTGACCAGTCCGGTAAATGTATGGCCGGCGGCGCTGGAAGCCGTACTCCATGTTGAGCCGTTGTCTCTGGATACTTCAAATCTAGTAAACGGACTGCCGATTGATGGCGCAGACCAAGCGAGGACAACTTGCCTGTCCCCTGCTGTGGCGGTGAAATTGAGTGGCGTTGTGGGGACAATCGGCACGGTTAAAGTATATGTCCCGGAGTAGCTACTACCGTAAGGAGCGATTTCGAGGTAATATGTACCAGCCTCTAAATCCATATATTGGGCAAGTGAAGCCCCGTATCTTGTATAATCACTTTTCAACTGTGTGCCGTTGGCGTCATACCACCGTAAATACCCAGCGTACAGACCTCCGGCACTAGAACTGCCGAGATTCACACTAGCGGTCAGCCTGCCCGCTTGAGCTAAATCATATCGGTAAAAAGCAGATCTGACTTGCGAAGTTATTATCCCGGAAGCCGTTTGACTTGTTGTCATCAACCGCGCAGTTGCAATAGTATTATTTGAGTCCTCCGTTTCATGGGCGGTATAGGTCGTGCGTATGCTGTAGGTACCTGTATTTGCTCCAACCTCGGCGGGTCTTTGGATAATTTCTATGTGATACGTACCCGCCTGTAAATCTGTTTGGTAGGTGTAGGGAAAGGTGAATCCGCCGCTTGTGCCTTCAAGCCAAGAACCGGAGCTGTTCAATATGGATAACTCCACCCCATGATGTTCCATTCTGCCCGCAGTGTTGTCACGGGTCAAGGCAATCGTTAGTGTGCCGGGCAACCCCAAGACAATCGTATACTGGTCGGAAGTGTTTGAATCTGTTATCTGTCCTGAGTACGTTTGGTTCGGAACGATTGTCCCCTTATTCTCCCCCACTGCCCCTATCGGCACAAACACCGTCACCAGAGCCAGCGCCAGAACCAAGGAAATAACCCGTTTTTTCATGTTGTCTCCGCCTTTCCACAAAAATATTTTTACAGCCCGAAAAAGCCGCCCCGGGGAGGCCGGCCTGCGCGTTTTCACGCAAACAAAAACACACGCCGAAGGTGCGGCGGAAACCGCCATTGAACCTTACGACGTGCGCGAATAATCGCGGACATGACCGACCCGGCAGGATTTGCAAAACTCACCGCTTGAAAAAAAGCAACGAAGAGGTTATAATATCAATGTTCTCGCGGCGCCGGTGAAACGGTTGCGTAAGGTGGACTGCTCACCTTCGCAGGGCTTTGATGTGCAACCACCAAAGTCTGCCGCGGGGGCTCATTTTGCGTGTTTTGGCGCAAGCCAGCTCCCAGCTAGCTGATTATATACCATAAGGCCGGAATGTGTCAAGGGTTTTTTAAGATTTTTCGTTATTTTTGTCTTTTTCGCTGTCGAAGCCTGCGGTTTCGCCGATGATGTAGAGGGGGCGGCCCTTGGTTTCGTCGTAGATGCGGCCGATGTATTCGCCGATGATGCCCAGCACAATCAGCACCACGCCGTTGAAGAAGAGGGTGATTGCGGCGAGGCTGGCCCAGCCCGCCACGGTGACTTCGGTAAACAGCGCCAGATACAGCACCACCAGCAGGTAGACGAAGCTGGCGGCGGACAGGAGTCCTCCGACGAAGATGGAGAGCTTGAGGGGTTTGTAGGAAAAGGACGTGAGCGCGTCGGCAGCGAACCGGAGCATTTTGCGCAGCGGGTATTTGGTCTCCCCTGCGAAGCGCTCGTCGCGCACATAGTCCACGGCCGTCTGCCTGAAGCCCACCCAGCTTACCAGCCCGCGGACGTAGCGGTTCCGTTCCGGCAGGGATTTCAGCGCCTCGACGGCCTTGCGATCCAGCAGGCGGAAGTCCCCCGTGTCCACGGGGATGCTCACGTCGGTCAGGGCGTTCAGGGTGCGGTAAAACAGCTTGGCGGTGATTTTTTTGAAGACGGTTTCGCCTTTGCGCTTGGTGCGCCTGCCGTAGACGACCTCGTAGCCCTCCTTCCACTTGGCAATCATGTCTAGGATGACGCGGGGCGGGTCTTGCAGGTCGGCGTCGATGACGACCACCGCGGCCCCCGCCGCGAGATTCATCCCGGCGGTGATGGCGGTCTGGTGTCCGAAATTGCGGGAAAAGCTGATGATTTTCACGCATTTGTCTTTGGCGGCAATGGCGCGGGCAAGCTCCATCGTCCTGTCGCGGCTGCCGTCGTTGACGAAGATTAGCTCGTACGTCCCGCCGCAGCCGGCCATTGTTTCGCTCAGCCGCCGGTAACATTCCTCAATGACTTCCTCTTCGTTGTAAAGGGGGACAATGACTGAATACTCCATTTTCTTCACCTTGCCTTACGAATGTATTGAACAGCGCCGAGCGCCGCTTCAAAAGCCAATACCGTGAACATGATATGATACGACACCCCGTAACGCGGCGCGACCTCCAGAAAAGCGAACGCCGCAAAGCTGCCGACGGTGTAAAGCGGCAGAATCAGCAGCGTCTCCCGTTCGCCGCGAAGCAGGCGGACGAAAGACCAAAGGCAGAACAGCAGCGCCAGCAGCAATATCGGGACGTAATACAGATAGACGGGCAGCGAGTATTCAATCCGTTGCAGCGTGTGTCTCGCCGCCGATTCCTCGGTTAGGAGGAGGGTTTCCTGTATCATGTATTCCGCAGAGTTCAGCGCGAGGAGCTTTTTGCTCCCGTGCGCGAAAACGCCCAGCCCCATCTCCCTGTAACGGGCAAAGGCTTCGCCGGCGAAGTGCCGTTGCAGCGCCGAGGGCGTTTCCGCCGTTTCAATGACGCGGGTAAATTCCTCGGCGTCCGCCTGATTCCACCGGCCCGTCTCCGACGCCCCGATATACAGGTTCCAGCCGTAGGCGCTCTGCGGCGCGGCGTATGAGGTGACGCCCTTCACAATAACGCCGCACAGGAGGTTGAACGCAAAAAACCCCGCGATTAGGATTGAGCAGATAACGGCGGCGTCTTTGATTTTGGCGCCGGAAAAAAGGACTGTGTATAACAGCAGGGCAATCAGCAGGATGACGCCCATCGGCCTGAAAAGCAGCGACAGGCCGAGGAAGAGGGCGGGAACAATGAAGCGGAGCTTTTGCCCTGTGTGCCGGTATCTCTCGCGGGCGAAGCAAAACGTAATGAAACTCCACAGAATGCAGGCGCCGTAGAGAATCTCCGCGTTGGGGGCGTTGCAGTAGATGATGACAAACGGGTGCGTCGCCAGCAGCATGGCGCAGACCGCGCCGCAGGCGTGGCCGTGCCTGCGCTTGGCAAACACGTACACCAAGACGGCGGTCGCCGACATAACCACTTGATTGAACAAAACAGGAACGATTCTGTATACCCCGGCGATTCTGAACAAGACGGCGACGACGGACGGATAGGTCACCGTCCCGGGAAAGGCGGCATGGTACAGGGACTCAAGCCGGAAGCCGTTTTCGGCGATGCTGACCGCGCTTCCGTAATAAAATTGCAAATCCCCCTCGCCGAGGATACGCACATAACCGCTGTAACAGCTTTGGAAAAGGAACGAGAGGAGAAATACCCCGGCGCACACATACGCCGCCTTGAGCTTATATTTGCCCGTCGCCCAAATGAACCCCCCCGCCACCGCCCAAAACAGGCCCAACACCGCCAAGCCCCGCCCGCCCAGCGAAAACATCAGCAGCAGAACAAGCGCCGCGCCCAGCAGGGCGAAGGCTTTCACCGCCGCGTTTTTCGTTCTCATAAACGGTTCTCCTTCAGGCGTTCGCCGGAGCGGGGCGCTCTGGCCTGTTCAGCAAAAACTCCAGCCCGTATGCCGCAAGGATAAAGATAAAGAGCATCCCAAAGTCACGGTACCGCTGCTGAACCTCTATCACCAAATGAATCCCAAAATAAAACAGGAAGACGACCGAGAGCAGGCACGGAACGGTCAGCCCGCCGGAAGCCCTGCGCCTGAACAACAGCCAGCAGGAAAGAGCGGAAAGACAAAAAACCAAGCAATGGAAACCCATCGCCGCGCTTTGCAGCAATCCAGTCACCGTGACGTTTCCGATGAACGGAAGGGTTATCGCGGGGCTGCCGGACCAATGGCCGAACGCCCACTCGGGCGCGTCATAGCTTATCCACATGGCTCTGGTCTTTTGCCGGAAAAGGGAGAGGATTTTTCCCGGGCCCGCCGACAGCCGCTCCGCCAGAAGCTCCTTTGCCCTGTCTTCGCGCTCCCCGTGGGTCGGGAGGCTGAAAATATCGGTCGAATCCTGTGTGTTCCAATGCCCGTTTGATTCATAGTTCAGCCCTGTGACAAATTTCCACTGGGGAAGCCGGTTTGACAGCCCATGCGGGTTCAGTCCCGAGGCCTTTACTGAAAACGAGAGGATAAACGCCAAGCCAAAATACGCGGCGGCCAATGACGCGGCACAGAGAAGACGCCGCGCTTCCAAGCCGCGCTTCCTCATCAGCGCGTCGGCGCATTGGACAAGCTCAACGCATAAAATCGCACCCACCGCCACGATTGCCGTCGGACGGATGGCGTTCCCCAGAGCCAAGACCGCCCCGGCCGCCGCCAGCGTCAGGCCGCGCGGAAAGCGGGAAGCCTTCTCGCTTGTGTACAGGTAAACGCCCAGCAGAATCAGCATATTGGAAAGATGCTGGTTTGTCAGGACGGGCAGCAGAAAGAAAACGCTCGGATTGAGCATATACAGAAAGCCCGCGCACTGGGCCGCCTTTTCAGACACAAACCGCCGGGCCGTCGCGTACACCAAAACATTCGTGGCCGTGAGAAAAACACAGTTCATAACCTTGAAAAAGGTGACGTCCGCCCCGAAAGCCCTGATGAACGCGGACATCCACGCAACAAACCCCGTCTGGTACGCCCATGTTTGGAAATATGTGTGCCCGTGCAGAAGAGAAACGTCGCCGTTCGCGACGGATACGGCGGCGGTGTAGAGCAGATGGAAGTCGGACTCCGGCTGCGTTTGGAGATTCAACACAAAAATCAGCTTCACCAAAAACGAAACGCCGGCCAGCGCGGAAACATAAACGGAGGGCGGGACGCCGCCCAGCCGGGTTTTTTGCGCTTGCCCGTACGCGTACGCGTACAAATACGCAAACGCGGCGGCCATCAGCACATACAGCGCGGCGGCGGCGGAAAGGAGCGAAACGGCAATAACCCCGGTAACTGCCGCACAACAAAAAAACACCGCTCCGGTAAACAGGGAAGAATTCATTCGTGCCATAATCCGCCTCCCGATTAACCCCGATTATATACCATCTGGGCAGGCTGTGTCAAGGGCGTTTGCGGCTTTGCCGCACAAAAGAGAGCCGCCAGAAGACGGCTCTCTCGGGCATATGCGCGTTACAGACTAATAATCCGTCGTAACGATAACGGCGTTCCGAACCCCGGAGGAGTTGACCGAACTAAAGCTGCTATCAGATGTCGTAAGGACAGTTTCGATTTTCAGGGTCATGCGCCCGGAAACATCAAGGTCGATAGCAATCGGGGATGTGACTTCCGTCATAATCGGCGACGTATACAGCAGAACATCGTCCCCGTAGATGTAATACATCAGTTCGGGGTTACGATTACTATAGCTATTAGCGAATACTCGGCACAAGTCTGCCGTGAACTTCGTCGCGGCTCCGTTCAACGGGTATACGACATAGTTTGAATATCGGTATCTACTGTTACCGAGATTTTGTCCATTCGTATTACTTGGGGGAAAAATTAATATGCGGGTTCCGTCCGAAGCGTTTCCAGACACTGAAAATCCGTTTACGTTCCCTACCTGTAGATACGTTCTGTTGTACAGCGGCACCTCCCGTGCCGCCTGTTCGACCACGCCGCCTACATAGACCGTGTTTGTCTCGGCTTCCCAGTCAACGGTGATGCCTATATCCCGCAAGAAGGCGACTGGGACGTATGTCCTGCCGTTGTAGCTGAAGACCTCGGCGGGCGTGCCGTCAAGCCCCTCGACGACGACCTCCGTGCCGTTGGCAATCAGCTTGATGCCGAAAAACGCCGTGATTTGCCGTCCGACAAGAGAGGCGAGCGCGGGGTTGACGGCAGTGCTGAGGATGAAGGCCGCGAGGACGCCGAGGACAAAGCCCTGTGTACGTTTTTTCATGTGTAATGTCTCCCTTCATTTTTTAGGTTTCCTCCATTTAGAACAATATGTTCAATTTGTCAATAGAATATTTTGTTCTAACGTATACTGCACTCATAATGAGGTGAGCGCATGAAATACGAGAGAATCCGCGCCCTTAGAGAGGACAGGGATTTAACGCAGGAGCGGCTTGGGCGGGCAATCAATGTCCCGCAGCGGACATATGCGTATTATGAAGCCGGGCAGAGGATGGTGCCCCCGCATATACTGTCCGCGCTGGCGGTGTTTCACAATGTCAGCATAGACTACCTTGTCGGCCTGACGGATGAACGAAAGCCGCCGAAGCGCAAATTCCGCGGCTGCGATGATTGACAGCCCCCGGCCTGTCTGGTATGCTTAACGCAGAGACTATGCTGACGGAGGCGGTTTGGCGTGACGAGTAAAGTGTTGTACCAAGAAATGCTCCCGCACGAGCTGGCTGAGCGCGTGACGGATTGCCCGATTGCCTATTTGCCGCTGGGCACGCTGGAGTGGCACGGCTTCCATCTGCCCTACGGCGTGGATATGCTGCTGCCCCTTGAGGTGTTCAAACGGCTGGCGGCGCGTGTGGGCGGCGTGGTGCTGCCGCCGCTTTTCCTTGGGCCGGATCTTGAGCAGGTTCGTGGTAAAGAAGTCTTCTATGGCATGGATATTCTCAGTTTTGAGGAGGGTCATCCGCAGCATTTGACGGGAAACGCCTACCATATCCCCAAGGAGCTGTACATCCAAATCCTTGACAACATCTGCAAAAACCTCAAGCGCAACGGCTTCGCCGCGCTGATTGGGCATGGACACGGCCCTTCCTCCAACACGTTTCTTGAGTGCAAAGAGCGGTTTGCGCGGGAATACGGCCTTTTCATCGCCAATCTTTACGAAATCGGCAAAGAGATGCTGGTTGACCATGCCGCCGTGAACGAAACGTCGCTGATGATGGCGCTGTACGGCGGCCTTGCCGATTTGTCCCGGATGCCGGAGGGAGCGCCGTCGCCTGCGGTGTGGGGCCCCGACCCGCGCGGCGCCGCGTCGGCGGAGGAAGGACGGCGCGTTGTTGAGCAAAACGAGGATATCGTCTGCAAAGTATTGAGCGACTTGAAGGAAACCCTCCCGAAACCCCGCTTAGAACTCAATTTTCACCATGTAAAGGATTTGACGGCGGAATGAAGATACTCTTAGTCGGCGGGGGCGGACGCGAACACGCCATCGCGTGGAAGCTCGCCCAAAGCCCGCTGTGTACAAAGCTTTTCTGCGCGCCCGGCAACGCCGGGATTGCGCGGGTGGCGGAGCTTGTCCCGATTGCCGCCGCCGATGTGGACGCCATCGCGCTATGGGCGGCGCGGAACGGGATGGATTTTGTCGTCGTCGCGTCCGACGACCCTCTGGCGCTCGGGCTGGTGGACAAATGCAAAGCCGCGGGCCTGCGCGCTTTCGGCCCGTCACAGGCGGCGGCGGAGCTTGAGTGGAGCAAGGTCTTTTCAAAGGGACTGATGAAAAAATACAATATCCCCACCGCCGAATACGAGATGTTTACCGACTGCGAAAGCTCCGTCAAATATGCGAAACTACAACACCCGTCCGCACAAAAGCCGGTGGTTATCAAAGCGGACGGCTTGGCGCTGGGCAAGGGCGTCATCATCGCCCGCAGCGCGGACGAGGCCGAGGACGCAATCCGGGACATGATGGAGGGCGGACGGTTTGCCGCGTCGGGCAGGCGGGTGGTTGTCGAAGAATTTTTACGGGGGCGCGAGGTGACGGTCTTGTGCTTCACCGATGGAGAAACGGTCGTCCCCATGCCCGCGTCCCGCGACCACAAGCGGGCGTTTGACGGCGACTTAGGCCCCAACACCGGCGGCATGGGCGTCATCACGCCGGTGGCGGACTATACGCCGGAGTTCGCGGCGCGCTGCATGGACGAAATTTTTCTCCCCACCGTCAGAGCCATGAAGGCCGAGGGACGCCCGTTCGCCGGTGTGCTGTACTTCGAGCTGATGCTGACGCCGGACGGCCCGAAGGTCATCGAATACAACGCCCGCTTCGGCGACCCGGAGGCGCAGGCAATCCTGCCGCTTTTGGAGAGCGACCTTTTAGACATCATGCTCGCCGTTGAGGACGGCAACTTGCGTCGCGTTACGCCCGTTTGGACGGACGCGGCGTGCGCTTGCGTCGTCATGGCCAGTGGCGGGTATCCGGGGGATTACCCGAAAGGGCTGCCGATTGCCGGAATCGAAAGCCTTTCGGAGGATATGCTGCTGTTTCACGCAGGAACGGCAAGGGACACGGAGGGACGGCTCGTGACCGCCGGAGGCCGCGTGCTGGCGCTCTGCGCCACAGGAAACGCGCCCAAGGAAGCCCTTGAGCGCGTGTACGGACAAATTGACAAAGTGACGTTCAACGGCGCGTTTTACCGCCGGGATATCGGCAAATCAACCTAACGCCAGCTTGTTCAGTTCCAGCGGGCCGACCTTGGCGCCGTCTTTGAAAACGCGCATATTACCCGCCGAGACTTCGTCTATCAGCGCGATTTTGCCGTCCGCGCCGACGCGGCCGAATTCCAGCTTGATATCAATCAGCTCCAAGCCTTTTCCGGCAAGGTCTTCTTTAATTAGATCGGAGATATCCCGAGCACGGGACGTTAATATGTCATGCTCCTCGCCGGTGAGGATGCCCAGCGCGTCCAGCGCGTCGCGGGTAATCAGCGGGTCGTCCCGTTCGTCGTCTTTCAGCGTAATTTCCACCAGCGCGTTCAGCGGCTGCCCCTCAACGGCATACCGCCCGTAGCGGCGTATGAAGCTCCCCGTCGCGCGGTAGCGCACAATGACCTCCACGCCGTGGCCGCCGAACATTTTGGCGGGGAGGATGGTCATCGTTCCGTTTTCAAGGTCGGCGGACAGATAATGGGTGGGGATGCCCGCCGCGTTGAATTTTTTGTAGAAATAATCGGTCATGCGGAGGTTGCTGCTTCCCATTCCCTCAATCGAAAGCCCCGTCTTGTTGCCGCCGGGGTCAAACGTCCCGTCCTCGCCGACGCAGGCGTCGTCCTTGAACTTAAACAGAAGGTTTCCGTCGTCCAGCGCGAATACGTCCTTGGTCTTCCCTTTGTAAATTTCTCTCATATTTCCTCTCCTTTTTCGAGCGTTATATCCAGTATATAGCAAGCACACAAAACAGGCAAGAAAATTTTTTCTCCCCCTTGTCAAACCTTGCCGCGTATGGTAACATAATATAGTATGATGTCATCCGCTTGAGCGGAAGGGGGATTTGCGATGAGGCGCGCACTGCTCGCGGTTTACTGCGCGGCTATCGTCGCTTTGTCCGCCTGCACCGTTCCCGAATACCAACTGCCGATTGACTATGCCGCCGGGGCTTCGCGGACGGAAAGCGAAGACGGCGCTTTTTTGCAGTCCGCGTCCGCCCGCCTCCCGCTGAGGGCGCAGCCCTCCCCACCCGCAACCCCGCAGCCGTCCCCGGAGAACGTCACGCCGCCGTCCCCCATCCCGTCGCCGAATGTCGATTCGGCGTTTGAGCTGGCCAGCGAGGCGGTATCCGGCGACGAGGAGCTTATCGCCGACCTCTCCGTCCCGAGAGGAGGAGACGCCCCCGGCGCGCCGGCTTCGGTCCTCGCGGAGTTCCCCCATTACATAGCTCGAAACGAGGCGCGATACCAATCGTTCATCACCTCCTTCCCGCACCTCTCCGCCGCGTCGGCTCTGGCGCTGGTCAACGTCAACGCCGATTACGGCTACTACAACAACATATCCGTGATTTCCGAGCCGGAGGCGCTTCTGGTGCTTTGCAACAAAAATTTCAGGCTGCCGGAGGATTATGTCCCTCTCGGTTTACGCAATGCCGCCGCGTCGGCGCGCAAAATGACCGACGAGGCCGCGTCGGCGTTTGAACGGATGCAGGCGGCCCTGCGGGAGGAATTGAGCCTTGGCTTGGTCGTTGTGTCGGCCTACCGCGATTTTTACTATCAGAGAACCCTGTACAACCGCTATGCCGCCAAAGACGGAACGGCCGTCGCGGACACGTATTCGGCGCGCGCCGGACACTCCGAGCATCAGACCGGCCTTGCCATCGACTTCCTCCACCGCTCGCCCTCCGGTACGCTGCGCGCCGCGGGCTTCCAAAACACAACGCAATACGCGTGGCTGCAAACCCACGCGCATGAATACGGCTACATCCTCCGCTACCCCGAAGGCTTTGAGTCCATCACCGGCTACCGCTTCGAGCCTTGGCACTGGCGCTACATCGGCGTTGAGGACGCCACGCGCATGTTCGAGGAGGGCTTCACCACCTTTGAAGAATATATCGGTACATATTACGCCCCCGTAATTTCCACACCCGTATAATACCACTTCAAAATTTCCTCATAGCCAAGCCCCCGCAGCGCGAGCTGGCGGGCGCCGAACTGGCTCATGCCGACGCCGTGGCCGCGCGGGCCGTTAGCAAATTCCAAGTCAAAATCGCTCCCGACGCTTTGCAGATACGGCACCTCGCCGCCCCACACCTCCGCGGCCGAGCGGGTGCGCCCGTCGGTGGCGGCGAAGAAGACGGCCTCAATCGGTTCCCCCTCATACAGAATAACCACGCCCGCCGTCTCATCGACGGCGGCTTCGATTTTTCGGGCGTATTCCTCATACTGTTCACCCCAGTCCGCCTCCCGCCCCTCCAGCGGCGAAAAGGCAAGGCAGCACTCCCAGTCGGCGCACAGCCGCGCGTTTTCGTGGTAAGGGCGGCTTTGGGCATACAGCGCGAAGGTGCGGATAGCCACCGTCTGCGCTTTGAGCGCTTCTTCGGGATAGAGCGCGGGCATTTCCGCCGCCACCGCGCCGAGCAGGAAGCCGCGCAGGGATATCTCCTCCGGCGTCCCTTCTACCAGCACTGTTATGGTATAGCCGGGCGGCGGCGCGGGGGACGGAGAGGGCGAGACGGGCGGGGACGACGGCGCGGGTTTTTCGGCGAAGGGGACGGCGGCGGGCGAAGGCGTCGTTTCAGCCGCCGTTTCAACCGGGGCGGGGAGCTTCCCCCCCGCCAGAAGCGGGACGAGAAAGACCGCGAGATACAGCGCGAAACTGACCGCCAGCGTTCGTTTCATGGTTCCCTCCGTGTACAGACATATTTTTCTTGACGTATGGCCATGCAATCTGATATAATTCTTTAACATCCCTATCTGAGCGCCGGGCGTGCGGGAGCAGGGGAACCGCCCTTGCCGCGCCCTTTAGTAAGAAAGGAACATACGCGTGGGAACGACTCAAAATGTTCAGGTTTTTATAGACAACCTATGCGGGGAGTACCCTCAATATAACCACATAGACTCCAAGAGCTACGCCAACGAAAACGTTAAGCGCGGACTGCGCAACGCGGACGGCACCGGCGTTTTGGCAGGCTTGACGAGGGTTGGTTCGGCGCAGGGCTACTATATGCAGGACGGCGCGAAAACCCCGATGGACGGACGGCTGGTCTACCGCGGCGTCGATATCCGCGACCTTGTGGCTGGCGTCTCCGAGGACAATCGGTTCGGCTTTGAGGAGGTCGTCTATCTCCTGCTGTGCGGAAGGCTGCCCGACAAGGGACAGTTGGACGCGTTCAACGGGGTGCTGAGCGAGCTGCGCCATCTGCCGCGCGGCTTCACCGAGGACGCCGTGATGAAAAATCCCAGTCCCGACATTATGAACAAGCTGGCGAGGTGCATCCTCTCCCTGTATTCCTACGACCCCGCCCCCGATAGCTGCCGCCTAGCCGACATGCTGCGCCACAGCATGGAGCTGACCGCGCGCGCCCCCGTCATCGTCGCGCACGCGTTTGCCGTCAAGCGGCACTACTACGACCATGAAAGCCTTGTTTTGCATTACCCCCGCGACGATATCTCCTTTGCCGAAAACTTCCTTCACGCGCTCCGCCCGGATAAGCAGTATACGCCGGAGGAAGCGCATCTGCTTGACCTATGCCTCATTCTGCACGCCGAACATGGCGGCGGCAACAACTCCACCTTCTCCTGCCGCGTCCTCTCCTCCTCTATGACCGACACCTATTCCGCCATATCCGCCGCCGTCGGCTCGCTCAAGGGGCCCCTGCACGGCGGCGCCAACAATCAGGTTATGGAGATGTTTGAGTATATCAAAGACGGCGTCAAGCATTGGGACGACGACGACGAGATTGCGGCTTACTTAGAAAAAATCCTCCGAAAAGAAGCAGGACGGCGGGACGGCAAGATTTACGGCATGGGTCACGCCGTATACACCCTTTCCGACCCCCGCGCCCTTCTTCTCAAAAAATACGCCCGCGAGCTGGCGCCCAAGCACGGCTGTCTGGAGGAGTTCAACCTTCTGGAAGCGGTGGAGCGTCTCTCGCCCAGTGTTTTCGCCTCCGTTAAGGGCGACGTCAAGCAGATTTCGGCGAATGTGGATATGTATTCCGGCTTGGTCTACCAAATGCTGGGCATCCCGTCCGAGATGTACACGCCCATTTTCGCCGTGGCGCGCATCGCGGGCTGGTGCGCCCACCGCATTGAAGAAGCGATGTACGGCGGGCGTATCATGCGCCCGGCGTACCGTTCCCTTGAGCCGGTCAAGGGATATACTCCATTAGATGAGAGGTAACGAATCATGCTGATGCTCCTTCTCGCATTGCTGTGCGGCCTTGGGGCCGCCGTCCTCCGCGGATTCCAGCTCACAGGCTCTTTCGACCCGCGCACCGCGCTGATTGAGCGGGGCGACCCCGTGACCGTCGGGCTAATCGTCCTGTCCGCCGTTTTTACGGCGGCTGCCGCTGCTTTCCCGCCTGTCTCCAAACCCGGGGGAAACCCCCCCCCGCCCCCCGGGTTTGAGGGGCCCCCCTGACCCACCCCCCCCCCCCGCCCCCCCCCCCCCCCCCTCTTATTTATGTGAATAACTATAATAACTAATCTGGAATTCCACCGGATGGACTAAACAAAACAGCCGCAACCTTAAACACACAGTCAATATTCTCTTGATGCACGATGCAGGTAGTCGAGTCAAAGAAAGAAGGAACACTATTTTCCCACCAGTCTGCTCAGAAGTGTTTCCAGAAGGCGTGCCTTCTCCCACTCTCACCAACTGCAAACGTCTAAAACAACAGCCTCCAAAACATGTCACACGTGAAGCGAAAGCATAATTTTAAAATATAAGGAGGCGGCGCACTTCACCTTAAACAACACAGAATAAATATTTTCTTTGCGATTAATCGCCCTATTAATAACAACACCGAAACTACGATAATTACTTAGTACAACAGTTTATTGCATTGCTTTCCCTGTGCTGACGTGCACTGCACATTACTTTCCAGCGATGCAACTTCCTACAGTCTGCGTGAACCGTGACAATGTTTTTCTAAAACTTTAAATTAAATAACACTGGAGAATAAGTCACGTTAACAAACCGCAACTAGAATAATATCAATAAGAGGGTCAAACAAAATTAAATGACGAGTGGTGTGATTGATAGCCCTTGTCTAAAGGCTGTCGCGGTCTGTCTACGTTCCGAGCTTGTGCTCTGTTAAATGTGAAGGAAGGAAGGAAGGAAGAATTTTCAGATCCGGAAGTTGGGTTGGTGCTAAATTTAC
>WRKO01000026.1 GCA_009782215.1 Oscillospiraceae bacterium | reverse complement strand
CGAATTTGAAAAGGCGCTGGAGTATGTCGGGGGGAATCAAATCGCCGAGTAAATTACACACAAAACGCGGCGTAATGCGGTATGGCGCGGACGCCCCCGTCTTGGCCGAAATTCTTTTCCGAAAATCGAATGCAATACGCCGGTGAATACTTCTGCGCGAACACGCTGAGGCTTTTGGAACGAGTTTTAATCCCTTTTTTCACCTCGACGCCGACGATTTCGGTGTCCCTTTGCATCACAAAGTCAAGCTCTGCGGTGTAATCGCTTGTCCAGTAAAACAGCGGATGACCGTTCGCGGTCAGCGCCTGCGCGATATAATTCTCCGCCACTGAACCCATGAACAGGTTGCTCTCGCCGCTTAAAACCGTCTGCTGCGGTATCCCGGAACGCATGGTGAGCAGCCCGACGTCACTCAGGTAGAGTTTGAACGAGGACAAATCCTCATACACCGGGATGGGACTGATGGCGTGGTCGATTTTACGGCATTTCAGCACGACCCCGGCCTGTACCAGCCAGTCAATCGAAGCGCCGAACAGCGACGCGCTGCCGCCCCTCTGCACAACCTTGTATTGGAACTTCTTATTCTCTTTGGCGAGCTGGGCGGGTACGGAATCATAGCAGGCGCGGATTTTGACCGTTTCTTCCGTTTTGGCGTACTTGGCCATATCCGCTACATAGTTGCTGACGATTTCATTTTGTATGGTGGGAATCAGCACCGTTTTGCCGTTTTTGGCAAAAGACGCCGCACAGGCCGGCATCCCCCCCACAATGAGGTAACAGCGGTACAGCTCCACCGCCTTTTGATGAAGCGCGTCCGGCATCGGCGTCACGCCGTGATAACAGGCGCGAATGTCCCTTGCCAACCGCTCCTCCCCGACAGCCCATAAAAACTCTTCAAAGTCCAGCGGATGCAGTGTGAAGCTTTCCACCTTGCCAACCGGGAACGAGTACCGCTCCCGGTTGACGGCGACCCCGAGCAGACTGCCCGCCGCCGCCACATGATATTCCGGCGCGGTTTCGCAAAAATATTTAAGCGAGGTCAGCGCCCGCTCACAAGACTGGATTTCATCAAAGATGATGAGCGTATCGCCGGGGATGATGGGAGCATTCACCGCCGTTTCCAAGAAGCGAACCAAGCGTTCCGGGCTGATGTCGTCGTCGAAGTAGCGGGAGACGGACAGATTCGTCTCTAAATTGACATACACCGTGTTCTTGTAGTGCTTGTCGCCAAACGCATTGAGAATGTAGGTCTTGCCCACCTGCCGCGCGCCGTACAGCAGCAGCGGCATCCTGTCTGTCGTGCGGTTCTTCCATTTCAGCAGGCGTTCTTCAATTTTTCTGCGCATACTGCCGTCACTCCCTTCTGGGGATATTATACCCGCATGACAATAGTTATGTCAAGAATAATATATTTTGATAATATTTATTTTGAGATAACTATCTACACAACTTTTTTTTCATAGTCCTATATTGACATCTACCCCGGCCGCCTATGACACCCTGACGGCGCATTTTGCAGACTGCGGCACCCGGCCGGAGGACTACGACCTCATCGTCACCGGCGACCTCGGTTCAACCGGCGCCGACATCCTCCGAGACCTGTTTGCCCGAAACGGCGTCCATTTGGGCCAGCGCTACAACGACTGCGGCGTGATGCTGTTTGACCTGAACGGCGCCGACGTGGGCGACGGCGGCTCGGGCTGCGGCTGCAGCGCCGTGGTGCTGTGCGGGCATATCCTGAACGGAATGCGGCGCGGCCAATGGCGCAACGTGCTGTTCTGCGGCACCGGCGCGCTCTTTTCAACCGTCTCCGCCCAACAGGGCGAAACCATCCCCTCCATCTGCCACGCAATCAGGATAATTGCGTAGGGGCGCGCATTGCGCGTCCGTCGTACCCCAACCCCATCTGGGCGGGCGACCGGGGACGGTCGCCCCTACAGAGTGGAATCATACTGTAAAGGTTGTGGCTTTTCATGCAATATTTGAATGCGTTTTTGTTGGGCGGGTTTCTGTGCGCGGTGGGGCAGGTGTTGATTGACAGAACCAAGCTCACGCCGGCGCGAATACTGGTGGGGTATGTCGCGGCGGGGGTGCTGCTGACCGCCTTGGGGCTGTATAAGCCGCTGGCGGAATGGGGCGGCGCGGGCGCGACCGTGCCGCTGACCGGCTTCGGCTACGCGCTGGCGCAGGGCGTGGAAAAGGCCGTGCAGAACGACGGCTGGATGGGCCTGTTTACCGGGGGGCTGACGGCGGTGGCGGGCGGTCTGGGCGCGGCGGTCATCGCGGCATGGCTGGCGGCCCTGCTCTCCAAGCCGGGTGAGAAGGGATAGCAAATGCCATATTTGCCATCTTGTCCTCTGGCAAACATAGCTGTATATGTTAATGCTTATGTATATGTGTATGTATATGTATATGTATATGTGGGCGGCGGTGCGCCCCGCCGCTTTGCGGCAGCACACAAAAAAAGAGAAAATATTGGAAAAAATGTTGAGAAAAACGCTTGACACCAGAACGGATGTATGGTAAGATAAAGCATACAGACGGAGCTGGGCCGTACGGCCCGGTTTCGCCGATACCGAAGGGGGAGCGTATGTTTCGGGAAAGCTTTATCAACTACACGGAATGGCGGGAATACAGCAGGTTTTTAAGCGTGGAGGACAAAGCCGCGCTGTATGACGCGCAGTTTGACTATCACGCAGGGGAAACGGTGAAGCCGCTCCCCAAAACGGCGGAGATTGTTTTCACCATGATGCTCCAACAGTACGAGCGCAACGCCGAGAAGTGGCGGCAGGTGCGCCGGAAGCGCAGCGAAGCCGGGCAGCGCGGCGCCAAAGCGCGCTGGGACGCCGCCCCACCGCCCAAGCCAGAGGACACCGTAACCAACGCCTACACCCGCAACCGCGCCGCCATAGCAAACGCCGAAAAAACGGCGTAGGGGATGGGAGGCGTGTGTAGGGGACGCAGTCCTCTGCGTCCCGCCGTATTTCTCCGCAGGGGCGCGCATTGCGCGTCCGCGGGCGGCAACAAGCTCACCACAAAACGGAAACCCACGAAAGCGTATGGAACGCGGGGTCGTTTGTGATGAGCGTAAGGTTTTCAGTAAAGGCCTGCGCCGCCAAGAATCTGTCAAAAGGGTCACGGTGAGCCCATTCGAGGTTCCCCGCAAAATGCGCATGGCGCGTATGGATAGGCAGTTCGTCCGCCCCGAATTTCCAAAGCGTATCAAAATAATCGTCCGTTATGTCTTCAAACTCCGTTAGCTTGCCTATCCGGCGTTTGTACATGATTTCATACGCGCTCACCGCTGAAACGAATTTTTGCGTATCGGTATCGTCAATCGCCTTTTTCGCCGCGTCACTGAGCTGGGGGCTTCCGCGCACGGCCCAAAGAAACGTATGCGTATCGAGCAGATAACCTACAGTCCCCACGCTTGCAAATCCTCCTCCGGCAACGGGTCAAAGAAGCTGGGCGGTAGCTCCGGCCCTTTAAGAAACCCGAGACGGCACTTGAAATTCGGTTTTTCCGCAAGGGGTTTTTCGGCGGGCAGAATGATAACCTCCACCAGCGTATTGCGCAGCGAGGGCGGGAGGTTAACAAAAACATCATTCAATTCCGCGCTGCTTACGGTTTGACGGACATATTCCATTTCCCCCGCTCCTTTCGCGATGGCTTCATTCCTCAATTTCATTTATAGCATATCAACGCAAGAATTGCAAGCACAATTATTCCCCGTTTCTTGACAGTTGACAAAATTCGTGTTATGCTAAACCTATGAGCAGGAAACGCGGCGGGAGCCGGCTTGAGACAAAGAAGCGGGCGAAGGGCGGGACGTCTGCCCGCAGGCCCTTTTTGAAAGCCTTCCTGATAACCGTTGTGCTGGGCGCGGCGGTGTTGTTGGCGGGGGCGTTTGTGTGGTTCCGTTTTTTCTTTGCCGTGCGCCCGGAGCTTCCCGTCCTCGGCGCGGGGGATGATTTGCGTGAGCTGGGCGGCAGGGCGCCGGAGGGCGTGACCGACGAGGACAGAAAGCCAGACTTTTTCACCGTCCTCATCCTTGGCTTGGACAGCGGCGTCAACAACGACGCCATCATGGTGGCGTCCTATGACGCGGCCAACCGTGAGGCGCACCTTATCTCCATCCCTCGGGACACGCTGGTCAACGTGACGCGCCGGGTGAAGAAAATCAACGCCGCGTACGCCGCAGGGACGCTGAACGGCGGCGGCGCGGACGGCGGCGTGGCGCAAGCGCGGCGGGAAATCAAAACGCTGATTGGCTTTATCCCGGATTATTATGTGGTGGTCAATTTCAGGGCGTTTGAACGGATGATTGACGCGGTGGGCGGCGTCGAGCTTGACGTGCCGTACGCCATGCGGTATCACGACCCGGTGCAGGGGCTTTCCATCAACATCCCGCAAGGGCTGCAAACCCTCAACGGCGCGGACGCGCTGAAATTCGCTCGCTACCGGATGGGCGGCTCCGGTTCCCGCACGATATCCGATTACGACCGCATGGCCAATCAGCAGGCGGTTATCAAAGCCCTGCTGGAAAAGGCGCTGCGCCCGTCCAACATCACCAAGCTGCCGGAATTCATCGGCATTTTCTCCGACAATGTCCGCACAGACCTCACCGACGGCAACCTTGTCTGGTTTGGCGAGCAGCTTGCCGGCCTGCGCGGCACGGACGCGCTTTCAACCCACACCCTGCCCATGTCCGGCAGCAGCCGCGCTCCCCACTGGTACGAGCTGGCCGACCGCGACGCCGCGCTGGAGCTGATTAACGCCACCGTCAACCCCTACACCGTCCCCATCACCCCCAACGACGTGGACATTCTGACGGGGGTTCCGTAGGGGACGCAGTCCTCTGCGTCCCGTCGTGTCTTGATTATTTTCACGGTATCCCGTATAATAATAGCGGAAAGGCGGTGAGCCGTTTGGTTTACACGTTAGAGGAGCTGAGGGAAAGGATTGCGCCCATCGCGCGCAAATATGACATTCCCGCCGTTTATGTCTTCGGCTCGTACGCCCGCAACCAAGCGACCGACGACAGCGATATTGATGTGCTGATTAACCGTTCGGGGTCGAAAATTGCTTCTATGTTTGACTTGGGGGCGTTGTATACCGACTTAAACGAAACGCTTGGGAAAACGCTTGACTTGATTACGGAGGACGCCTTGACAGAGGACGAGGTCAAACGCAGAACTCCGCGTTTTTTGGAAAATCTGCAACGCGAAAGGGTGATGATTTATGACTGCCGGTGACATTCAGCGCTTGGAGCATATCAAAACCTATTGCGAGGATATCGCGGAAACCATACGCCGTTTTGGGGAGTCTTATGATACCTTCGCGCAAGATAAAGATTTCTTCAAATCCGTTTCCATGAGCATGATGCAGATTGGAGAGCTGAGCGGAGGGTTATCGGACGCGTTCCGCGCGGCGACATACGACCAGATGCAATGGGGCGCCATCAAAGGGATGCGCAACTTATTCGCCCACGCTTACGCCGCCATGAACACAGCCGTCATATGGGAGTCCGCCATCCGCGACATCCCCGGCGTACTGAAATTTTGTAACCGTATACTGCCATAGGGACGGCAACTATGCCGTCTCTACACACATCTTCGCAACCGTGGTCGAGAAATTGGCGGCGGTTGCTGTTATGCTGAGACCGGAGGCTGAGAGATGGAATTATCGGATAAGGCGGCCGCTGTGTCGAGGATGCAGGCATACATTGTGGAGCATATCGCGGACGACATCACCCTTGACGCGCTGTGCGGCGCCGCGGGGTACAGCAAATACCACGCGGCGCGGGTTTTCAAGGAGCTGACGGGCAGGACGCCCTTTGAAACCATCCGCGCCCTGCGGCTGACCAAGGCGGCGCAAACCCTGCGGGACACCGAAGCCAAGGTGGTGGACGCCGCGCTGGACAGCGGGTTTGACTCCCACGACGGCTTTACCCGTGCGTTTGCGCGGCGGTTCGGCGTCACCCCAAGACGCTACAGTGCCGAAACCCCGCCGGTGCCGTACTTTGTCCATTATCCCATCGAAGCCTACTATATGCTGAAAGAAGGCGCAGAACCCATGCCGAATGAAAAAGTATCAAGAACCGTCACCGTCACGGCGGTCGAACGCCCCGCGCGAAAGCTGATTTTACTGCGTTCGGTTAAAGCGACCGAGTATTTCTCCTATTGCGAGGAGATGGGCTGCGATTGGGAGGGACTGTTCAACAGCATCCCCGAGAAATTCGCTCCCGCCGCGCTACTCACCCTTCCGCCTAACCTGATGACGCCCGGCACGGGCAGCATCGCCTCTGGCACGGAGGTGCCGCTTGATTACCAAAAGCCCGTCCCGGACGGCTATGACGTTATTGAACTGCCGCCCTGCACGATGCTGTATTTCCAAGGGGCAAGCTATGAGGACGAGAATGACTTCTGCACGGCAATCGGTACGCTTTGGGAGGTCATGGACGCCTACGACCCGACGCTGTACGGCTGGCGATACGCCCCCGAACTCGCGCCCTATTTCAACTTCGGCGCCGACGCAAAGACAGGCGCCAGAATGGCAAGGTCTGTGGAGAAGATGTAGGGGCGATTATGAATCGCCCCTCGCATCCCCTGTCCCTACACGTTCATAAACCCCACCGTTTTGGTGGCGATGTTCTCACAGAACGCCCGGTCGTGTTCCACAAAGAGCAGGGTAGGGCGGTAGGCCAGAATCAGCTCTTCGATTTGGATGCGGCTTAGGACGTCGATGTAGTTGAGCGGTTCGTCCCAGATGTAGAGGTGCGCCTGCTCGCAGAGGCTTCGGGCCAGCAAAACCTTTTTCTTCTGCCCCGCGCTGTAGTCGCGCATATTTTTTTCAAATTGTGCGCGGGAAAAATCCAGCTTGCGCAGGACGGTTTTGAACAGCGTCCCGTCTATGCCCTGCCGTTCGGCGTATCCGTCCAAATCCCCGCTTAGAAAGGACGCGTCCTGCGGCACGTAGCTGACCATCAGGCGGCTGGCAAGCGTCACCGCGCCGCCGTGGGGGATATTCTCGCCGCAGACGAGCTTGAGCAGGCTGCTTTTGCCGCAGCCGTTGCCGCCCGTCAGCGCCACCCGTTCGCCCTGCTCCAGCGTGAAATTTAGGTTGCTGAACACCGTCCGCCCGCCGTAGTTGACCGATACGCGCTCGGCGGTCAGCAGGCGGGGCGCGTGGTGTTGGAGCGGCCATAGCTTCAACGGCTCGGCGGTTTCGATGTTGCGGAGCAGCTTGGATTTTTCCTCAAGGTTTTCCGTTTGGCGCTTCTCAAGGTTTTTACGCCGCTGCTGCATTCGGCGCGACTTCTCGCCGATATAGGCGCGGCTGTCCTTGCCCTTTTCTTTTTGCGTCGGGTTGAAGCCGATTTTGCTCCGTTCCGCCTTGTCCGCCCATTGCGCCGATTGCCGCGCCGCCGCCGTCAGGCGCTTGATGTCCTTTTTCAAGCGCTCGTTTTCCGCCGCCTCATATTCGTCCTGCAGCCGCTTGTTGTGCATCCAGCTTGAAAAGTTGCCACTTTGGACGTCGATGCTGGTCTTGTTGATGGAGAGGATATGGTCTACGCAGCCGTCGAGAAAAGCGCGGTCGTGGGAGACGAGGATGAAGCCGCTCTTGCCGTTGAGATACCGCGCCACCGTCTCGCGCCCGGCCATGTCTAGGTGGTCGGTCGGCTCGTCAATCAGCGGGAAGCTGTTCTCCCGCAGAAACAGGCCGGCCAGCAGCGCCTTTGTCTGCTCGCCGTTGGAGAGGGTGGAAAACGGGCGGTACAGCGCGTCCTCCGGCACGGCCAGCTTGGACAGCTCCTTTTGGAGCTGCCATAGGGGGCGGGTTGATATGGCATACAGGACGTCGATGGTGGTTTGCGAGGGGTCGGGGACGGGGTAGGGGAAGTATTCAAAATCCACGGTGGCGGTGATGCTGCCGCGGTATTCGTACCGGCCTGTCAGGAGACGGAGGAGGGTGGTCTTGCCCCGCCCGTTGCGCCCGCAGAAGCCCAGCTTCCAATCGGTGTCCATTTGAAAGGAGACGTCGGTGAAAACGTCGTCATAGCTGCCGTCGTAGGCAAAGGTTAGGTTTGAAATGTTGATTAAAGACATAAAAAATTCCCTTTCCCGCCAGCTTTCGCTTGGCGTTGTTGGAAAAGGACTGCACCTATACCGTCAAGACAGGGGGGCGCTATAAGCCCGCCGTCCACCGACCGCGCCAATCCGATTCCAACACAAACCGGGCCCTGTAAGGCCGCCGGTCATTCATGCCGGACGTCAGACTAGCGAATCATTTGAACACCTCGCTTTTGGCAGGGGCGCGCATCGCGCGTCCGCGGGCGGCAACCATGCCGCCCCTACGGGACGGGGGATACGGCGGACGACCGGGGACGGTCGTCCCTACATGCGTACATTATAACCCATAGCCGGGATAAAAGGCAAGGGAAAAATTATCGCGCGTACCTATTGCAAAACGCAAAGGTATGTGGTAATATAAACGGGCGCTTCCATAGCTCAGGCGGCAGAGCGCGTCCTTGGTAAGGACGAGGTCACCAGTTCGAATCTGGTTGGAAGCTCCAGTGAATACTGTGGCGGTGCCTGAGGGCAAGGGGGGGATATTGGTTCTAATGAATCGGATATCCCTTTCTTTTTTTGTAGAGCGGTTCTGATGGAACGGCTTCTTCTGTTTGATTCTCTCAAAAAAAGTAAGTTGGCAAAGAGGTCTGGCTATGCTATAATATATATATACCAATGGAAAGGGGTTGTATTCAATGGAAAGAATGTGGATGGGTGAAGCTAGGACGAAGTACCCCAAACAGTGGATTGTTGCTGTAAATTTGACTTGGGAAGAAGGAAACAAGGTATACGGCGATATTTATACGTTAGTCACAGACAAGAAAGAAGCCTATCAAATCGCCAAGGAATTGAGAGCAGCAGGCGATATGGGCAAAGTTATGGTTACGGAGGGTTTTAACGATACGCCTCAAATTGGAGGCTTGGAAATATGTGTCCAATCGTAATCTCCTTTAATCCGTCTCCGTTGGGACGTGTTGAGTTTGACGCAGGGGTTATGACGGCAGATAGAAAATCTTTCGTTGATATTACCTTCAAACTTGATTCTGGTTCTGATTTTACCACTCTAAGCTGTGAAGACCTAGACGCTCTTGGCTATTCCAAAGAACACTTGCACTCGTGTAAAGTTTTTGGCAAAGCATCTACGGCCTCCGGTGAGGTCGATTTACAATACATAGAAAATATCTCAATCAAGTTTGGTGACCGTGAATTACAAGGCGGCCGGATTTTCTTTGCTTTGGAAACTGAGATGCGAAGCTTGTTTGGAAGTGATATTCTGAAATATTTTAATCGTGAAATCAACTACGACAAGTGTGAGCTGCGATTAAACAAGACAGAAAATCCTCCGGGACTTGCACAAGGCGAAACACCTATACAGATTTATTCGGTTTCAAATAGGTTCTCCTAACCCCCGGGGAACCTTTTCCGGTTTATTTCGTCTTATGGGGTAGGGTACTACAAAAAGGGGGAGAATGAACCATGAAAAACGCGAAGAAAATTGCGGTCATTTTGTTGAGCGCGGTGCTGCTGGCGGCGGCGGGCGTTCCCGCGCTGGCGGCCGGTACGCCGTCGGCTTGGGCGGCGGACTGGGTGGACGGGGCCATTGAGCTGGGGCTTGTGCCGCAAAGCCTGCAATCGGACTACACGCAAGCGGCCACCCGCGCCGAGTTTTGCGCCCTCGCCGTGGCGGTGTATGAGCGCGCCAAGGGCGAGATTACAGGGCGCGTCTACTTCTTGGACACCGACGACGTCAACGTGCAGAAGGCCGTCTATGCCGGCATCGCGGCGGGCAGCGTCATCAGCCGCTTTAACCCCGACGACCCGCTCACCCGTGAGCAGGCGGCCGTCATGCTTTCGCAACTGGCCGACGCGTTAGACAGCCCGCTGCCCCGTGAAGCCGCGACCTTTACGGATATCGAAAGCGCTGCGGTGTGGGCGGTTGAGCCAATCGGACATGTGCAGGCGGCGGGGATTATGAGCGGCGTGGGTGGCGGCCTGTTCGCGCCGCAAGACAGCTACACGCGGGAGCAGAGCATCGTCACGATGGCAAAAACAGCCGCCTATCTCGCGTCTGAAACAGGCGGCGGCGAAGCGCCGGGGGATTGGCGTGTTCAGTATATCCGCACGGACGGATATACCGACGGCGCGGTTTATCCGCAAGTTACGGTAATCTCTTCAACAGACGAGAACGCCGCCATCCTGTTCGGAGATGCCGCCGAACACTACACGGATGAATTTTTCGCAGGAAAGTATCTTGTGCTGGTCTTGCTCGAAGAGGGGAGCGGCTCCATCCGGCACAGGGTGGACGCCGTCGGCTTGGACGGCGAAATCACCGTCACCCGCCTGATACCCGAGGTGGGTACCGACGACATGGCGCAATGGCACATCATCCTTGAGCTTGACATCGGGTTTCAGCCGGAAGGCTTCAGCGTGAAGCTGGCGGAGGAAGCCGTATAGTCAGGGCGCGCCGCGCGCCCGCGCATAAACCAAGGCAGGGAGCGGCCCGTTCTCCCTGCCTTGGTTGTTTTTGTTTTGCATTTACCAAGCCCACTCCTTCATCTCCTCAAGGGGCGCGTTGAAGTCGTCCGACATCCAGACCTTTCCTTTCAAAAGCCCCCTGCCCGTTGAACGCGGGAGCTTCAAAGGCCCGTCTATCTGTATCTTCGCCGCGTCTTTTGTTACAGGGTCAACAAAAGTGATGACCACCTCATAATCCTCTTTTACGGGTATCGGCTGCAAAGGCTTGAAATTTGTCCCGTCGTATATGGCCTTTATCGCGTACATACATCAATCCTCCCTATTTCAAAAATCCAAAGAAGCGTCTCTGCCCGCCGTTACGGGAAACCCCACACGGCACACAGTCAGTATACCACAAACCGGCATAAAAATCTACGGCGCAGCCGGTTTTTTCAAGCGGGGCCGGCGTCCCGATAATACCGCAGGGCTTCGCTATACACAAGCTCGGCGACTTCCTCGGGGGTGCGGGCGGAGGTGTCTGCAATCAGGTCGAAGTTGGCGGGGTCGGTGTAGTCCACGCCGTAGATGAGCTTGAAGCGCTCGCGTTCGGCTTCGGCGCGGGCGGCGAGCTTGGCCTTGGCGTCCTCAAGGGAGGCATAGACCTCCTCCTTGCCGCGGGACGCGTGATAAACCCTCTCGGCGGCGACATCCGCGTCCGCCGACAGGAAAACCTTGAACGATTTGACGGCAAAGTGCCACGCCATTCTGGAATCGAAGACAACAACAGACGGATGCCGCTTTTTGGAGAGTTCAACGACCTCGTCGTCTATCATGTGGTCATAGCTGTGGTCGTCCTTCATCAGCAGGTTCATTTCCAGCGTGCTTTTGCCCATCCTCTGCGCGATGTCCCGGTGAATCCGCCCGGTGGAATAGATGATGGCGTTGTATGTCTCGCGCAGATAGGCGCAAACGGTGCTTTTCCCGCTGCCCAGATTGCCCGTTATGCTGATAAACACGGCTCCACCCCTATGTACATGGTTTTTACGCGGGGATACCCCTTATTATCGTATCACGCAAGGGGGCGGCCGTCAAGCGCCGCTTGGAGAAAAAAGTCTTTTCAAAACCGTATATTTGTGATATAATTCTGATGGTTTATGAAAATTTGTCAACGGAGGATTGTTTTGTGAAGCTGTCTTTTTCAACCGTTGGTTGCCCCAGTTGGACTTGGACGGAGATTGTCACCTGCGCCGCCGATTTGGGCTTCGCGGGGATAGAGCTGCGCGGGATGGGCGACGACCTCTCGCTGCGCTCGGTTCCCGTCTTTCAGCCCGGACGCGTGGAGGGCACGGCCAAAGCCCTTCAAGACAAAGGCCTCTCCATCTCCTGTCTGGCTTCCAATCTGTATCTGTTCGCCCAAGCGTTCGATATGGAGGACGCGCGGCATACCATCGACCTCGCGCGCAGCCTGCATTGCCCCTACATCCGGGTCTTGGGCGACGCGTGGGGGCCTCCCGGCTCCGGCATTGACGGGGATTTGGTCAAGCGGCGGCTGACCGAGCTGGCCCCGCTCGCGCTGGACGCGGGCGTCACCCTGCTGGCGGAGACCAACGGCGTATGGGCGGAGACCGCCAAGCTCAAGCGTCTGATTGAAGACGTGGACAGCCCGGCGGTGCGCGTCCTATGGGATTTGCACCACCCATACCGCTATTTCGGCGAAGCCCCGGAAACCGTTTACCGTAACCTCGGGCCGTATATCAAGCACGTCCACATCAAGGACAGCGTGATGAAAAACGGCAAGCCGCTCTATAAAATGCTCACCTACGGCGACCTGCCCTTGGCGGAATCGCTTGCCCTGCTCAAGGAGGGCGGCTTTGACGGCTATCTGTCTATGGAATGGGTTAAGCGCTGGAATGACGAGCTTGAGGAGCCGGGCGTGGCGTTCGCACACTTTGTTTACAGCGCCGAGCATCTGCTGAGGCGGATTTAATGCTTGCTCATCTCGCGGTCTACGGCTGCCAGCAAAACCAAGCCGACGGCGACCGCCTGCGCGGAATGCTGCTGGAGCTTGGCTACACCATGACGGACGATTGCGCCCAAGCCGACTTGGTTGTGCTGGTCACCTGCGCGGTGCGGAAGCACGCGGAGACGCGGCTGCTGGGGCATCTGGGAACCTATCTGTACGGCGGGAAGCCGGGGCGGAAGGTTGTGCTTTGCGGCTGCATGGCGCAGCGGGAGGATGTGCGCGAGCTGCTGCGGACGCGGTATAAGCAGGTGGCGCTTTCCTTCGGGCCGGCTGATTTGCGGCGTTTCCCCGAATACCTGAACCGCGTGATGACCGAGGGCGGGCGGCACATCATCGCCTCGCCCGACACCGCGCCGATTGACGAGGATTTGCCCGTCTCGCGCATCATCACCCCGGAGCTTAACCGCGCCAATGTGACCATTATGACCGGCTGCGACAACTACTGCGCCTATTGCGTCGTTCCCTATGTGCGGGGCCGTGAGCGCTCGCGGGCGCCGGAGGCGGTTTTGGCCGAGGTGCGGGGCTTGGCGGAGGACGGGGTGGAGGAGATATGGCTTTTAGGGCAGAACGTCAATTCATACAAGCCGGACTTTCCCGATTTGCTCAGAGCCTGCGCCGCGTTCGACGGGGCGCGTCCGGCGGGATACACCATCCGGTTTATGACCAGTCACCCCCGCGACGCGGGACGGCGTCTCTTTGACGCGATGGCGTCCTCTCCGCGGATTTCACCCAACCTGCATCTGCCCGTGCAATCCGGCAGCACCGCCGTCCTGAACGCCATGAACCGCGGGTATACGCGGGAAGACTATATCGAAAAGATACGGCTGGCAAGGGAGACCGTCCCCGGCCTTGTGCTGACAAGCGACGTGATTGTGGGCTTTCCGGGCGAAACGGAACAAGACTTCGAGGACACGCTGACGCTTCTGGAGGAGGTTCGTTTTGCCAAACTGTTCACCTTCCAATACTCACCGAGAGAAGGCACCCCCGCCGCCGCCCTCCCCGGCGCGCTCCCGCCCGATACAATGAAAAAACGCTTCACCCGCCTGCTGAAAACGCAGAAGAGGATAGAGGAGGAGAGCGGCGCACATGGATGATAAGGTTTTGCAATCCGTCTTATCCGGGCAGAGAGACAACAACATACGGTTTCAGGATTTGAGGACGCTACTGTTACAAATGGGCTTTGCGGAGAGAATAAAGGGCGACCACTTCATTTACAAGAGGGCAGGCTGTCCCGAGAGAATCAACATTCAGCCGGATGGGAATATGGCGAAAGGATATCAAGTACGGCAAGTCAGAAACCTGATTCAAAAATATAGACTGGAGTTTGAGTTTTGATGCTGAACATTCCAAAATACGAAATCATCATCTATTGGAGCAAGGAAGACGACTGTTATCTCGCGGAGGTGCCGGAGTTGCCCGGCTGTATGGCTGACGGCAAAACCTTGGCGGAGGTTACGGCCAACGTCGAAATCATTATCCGCGAGTGGATAGAGTGCGCCGTGGCGGACGGCGACGAAATTCCCGAACCAAAAGGAAGATTGAAATACGCCTAAAAGGAACTGCGGAGGATGGTCATGCCGGAACCCACGCCAATGATGAAACAGTACCTCTCTATAAAAGACAAGCACCCGGACTGTATTCTCTTTTTCCGTCTGGGGGACTTTTATGAGATGTTCCATGAGGACGCCCGCTTGGTTTCAAATCTGCTCTCGCTGACCCTGACGTCGCGGGACAGGGGCGTCCCGGAGGAAGAGCGCGTTCCGATGTGCGGGGTGCCGTATCACAGCGCGGAGGGATACATCGCCAAGCTGATTCAGAAGGGCTACCGCGTGGCCATTTGCGAGCAGACGGAAGACCCGGCGCTGGCCAAGGGGCTGGTCAAGCGGGATGTTGTGCGTATCATGTCGCCCGGCGCGCTGATTGAGCCGAATCTTTTAGAGGAAACGCGAAACAACTACATTTGCGGCGTTTTTGTCTCCGAAAACAGCGCGGGCGTTTGCTTCTGCGACATTTCGACGGGGGAGATGGCCGCCACGGAATTTCACGGCGAGGAGTTCATCCGCCGGGTGATTACCGAGCTGGGGCGTTACGCGCCGAAAGAGGCGGTGCTATGCCCGGAAGCCGAACGGCACGGGCGTTTAACGGCGTTTCTGCGGGACAATCTGTTCTGCGCCGCGCAAACGCGGGACATCTTCGGCACCGACGCCGTATCGTCGCAGTGGCCGGACGGCGAGGCGACGGGTCTGGACGAGCGCCCGGCGGCGGCGAAGGCGGCGGGCGGGCTGCTGGTCTATCTGCGGGAGCTAATGTGCGACGAGGTGCATCTGACGCTGAACGTCTATGAACACGAGCAATTCCTTGAGCTGGACTATAACGCGAAGCAAACGCTGGAGTTGACCGAGACGATGCGTTCCGGGGAGAAAAAAGGCTCCCTGCTCTCGGTCATGGATATGACAAAGACCGCGATGGGCGGGCGGACGCTGCGCGGCTGGCTGGAGCGCCCGCTGGCCAATCCCGCCGAAATCAACCGCCGCCTGTATGCCGTGGCGGAGTTGACGGAGCGGCTTATCATCCGCGGGGAGCTGCAAGGCGCTTTGCACGGCCTGCCGGACATGGAGCGCATCCTAACGCGCATCCTTTACGGCACGGCGAACGCGCGCGACCTGCGCGCCCTGCGCAACGCGCTGGAACGCGTACCCCGGATAAAGGAGCATATGGAGCCGCTGCGTTCGCCCGGTTTGCGCGAGCTGCGCGCCGGCTTCAATACGCCCGATTCGCTCTTTGCCGAGCTGGACGCCGCGTTGATTGAAACCCCGCCCTTTTCCATCCGGGAAGGCGGCTTTATCAAGGACGGCTACCACCCGGAGGTAGACCGGCTGCGTTCCTTGGTGTCGGGAGCGCGGGACGCCTTTATGGCGCTTGAGGCCGCCGAACGGGCACGCTCGGGTATCAAGTCGCTCAAGGTGGGCTACAACAAGGTCTTCGGCTACTACATAGAGGTCAGCAAATCCTATCTCTCTCAAGTCCCGGAGGACTATACGCGCAAGCAAACCGTCGCCAACGGCGAACGGTATGTGACGCAGGAACTCAAAACGCTCGAAGCCGAGATTTTGTCGGCGGGCGACCGTCTCGCCGCTTTGGAGGGAGAGGTTTTCGCGGCTTTGCGGAATCTCTGCGTGGAAAACGCCGACCGCATTCAGTCGGCCGCCCGCGCGCTGGCGGGCACGGACGCGCTCTGCTCCTTCGCGGAGATTGCCACCGCCTATGATTACTGCCAGCCGGTCGTCGATTATTCCGACGCGTGCGTCATCCGGGACGGGCGGCATCCCGTCGTGGAGCGTATGCTCGACCACGGGCTTTTTGTCCCCAACGACACCGAGCTTACCAAGCAGGCGCCGACCGTACTCGTCACCGGGCCGAATATGGCGGGCAAATCGACGTATATGCGGCAGACCGCCCTGATTGTCCTTCTCGCGCAAGCGGGGTCTTTTGTCCCCGCCAAGAGCGCCCATATCGGCGTTGTTGACCGTATTTTTACCCGTGTGGGCGCGTCGGACGATGTGGCGGGCGGGCGTTCCACCTTTATGGTAGAGATGACCGAGGTGGCCGACATCCTGCGCTTCGCCACCAAGAAGAGCCTGATTCTCTTTGACGAGGTGGGGCGCGGCACCTCCACCTTCGACGGCATGAGCGTGGCGCAGGCCGTATTGGAATATACGCACAAGAAAATCGGGGCGAAAACCCTTTTTGCCACCCACTACCATGAGCTGACCGCGCTGGAAAAGACGCACAAGGGGATTCAGAACGTCCATGTGTCCGTCAAGAAGAAAGGGGAGGAGATTGTCTTTCTCCGCCGCGTCGTCCCCGGCGGCGCCGACGACAGCTACGGCGTGGAGGTGGCCCGTCTGGCCGGCTTGCCCGGCAGCGTCATCACAAGAGCGCGAGCCATCCTGAATGTTTTAGAAAGCAACTCCACCGTCCCCCGCAAAGCAGACACCCCCACCCCCCCCATCCCCCACAGAGCGGGCCACCAAACTAATCCCCAGCCAACCGCTGACCCGGACATTCGCAGCGGGCCGTGCCCGCAGGTGTCGTTGGAGCATTTGGCGGCGGAGGCCGTTGTTGAGACGCTCAAGTCGGTTGACATCAATACGCTTACGCCCATCGAAGCGTTGAATTTATTGCATACCCTGATAAAGAAGGTGAAATGATGAGACAATTATCCCTAGCAATGGCCCTGCTGATTCTGCTCTCCGCCTGCGCGCCCGCCGCCCTGCCCAGCGAAGAGCCATCGCCGTCCCCGTCTCCGAGAATATGGGCCGGCAGGCCGTCGCCCAACCCGCCCACGCCGTCACCCATCCCCGAGCCGGTCGGATTTGAAAACCTGCCCGTGCCGGACGTGGAGCGGCGGGACATCCCCGACACCGAGGCGATGCGCTTCGCCGCCGCCTTGTCGCCGGGCTGGAATCTCGGCAACACGATGGAGGCCACCGCCGGCAAGGACGCGCGCAGCGAGATAAGCTGGGGCAATCCGGTCACCACGCAGGAGATGATAACCCTGCTCAAGGATTCCGGGTTCAAGACCCTCCGCCTGCCCGTGTCTTGGAACAACCATGTGGACGGGGATTTCAGCATCGACCCGGCGTGGATGGATCGCGTCCAAGAGGTGGTGGATTACGCCTACGGCATCGGGATGCATGTCATCCTCAACATCCACCATGACGACGACGTGCGGTTTGTCTACCCGTCAAGCGAGCATTTTGAAAACTCCGCGCTGTATATGCGCCGTGTCTGGGGTCAGATTTCCGAGCGTTTCATGGATTACGGCGACAGGCTGATTTTTGAAAGCCTGAACGAGCCGCGCTTGAAGGGTCACAGGAATGAATGGTGGCAGGACTGGGAGAGCGAGTGCTGCGTTGATTCGCTGGACGCCCTGTGCAGGCTTCACCAAATTTTTGTAGATACCGTGCGCGCGTCGGGCGGCAACAACGCCTCGCGCTATCTGCTGATATGCGGTCTGGCCGCCAACGTTGACAGCGTGATGCACGACCTGTTTTGGCTGCCGCAGGACACGGTTGAGGACAGGCTGATGGTTTCAGTCCACGCCTACACGCCGTATAACTTCGCCCTGAACAGCCCGGCCAACAGCAGCAGCATTTCCGATTTTGACATGACCAACCGGAACCGGACGCGTGAAATCAACAACTTTATGAACCGGCTGTATGACAAATTCATCGCCGACGGCGTCCCGGTCGTCCTCGGCGAGTTCGGCGCGCGCGACAGGCGCGGCAACCTGCGCGACAGGGCGGAGTTTGCCGCCTACTACACCGCCGCCGCCGCCGCGCGCGGAATGCCCGCGATGTGGTGGGACAACGGCATGTTTTCCGGCGGCAACGCCGACGAGATTTTCGGCCTGATGGACAGGCGCAACGCGCGGTGGATGTACCCCGATATCGTTGACGCCATCATCGCGTACAGCCCGATAGGGGATTGACCGGAAAAAAATATTATGTCAACCATAAAGCGACAATAAACGCCCGCCCCTCCGGTGTATGATACAGAAAAACACTGGAGGGGTTTGCTATGAGAACAGAGCTTTATGGGAACGCAATCATTTCGGCGGGGGCGGGGGCCGAGGCCCGATACTCGCTTTTGAGCGAGGACGCCGCGAGCGCCGGGCCGCTGGGCTGCGAGCTATACGGCGTTCAAGTCGAAATGGGAACGGAGACCGCCGGACGCCCGCGCCTGACCGCAAGCAGAGCCTCGGTCACCGAGCTGCTCGACAGAATGGTGGCCGGCGGCGTCACGCCCATCGGCCTCGGCGATGTGGTGGACGACTGGCTGAACCGATAGCTTGACAAGCGGGCGGGCGTTGTGATATTCTGCTTTTATGTTATGAAAAGGGGAGTATCCGATGGACGGCAAGCCAGTTCGCTGGAAGAAAAATACCGCGCTGTTTCTGATAGGGCAGGGGGTCACCCTGTTCGGCTCCATGCTGGTGCATTACGCCATCATATGGCACATCACCTTGCAAACCCAGTCGGGGGTGATGATGACCTTGATTGCGATATCCGGAGCGCTGCCCATGTTTTTCATATCGCCGTTTGCCGGCGTATGGGCTGACCGCTACAACAAGAAAACCGTCATTAACCTCGCCGACGCCGCAATCGCGGCGATTACGCTGGTTATGGCCGTTCTCTTTTCGCTGGGCGTTGAGGTTATCGGATTGCTGCTGTTGTGCCTGACGGCGCGGGGACTGGGTCAGGGCGTTCAGATGCCCGCCGTCAACGCGCTGATACCCGAGATTGTGCCTAAGGAACACCTGACCCGCGTCAACGGGCTCAGCGGCGGGCTTCAATCCATCGTCATGCTCGCTTCGCCGATGGCCGGCGGCGCGCTGCTCGCCGTCGCGCCCATCCAGACGCTTATGTATATCGACGTGGTTACAGCGGCAATCGGGATAAGTATGCTGGTCTTTTTCGTAAAGGTACCGGAGCGTTCACGGAGCAACGAGCCGGAGGCGGGCGCGAAGAAATATTTCTCCGACATCGCCGACGGGCTGAAATATATCATGGACAAGCCCTTTCTGAAAAAGATGCTCATGCTGAACGCGCTTTTCAATATCTCGTTCGGCCCTTTCGCGCTTTTGGCCCCGCTGCAAATAGCGCGGAACTACGGCGACGACATATGGACGGTGTTTGGCTCAATTTCCATCGGCGCGGAGCAGCGTCTCGCCCTGCTGAGCAGCATGAACTTAGGCGGCATGATTATCGGCGGCCTTATCATCAGCTTTTGGGGCGGCTTCAAAAACAAAAGCCATACGATGGCGCTGTCAGCCTTTCTGATTGGCATCGGCATCGTCGGGCTTGGGCTGATTGGCAATATATGGCTATATCTGCTGTGTGTCGGCGTCCTCGGCGTTGTGATGAGCCTGTTCAACCCGCCCTTGATGGCGACGCTGCAAACCAACGTGGACAGCGCGTACATGGGCCGTGTCTTTTCGGCGTTGGGGATGATAGGCAGCCTGATGATGCCGCTGGGCATGGTCGTATGGGGGCCGCTGGGGGATGTGGTGGATATCGGCTGGCTGCTCATCGGCACAGGCGCGGCCCTGTTTGCGATGGGGTTTGTGTTCATGCTTGACAAAGTGCTGCTGCAAGCCGGAGCGCCGCCGCCAAGCACGGAGGGCGGCGCTGAATCCGCGTGAGATATGCCGGCTATGACGCGCAGTACAGATGGATTGCGTCGCGCAGGAACTCGGCGCAGCCGGGAGCGATTTTATCGTAGTTTGCGCGGAACCGTTCGTCGGCGACGTACATTTCACCCAAGCCCTTGTGATATTCCTTGCTGTATTTCGGGTAAAAGACGCACAGCCATTGACGGTGTAAATCGCAGGCTTTCCGCGCCGACGCCCCGGCAGGGTCGCCGCCGTCAAACGCGGCCTTCAGCGCGGCTTCCATTTCAACGCGCAGCCGCTCGCCCTCGCCGTACTGCTCCTGCGTTAAGCCTTTGAGCTGGGTGTTGGATTCATCAACGGCGGCGTCGCCGTATTTTTCCCGAATCTCCGCGCCGTACTTGCGCTCGTTTTCATCAATGAGGGATTGCTTCAAGCCCTCGAACTTCTCTTGGTCTGACATGCTTGCTTCTCCTTTCATGGCGGCTATTGACTTCGCGACATTGTGAATCAGCGCGTCAAGCCGCTCTCGCTTCATGTGAAGCTCCGCCAGATGGCTTACAAAGGCTTGCTCTCTGCTATAACCGGGGGCCGACATGAGCTTTTTGATTTCCACCAATGGAAAGCCCAATTCCCTGTAACAGAGAACCTGCTGCAACGTGTCGAGTTCGGCCTGCCCGTATATGCGATAGCCTGACGAAGCAACCCTGACCGGCTTTAGCAAGCCGATTTCGTCGTACCAGCGCAATGTGCGGGTGCTTACGCCCGACATTTTCGCGAGCTTGTTCGCGGAATATTCCATCTTTCCTCACCTCACACTGCCAGTATAAACTATCACGTTACGTCAAAGTCAATAGCTTTTTGTAAATTTGTTATGGGAGGCGTTGTTATGGCTTGGACAAAGGAAAGGCTGGCGGGTCTGATTGACCACACCAACCTGAAACCAACGGCGACTTGGGGCGATATTGTGCGACTGTGCGAAGAGGCGACGCTTCTTCACACAGCGTCCGTGTGCATCCCGCCGTCCTACGTGCATTCGGTCAAGCACTCTTTCGGGACGCTTAACATCTGCACCGTCGTAGGGTTTCCGCTCGGGTACTCGACGACCGAAGCGAAGGTTGGGGAAGTGAAGCAGCTTGTTTGGAGCGGAGCGAATGAGATAGACATGGTTGTGAACGGTACCGATATAAAGAACGGCGAATTCCTGCGTGTCGAAGAGGAAATTAAGTATGTGAAACAGGCTTGCACAGATAAGGTTGTTCTCAAAGTCATCATCGAGACGTGCAACCTGACGGAAGCTGAGAAAATCGCAATGTGTGAAGTGGTTTCCAATTCCGGCGCGGACTACATAAAGACCTCCACCGGCTTCGGGAGCCAAGGCGCTGCGGAAGAGGACATCCGGCTTTTCAAAGAGCATCTTAAACCAGAGGTTAAAATCAAGGCTGCCGGTGGCATTCGAACAATGGAGGACTTGCTGAAATTCGCGCAGCTTGGTTGCCATAGGATAGGGTGCAGTGCGACGGCCGCTATCCTTTCATGCTAGTTTGGTTGAGGGTTATCTTGACAGCTCCGCGAGCGCTTTCGCGGCGGCTTCAAAGTCGTAGTTTTCAATATGCCGCGCCAGCGTCTCTGTTCCGGGGACAGACCGGATGCTGTCGAGCAGGTTGACGCACTCCGGGTTCAGGTTTCCCAGCATATGCTCCAGCGTTTCAAACAACGCCAGCCTTTGTTCTGGGTTCAGGGGCTGGCATTCTGTCTGCGGCTCGTCGAGCAGCGGGGTTAACGCGTCGAGGGCTTTGCTCAACTCCGTTTTGAGACGGTTCAGCTTTGCCGGGCTGAAAGCGTCGTCGCTGCCGTCCTGAACACCGGCGGAAGCGCCGAGGCTTTGTTTCAGCACGGCCTCCACCTCGGCGGCGGCGCGTTGCAAATCGGTCATCCCTATCAGCCCCGCGCTCCCTTTCAGGGTATGCGCCAGCCTGTGGGCAAGCGTGACGTCGCCGGCGGAGACCGCCTCCGTGATTTGGGCGTACACGGTCTGATTGCTTTTCGCAAAATTCATCCGCAGATGTTTTTGCATTTTTTCATCGCCCTGCGTATGGCTGTCTATCGGGTTGGCGCCTATGGGTGTAAGGTATTTCAGCAGAACGCGCCACAGCTCCCGCGCTGTAAACGGTTTGCCTAGACAGACCGGCATTCCGTGCTTTTTGTATTTTTCCAGCTCGCTGGTCATAATATTGGCCGTCATGGCGACGATGGGCGTTTTGACATCGAGCGCGGATATTTGTGTCGCGCTTTCGATTCCGTCCATAACCGGCATGAACATATCCATTAAAATCAGGTCGAAGGGAGCCTCTCCTTTTTCCATCCGTTCACGAACCATCGCAACCCCTTTTTCGCCGTTTTCAGCTATCGCCGTCCGAATCCCGACGCGCGAGAGATGCTCGCAAATGACCTCCTGATTCATAGGGTTGTCGTCGCAAACCAGCACAAGGCTGTTGAAGTACGGCTTTTCAAAAAGGATTACATCCTCCCGCTCCGAGCTTTCGCCCATCACAGGGGTGGTTTCAAACATGATGTCAAAGCTGAACGTACTGCCGCTGTCGGGCGTGCTTTCCACCATCAGCTTCCCGCCCATAAGCCCCACGATGTTTTTGACGATGGCAAGCCCCAGCCCGGTGCCGCCGTAATTGCGCGTGGTGCTGGAATCCGCCTGCACAAACGGGTCGAACACCTTCTCTATCTGTTCCGCGCTCATGCCTATGCCGCTGTCGGATACCTCAAAATACACCTCCGCTTTGTCTGCGTCCTCCTTTTTCACCAGCGCGGTGAATTTGACCGTCCCGCTGCTTGTAAACTTCACCGCGTTTGACAAAAGGTTCATCAGCACCTGATACAGCCGCACGGGGTCGCCAATCAGCCGCTTGCCCGTAAGCGGCTCGGCATAGACGCGCAGCTCAAGATTTTTTTCCTTCGCTTGCGGCAGGATAACCGACTGGCAGCGTGTGAACACCTCATGCAAGTTGAACGGGACATACTCCAGCTCCATCTTGCCCGCTTCTATCTTGGAGATGTCTAATATGTCATTGATGATATGAAGCAGCCAATCTGTGCTGTCTTTGATTTTTCTTAAATAATCTTTAATCTGAGATACCGTCTCGCTGCCAATGGCCAGTTCCGCGAAGCCCATGATGCTGTTCATCGGTGTGCGGATTTCGTGACTCATCGTCGCCAAAAACTCGCTCTTGGCCTGATTGGCCATCTCAGCGGCTTCAAGCTGCTTGACTTCGACCAGCATACGCTCCGTTCGGGCAATCATCTCTATGATGCTATCTTCCAAAACCTCCATTTCGCCGCTGAAATGTGTGCGCGGCTGCAATTTCGATTGGCTGCACAAATCCGGCAGCGGCTCGCCCGGACGGTAAGAGGAGGCGCAGTCCACAAGCTCCCGCACCGGGGAGACAATCATCCTTCGCACGGCGTAAAAGCCCGCCGCGGCAAAGGCCAAGGAGGTGAGTATGATGATAACGGACAGCAAAGTAAAGACCAATGTGCGTTCATCTAAAATTTGGTCTATCATAATCGCGACGTTTGCGTGCGCCGCCGTGCTTCCGTCGTCACGGTAAATCGGCTCTGCCGCCGTAAACAGCCGTCCCCATTCCGTATCAACGGTAAACGGCTCCACCAGCTCCTCGTTGGCAAACGCTTGGACGAGGCCGTCAAACTGTTCGTCATCCAGTTCGATGATGTAGCCTAAATCGACTTCCGCATCTCCGTCCGTGTCAAAAACAATGATTTCTTCCCTTCCGATTACCCTTGAAATATAAATATATGTAACGCCGCTTTCGCGCTGCTGAACCTTTAACAGGTCTAAGGTGCGGTAGTAATCCTCATCCTTTTCAAGGGTCAGCAGATATCGGTCAACCGCATCGCCGTCTACCACGGAAGCCGCGATTTTTGATAATATGACCGCTTTGCTCGTGTATTCGGACTCAATGCGCCTATGATAAATCATGCCCAAAAAGACCATCATTACGCAACCTATGAAGATAGATAACGCAATTAAAACCGTCATCAAGCGAAATCCCAGCGACTTTTTCCACGATACGGACAGCCCAAAGTTTTTCTTCCGGCTCTGAGGAGGGGCTTTCATCAACAATCACTCCTTCCTAACACAATATACCATAAGATATCCCACGTTTCAACCATTATTTTCCCCGGACTCATAGTTAAGCGGAGTTAGGCAGCCGATAATATCCCGGATGGAAGCAGGGGAAACAAGCCCGCAGCTTGATACCGTATTGCGGGTCTTAGCCCCGTTGGGTAAGACGCTGGTAGTCGCGCCCATAGAACGCAAAGAAGCGGCCCGCTGAAACCATGCGCGATATATACACAAACCCCAAAAACGCCCGCAACCTCACAGTCACAGGCGTTTCGCGCTTATGGTGGGGGAGGACGGATTCGAACCATCGAAGTCGTTGACAACAGATTTACAGTCAAGCCAGCCATTGATTATCCTCTGTTTTCTAGCATTATACAATCCTGCTGAATTTCTTTGCTTCCAATGGGTTGAGGGCTGTTTTGATGATGAACGGCCTTCGGCCGTTGGGGCAAAGGATTCGTGTTTTTGGAGGAAGCGTTAGAAAGAACCTTCGGCTTCATCGCCCCGTTTTCTTCGAGTACCCGAACTCTGCCGCTTCTTTACAGTTGCTTTCCCCACGAAGAACATGACACTCACGCCAACCAGCGCCTGCGCCGCGAGGTGGACGATGATATTGGGAGTGTAACGGGTGAAAATATTGTCTACAGCAACATTATATATGTTGCTCCCATCATAGACAAGGGGATGATATTATTCTGGATGTGCCGGGATATATTGTGCACCGCTGCGTCAGTCTACCTTTTTTGTCGTTCCCCGGATGATAAGCTCCGGCAGGGTGATATAACTCTGCACACGAAGCGCAGGGTTTTTGATATTTCTGAGAAGCTGTGACGCCATCTGTTCTCCAAGCTCATAAAAGTCAATAGTTACAACAGTCGGCGACG
Source organism: Oscillospiraceae bacterium (assembly GCA_009782215.1). Lineage (GTDB taxonomy): Bacteria > Bacillota > Clostridia > Oscillospirales > UBA929 > UBA929. Next base: position 7,245 of record WRKO01000026.1, on the reverse strand, counting down.
GATTCATTATACGCGAAAACGGGTAATCGTCGAACGTAATAACCTGCAAATCATCCGGCATAGATAACTTCATTTCATGCACTGCCTTCAGAGTCCCAATAGCGACCAAGTTATTAGAACAGACGATAGCCTCCGGCCGGTCTTGCTTAGTCAACAGCTCAAGGGCGGCAGAGTAACTTTCCTCTATGCTTGAATCCGTGTAACGTATATTGTCCTCCCGCACTGTCATACCTAATTCCTTGGTTGCCGAACGCACACCGTCCAGGCGGGCCTTAGATACGCCCTCCTCCCGGCCACCGCCTATGAAAGCCACGCGTCTCGCGCCGCCCTCTAACAGATGATGCGCGGCGATATCACCGGCAAGGACGTTGTTCGTGTCCAGCCAGCACATCTGACTTTCAATTTCTTGCTTACCTAAAACAACATGAGGGAAGCTTTCACGCACCAGCATTGCCGCCGCGGCACGGTTAATAGCCGTGCCGTGGGCAATTAAGCCGTCATAGGCCCCACTGGATATGGTGGCTCTAACCGTGTCGCCGGGCTTATTATCGCCGGATACGTCCACCAGTGTGGCGTTGTATCCTTTGCGGGCCAGCGCTCCATGAACGCCGCATAAGATTTCAAACATATGGGGATTGTCAAATGCCACTCCCTTACTCAACACCGTTAAAAAAGCAATATTATGCGTTGAGCGCCGCTTGAAGCTGGCGGCCCGGACATTGGGGGTGTAGTTCATGCGTTCTATCACCTCCTTGACTCTGATGGTGGTAGCCTCGGAAATAAAGGGAGAGTTGTTCACCACCTTGCTCACTGTGGAAAAAGAGACGCCCGCTTCACGGGCTACATCCTTGATAGTTACAGCCATAGTCAGCCTCCTGTATTGAAAATATTTGGATTTTCATTATTACAATAGTACAACGTTGTAACAAAAAAGTCAAGAGATTTTCAAAAATTCTCTTGACTTTTTTTCTTTCGCCAGATATAATGCAGACACAAAAGAGAGGTGAGACAATGTTATTACAACATCAGCCGCTATTGCCGTTTTGTTGCTATGACAAGGCGATTAAGAAAATTGTCATAAGGATCGTTTGCGGAAAAGAACTGACGCCTGTTACAGTAATTTACGGCGACCCTTACAATTACCGGGAATCAGGCAGGCTGGATAAGGCGGGCAATAAAATTTGGGATTGGGCATACGAAGAGGCCGCCCCGCGAAAGCAATACTCCGACAGTCATCAAACCGTGTGGCAGGCGGAGCTTCCCACGCCGAGATTCGGGAGGATGAAATACGCCTTTATTCTGGAGGATGAAAATGGTAAGGCTTTATACTACGGCGATAACGGGCTTATGGAGGACACGGTTGAGAGCAAAAACGACCCGCACAACCAGTTCTTTTTACCGTATGCGCACGGAGTCGATGCTCTGGATATCCCGCAATGGGCCGGAGACGTAGTTTGGTATCAAATCTTTCCCGAGAGATTTTGTAACGGCAACCCATCCATCTCCCCCGTCGGCGTGGAGGATTGGGAAACCGGAGAGTCCAGGTATGACAGCTTTTTCGGCGGCGACCTTTACGGGATTATCGAAAAGCTCCCTTACATAAAGGCACTTGGCGCTACGGGTCTCTACCTAACTCCTATTTTCAAGTCTCCTACCACCCATAAATATACAACACAGGATTATTTTACGGTTGACGAGCATTTCGGCGACAAGGAAACCTTGAAAAATCTTGTCTCAAAGGCTCATGAGCTGGGCATGAAGGTCATGCTCGACGCGGTTTTTAATCATATCGGCAGCAAGCACATGTTTTGGCAGGATGTTCTCGCTAATCAGGAGAATTCCCAATATAAGGACTATTTCCATATCCACAGCTTCCCTGTGCTTGAGTCGTATGAGGACAGAAATGAGTTAAATTATGACACCTACGGGTTCTATCACAATATGCCGAAGTGGAACACCGAGAACCCGGCGGCGCGTAAATACCTCATTGAAGCCGCTCTTTACTGGATAAGGGAATGTGGCATAGACGGCTGGCGGTTAGACGCTTCGGACGACGTTTCGTTTTCATTCTGGCGGGAATTCAAAAGCGCGATAACTGCGTATAAAAAGGATTTCTATATTCTGGGTGAGATATGGTATAACCCTTCCAAGTGGTTGGACAACGGCTATTTTGACGCTGTAACGAACTACTCTCTGAGCCGTGAGATTCGTGATTTCTTTCTCGGTAAAAACCCGAATCCCGATGAATTTACCCGAAAATTATTCGGCAAGATAACCAGATATTCCGACATGCACAGCCGTATCCAGCTCAACCTTATGGACTCCCATGACACGGCGCGGGTGCTGACCCAAGCGGACGGAAACAAGCTTGCCCTTAAAAACGCTTTCCTTTTTATGTTCCTCATGCGGGGCGCCCCGTGCTTATATTACGGCACGGAAATCGGCATGGAGGGCGCAAACGACCCTGATTGCAGACGGCCCATGATTTGGGACAAAAAAAGGCAGGACTTGGAACTGCTTGAGTTCTTCAAAAGGCTGATTGCTTTGCGCAAAGAGCATAATATCCTCGTCCAAAACGCGGCGGTTTCTTATACAACGATTGGAGGGCTTTGCTGTTGGACGCTGGCCTATGGCGGGGAGGAGGTCGATATTATGTATAATTCGGGCAGCGAGGAGGTGGAAATTAAAGCGGATATACTTTTAGCAACCCATACATGCGAAAACAACGCGTTGCCGGCAAAAACTATTGCGGTCTGTTCAAGCAAAAAATAAATCTTTGGAGGGAAAAATCATGAAAAAACTGTTCTCGCTCATTCTGGCTGCCGTTCTTGTGTTTACCCTTGCCGCGTGCGGCGGCGGCGATTCCCCGTCAGACAATCCTAACAGCAGTCCGACTCCGCCCGCAAACTCCGGCGGCTCCCAAACTCCGGGTGCCGATTCCGCCGGTATCGGCGGCGACTTGGTTGTGTGGTTTGGCATTGAGGATTTGGGGAAAGCGATAATCGAAGCCTTTAATGTCCATTACCCAAATGTAAACGCCAGGCTTGAGGTCGTCGGAATGGAAGCCTCAGGAAAACTCGCCCTTGATGGCCCCGCCGGAATCGGCGGCGATGTTTTAATGATTAATCATACCGACATTGCTTTATTGCTCAGCGACGGGCTTGTAGAGCCTTTCCCCACTGACGTTGACTCTAGGATTGGGGATATGATTCTGGACTTTGCCTATGACGCGATGAAGAGCGGGGGCAGGCTTTATGGAGTGCCGTTTTCGCTTGAAAACTATGGTCTCTTGTATAACAAAGACTTAGTTGACAGCCCTCCCGAAACCTTTGAGGAACTCATCGAGTTTGCCAAAACCTATAACGACCCCTCAGCCGGAAAATATGCCATGCGTTGGATGGTAAACGATTTTTACCACAACTACTTTATCTTTACCGCTTTCGGGTACAAACTTTTTGGCCCTGACGGAACCGACTGGAAGAATCCGGGATTTGACAGCCCCGAATTTGCCCAAGGTCTTGCCTTTCATAATTCCCTGCGTTCGATATTCGACCTGCCCTCCGACGACGCTGATTTTGAGGCTACGATGGGCGCTTTCGGGCGGGGCGAGGCTCCCTTTACCGTTGCCCATCCTTGGCTGGCGAGCGTTGCCAGAGACAACGGCGTAAACGTCGGCGCCGCTAAGCTCCCGACAATCAACGGCGTTCAGCCCCGCTGTACTCTCGGAATGAATGTACTTGCCGTTTCCAGCTATGCCAAGAATTTCGACGCCGCCTTTGCCTTTGCCGAGTTCATGGCGTCAGCGGAGGTCGCGGCCATAATGTATCGCACGAACGGCACCGGCTCCGCTTTGAAAGACGTCTCCGGCATTGAGGGTTATTCGGAGGATGCAGTTATAATGGGTTTAGCGGCACAAACCCCCTATACCGAAAATTTCCCGATAGTGCCTGAATTCAATTTAATATGGGGCCCAATACAAGAAATGATGGCATATTCTTGGGATGGTACGCTGACGATTGAGGAAGCCCAGAAAAAGGTCATGGAAGATTTTGAAATGCTTCTCAATGCCGGCGGCCAGTCCATGTACGACTAGCCGCAGTATACGGGGCTGTGCCTATGCACAGCCCCTCCACCAATCCAAAAAAGGGGATTGCAGACATGAAAATAATCACGGCAATATGCTCCGCCGTCATATGGGGGAGCGGACAGTTTATCAATAAGCAGCGATTAAAAGGTCTTGTGTTTTTCCTCATACAAGGTATACTTATATTTGCCGAGCTTTCGACCGGCACGCTGGACGTGCTGACGGGCGTTGCGGAGCCGGCCTTCCGAAACTGCGGCTTTTTCACAAAAGGGCTTTGGGGTCTGATGACTTTAGGCGAAATACCCAGAGAAAGCTCCGCCACGCTGGTATACGACCACTCCCTTATGCTGCTGATTGGCGGAATTATTTCCACAGTCGTACTGTTGCTCTTCGTGTTGGTCTGGATGTGGAACATCAGGGACGCTTATCGTTCCAGAGCCAAAATAGAACAGGGCGAAACAATAAGCAGTATAGAGTATGTCAAAAATCTATGGAAAAACTCATTCGAGTATATCATGATTACTCCGGGCGCGCTGCTTGTGCTGTTTATCTCCGTAATACCAGTGCTGACCTCCATTGCCGTCGCGTTCACAAATTATAACCGAAATACCATCCCGCCGCTGAACTTAGTCGACTGGACAGGGTTCAAGACCTTTACAGACATGATAAGGATACCGATTTGGGGTTCGACCTTTGTCAGGGTTTTTACATGGAATGTAGTGTGGGCTTTTCTCGCCACATTTACGGCGTATGGGTTCGGACTCTTAACCGCGGTTTTAATCAACGCCAAGGGCATACGCTTCAAGGTGATGTGGCGCGGCATTTATATCCTGCCGTGGGCCGTGCCGGGTATGGTTTCGCTGCTTATTTTCAGGCTTTTGTTTAATAGGGAGGGCGCGTTTAATCAACTGCTCTTGGGCGCGGGCATTATCAATGAAGCGATTCCGTTTTTTAGCGACACCAACTGGGCCAGGACGGTTCTTATACTGGTAAACATGTGGCTGGGGTTCCCGTTTTTTATGGCGTTGATTTCAGGTGTCATGACGTCAATCTCCCCCGAGCTGTACGAAGCCGTGGATATAGACGGCGGCACCGGCTGGCATAAGTTCAGGTACATCTCACTGCCGACAATCCTAACGGCCACCTCGCCAATGCTCGTCATGAGTGTAACAAACAACTTTAACAACTTCGGAGCGGTGTATTTCCTCACGGGCGGCGGCCCGCTAAACCCAAAATATCAGATGGCGGGAACGACCGACCTGTTAATTAGCTGGATTTTCAAACTTACCCTTACCCAGCGCATGTATAACATCGCGGCCGCCGTTTCCATCCTGATTTTCATTATAATTGCCACGATAAGCGGGTTTAACTTAATGAGGACGCGCGCCTTTAAGGAGGATTAGAAACATGAATACGAAACAGAATACACTGGCGGTTGCCAAAACAATCCTGACGCGGGCGCTGATTTATATCGCGCTGATAATCGTGGCCATTATCGTCCTATATCCTCTCCTATGGGTAATAGGCTCATCCTTTAACCCCATAAACAGTCTCGGAAGAACGAGCATCATTCCCCAAAGTTCTACCCTAAAAAACTATGTCCGTTTGATTCAGGAAACGGACTATATCAAATGGTACCTTAACACCGGATACTTAGCGGTGGTGACGATGTTTTTTTCGGTCTTGCTCAATACCTTGACCGCGTTCGTTTTTGCGCGGTTTAATTTTAAGGGGAAAAGAGCAGGGCTGCTTTCCGTTATGATATTGCAGACTTTCCCCGGCATTATGGGCTTGACCGCCCTTTATATGATTGCTCTGAGCTTTGGGATGCTCAACAACCTGAATATGCTTGTCATCATTTATGTGGGGGGGTCTATTCCGTTTAATGTTTGGCTTGTCAAGGGAAATCTGCAAAACCTGCCCAAATCCATCGACGAAGCCGCGTATATGGACGGGGCGACAAAGCTTCAGGTTTTTACAAGGATTATACTGCCATTATCGAAACCTATTATTTCGTTTATTGCACTTACATCCTTTATGGCGCCGTGGATGGACTACATGCTGCCCCGTTTTTTGATAAACAATATGGAGCTTCGCACCCTTGCCGTTGGGTTGTACGAAATGAGTGACCCCCTCAATAACACTTCTGATTTTACGGCCTTTTGCGCGGGAACCATATTGATTGCCGTACCGATTACATTGCTGTATATGATTTGTCAGAAGTTCCTTATCTTCGGGCTTGCCGCCGGCGCGAATAAGGGCGAGTAGCGGCTATGAATCATAGAGATTATCTTTACGCCGCGGCGCTTTGTCTGGGAAAACCGCACTCATTCATGAACTTGGCTGTCCGTATAAAATGCAGATATGCGGTTCTCCATTTTATGCTGATTCTCTGCTTGCTGTTTGTCCCGATTTTCATCTTAGTAGCGAGGACACAGCCCGATATGTTATATACACGGTTGTTTTCCCAAAGTTTCGAAGGCGCGGTTATTGAGTTCAATGACACTGAGAGCTTTTCGCTGGAAAAAATCAGCAACGCCCGTCCCGGTATTTATGCGTTCGGGGACGCTGTGGTATACGCCGATTCCAACATCATCCTAGCCGCGCCGTCTGATTTTTTCGATTCCGGCGAATTGTCGCGGTCTTTTGAAGAAGTGTTCAGCATGATTGCGGTTTACAATATGTATATCCCCCGTTTTCTGCTGCCTATGCTGATGATTGCCTTTTTAATCCTGCTCATTTTACAGTTTGCCTTTTATCTGCTGTCGGTATGTTTCCTCGGAATTTCCAGAATGACTTCAACGCGATTCGTCTTTGGTGACAGATTAAAAATTGTAATCATGACGTCACTTCCCTCTGCCTTGATAAGCTCGGCATTGGGATTTGCGCTTCCGGCAGTTCACATAGTCTTGTTTCAAATGCTTAATCTGCCGATGCTTTTCTTCTTATCAAAGAGATATGACAAAAAAGAAAGGGAACTGCTCCTATCCGAAGAAAACGCGGAGCCTATCGGCGTGAACTCATAAACAATTTAGAAGCAAAAGACCGAAAGGAGAGTCGGATATGCACGTCAGCTTTGACAGATTTCCGGGAGGGAAATCCAAGGCGCTCACGATGAGCTACGACGATGGGGTGCAAAGCGATAAAAGGCTCGTCGAAAT
>WRKO01000025.1 GCA_009782215.1 Oscillospiraceae bacterium | reverse complement strand
GGGGTTTGGTAGCCCCCGCCGGCGACCTCCTTTTTGCAATTCCCCTCCTTGGAGGGGTGGCGCGAACGCGCCGGGGCGGGGGACCAAAACGCCGCCCCCGGTCGGGGCGGCGCGTCGCGGGCGCAAAACTCTATGCTACTATTATAGCACATTTCAACTATAAAAAACTATACTCTTTTTTTCGCGATTTGACACACGCAAACCCGCAACAAAACACCCGTTCGCCGCACCCGGCCCCAATTCCCGAACAAACCGCCCCAAAACCACGTTTTTTTGTTATGTTCGTATTTTTATTTTTGTGAAAACTGCACAATCCCCTGTAGAGGCGATCGTCCCCAATTCCCCTCCTTGGAGGGGTGGCGCGCAGCGCCGGGGTGGTTCCGTCCCCCCGTCCCTACCCTATCGTCCCCGTCGTCCTTGGGAACGGGATGACGTCGCGGATGTTTTGCATTCCGGTGACGACCATCAGCAGGCGTTCAAAGCCGATGCCGAAGCCGGAGTGGGTGGTGGAGCCGTATTTGCGTAAATCTAGGTACCATTCGTAGTCCTCGCGGCTCAGGCCGCACTCCGCGATGCGGGCCAGCAGCACGTCGTAGCGCTCCTCGCGCTGGCTGCCGCCAATCAGCTCGCCCACGGCGGGAAGGAGGAGATCTGTCGCGGCGACGGTTTTGCCGTCGTCGTTCAGGCGCATGTAAAACGCCTTGATTTCCTTGGGATAATTGTAGATGAACACCGGGCCGCCGACGACCTGCTCGGTAAGGTAGCGCTCAAACTCGGTGGCGATGTCGCAGCCCCACTGCACGGGCGTGGTAAACTTGTCTCGCGCCTTTTCGAGGTGGGCGATGGCGTCGCTGTAGGTCATGCGGGCAAACTCGGCGGAAACGAGCAAATTCAGGCGTTCCAGCAGGGTCTTGTCAATCCAGTTGTTGAAAAAGGCGATGTCGTCGGCGCAATGCCTCAGCAAATGCCCGATGACGTACTTAATCATATCCTCCGCCACCTGCATGTCCTCAAACAAATCGCAGAAGGCCATTTCCGGCTCAATCATCCAAAACTCGGCGGCGTGGCGGGTGGTGTTGGAGTGTTCGGCGCGGAAGGTCGGGCCGAAGGTATAGGTTTTGGAGAAGGTCTGGGCGAACGTCTCGGCTTCCAACTGCCCGGTCACCGTCAGCCCGGTGTACCGGCCGAAGAAATCCTTGGAGAAGTCCGCCTCGCCCGGCGGCAGCGTGGTCACGCGGAACATCTCTCCCGCGCCCTCGCCGTCGCTGGCGGTGATGATGGGCGTGTGGGCGCAGACAAAGCCGCGCTCGCGGAAAAAGGCGTGAATGGCAAAGGCGCATTCGCTCCGCACGCGAAAGACCGCCCCGAGGGTGTTGGTGCGCCCGCGCAGATGGGAGATGGTGCGCAGGTATTCAAAGCTGTGGCGTTTCTTTTGCAGGGGGTAGTCCGGCGGGCAGTCCCCCTCCACCGTCAGCCCGGTCAGCACGATTTCAAACGGCTGCTTGGCCTCCGGCGTAAGCCTGACCCGCCCCTTGACGCGCACCGCCGTCCCCACGCCGAGCGCCGCCGCCTCCGCGTAATTGGGCAAGCTCTCATCCGCGACAAGCTGCGCGTTTTTAATGCCGCTGCCGTCGCTCAGCTCAAGGAACGCAATGTTTTTCATGTCGCGCACGGTGCGCAGCCAGCCGTTGAGGGAGACGTCGCCGTATCTCTCCGGCGCTTGGTACAGCTCTTTGACTGATGGCATGAAGGTCACTCCTTACTATTCAGGTAATATTCCAGCGAATCACTCAGCGCCATCCAAGACGCGAGGACGATGTTTTCCGAAACGCCCACCGTAGACCAGACGGCCGCCCCGTCGGTGGAGTTAATCAGCACGCGCACCCGCGCCGCCGTCGCCCCGTCCGGGTTGAGGACGCGCACCTTGTAATCGGTCAGGCGCACCGCTTTGATTTGCGGGTAAACGTCCTCAAGGGCGCGCGTAAGGGCTTGGTCGAGGGCGTGGACGGGGCCGTCGCCCTGCCCCGCCGAAAGCGTCTCGCGCTCCCCCGCGCGGATGTTCAGCACGGCGGTAGACCCCTCAAGGTCTGTCACCACGCGCATCTGCGTGAGGGTAAACCTCGGCGGGCTGTTGGTAAAGTGCCTTTGTATCCGTAAGTGCAGCCCCGCCTCCGCCGCCTCGTATGACAAGCCCAGCCTCGCGTCATTTTTAAGCGCGTCCATCAGCGAGAGCAATTCCGGGTCGGCCTTGTCCGGTGATTTCCCGGGAAATGCCCGCCGTATTCGCTCAAGGAGGTATGACCGCCCCGCAAGCTCCGACGCGGCAAATCCGCCCCGGTTGCCCACCGCCTCCGGCGGTATATGCTCAAACGACGCGGGCGTCTTCATCACGCCGTCAATGTGCATCCCCGCCTTATGCACAAAGGCGTTGCCGCCTACATAGGGCGCGTTCGGCGGGATGGTGAGGTTGGCGATGTCGGCAATGGCGCGCGCGGCGCGCGTCAGCTCCGGCACCGACGCCTCGGGGACGCAGGCAATCCCCCGTTTGAGCTGTAAGCCGGCGATGACCGTCACAAGGTCGGCGTTGCCGCAGCGCTCGCCCACGCCGCCCACCGTACCCTGCACATGGCTCGCCCCCGCCAGAACGGCGAGTATGCTGTTGGCGGCGGCCATGCCCGCGTCGTTGTGCGTGTGGATGCCGACCGGGACGCTGAATCGGGCGCAGACGTCCCTGACCGCCCGTTCGGCCTCGTCGGGCAGCGCGCCCCCGGCCGTGTCGCACAGCGCCAGCACATCCGCGCCGCCCCTGAGGGCCGCCGACAGCGTTTCCAGCGCGTAGGCCGAATCCTCCCTGTAGCCGTCGAAGAAATGCTCCGCGTCATAGATGACTTCCCGCCCCCGGCTCTTTAAGAAGGCGGCCGAGCCTTCAATCATGGCAAGGTTCTCCTCCGGCCCGCAGCGCAGAACCTGATTGACATGAAGCCGCGAGGCTTTGCCGAAGATGGTGACAGCCTCCGTCTCCGCCGCCAAAAGCGCCCTCAGCCCCGCGTCGTCTTCGGGCGCGGTATCTTTCCGCGCCGTCGCGCCGAACGCCGTCAGCTTGGCGTTTTTCAGACGCGGCTTTTTGGCGAAAAAGTCGGCGTCTGCGGGGGACGCGGAAGGCTGGCCCGCCTCGATGTAGGCGACGCCCAGCTCGTCGAGGATGCGCGCCACAGCCAGCCGGTCGTCGGCGGAAAACTGCACGCCCACGCCCTGCGCCCCGTCCCGCAGCGTCGTATCAAGGATTTTTACGTTTTTAAGCAAGATTATCACTTTCCTGTTGAAAACTGGATAGATGTAGTATATACTAAATCAGATATATAATCAAGAGGTGTTCTATGCTGAAACAAGAGTTAGAAACGCTGCGCGAAAGGGCGCTGGCCGCTGTGAACGGCGCGCCGGACACGGCGTCGCTGGAAAACGCGCGGATTTCCCTGCTGGGCAAGAAGGGCGAGCTGACCGCCATCCTCAAGCAGATGGGGACGCTCTCCCCCGAGGAGCGGCCTGTGATGGGCGCGCTTGCCAACGAGGTGCGCGCGGACATCGAAAGCGCTTTGGAAAAGGCGTCCGCCGTGATGTCCGAAAGAGAGCTTGCCAAGCGGCTGGAGGACGAAGCCATCGACGTCACCCTGCCCGGAACCCCGTTCCGCGCGGGACGCCGCCACCCGATGCAGCTTGTCCTGGACGACGTCGTCAAGATATTTCTGGGCATGGGCTTTTCCGTGGCGGAAGGCCCGGAGGTGGAGACAACCTATTACTGCTTCGACGCGCTGAACACCGGGCCCGACCACCCCGCCCGCGACCCGCAGGACACGTTTTACTTCGACGCCGACACCATCCTGCGCACGCAGACCTCCTCGGTGCAAATCCGCGTGATGGAGCAGTCCAAGCCGCCCATCCGCATCATATCCCCGGGAAAATGCTACCGCAAGGACGAGGTGGACGCCACCCATTCGGCCCACTTCCACCAAATCGAGGGGCTTGCGGTGGACAAGGGCCTGACAATGGCCGACCTCAAGGGCGCGCTGCAAACCATGATGACCGGGCTGTACGGCGAAGGGGTCAAGCTCCGCTTCCGCCCCCACCACTTCCCCTATACCGAGCCGTCGGCCGAGGTTGACCTGCAATGCTTTGAGTGCAAAGGGGCGGGCTGCCGGATGTGCAAGGGAGAGGGCTGGATTGAAATGCTGGGCAGCGGCATGGTTCACCCGGCGGTACTGGAGCGCTGCGGCATAGACTCCGAGGTCTACAGCGGCTTCGCGTTCGGCGTGGGCATCGAGCGGCTTACGCTGATGCGCTACAAAATCAACGATTTACGCCTGCTGTTTGAAAACGACGCGCGGTTCCTAAAGCAATTTTAACCCCTCCCGCCCTCGGCGGCAAACGATTCAAACGCTCCCGCCGGAAACGGGAGAAGAGGAGAAAGGATTTCACAGATGAAATGTTCCTATAATTGGCTGATGGAGCTTGTCAACCTCGGCGGCGTGACGCCGAAGGAGCTTGCCCGTGCCCTGACCATGAGCGGCTCGAAGGTTGAGACCGTCACCGAGCTGGGCGCGGAGATTCAAAACGTGGCCGTCGGCAGGGCGCTGACGGTGGAAAAGCACCCGGACGCCGACCGGCTCTTCGTCTGCTCGGTGGACGTCGGCGACGGGACGCCGCGGCAAATCATCACCGCCGCGACCAATGTCTTCCCCGGGGCCGTCATCCCCGTCGCCTTGGACGGCGCCGTGCTGCACGGCGGGCAGAAAATCAAGACCGGCAAAATGCGCGGCTTGGAGTCGCAGGGAATGCTCTGCTCCCTCGGTGAGCTGGGCTTGGACGAACACGACCAGCCCGGCGCGGACGCGGACGGCATTTTAATCCTTGACGAGACTTTCCCCGTCGGCGCGGACGCCGCAGAAGCGCTGATGCTGCGGGACGTGACGATTGAGTTTGAAATCACCAACAACCGCCCCGACTGCCTGTCGGTCGTCGGGCTGGCGCGGGAAACGGCCGCCACATTGGGGGCCTTGGGGCGCGGCGGCGACCATCCGGCCCGGCTCCCGGCGACCCACGAAGCGGTCTCCCGTCCCCAAGACGGCGATATTGCGCAATACCTCACCGTCGCCGTCGAAGACCAAGCCCTTTGCCCGCGTTATTCGGCGCGGGTCGCAAAGGACATTCAAATCGGCCCGTCGCCCATGTGGATGCGGCGCCGGCTCCGCGCCTGCGGGGTGCGGCCGATCAACAACATCGTGGATATCACCAACTATGTCATGCTTGAGACAGGCCAGCCGATGCACGCGTTTGACCATGCCCGCGTCAGGGACAAAACGCTGACCGTGCGCCCGGCGCGCCCCGGCGAAACGCTGGAAACGCTGGACGGGAAACCGCGAATCTTGGAGCCTTCGATGCCGGTCATCGCCGACGGGCGCGGCCCGACGGCGGTCGCCGGGGTGATGGGCGGCGCCGGAAGCGAAATCACGGAACAAACCGCCGTCATCGTCTTCGAGTCCGCCAACTTCCACGGCCCCGCCGTGCGGAAGACGGCGCTCTCGCTCGCCATGCGAACCGATTCCTCCTCCCGCTTTGAAAAGGGCCTTGACCCAAGCTCCACCCTGCCCGCGCTGGAACGGGCCTGCTATCTTGTGGAGGAATTGGGCGCGGGAACGGTCGTCAGCGGCGTGATTGACATTTGCGCGTCGTTCAGCCCTCCTGTAAAGGTTCCTTTCACACAGGATAAAATAGAACGGCATCTGGGCGTGACCATCCCAAACCTGAACGCCCTGCTGGAATCGCTCGGCTTTGCCGTCGAGGGGGATTCCGCCGTTGTGCCTCCGTGGCGGCGGGACGTAACGATATGGCAGGACGTCGCCGAGGAGGCGGCGCGGCTGTTCGGCTACGACAACATCCCCGTCACGCTGCCGCCCTCAAGAAATCAGGGCTGGCTGACCGGGCCGCAAAGGCTCCGCGCCAGACTGAACGAGCTGTGCGTCTCGCTGGGCTTTGATGAAATGCTCACCTATTCCTTCATCGGCCCCGCCGATTTTGAGGCGGCGCACCTGCCCGCGCAAAACGCGAAAAAAATCCATAACCCGCTCGGCGAGGAGCAGAGCATGATGCGCACCTCCCTCCTCCCCTCTTTTTTGAAAGCGCTGTCCGTCAATCTCTCCGCGAGAAACCCGGAAGCCCGCCTGTACGAAGTGAGCAAGGTGTATACAGACGCGGGCGGCCAGCTTCCGCTTGAAACGTACCGCCTTGTGCTGGGCGGCTACGGCGGCGGATTCGACTATTTCGCCCTCAAGGGCGCGGCGGAGACCCTTCTGGGCCGTTTCTGCCGGAACGAAGCCGTTTTTGCCAAGACGGCCAGTTATCCGGTGTGCCATCCCGGCCGATGCGCTTCCGTCAGCCTGCATGGGCGTGATATAGGCTTTATCGGCGAACTGCACCCGTCGCTGGGATTCCCGGCGGGCGCGGCGGCCGGCGAGCTGGACGTTGAGGCGCTGCTTGAAGCCGCGCGGCCCGACGCCGTCTTCTCCCCCATCCCCCGTTTCCCCGCCATTTCCCGCGACCTCGCGCTGGTTTGCCCCAAGGGCGCGGCGGCGGCGGACGTGCTGGGCGTGATTCGCAAGGCGGGCGGCGCGATGCTGGAGGACTGCGCCCTGTTTGACGTTTACGCCGCGAAAAACAGCCTTGCTTACCGCCTGACCTTCCGCGCGCCTGACCGTACGCTGACCGACGAGGAAGCGGACGGCGCTATCGCCAGAATTCTCAAAAAGCTGAAGGAAAGTCTGGACGTCAGCTTGCGCTCATAGAGTAAAGGAGGAAGGCTTGTGAACGATAACCGCGACGCTTGGGGTAACCCGCTTCCCCCGCCGCCCCCGCCGTATCAGCCTCCGCCGCCCTCAAAGGGCCGGCTGATATGGCGCGCCGCGCTGCCGCCCCTGCTGCATCTCGTCATCCAGATTGCCGTTATGTTCGTCGGGCTTATCGCGGCGCTTGTCCCGCATATGGTTGACGCTTTCTGGGCCGGCGTCAACGAGGGGGCGACGGAGTTTGTCCCGGATGAGGATTTCATCGAGTCGATTTTGCCTCAGGTCACCATGACCACGCTGATTTTCAGCGCGTCTATCAGCATTTTGCTCTTCTATTTCATGTATAAACGCGGCAAAAGCCAGTTTGACCTTAAACCGCTCCACGCCCCGGGCATCATGCCGCTGGCGGCGTTCATCGGCCTCGCCGGCAATTTTGCCGTTTTATCTGTCATCACGGCGGGTCAGGACATTCTGGGTACGGATTTGCCGACAAGCACCCTCGACGACATTATCGAGCATATCAACCCGGTTCTGCTCATCCTCACCGTCTGCGTCATCGTGCCGATTGCCGAGGAGCTGTGTTTCCGCGGCCTCGCGTTCAACCGCCTGAAACGCGTTTTCCCCTTTTGGACGGCCAATGTCCTGCAAGCCTTGGTGTTCGGCCTTATTCACGGCACGCCCATCCAAATCGGCTACGCGTTTATCTTCGGGCTTCTTCTGGGCTGGGCGACGCACCGCACGGGGCGCTTGAGCGTCGCCGTGCTGATGCACATTACCTTCAACTCCGCCTTTATCCCGCTCGGCTTCGTCCCCGGCATCGAGGAGCTGATGCAAAACCCCGGCGGACTGCTCCTGATGATCTTTCTCCCATCCATTGCCGTTACGCTGTTTTTGGTCCGGCGTCTTGACGCCGTCACCTCTAGGGAGAAAATTGAATTGTGAATTATTATGGTTGCATTACGCCCCGGTATGTGGTATGATATTCTAAACGTTCACCGGATGCGCTTGTTAAGGGAGGGAGACGATTGATAAACGCAGAGTATATACTCTTGCATTTGCCGCTAACCATCGTCTTTGCTGTCTTCTTCTTCACATCCTTACCGCACGGCGGCGGTAAGGGCCGCCATGACCGCAGCTTCTTTTTCCTTGCCTGTATGTTCGTTTGGCAGGGCTTGGAGCTGTTGTTTTTCTTCATGGAAAGCCCCTCGGCCATCACTTTCTTCTATTCCCTGAAGCACCTCCCGCTCCTCTTTCTGCCGGTGGCGTTTTTTCACCATACCACCAGCTTTTACCGCATCAAGCGCTACATCCCGCGCTGGGCGCTCGTCGCCCTGCTGGGCGTCCCCGTCGTGGTTTCCATCCTCAGCCTGATTCCCTTCACCGCCTCCTATTTCGCGGTATACAACGGCGAGGGCCACGGATACGGGCCGCTGTACATCATAGCGCTTGCCAACGCCTATGTCGCCGCGGCCGCCGCCGGGATTACCGTTGTCTATATGTACATACGCCTGCCCGGCGCGTACCATCGCGGCTCCATTTTCCATCTCGCCCTGCTGTTTATTCTGGTCGTCTCGCAAGCGATTTACCAATCCGCCGACATCTGGTTTGACATGCAGTATTACGGCCTCAGCCTTTGCGGCGTCCTCTTCTATTGCGCCCATCTCATTAACAGCGACACCTCCAGCCTCAGCATCGACAAAAGCAGCGTATTCGACTTCCTCGACCAAGCCATCTTCATCCTCAACGAGGACGGCGTCATCGTTGAGGTCAACCAGCCGGCGTTCAAATGGCTCCGCTCCATGAAACGGTCTGTCGAACACGTCGCGTTTGACGGGCTGTTGTCCGTCCTGAGCAACAACAACCGCATCGTCATCAAAGAGCTGGAGGACAGCGACGACTCCGACATCCATGTCGTCGGCTCGGCCATCCCGCTTATTTACCGTATGGAGCGCCGTCAGTTTGTGATGAGCGACGGCATCGGCAAGGGCGAGTTCATCACCCTGTCCGACGTGACGCGCAACCGCCTGATTATAGACCGTCTGCGCGATATGGCCGGTATCGACGGGCTGACCGGCACCGCCAACCGCTACCGCTACCAAGATTTGCTCCGCAAGCTCGACCGCGCGGACAATTATCCGCTGGCGGTCGTCATCGGCGACGTCAACGGCCTAAAAACCATCAACGATACGCTCGGCCACGCGGAGGGCGATCAATACCTCTTGGAGATTGCCTCGGCGCTGATGCAGTGCTGTCCCCGCGGCGGCCATGTCGCCCGTTACGGCGGCGACGAATTTGCCACCCTTCTGGTCAACGCCTCCGCCGACGCCGTGGAATCGTACATCAAGGCTGTGGACAAATCCCTGAGCGCGGAACGCAAAGACGGCTCGCCCCAGCCCTCCATCGCGCTGGGCTATGCCATCAAGCACCACGGAAACGAAAACCTCAACACCCTTATCGGCCAAGCCGACAAGAAGATGTATGACGATAAAATGGCCCGCAAGGCCGCCGAAAGGGAGGCGCTGAGTCATGCATGAATTTCCCCAAGTATTCACCAACGGCATGATGCTGACCGTCAATATCGGCATCCTCGCCTACTGCATACTCTCCCTCATCAAAATCGTGGCCCATTGGAAAAATGTCCGCCTTCCCGTACAGCTCGCGTTCATCCTCATCAGCGTTTTTCTTTGGAGCGCGGTCAATGTACTGCGTTTCACGCTGGACAGCCGGCCGCTTACATACATTCTTTCGCTCCTGCCGCTGGTTCTCCTGTCGCTTACCTTGATATCCGTCTTTTATTTCATCATACGGTTCCACAACCAGCGGGCGTTCCTCCGCCCCGTCATCTTCGTCTATCTCTTCGTCTACCCGGCCATGACCATCGCCAACATCATCATCGGCCGCGCGCACCTGTCCTCCCCGGACAGCTCGTTGCACCTGCTCCGCCAAAACCCTGTCGTTTCGACCGACCCCCTCAATTATGTGTACGGAGACTTCGGGCTGTGGCAGTACGCCGTGTCCTTCAGCAGCTATTTCCTCATTTTCGCGCTGGTCGTCGTGGCCGTCGTGCTGCACCTCAAAATCCCGAGGATTTACCGCACCCCGTCCGAAAAGCTGATGACGGCGACCATCGTGGTTTCGTCCGGCTTTGCCTCCGCCATGCTCAACGGCTTGGGCGGCAGAGAAGCGTTTCCCATTGACTTCGCTCTGATCGGCGCGGTTTTCTCCATCCGGTTTTTCTACGCGTCCACGCTGGGGACGCAGGGCTTGGTCTTCCTCTCCCAAGCGCGGAACGACGTTATTCAGCATCTCCACCAGAGCATCCTGTTTTTAGACGAGGAAAACAACATCATCTTCAAAAACAGCCACGCCTCTGATTGGCTGTCCGATATCGGCTTTGAGGAAACCTCCTTCCCGCTTCTGCTCGACTGTCTCTCCGGCCGCGCCGTTTCCTGCGAGCGGTTGTCGGACGAGGAGGGCGGCGTTGACTATCACTACGATACGGGCGGCAAGAAGTCGATTTTCAATTTGCGCCAGAAGCCGATTTTAGACAAAAGGGGCCGTCAAATCGGTATGTACGCGGTTTATTCCGATGTGACGGAAAACCGCGAGCTGATACGCAGGCTGGAGGTCGGCGCCGGGCGCGACGTTCTGACCGGCCTGAGCAACCGCGCCATGATGGAATCTCTGAAACGGGAATTGGACACCATCGACAACCTGCCGCTGTCCATCATCATCGCCGATGTCAACGACCTCAAGGTAACCAACGATGTCCACGGCCATCAGGCGGGCGACATCATGCTCCGCGTATGCGGCGAGGCTCTGAGTGAGAAATGCCCGCCCACCGCGCAGGTCGGGCGCATCGGCGGCGACGAGTTTTTGATTCTTTTGCCCAAGACCGCCAAGCTGGAGGCGGAAGCGGTCATGGATACCATCCGAACGCATTTGACAATGGTGGACGACTATCCCTACAAAATCGTCATGGCGATGGGCTGCGCGGTGAAGAGCGCCGCAGATCAAGACCTTGTCAAGGCGATGGAAGAAGCGGACAGGGCGATGTACGCCGACAAGAAGAAGATTAAAGGCGGCGCGGAGATACGCAACATGGAGACCAAGCTGATTTAGCGCGGCGCGCTGATAACCGGCCAACCGGCGGGCGGTCAATGACCGCCCCTACACATATACAGATTAGGGGGATTGCGCTTGAAAGCAAGAATAGAGCTTACCGGCGGACAGGTTTTTGAAGGGGCTGCGCTTTGCGGTCGGCCCGGAGGTTTTACCGCCGACATTGTATTCAACACCTCGATGACGGGGATAACCGAGATTTTGACCGACCCGGCCTCCTTGGGGCAAGCGCTCGTTCTCACCTATCCCATGATTGGAAACAGCGGCGTCTCCTTTGAGGATTTTCAGTCCGACGCACCGCAGGTCGCCGCTTTGATTGTCTCCGAACTCTCTGAGCTTGAAAGCAATTTCCGCAGCGACGATTCCCTCAAAGCCGTACTGGAACGTTCCGGCATCCCCATCATCGCTGGGGTTGACACTCGTTCCGTTGTACGGCTTTTGCGCGGCTCCGGCGGACACGGCCCGGCGCGGGCAGCCGTGACGGTCGGCGACGGCGGTCTGACCGCCCAAGCTGTCCCCGTCCAGCCCCGCTATCAGGGAAAACGGCGTTCCGTTACGGCGGACAAGCCCGTCGCCACGCTGGCTGTGCTGGATACCGGGCTTCGCTCCGGCCTTGCCGCAGCCTTCGCCGCGCGCGGCGTCTCGCTGGAGGTCTTTCCGTACGGAAGCGCGCCGGAGGGGGCGTTTGACGGTTATCTGCTGCCCAGCGGCCCCGGCGACCCCGCGGGGTATGATTTAGCCCCGGTGAGGGACGTCCTCCAAACGGGCAAGCCGGTATTCGCCGAAGGGCTGGGGCACCAGCTTCTGGCGCTCGCCCACGGCGCGAAGACCTATCCCCTCTCCCCCGGCCACAGGGGCGCGAACATCCCGGTTTACAGCCATAAAACGAATTTGTCCGTCATCACGCTGCAAAACCACGGGTACGCCGTGGACGCGGATAGTGTCGCCAAGGACAAAATCAGCCATGTCAACGTCAACGACGGCTCGGTGGAAGGTCTGTGCTGGCGGGAGGACATCCTTTCGGTGCAGTTCCAGCCGGACGCGGAAGTTATCGCTGAGTTTATCTCATATTTGTAAGGCGCGACGCCCAAGCGCGCCGTTTCGGGAGGTTTATATGCCAAAAAACAACGCCATCAAGCGGGTTTTGGTCATCGGCTCCGGCCCCATCGTCATAGGTCAGGCCGCCGAGTTTGACTATGCCGGCACGCAATGCTGCCGCGCCCTGAAAGAGGAGGGCATGGAGGTCATCCTGATTAACTCCAACCCCGCCACCATTATGACGGACAAAGAAATCGCCGACCGCGTCTATATCGAGCCTATGACCGTCGACGCGGTGCGCGACGTTATCCGCAAGGAACGCCCGGACAGCATCATCGGCACGCTGGGCGGCCAGACGGGCTTGAATCTGAGCCTTGAGCTGCATGAGGAAGGGTTTTTGGACGCTTACGGCGTCCGCCTGATTGGCACCGGCCCCGAAACCATCCGCAAGGCCGAGGACAGGCTTCTGTTCAAGCAGACGATGGAGAAAATCGGCCAGCCCTGCGTGGAGAGCATCACCTCCGAGGATGTGGAGACGGCTGTGGCGTATGCCAATGAAACAGGGTATCCCATTGTCATCCGCCCGGCGTTCACGATGGGCGGCGCCGGAGGCGGTATCGCCAACGATGAGGAGGAGCTTCGCGTCATCGCCGCCAGCGGGATTCATCACTCCCGCGTGGGGCAGATACTGGTGGAGAAGTGCATCGCGGGCTGGAAGGAAATCGAGTTTGAGGTCATGCGCGACGGCGCGGGCAACCGCATCACCATCTGCGGCATGGAAAACATCGACCCCGTCGGCGTCCACACCGGCGACTCCATCGTCGTCGCCCCCACCCAGACCTTGGGCGGCCCGGAGTACGCCATGCTCCGCAAGGCGTCCCTTGACATCATCGAGGAGCTGGGCATCGAGGGCGGCTGCAACGTCCAGTTTGCCCTTCACCCCGACAGCTTTGAATACGCCGTCATTGAAGTCAATCCGCGGCTTTCCCGCTCCTCGGCGCTGGCGTCCAAGGCGGTGGGCTTCCCGATTGCCAAGGTCGCGACCAAGATTGCGCTGGGCTACCGGCTGGACGAAATCAAAAACGCCGTCACGCAGACCACCTATGCCTGCTTTGAGCCGTCGGTGGACTACTGCTGCGTCAAGATACCCAAATGGCCCTTCGATAAGTTTGCCACCGCCAAGCGAACCCTCGGCACCCAGATGAAGGCGACCGGCGAGGTGATGAGCATCTCCCCTTCCTTTGAGGCGGGGCTGATGAAAGCGGTGCGCAGCCTTGAGCAGGGTCTGGACAGCCTGCAAGTGCCGGAGCTGGCGGAATTGACCGACGCCGAGCTGGAGGAGCGGCTGACCGTTATCGACGACAGGCGGCTCTTTGTCCTCGCCGAATGGCTCCGGCGCAACCATTCCCCTGATTACAGGCCGCTTTTGGAGCGTCTGTTCAGCGTCACCAAAATTGACCGCTGGTTTTTGTATCGGTTTTATGCCATCATCCGCAAGGAAAAGGAGCTGGCCGCCTCCCCTCTCACGCCCGAATTGCTGCTCAGCGCCAAAAAGCTCGGTTTCCCCGACAGCCTGATAGCCCGTCAGACGGGCAAAACGGCGCAGGACATACGCCGGACACGGCTGGAACACGGCATTGTCCCGGGTTATCGCATGGTGGACACCTGCGCCGCCGAATTCGCGGCGCACACGCCGTATTACTATTCCGCGTACGGCGCGGCCGATGAGCGAACGGAGCGGCCGGAATCCGGGAAAAAACGCGTCGTCGTCCTCGGCTCGGGGCCTATCCGCATCGGTCAGGGCATTGAGTTTGACTACTGCTCCGTCCATTGCGTGTGGGCGCTGCAAAACGCGGGCTATGAGGCCGTCATCATCAACAACAACCCCGAAACGGTGAGTACCGACTTCGACGTGGCCGACCGGCTGTATTTTGAGCCGCTCACGCCCGAAGACGTGCAGAGTATCCTTGACATTGAAAAGCCCATCGGCGTGATGGTTCAGTTCGGCGGGCAGACCGCCATCAAGCTGGCCAAGCCCTTGCACGACTTGGGGATTCCCATCATCGGCACCCCCTTCTCCGGCGTGGACGGCGCCGAAGACCGGAAAATTTTTGACCGCGTTTTAGAGGAACGCGGCATCGAGCGCCCGCGCGGCGACGCCGTATACACCCGCGAGGACGCGCTCAAAACGGCGCGGGAGCTTGGTTATCCGGTGCTGGCCCGCCCGTCCTATGTGCTGGGCGGCCAAGGCATGACGATTGCTTTTTCCGACGAGGAGCTGAACGACTGGCTGGATAACATGGAGCTGTATGACGGGCGGCCCATCCTCATCGACCAATACATCATGGGGCTGGAGGTCGAGGTGGACGCCATCTGCGACGGCGAGGGCGTCGTCATTCCCGGCATCATGGAGCATTTGGAGCGGGCCGGCGTCCATTCGGGCGACTCGATTTCCGTCTATCCGCCGCACAGGGTTCCGGCGGCGCGGCGCGAGGTGTTGTACCGCTACACCCGCGATTTGTCGCTGGCGCTGGGCGTGAAGGGCTTAATCAACATTCAGTTCATCCTGCACGACGGGAAGGTCTACGTCATTGAGGCCAACCCGCGCTCCTCGCGGACGATTCCGTATATCTCCAAAATCACCGGCCTGCCTATCGTTGACCTCGCCACGCAGGCCGCGCTGGGGTTTAAGCTGCCGGACTTGGGTTATGAGTACGGGTTTGTGCCGGAAAAGCCGTATACGGCGGTCAAAATGCCCATTTTCTCCTTTGAGAAGCTGTACGGCGCCGAGGTCAGCCTTGGCCCGGAGATGAAGTCCACCGGCGAGGTACTGGGCATTTCTGACAACCTGCCCGACGCGCTGATGAAGGCTTTCATCGGCGGCGGATACCTGCGCTCGGTGAAGCGGCGCGCCATTATGACGGTCAACGACGCCGACAAGCTGGAGCTGTGCGCGCTGGCGCGGCGTTTCCAAACGCTTGGCTATGACATCTACGCCACCGAAGGCACCTGCGCCGCCCTGCACAGTCACGGGCTCCGCGCCAGTCTGGTACGCAAGGTGGAGGAAAAGGGCGAGATGAATATACTGGAGTTCATTCGCAGTAAAGGCGTTGACCTTGTCATCAACACCAGCACCGGCGGCTCCGCGTCCCGCCGCGACGGCTACCTTATCCGCCGCTACGCCGTGGAAAACGGCATCCCCTGCCTCACCTCGCTGGACACCGCCGAAGCCCTGCTGCACAGCTTGGAACACCGCAGCCCCGGCAGGCTGGACGTGGTGGATATCACACAAGTATAGGAGGCGCTTCATGCGCAGCAAATCCGTTGTGATTTTCGACCTTGACGGCACTTTGACCGACCCTCGGGAGGGCATCACAAGGTCTTACCAATACGCCCTTGCCGCTTTCGGCATCCACGAAGCGCTTGACGGGCTTACGCAATTCATCGGCCCGCCCCTGCGGGCGGTGTTTAGCGAGCATTACGGCTTTTCGCCCGCCGACACGGAAAGAGCCACGGCGAAATTCCGCGAGTATCTTTTTGAAACAGGCCTATTTGAAAACACCGTCTACCCCGGTATCCCCGAGTTATTGCAGGCGCTGCGCGATAGAGACAAAACGCTGGCCCTCGCCACCAACAAGGTACTGACATGCACCGTCCGAATCTTGGAGCATTTCCGTCTCTCCCGCTATTTTTCCTTCGTTTCCGGCGACGACATGGACGGAACCCTCACAAAGGGCGGCAAACGGGAGATCATCCGCATCGCGCTGGACGGCGTTGGCTGCACGGACAAAAGCAGCGCCGTGATGGTCGGCGACCGGAAGCACGACGTCATCGGCGCGAGGGAGAACGGGCTTGAGAGTATCGGCGTTCTGTACGGCTACGGAAGCCGCCGGGAATTGACGGACGCGGGGGCGGCGGTGCTTGCGGAGACGGTAACAGAGCTTGCGAATATTTTGAAAGGGTGATTGCCATGCGCGACTGGAAGCAATTTATCGAGGACGCCGTAGCGGACATTCAAAAACAGACCGGCGGCAAGCCGGTGCTTGCGGGGTTGAGCGGCGGCGTGGATTCGTCGGTGGCGGCGGCGCTGACCCACCGCGCCGTGGGCGGGCGTTTGACCTGCCTGTTTGTTGACCACGGCCTGATGCGCAAGGGCGAGGGCGCCGAGGTTGAGCGCGTCTTCTGTGAGCAGTTTGACATCAACCTCATCTGCGTGGACGCGAAGGAGCGCTTTTTGAGCCGCTTGGCGGGCGTGACCGACCCGGAAAGAAAACGAAAAATCATCGGCGAGGAATTCATCCGCGTTTTCGAGGAAGAGGCGGCAAAGCTGGACGAAATCGGCTTTTTGATGCAGGGAACCATCTATACCGACGTGACCGAGAGCGGCAAAGACGGCCATGCCGCCATAAAAGCGCATCACAATGTGGGCGGTCTGCCTGACACGATTGCGTTTGAAGGGCTGGTCGAGCCGCTGCGTTCTCTGTACAAGCAAGAGGTGCGCGAATTGGGCGACGCGCTGGGTCTCCCCCGCGCGCTGACCCGGCGGCAGCCGTTTCCCGGCCCGGGCCTGGGCGTGCGCGTCCTCGGTGAAATCACATGGAGCAAGCTGGAAACTTTACGCGAGGCGGACGCCATTTTCCGTGAGGAAATGGACAACGCGGGCGTGGTTTCCAATCTATATTTCGCCATCCACACCGGCCTGCAAAGCGTGGGCGTAAAGGACGGCGCGCGGGTGTTCGGGGATACCATTGCCCTCCGCGCGGTCGCATCAAGCGACCTCGTAACCGCGGGCTGTGTGCGCGTACCGTACGAAGTTCTGGAGCGCGCGTCCGAGCGGATTACCGCCGAGTGCGCGGGCGTGAACCGTGTGGTGTATGACATCACGGCGAAGCCTCCGGGAACGATTGAGTGGGAGTGAGGGGATGTGTGAATAACTATCATAACATAATAATTGGAGTACAAAAGGTAGGTGAAAAAAATCAGATGAAGATTACTCTGAGCAAGCAACTTATAAAATGGTTAGGTGTTTCGGACGCTGAGGAAGTAGAGGTGCGAAAGGAACTTAACGAACGATTAAAAAATATTATTAAACCTTGTTGGGAGTTGAAATTTTGTCCATATGGTCCATTGGTAGAGGATTTTCCTTTACCCCCAACTTTGTTAGAAGAGAATAGAGAACATAAATTATATCTAAAACGGTGCTTAGAATTGGGAAAAATGGGGACGAATTTTGACATGCCTCTTGACGATGAGCGTAGAAAGTATTTTGAAAAAGAGCTCAACGCTAACACGGAAGAAGGGTGTGCAAGTGAACTTTCGGAGTTTGAAAAGGAGGCGTCTTGTCAGGAGTTTGGGCATCTATGTCCGGCATATTTTGTAAGCGAGCCATTTACTGAAACTAGCGAAGGTAGAAATCGCAGACGGAACCTTTCACATGCTACTATTTTAAGGGTAGTAAGGCGTGATAATAGCGCTTGTCAGAGTTGTGGGAAAACTTTATTGGATAAAGAAATTGAAATTGATCATATTATTCCGTATTCTCGCGGGGGGTCATCAGACGAAAGCAACCTAAGAGTCACTTGTTTGAAATGTAATCGAAAAAAAGGAAGAAAAGTTGATTTGTAATTTTAACTCAATAATATTATAGGCAAGTGCGGCGCTGTGCCAATTTGAATGTAAAGATTGCGGTGAGATGCTATGACAAGCCTACTGATTAAGGCGATGACCTATGGTTACCCGGAGGAGTTGCCCGTGTCCGTTTGGGCCGTGCCGTCCATGTGGAAACACTACGGCGGGGAAATGACGCGTTTCGCAAAGGAATACGCTGAATTTTTTCCGTCTATACCGGCTCCGGGCGATATGCCGGAGACATACCGTCTCGGCCAACACACCGACGAGTGGGGCTGTGTTTGGAGCAACATCGAAGAAGGGATGGAGTCTGTCGTGACTGGGCATCCCGTCCCTGAGCGCGGGGATATCTTAACCCTGCGCATCCCCGAGGTTCGCTCCGGCGGCGTCCCGCACGGCTTTATGTATTTGCGGCTGCTTGATTTGCGCGGGTTTGAGGAGGCCATGCTCGACTTCGCGGAGGAATGTGAGGAGCTTCAAATATTGATTGACAAGGTTTTGGACTACAATTGCAGACACATCAGGGCAAGGCTTCCCTATGTTAAGGACTATATGATATTCGGCGACGATCTCGGTATGCAGACAGGCCTTGCGATTGGCTCCGAGCGGTGGCGCAAATATCTAAAGCCGTGCTACGCAAAGATGTTTTCCATCGTCCGGGAGGCGGGAAAGCTCGTCTATATGCACTCGGACGGCATGATATATGACATCATGCCCGATTTGCGGGAATGCGGCGCCGATATGATTAACCCTCAATACCGGGCGAACGGGCTGGAGAACCTTGCGCGTGTGTGTAAAGGGAAAATCCCTGTCGACTTGGATTTAGACCGCCAGCTCTTCCCTTTCGCGACGCCTTCGGAGCTGGACGATCATGTGCGGGAATGTGTGGAGACGCTGTATCTTCCGCAAGGCGGGCTGGGTCTTTACATTGAGCTGAATTACGACACCCCGCTCCAAAACGCCGCCGCTTTGCTTGACGCGGCGCGCAAATACAGAACGTGGCGATAACGGCGGGTTAGGGATTCCGGCGCATTACGCCGTTTTGCCCCCGCGCAAAATTATCCGGGACTTTTTTCGGCCGGGCTCTTGCTTTTTGCGAAAAACCGTGTATAATAAAAGACGCAGCGCGGCCGTCCGGCGGCGCTATATCATTCAACGCGGGCCATTAGCTCAATGGTTAGAGCCCCCGGCTCATAACCGGCTGGTTCGGGGTTCGAGTCCCTGATGGCCCACCAACGCGCCCCATAGGCGAACCTTAGACCTCGGTGTTCCGTGGTCGCAGGTTCCTCTATGGGGACATTTATTTTACGCGAACAAACGCCCCGGAAAAGTACGTTACGGTGTCCTTTCCGTTGATATACCTCAAGCCGGAGACTTCTCCGATTTTGGCCACATGGATGCCGTATGCCTCCAGAGACGAGAGCGCGTCGTCCGGGCTGCGGCACGGTTCGTTTGTCTGCGCGGCGCATGTTTCGCACAGCGTACAGCCGCCCGCCGCGAGGACAAGCGCGTTCTCCCGGCCCAGCTCCGCGTACACCAGACGGGCGACATCTAAGGTCATGGTGTTGTGCTTTTGCTGCGCGTCCATCATCCCCTCGAAGTCAAACGAATCCTCCAGCGGGTAGATGTTCTGCCAGATGATGGCCTTATCAAATGTTTTCAGCTTCTCAATCAGCGCCCCCGCCTCCCCCACATAGGGCGGGCAGGTGTAGTTGCGCCCAAAACGGCCGCACACGTTTTGCTCGCACAGCTCCCGAAGCTCCGGCATAAGGGTCAGCTTGCTTACCGGGATCTCCTCCGCTTTGGCCGCGCCCATATCCATGCACAGTTTTACAATATCCATACGCACACCTCGAACATCAGATAGCGTCACTCACGCCGGCTTCTCCTGCGGTATTCCCCCGGCGTTTGGCCCTCGGCTTTTTTGAATACGCGCGTAAAATAACTCTGGCTCTCAAACCCCGCCATGCCGGGGATATCTATGATGCTGACCGACGGGTCGCGCAGCAGGCGCTTGCTCGCGTCAAGCCGCACGGCGGCGATAAACCCTCCGGGGGTTTGGCCCGTCTCCTCCCGGAACACCTTGGAAAAATAGGTCGGGCTGAGAAATACATGGGCGGCAATCTCCTGTAGCGTGATTTTGTTCATGTAGTTGCTGCGGATGTAAGTGACCGCCTTGGCAATCACGTCCATATGCTTCACGCTTGCCGCCAGCGCTTCGTTATACGGCACGCTGAACGGCCCGGAGACGTCGCCGCAATGCTCGGCGCACAGGGCAAGCAGCTCACATGACGCGCGGGCTTGAACCGGGGATTTATACGGGATGCGCTTCAACAGCTCCGGGTCGCCGCCGATATCCGCTTCCTCATAGTCCGTCATCAAGAACGGCCCCGCGACGACCCCCTGATTGCCGGACAGCGGAGACGCGCAGTAGGTAAGCCCGGACGGGGCGAGAAAGATATACCGCCCGCCAAACCGCTGCGATTGAGCAATGCTATATGCCAGAGCCTTTCGCTCTTCCTCGGCGCAGCCCAGCACAGTGAAAAGACGGTGCAGCGCTTCGGACGACCCCTCATACTCAGACGAGGCGAAACACAGCTTCCCGGACACGTCCAACACCGCCGCGCCGATGCCGGTGGCGGCGGAGAAGGATTCGATTGCGGAAAACTGAATGTCCATGCGTATACTATACCATCCTCGCTATCAGCATGGCAATCCGTACCGGATAACCCCATAAGATTGTATCAAATATCGTAAGATTTGAAAAGACAAATCGGCAATCTTTCCGTTATACTTAATCCATCTATCAAACACAGGAGGGATTCATCCATATGAGCATGATAAACTGGCTCCAAACCGCCGCCGCGCAAAAGAAACCCCTGCCCATTCTGTCTTTTCCGGGGATACAGCTCACCGGGATAAAGGTGCCGGAGCTTGTCCGCAGCGGCAGACGGCAGGCGGAGTGTATGAAAGCCGTCGCCGGCCGTTGGAACACGCTGGCCTCGGTCAGCTTAATGGACTTGTCCGTGGAAGCCGAGGCGTTCGGCAGCCCGGTCAAGTTCTCCGACGATGAAGTCCCCAGCGTCACCGGCGCGATTGTCACCGACGAGGACAGCTTGGAGGCTTTGAACGTCCCCGCCGTGGGCAACGCGCGTACCGGAGAGTATGTCCAAACCATCAGCGAGGCGAAAAAGCTGATTGCTGACCGCCCTGTCTTCGCCGGAGCCATCGGCCCGTTCTCGCTGGCGGGACGCTTGATGGACATGACCGAGATTATGATGCTCTGCTATGAGGAGCCGGACTTGGTTCACGGCGTGCTGGAGAAGGTGACGCAGTTTTTGATTGCTTACAACACCGCCCTGCGGGACGCGGGCGCGGACGGTATCATCATGGCGGAACCGGCCGCCGGGATGCTCTCCCCCGCTCTTATGGGCGAGTTTTCAACGCCGTATGTCAAGCGGATTATCGAAGCCGTGGAAACGGACGGGTGTGTCTTTATCTACCACAACTGCGGCAACAGCACCCTTTCGCTGACCAAGGAAATCCTCGGTACCGGAGCGCGGGCGTTCCACTTCGGCAACGCCATTGATCTGAGCGAGATGCTCAAGCTGATACCCTCCGACAAGCTCGTAATGGGCAACGTAGACCCGGCGGGACAGTTCCGCAACGGGACGCCGGAGTCGGTGCGGGAGGCGACGCTGGCTGTGCTGGACAAGTGCGCGCAGTATCCCAACTTCATCCTCTCCTCCGGCTGCGATATCCCGCCCGTCTCGCCGATTGAGAACATTGACGCGTTCTTTGCCGCGGCGACGGAGTTTTACAGGTAAGTCCGCCAAACGCAGAAAAAAATAAACAAACAGAGAAGGAAGGCATAAACATGACCAAACAGACTTTCACCAAGACCGCGTATGAAAACCTATCCGAGTTCATATTCGGCAAATCGCCCTATCCGGTACGGCTCAAAAACGGCATGTCCATCGGCGGCGGCACCGTCTACCCGGAGATTAACTTTACCCTTCCCACCATGCTTATCACCAAAGACACCATGCCGGAGGTCATCCGCAACTACAGGGAGATTATCACCGGCGTATGCGAGAGGGCTAAAGAGCTGTATGTGCCGGGCTTTGTCGCGGAAATCGAAACCCTGCCGCCCATGACCGAAAACCCCGAATGGGGTATCGAGGTATGCAAGACCGTGGTGGATATCGTTAAGGAATACGAGGCGAAGCACGGCGTAAAGGGCGCGGTCAGGATTACACCCAACGACATCCGTGAAGGCCCCGGCCTTGAGCATATGTGGCGCGGCAGACACTGGGACGCCATGCTGAAAACCTTTGAGGGATGCGCCGAGGCCGGAGCCGATTTGCTCGCCATCGAATCGGTCGGCGGCAAAGAAGTACACGACGAGGCGGTCATGTACTGCGATATTTCCAAGTCCATATTTGCTCTGTCCATCCTCGGCTGCACCGATATGAACAGGCTTTGGACAGAAATCGTCCATATCGCGGACAAAACAGGGACGGTCGCCGCCGGAGACACCGCCTGCGGCTTCGCCAACACCGCGATGGTGCTGGCGGACAAAAGCTATATCCCCCGCGTATTTGCCTCCGCCGTCAGGGTGATTTCCGCCGTCAGAAGCCTTGTGGCCATTGAATGCGGAGCGAAAGGCCCCCACAAGGATTGCGGCTACGAAGGCGTTTATGTGAAAGCGATTACCGGAACGCCTATCTCGATGGAAGGCCGGACAGCCGCCTGCGCCCATTTATCGCCTATCGGCAATATCGCAGCGTGCGCAGCCGATATCTGGAGCAACGAATCCGTACAAAACGTCAAGCTGCTCGGCGGCATGGCGCCTACGGTATCTTTTGAACAGCTTGTCTACGATTGCCGCCTGATGAATGAGGCGGCGGCCAGAGGGCAGGAAACCGCTTTGCTGCTCCGCGATTTGCACGCGGACAGTGACAGCGGATTAGACCCGCAGGCGTATGTGCTGCGACCCGACGTTGTGCTTGATATATCCAAAGAGCTCGTAAAGGTGGACGGATATTATCCCCGGGCAAAAAAGGCCGCGGCTCTCGCGTTCGCGCATATCCAAAAGGCGTACGACGACGGTGGGCTGAAGCTGGATGATAGGGAATTGACATGGCTTGAAAAGCTGACCGATACCGTCGATGGTTTGCCGGACGACGCGGGCGAGTTCACCGAAAACATGGTTGACGAGTGTGAAAAGCTGGATCCTAAAAAGTACGATATGTAGAGACAAGCAATTCGGGAAACAACGCGTCCGGGCCGAGGCCCGGACGCGTCTTCGTTCTCGTAATTGATGTACCGTCAGCCCAAGACTGTCCCGGTCATGGCAAAATAGTTCTCAACCGGCACATATTCGGGAACGCTGTTGCCCGTGCCGAGCGCATAGCCGGTTTTGCCGATGGCCAGCATGGCTTTGCAGCGATGGCGAATCTTTTCCGGCGTTTCGGATACGACGAAATTCAAGTCGATTCCGCCCAGAATGGCTATGCGGTCTCCCCACTGCCGGTAGGCGTCCTCCACCGGGAGGATGTTGTCCTCATAGGAGTGTTTGCCGTCAAATTTCAGGACGTCGATGACATCGTCCATGATGTCTCCGAAAAATCCGCAGGAGTGAAGGACGGCAGGCTTTCCCGCGTTGTGGGCAAGCTCCACGATTTTTCTGTGCCAAGGGAAAACATATTCTCTCATCTGAGCGGGCGAAAGCATGGTTTGCGTCTTAAACCCCCAATCGTCGTTGACCATCAGAAGCCCCACGGTGTCGTACTTCACACAGTTTTCGTAATACCGCAAAAGCCGCAACCCCACCTCCGCGAAAACGTCATGCACAAGCTGAGGGTCTTCATAAAGCATGACGCACAGATTCTCATAGCCCAACAGGGCCGTGACATTTTCCAGCACGCCGCACGGCCCGCAAACCATCAGCTTCATCCCGTCCGGCAGATCAACCCGTCCTATCCCCGAATAGTCAAACGCGTCGGGGTCGGGCCATTCGTAGGCGTCGAAGGATTCGCGGTCGGTCATCACAAAGCCTTCGTTCAGAGAAACGGTCTTCATCCCCCGTCTGTTCTCCGTCGGGAAATGGAACGCGGAGCCTTGTATGGTGGCGTAGTCATACCCCGCGTTGGCAAAGGCGCGGACATAAAAGTTATTTCTGTCCAATGAATACGCTTCCTCCGGCATCTTCATTCCCGCCAAACGCTTATAGAGCGGGTCGTTGAGGAAAAACTCAAAAAGCGTATGGCGGCTCGGGGCCTCCCGCCTCAGGATTTTAAGGATATTGCCGAAGTCGGGCTGTCTGGTCACGGCGGTCATCACTCCTGTCGTTATTTATCCGGCTGTTTATTGCCGCCGTTATTGTAACACAGTTCGGCCCTGATGGATAGTGCAAATACGGCGTTTTCCTGTCGGAAAGGGTTAGGGCCCGCCGAAAGGGTGATTACCCTCTGATTTCCAGCAGCTTCTCTGGATCCACCTCCAACGCCTCCGCGAGGTCGAAAAAAACACTCAGCGACACCGGCTTTACCACACCCGGTGCTTCTATATTCGACATATGTGTGCGGCTGATGCCGGCAATCTCAGCCAAACAGTTTTGTGTCAGCCCTTTGAGCTTGCGGTAATACGCGATGTTCAGCCCAAGCCGCAGATAATGGTTTTTATGCCTGTTTGCCACCAACAGCACCTCCCTGATGTAATACCAATATTATAAAAGACAGCTATTCAACAATAAACAATCCCACAGAGTAACATTGCATATTCACAGGTTGCTTTTTATTTGAAAATGTGATATACTGTTATTGTTGCGGATATTGAAAAACCGTTGGAATAATATAGCAATTATGACCGGGAACATCCCGGAGTAGGAGGAGTCTACCATGAAACGTCAAAGCTGCAAGCAAATCCTGTCCATCCTGATGACATTGTTACTTACATGCTCCCTGCTGCCGCTCGGCGCAATGGCGTCGCTTTCCGCAAGCGCGAAGGACTTGGACGGCCATCCTGCCGCTCTGGCTATCGAAACGCTCCACTCATACGGCATTATGAACGGGGACGGCAACGGCGTTTTCGCGCCCGGCCGCGAGATTACGCGCGCGGAGTTCGCTTCGCTGGTCAACAAGGCGTTCGGCTACGACACGCTTGATGTACCGGAAGCGGACGGCTATACCGACATCCCGGCCGACAAATGGTATGCGGCTCATATGCATACCGCCATCGCGCTGCGGTATATTGTCGGTTACGGCAACGGGAGAGCCGGCCCGGAAGACAAGATTACCCGTGAGCAGGCGCAGATTATTTTCAGCAAAATTCTGCGCCGTCCCGATTACGCGATTCCCTTCCCGGATAAAACGCCGCTGACACGGGGCGACGCGGCCGTTTTGCTGCTGGACGTGTTCGGCGCAATCGCGGAAGGCGATTTTGACGCGGAAGGCGGACAGTACAGCGGCAGCCTTACCATCCGCAAGCCGGGTACAGTATTGAAAAACGCCGTCATCAAAGGCGATTTGTATATCTCCGAGGGCGTAGGCGACGGTGATATTTGGCTGGAAAACGTGGATATCGGCGGGCGCCTGCTGGTTGCCGGCGGCGGCGGCTTTTCCATTCACGCCAAGGATGTGACCGTGAGCGAAAACGTGCTGGTAGACAAACCCGCCGTCGCGGGCGAACAGCCGGTGCGTTTTGTCTTTACCCAGCATAACGGCGCGACCGTCGTTCTCAACGGCACGGTGCGCGAAATTGTCATCACCGGCGACATTGTCGTCGTGGTCGGCAACGAAGGCGAGACGACGGTTTTCAACCTCCTCGAGACCGAGGACGAAACAGCGAAGCCGTCCGTCACCGTCTCCGAGAACGCGACGGTTGATAAAATCTCCGTCTTCATTCCCGCCGAAATCGGCGGCGACGGCTCTGTGGGGCATATCGAAGCCAACACGGGCGGCATCGTGATCGAAAGCACACTGAATATCGACCCCGCCGACGTGACGGTGGACGGCTCGGTTGAGGTCGTCGTTGACGGCGACGGGAATGTCGTCGGAACGGTGGATAACGAGACCGAGACCGAACCGCCCCCGCCCCCTCCGCCGCCGCCGCAGGATGGCAGTCAAGGCGGCGGCTCTCAGCCGGACGCGGTGGTCACGGCGCTCTCCGTCAAAACACAGCCGACGGCGCTGACCTACGTTCACGGCGGCGCGCTTGACCTGTCCGGCCTTACGGTCACCTTGACCTACGACAACGGCTCCACGGAGGATGTGACGCTGAGCGGCTTCGCGGCGAAAAACATCACAGCGGCACCGGCAAACGGCGCGGCGCTGTCCCGTCCGAATCACGACGGCCAACCCGTCGCCGTATCATTCGGCACATTTTCAGCCAACACAAGCAACCTGACCGTCAACCCCGCGCCCCTCGGCATTGATACCGTTGAAGCGCTTGCCAAGACTTTTGACGGGACGGGGACGGCAACGGCGGGCACGGTCACCTTCACCGGCTTGGTCGGCGGCGAATCGCTGACAGCGGATACAGATTACACCGTGAGCGCCGAATTCACCGGCGGCAGCTACAGCGCGGGAAGCGCAAAGCCATATACATACACGGTGACGATGGAAAACACGGCGGCCGCCGGCAACTATACGCTGGCCGTGAACACAAAGACCGGCAATGACGGCGTTATCAGCAAAGCGTCCGGCCTGACCGCCACGCCGCCCAACAACATTACCATCAACAATACCGACACGGCGCAGCATGGCTTTGATTTGGGCGGCGTCGCCCTCAGCCAAACCAATTACGGGACGCGCGGCTATGCCCTCGGCGCGTTTGCCGACCCGTCAGATATACTGGAAAGCGCGCCTTCCTTGACAGGCGGCTCGACGCTGAACTATCAAGGCGCCGGGAAATCCTCCGGCGAGGCCACGCAGACGGTCATCATATCGACCACCAACTATGAGGACGTGAGCGTGACGGTCACTTTCGCGGCAAGCGCGAAAACCGACGTGAGCGGCAGCATTGTCTTCACAGACGGCAGCGAGGAATACGCCCGCGCGGAATTCACCCACGAGACAGCGACCTACAACGGCTCAGGCGACAACATTACATACACCTACGCGGCAGTGACCGGGACGCTCGGACCGAACGGGAAGCCGTACAGAGCGGGGACGTATACCGTCACCGCCACCTATGAGGACGCCGACAACTGGGGCAGCAAGACGGTCGATTTCACCGTCACCCCAAAGGCGCTGACCGTCATCAACACGGCGGTGAACAACAAACCCTATGACGGCACAAACACCGCGAAGTTTATCACCCCGCCGGCTCTTTCCGGCGTCATCAGCGGCGACACGGTGACGCTATCAACGGGTGTGCCCACCTTCGCAAGCATCGGCCCGGCCAACGGCATCGCCATCAACTTCACCCCCACCTTCGGCGGCGACGACGCGGACAACTATTATCTGGGGACGCAGCCCTTCGTTACGGCCAACATCACGCAAGGCTTTACGCCGGTCAAAGGCACGCATTACACCGCCACAACCTTAAACGGGGCGGGCTGGACAAACAGCGACTTTGTGATAACGGCTAGCTCCGGCTATGAGATCAGCTTGACAAACACGGCGGCGGGGACATGGGCGAGCAGCTTGACGCTCTCTGCGGAAACAGACTTCGGCAGTGTGCCGTTCTATCTGCGGAATACGGCCACCGGCGAGATTTCCGTGGCGGCGACGGAAACCTACAAGCTCGACAAAACCGCGCCCGAAGGAGAAATCACCATCAAAAGCAAAACCTTCAGAGAGTTCCTCAACGCCATTACCTTCAATCTGTTCTTCAAGAGCACGCAAGCCGTGGACGTTTTCAGTACGGACAATTTCTCCGCCGCGCCGACGATTGAGTATCTTCTCTCCGCCGTCTATCTGCCCGATTCGACCGACTGGAGCGCGCAGACATGGACGCCATGCGTCAGCGGCTTCTACCTGCCGCAAAACTGGAAAGGCGTGGTCTACGCCAGAATCACTGACGACGCCGGCAATTTCACGGTCATTACCTCCGAGGGCGTGGTGGTCTACACCGACAGCGCGGCGGGTACGGCAACCATCAGCCACACTAAGTTTTCCGGCGACAAAAGCGCGACCGTTACGCTGTACGGCAACACCATTGCCAAAATCAGCAACTACACGACCAATACGACGTTGAGCGCCGACATTCACTACATCGTCGCAGCGGGTACAATCACTTTTATGGGAACCTATCTCGATTCGCTCGTGGTTTCCGCGTATACCCTAACCGTCCACTACAACCCGAGGGGCGAAGCCTATGTGGCTCATACGGACAACGACGAGCCCGCGACGACGGCGATTACCCTGAACGTTTACAAAGCCGGCGAGAAGGCGGTCAGCGGAGCGCCCACCGTCAGCGGCACGCCCACGCAGGACAGCATCACGGTCAACGCCGTGACCATTTCCGGCACCAACCCCGGCAATCAGACGGTTGAATACGCCATAACCACCACGAACAGCCCCACTCCGGCGTCCGGCTGGCAATCGAGCACAACCTTTACCGGCCTGACCGCAGACACAACCTACTACGTCTTCGCCCGTTCCGCCGAAAACGACGACTGCGAAGCGGGCCCGGCGCAGGTCAGCGCCGCGATACGAACCGCGGCCGAGGAGGATCCGTCCCTGAGGAGAGTCGTCGTGGACTTTGAGAGCGACGCCGTTGGGAAGACGTACCCCTTTACCAGAGGCAATAACTCGCCCACAGTTGAGGTCGCTGCGGATCCGGTTGCCGGCAGTGAAAAATCGCTGCAAATCACCACCGGCGGCGCTTCCTCAAGATGGAATCAGGCGGCGATTGTTCCAATCCATCTGCCGTATGACTTGGCGAGTTACAAAGAGGTTTCCTTTAGGCTCTATTGGATGAGCGGAACCGCAAGTGCGAATGTTTCCGCTTATGCTTCGGACAGCCCCGGTGAAACCGACAATTTCTTGCAGTATGGCTTTGGAAACGAATCCAGTTCGCAATATCACTTCGCTTCGCGCTTGGTCGGGCGTTCTGCGGTCATTGCCAATACCGTAGAATGGACTGATTATACCATTACCATTGGTACGCTGGACGATATCATCAAAGACTTGAAAGGAAATGTTCACATAGCGATAGGGATTCATGTAGACGCGAACATCAGCTATCTGCTTGACGACATCACCTTTACGCTGAACGACGACTTCGTCCTTCCCGACCCCGGCGCGGCGGTCGGTGCGCCTACGCTGAACACAAAAGCCTCGAGGAACATCAGCATCAACGCCGTAGCCGTCCCCAGCACCGGGCAGACCGTTGAATACGGCATCAGCACAACCGGCACGCCGCCCTCCGCGTGGCAGGACGGGCTGACATTCAGCGGCCTGACCGCGGACACGCAATATTACATCTTCGCCCGTTCCAAGGCAAATGATGACTTCCGCGCCGGCGCGCCGAGCACGGCTCTGGAGGTTAAGACGGACGAGGAGACGGCGCCTGAACCGGCTGCTTTGGGCGCGGCGGAGACGGGTGTGTATCGGAATATGCTGGCGGAGTTTGGGTTCAGTGATGCTGATATTGACGCAAAATTGCAGCAGACCTATGACAGACTGTTCAACGGAGCGGACGGCGGGGGCTACCAAATATACGTTGAGGTTGACTCCGACATGGCCTATATCCACGCCGTAGACAGCGACGATGTGCGTTCCGAGGGGATGTCCTACGGCATGATGATGGCGCTGCAAATGGACGATCAGGAGAAATTCGACCGTCTTTGGAAGTGGGCGTACACCCATATGCGCCATGAAAGCGGGAACAACAGAGGGTACTTCGCTTGGAGATGCGGCACAGGCGGTAATAAAATGGACGACAACCCCGCGCCGGACGGTGAATACTACTTCGCCACCGCGCTGCTGTTCGCCTCCAACCGCTGGGGCGATAAAGAAGGTATCTTCAACTACGGAAGAGAAGGCCGCACCATCCTGTATGATATCATCAACCGAAAGTCGGGAGAACACAAAGCCCTATTTGAGCTTGAGTTGAAGATACCCATATTCTCGCCCATGACCACACCCCTATACACCGACGCTTCCTATCACCTGCCCGCGTTCTTTGACATTTGGGCGGAGGAAATCATCTATGGCGAGCGGTATTGGGATATCTGGGGCGGCGACGAATTCGCGGTGATGAAGGACGCGGCGTTTTACCGGGATGCGGCGGAGGCTTGCCGCGAGTGGCTCCGCACAAAGGGAACGCATTCCGAAACGGGCTTGTCGTCGGAATACGCGCAATTTGACGGCACCCCCGGCGGCAACGCGGGATTGACAGGCCAGTCGGCGCTTTTCGCCTATGACTCATGGAGAACCGCCATGAACATCGCCCTTGATTACTCTTGGTGGGCGAAAGCCCCGTGGCAGACAACACACGCCAACAAAATCCAAGCCTTCTTTGCCCAGCCTGAAGTAAACCCCAGCGGGAAATTCTCTTACGGAAACATTTGGAACGTAGACGGAACGCCCAGCTTAGACGTGCCGAGTACGGGACACTCACCGGGTCTGATTGGAGCGAACGCCGCGGCTTCTTTGGCGGCGACAGACCCGCTCGCTTGGGACTTCGTGGAGTATTTCTGGAATACCGGGATGACGTCGGGGACATACCGCTATTATGACGGCTGCCTGTATATGTTCTCCATGCTGAAGCTCAGCGGCAACTACAAGGCCTATTATTCGACAGGCCCGGGAGACGGCTCAATTCCCCGCATCACTCCGTTAGTCGCGGCGTTCGACAAGGCCGACCCGGACGACATCCCCGTGACCGTTCGGTGGAACGGCGGAAACACGCTTGAGGACATTTCCGACGGCGCGGGGACGCTTACGGAAGGTACAGACTATACCGTGTCCGGCGATGAGGTAACGCTTAAAGCGGATTATCTGCAAACCCTGCCCATCGGCACGGCTCGGCTGACGTTCGAGTTCAGCGAAGGGACAAAGAGAACCTTGTCTGTCTTGATTGACGATACGTCGATCTTGATATTGGGACGTACGTTTGAGACGCGGGTACCCTTTGAATATACGCCCGTAGACAATCCCCTGACGGCAAGTTTCCCGGCCGGAGAGGATGTGCTGCGAATCGTCAAAACCACCAGCCACTCGAGCGCGGGGGTCGCGCTGCCGTTCAGGCTGGCAGGTTCGACATTGGCGGATTATACGACCAGCAGAAACTTATATATCGAGATTACAGCAATAGACGCTATAAGCAATCAAACACTGATGACGGATGTTTATCTTTCCGGTCAATCAATTTCCGCAATGGGAAGCGCCCCTCTTACCGCGAACAAGCCGTTCAGTTTGTCGGCGGGTGCAACGGAAACGCACACGCTGCCGATAACCGTTAGCAATCCTCAAAATTTCACAGGGGACATATGGATTGCGTTTGGTCTTAACATCGCCAGTTCCTATGCCTACGACATCACCTACATCGGTCTCGTGCCAAAAGGTGAAGTCGCAACCCCCAGCGCCAGCATCAGCCCGACCAACGCAACCTTCGACAAAGCCAATCCGCAGAATATACCCGTTACGATAACCCCCAACGGCAATAGTTTCACGGAAATAACGGGTCTCACGGAAAACACCGACTACACCGTGAGCGGCAACACGGTAACGTTGCTCACCAGCTACCTGACAACGCTGACCGTTACGACCAATCTAACATTCACATTCAGCCCGGGGGCAGACAGAACCTTCACGGTCAATGTCACGGACAGCAGCGTTCAAAATTCCAGCATCAGCCCGACCAGCGCCGATTTTGACAAGCACGAGCCCGCCGTCGTTTCCACCGACATGACGCTGAACGGCAACACGCTGACCGCCATCAAAACCGTCGCCGCGACGCTTGAGGACGGCACAGACTATGACATAAGCGGCGATACGGTGACGTTTACGGTGGAGTTCCTAGAAACGCTAGACCTCGGCGCAAACGCCCTAACCTTCGAGTTCAGCGCGGGAGCGACCCAAACCTTCACGGTCACCGTCAGCGACAGCACGCCGCAAGTTGGGCCGACGATTGGGCTTAGCTATGACTTCAGCGAGAACATAATGAGCTTGGTGGAGTTTAACAGCAACAAGCACGCCAATACAAAAGCAGAACAACTGGCAACCGGAACAGGCTCGGAGTCCAATGTGCTGCAAGTCGTGGTAGGAGCTGCTCGTGATGTGATTGTATTGCCGTTTAATCTAGGCAGTACGACACTGGCGGATTATACAGGGATAGAAGTAAGACTCTTAGGAGTAGGGACTTCCTATAAACCGTTCAGTGCGGCAATATCCTCTGGGGGCGCATTAGGGACATTCGGCTCGCTTACCAGTAATACTCGAATTACTGCTAACTTCGGCAGCGCTATAGAGAATCAAAACACATGGAAAACCATAACCATGCCGATTACCCTAGACGCTACAACCGCGTCCGGTATATCGGGCAACGTGAAGATAGGGTTTGGGATGGACGATGGCAGCAGTGGCGTTACCTATCAGATTAGCGAGATACGCTTAATCCCGGATCCGCTAGCAATCCCGAACGCCAGCATCACCCCGACGACCGCGACGTTTGACAAAGACGCCCCGGCAGACGTCGCCGTGACGATGACGCTGAATGACAACACTCTGACGGAAATCAAAAACGGCGGCACGACGCTTACACCGGATGCAGACTATACGGTGAGCGGCGGCACAGTGACAATCAAGGAGGACTACCTGTCACAGCAAAATGTCGGCACGACCACATTGACGTTCGTGTTCACACCGGGAAATGACGCCACGCTTGCAATCACAGTTACGGATAGCAACGCCCCGCCCCCGGAACGGGTTCTTGCGTATGGAGGAGATGGCGGCAAACCTTTTGATGATTCCATAGCTTGGACATCTACTACGGGCGGTAATGTAACAGCGAGTTTCCCGGGCGGTAATGTTATGCGGGTAAACTATACCGGAGGTTATAATGACCGTGGAAACGGAATCATCTTACTATTTGATTTGGGGAATACAAACTTGACGGACTACTCACACTTCCGCATAGTGACGAGGCCAAGCTCAGGAGATTTAGGAAGCAAAAATTTCCATGTGGAAGTGTACAAAACTGTTGCGGAGTTTGGTAGCAGCGGAATTGGCGCCACTGCTAATACCACAGTTAGGCTTGTTAATTCGGCCTCACACAATTTTTCAAACAATCCGCTTACTCTTAACCTTCCGATAACTAACACGAGAACGGATTTAACCGGGGAGATATACATCGGTTTTGGACTACATAACACCAATCCCCATACTTACGATGTAGTTTCCATAGAGCTTGTCCCAAAAGTCGGCGGCAGTGCTTTCTCGGTCGCCCCCGCGATGTTTGCGCTTGACCGTAACAGCGGCAACGCAAGGCTTTTCAGCGGCGGGCCGAGCAGTGAGCCGCGCAAGGAGCCGAGCGACGAATTGCCGGAGAGCTATACGGCAGAATAAACCCCGCGTTCGCGGCGGCGTTGTGGCCCGCGACGAAGACTAGAGGGAACGCTGTGATTCCGAGGAATCGCGGCGTTCCTTTCGTCACACCTCTCGCAGTACGCCGACCACGGCGTAGCGGGCGTCGTCGAATTCGTATGAGCAGGTTGAGAGAACGACGATTCTGTCGCCCGGCTCATAGGCGGCGCGGCTTACAAACGTGGTGTTTTGGGCGGCGTAGGTCAGGAGGCTGCCGGTGTTTTCCTCGAGCATGAACGACTGGGCGCTCCATTCCCCGGCGGCGGTGATGAAGCCGTAGAGCAACTCTATCCGGTAGTCCGCGTGTTCGGTGTACAGATGCATGGCCGGGTGATTTTCATAATATTCTTGGTTTTTATAGCCCATTAGGCTGCCGAACATACTGCCGGATCTCATGTGGTGGCCGTAGATGACGGTCAACCCGCCGCTGAAATCCGAGGGGTTGTTGTAGTCGATAAACAGGGAGCCGTTGGCGTTCACCGTGCCGTCGGGCAGACGGGTCAGGTAATAGCTGTAGTCGTCCGCCTTCATCACGGGATAGTCGATGACCGTGCCGGGGCTGTACAGCCACGCGGCCGCGTCTCCATTGATGGTTTCGAGCGCCTCGAAATCAATGACGGCGGCGGGCGCGGCTTTCTCCCCGCCCGTTTGCTCCGCCGGAACGGCTCCGGCGGGGACGCTCGCTTTTCTCACTTGGCTGCTCAAACCGTCATACACCGCGGCGCCTTCGCTGTATATTTGCATCGTCTCATTCAGCCGGTAGCCCGAATAGACCATCGCGGTTATGCCCAGCAGCAGAACTGTAAAGGCCGCGCCTTTATACTTTATCATATCGTTTCCCTTCCCTTTCTTTTCCCGCGTTTTCCGCCCATGAGCAAGTACATGGCGGCGCCTGCGGTCAGCAGGCCGCCCGCGATGAACACGCGGAGGTGCAGTGTGTTGTCGCTGTCGTCACCCGTTTTGGGGCCGTCGCCTCCGGGGGCCGCCGTTCCGCCGCCCGGCGCAAGTTCATCCGGCGGTGTTGCTTCCGGCGGCGCCACGGTCGGCGGCGTTACGGAAGGCGGGACTGTGACCGACGGCGTTATCTCCGGCGAAGCTGCCTCCGGCGGAGCCACAGGCGGCGTCACGGCGGGGGGGGCTGTGGGCGACGGGGGTATTTCCGCCGGCGGGGGGGGGGGGGGCGGGCCCGGCGGCGGGGGGCCTTCTTCCCGCGTCGGCGCCGCGGGCGT
>WRKO01000024.1 GCA_009782215.1 Oscillospiraceae bacterium | reverse complement strand
CAAAAGTTTTTCCGCGCCGTCCCGGCCCATAGGGGCGGCCCTGCGGTCACCCTGGGGGGGTTTTTTGCGGGAGAACCCCCCCCCGCCGTGGCGGGCGTAGCCGCCGTAGGTGTCAACGATAATCTTGCGCCCGGTCAGCCCGCTGTCTCCTTGAGGGCCGCCCACCACAAACCGCCCGGTGGGGTTGATGTAATACAGCGTATCGCCGTCCAGCAAATCTTTCGGCAGAACCTTGTCGATGACGCGCTCCCGTATGCCCTTCCGCAGCACCTCAATGTCCATATCGTCGTGCTGGCTGCTGACGACGACGGCCTGTATGCGCTCCACCTTGCCGTTTTCGCCGTACTGCACGGTGACCTGCGCCTTGCCGTCGGGACGGAGATAGGACAGGCTTTTGTCCCGCCGCGCCGCCGCCAGCTCTCGGCAGAGAGCGTGGGCGTAGGTAATGGCGGCGGGCATCAATTCCGGCGTCTCGTCGCAGGCATAGCCGAACATCATCCCTTGGTCGCCCGCGCCCAGCCGGTCCACGCCCATAGCGATATCGGGGCTTTGCTCGTCAATGGCGGTCAGCACCGCGCAGCTCCGCGCCTCAAATCCGTTCACCGGATTGTCGTAGCCGATTTTAGCGATGGTATCCCGCGCGATGCCGGGAATGTCTACGTAATGCTTGGTGGTGATTTCACCCATCACCAGAGCCATGCCTGTGGTGACGATGGTCTCGCAAGCCACCCGCGCCGTGGGGTCGTTGGCGAGAATCGCGTCCAGCACCGCGTCGGAGATTTGGTCGCACACCTTGTCGGGATGGCCTTCGGTGACCGATTCGCTTGTGAATAGGGTTTTCATACGTACACGTCCTTTCTGCCGTTGAAAAAATTATCGTGAGAGCTGTGTCTTTCTAAGCCTGCGCCCGCCTTTGATATGGCAGACGGAGAGGATACAGCCCGCCGAGACGCCGATAAACGCGGCGAACAGATAGATGACCGCGTCATAATGGGGACTGGAAACGAGGAACGCGCACGTCACAAAAATGGCCTGAAGCAGCCGCAATATAATGAGCGTGACCCCGGACGCGATGATAACCTTCGCTCTCCCCGGATTGTTTGCGGATATAATCCCCAAGACGCCGCCGGCCGCCGAGAAAACCGGAGGCAGCAATCCCATTCCCCAGCCAATCCATATAAACGCGGGGGATTCCCTGCCAAACAGCGTCCGCGGGAACAGCCCGCCCGCGGTCAAATCCCAATAGGCGACCCAAAGGGAGAAAAGAATACCGATTGCACCGAAAACAGTCAGAAGAATGCCCGAAACCCGGACTGTGTTCTTCGCCGTCATACCATTCGTCTCCTTGCTCACAATGTCTCCATATACGCTTTCTGCGCGTCCGTCAGTTTGTCAATCGTCATGCCCATCGAGAGCAGCTTGAGTTCGCTCACCCGCGCGTCAATTTCATATGGCACGGGATAGACGCCGGGAGCAAGGGCTTTTCCGTTGAGCAGCATATGCTCCAGCGCCAGCGCCTGAACGGCGAAGCTCATATCCATGATTTCCACCGGATGACCGTTGCCGGCGGCGAGGTTGCACAGCCTGCCCTCGGCGACGACATTGAGATGCCGCCCGTCTTTTTGCCGGTACGCCATGATGCCGTCGCGGCGGGGGATGGCTTCGGCGGAGTGTTCCCGCAGCCATTCCACGTCCACCTCCACGTCGAAATGCCCGGCGTTGGCTAAGATGACGCCGTCCTTCATCTTGGCGAAGTGCCGCTCGGTAATCACGTCGTTGCAGCCGGTGACGGTGATGAAAAAGTCGCCTTGGGAAGCGGCGGCGTCCATCGTCATCACCGCGCAGCCGTCGTTGACCGCCTCAATGGCCTTGACCGGATCGATTTCGGTAACGATAACCCTCGCACCCAGCCCGGCGGCCCGCATCGCCACGCCGCGTCCGCACCAGCCGTAGCCCGCGACGACCACGGCCTTGCCGCTGACTTGCAGGTTGGTGGTGTGCAGAAGCGCGTCCCATGTGGACTGACCCGTTCCGTAACGGTTGTCAAATAAATGCTTCATTTCGGCGTCGTTGACCGCCATCGCCGGAAACGCCAGCTTGCCCGCCGCGTGACGGGCGTGAAGGCGGTGGACGCCGGTGGTGGTTTCTTCGGTCGCGCCGATTAAGCCGCTTCGGAGGTCTTGGGCCGAGCCGTGCAGCAATTCGGTCAGGTCGCCGCCGTCGTCTAAAATCAGGTGCGGACGGCAGGAGAGCGCCGCCGTGAGATGCGCCTCGTATTCGCCGGCTGTGCAGCCGTGGACGGCGTAGACCTCCACGCCCGTCTCCGCCAGCGCCGCCGCCACGTCGTCCTGCGTGGAAAGCGGGTTGCAGCCGGTGGAATGAACCTCGGCGCCGCCTTGGGCAAGCGTGACGGCCAGACAGGCGGTCTTGGCCTCAAGATGGACGCTGGTGGTAATCTTGACGCCTTTGAAGGGCTTGCGTTTGGCAAAATCCTCGCCGATGGCGTTCAAAACCGGCATATACGCGCGCGCCCAAGCAATCTTGCGCCGCCCGGAAGGCGCCAGAGAGATGTCGCGGATAATCGGCACGGTGAGCAGCCCCCTTTACATCTGTCTATACTTATGATACCATACTATGAAACGCATTTCAAGCAAA
The DNA here is from genome assembly GCA_009782215.1 of Oscillospiraceae bacterium. Classification (GTDB taxonomy): domain Bacteria; phylum Bacillota; class Clostridia; order Oscillospirales; family UBA929; genus UBA929. The sequence continues at coordinate 32,257 of WRKO01000024.1, read as the reverse complement.
AAAAGGAGTTGGGAGCCAATGCGGGAACTACAGGAAATGGCGGCCAGAATCCGTGAACTGCGGGACGTCTGCGGGTTTACAACCGCCGAGGTGGCGCGAAAGCTCCAAATCGGCGAAGAAGATTACGTCCGCTATGAAACGGACGGCAGCGACGTTCCCATCAATGTACTCTTCCGTCTGGCGGCGGTGCTGGGCGTGGATTTGAACGAGCTGCTCACCGGGCGGGCGCCGCATTTGGAATCATATTGCCTCGTCAAGCGGGGGCATGGCATGACCATAGACCGCTACCCCGGCTATGCCTTTCAATCGCTGGCGTATACGTACAAACACCGAGTTATGGAGCCCCTTCTGGTCACGGTGGAACCGGAAGAGGGCGACCCCGCCCCTGTGGCGCATGGAGGACAGGAGTTCAATATGTGTCTGGAAGGGACGATGGACTTGCTCTTTGACGGCAAAGCCATACGGCTGGAAGCGGGCGACAGTGTGTATTTCAACCCCAACCGCCCCCACGGTCAGCGCGCCGTCGGCGGCAGGGCGCGGTTTTTAACGGTGATTACATTGTAGGGCGGCCGCCCCCGCGAGGAGATGATTGTATGACTCTATTAAAACGCTTTCTGCCCCGTACAGAGTTTGACTCTTACGAGGATTTTATGGAAAACTACCGGCTGAATGTGCCGGAACGCTTTAACTTCGGCTATGACGTGGTGGACGCGTGGGCGGAGACGGAGACGGACAAAAAGGCGCTGGTGTGGTGCGATGACCGCGGCGGGGAGAAGACGATGACCTTCGCCGATATGTCGGAGCTGTCCAACCGGGCGGCGAATGGATTCAAAGCCCGGGGCATCGGCAAAGGCGACCGGGTGCTGCTCATCCTGCGCCAGCGATGGGAATATTGGGTCTGCGCCGTCGCGCTTCATAAGCTGGGCGCGGTGGTCATTCCCGGCTCCGTCCAACTGACCGAAAAAGACATCGAATACCGCGTGGAGATGGCGGGAATCAAGTTTATCCTCACCGTGGACGGGCTGAAAGACTTCGATTTTGAAAGCTGCCCCGCCGTGTTGGAGCGGGTTGACACCCGCAACGAAGACCCCATGCTGATTTATTTCTCCTCTGGCACCACCGGGATGCCCAAGATGGTCAAGCACGACTTCCTCCATCCGCTGGGACAGATTGTCACGGCAAAGTATTGGCAGCAGGTGGAGGAAAACACGCTGCACTTTTCGGCGTCCGACAGCGGCTGGGCCAAGTTCGGCTGGGGCAAGATATACGGCCAGTGGCTCTGCGGGGCGTGCGTGTTTGCCTACGACTGGGACAAGTTCACCGCGAAAAGCCTGCTGGAAAAAATTCAGACATACAAGCCCGCCACCTTTTGTGTCCCGCCCACGATGTACCGCTTTCTGCTTCAGGAGGATATGGCGTCTTACGACATCTCCTCCGTCAAGCGCTGGTGCAACGCGGGAGAGCCGCTTAACCCAGAGGTTTTCGACCGGATGGAGGCCATCACCGGGTGCAAGCTGGCCGAGGGGTTCGGACAGAGCGAGTCAAGCGTTTTGGTCGCCGCCTTCCAATGGATTGAGCCGCGCCCCGGCAGCATGGGCAAGCCCGCGCCGTTATACGACATCGACATTGTGGACGAGGACGGGCAGTCTTGCGAAACGGGCGTGGAGGGCGAGATTGTCGTCAGGGGGCTGCACAACCCCAGCGGGCTGTTCAAGGAGTACCTCAACGACCCGGAAGCCAACGCCAAGGCTTTTCAAAACGGCGCTTATTACACCGGGGATGTGGCATGGCGGGACGACGACGGGTATTACTGGTTTGTCGGGCGGAACGACGATATGATTAAATGCTCCGGCTACCGCATCGGCCCGTTTGAAGTGGAAAGCGTGCTGATTACGCACGAGGCCGTGCTGGAATCCGCCGTCACAGCCGCCCCCGACCCGGTGCGAGGGCAGGTGGTCAAGGCCACGGTCGTCCTCAAGAGCGGCTACCGGCCGTCTGAGGCGCTGGCGAAAGAATTGCAGGAATACGTCAAGCGCGTTACCGCTCCATATAAATACCCGCGCATCGTGGAGTTTACCGATGCGCTGCCGAAAACCGCCAGCGGCAAGACCAAACGGGCGGAAATACGCAAAAAAGCGTAGCTCTGCTTCCGCCGGTCTCCAGTCTTTGGCGGGAGACAAGCGGAAGCGTCAAGGAATTACAAAAAAACATGAAAACCCTCTAAAGTTTGCGGCAAAAGTAACGATAATAGATTTAAGGAGTGCCACACCCGGCGCAAGCCGGGTCAGAACGGAGGGAACCGACATGAACATCGCACCGATTAGTACATCCGCCGCGGCCGCGGCGCAGTCCATCCAAGCCAAAGAGCCGGCAGCGGTGCAGATCGCCGCCGTCGCGGCGGAACGCCGCAACGTGACCGACACGGTTGAAATCACCCCCAGCCGCGCCAGCCGCGCGGCGCAGCGCAACAACACCGTGCAGACGGTCAACATGCAGGCCCAGATGATGCGCCGCATGGCGGAACGCATCATCAAGGAACAGTATTCCAAAGGAAACCACCTCTTTATGCTCTTTTACGGCAACAAGGCCTTGCAGCTCGACCCGTCGCTTCGCCCGGAGAGCTTCATCCCCGACTATGTCCCGCAGGAGCAGCATGAAGCCGTCGTCAGCGCGGTTGATTATTACAGCCCCGCGCAGACCGGCCAGCGCATCCTCGGCGTGGCCGAAGATGTTGCCGGAGGGGCGGACGCGCTCAGACAGCAGCCGGCGCTTGCCGGGGTGTTCCAAAACGCGGTGGGAGCGGCCTTCCTCAATGTGCAGAACGAGGCCGGCGGCAATCTGCCCGAACTGGTTCAGCAGACATTCGAGGTCACCATGCGGAGCTTCGACGCGCTTGCTAAAGTGCCCTCCGAAGGGTAAGCAAACAAGAAAAACCCCCGGTTTGCCGGGGGTTTTTGTCACGCTTGAAACGCCGTATACAGCCGCGTTCGTTCCCTATAATTTTATTTACGGCAGCTCCTCAACCTTGATATTGTTAAACGTCACAATGCTCTGCTGGCGGTTGAAGTCTTGCGAGGGGGTGAAAATCGCCTCTGTTGTGCTGGTGCCGCTCATAATGCCGTTCGCCCGCACGAAGTTAATCCCGTTCCGCGCCCAGTTTGACGCTGTATCAAGGTCGGTGAAGTCGGCGGTCGGCGGGTCGCTCACGTCCGCGCCAATAGCGCGGCAGGTATTCATAATCATCACCGCCGCCTGTTCGCGGGTAAAGCCGCCGTCCGGGTTGAACAGACCGCCGCCCACGCCGCCGGTGATATCCAGCGCGTACGCCGCCAGTATGTAAGAGTCGCTCGTGTCGCCAAATGCGTCCGGGTCACGGGCTAAGTCCCGCTCGGCCAGTATCGCGTCTATGTCTTTTTCCAGCACAAACTCAACCCAGCTCACCGCCATCCGGCAAAACTCGGCGCGGGTGATGGTTTGCGTGTAGCTGCCCTGTATGTCGCTCGGCACGAAGCCCTTGGCAATCGCTTCGGTGATGCCGTCCTTCGCCCATGTGTCGGCGCTGTCTAGGGGGTCGGAGGGGGTGCCGTCACCTTGGGGGAAGTAGAAAAACATGAAGTCTTCCCACTCGTCGTCGTAAGTTTCCGCGTTTAGCGCCGGACTTTTCGTCCACGCCGGGACGCTCACGGCAGGGTCTTGCCCCATGAGGTTGCCATAGACCCAAAGGAGTCTCAACTCGGTGTTGTTGCTCACGTCTAGCGTGGTCAGTTGGTTGTCGTCGACCCTAAGCCATATCAGCGCGGTGTTACGGCTTACGTCTAGCGTGGTCAGTTGGTTGTATTGTACATAAAGCCATGCCAACTCGGTGTTACGGCTCACATCCAGCGCGGTCAGTTGGTTGCGGCAGGCATCAAGGTATGTCAGCGCAGTGTTATTGCTTATGTCCAGTGTGGTAAGCTGGGTGTCGGTGACCCAAAGCTCCGTCAGCGCGGAGTTGCGGCTTATGTCCAGAGTGGTTAGTTGGTTGTCGACAGCTATAAGCCGTGTCAGTGCGGTGTTTTGACTCACGTCCAACGTGGTTAGTTGGTTGTTGCCGACACTAAGGTCTGTCAGCGCGGTGTTTTGGCTTACATCCAGCGCGGTCAGTTGGTTGTTGCTGACATTAAGCCCCGTCAGCGCAGTATTGCGGCTCAAGTCCAGCGTGGTCAGTTGGTTTCTTCTGACCTCAAGCCATGTCAGCACAGTGTTGTTGCTCAAGTCCAGCGTGGTCAGTTGGTTTCTTCTGACCTCAAGCCATGTCAGCACAGTGTTGTTGCTCAAGTCCAGCGTGGTCAGTTGGTTGTTGACGGCTTGAAGGTCTGTCAGGGCGGTGTTTTGCCTCAAGTCCAGCGTGGTCAGTTGGTTGTTGTCGACCCAAAGGTATGTCAGCGCGGTGAAATACTCAATGCCGGTCAGGTCTTCAATTTCGCGGCCGTCTACGCTAAGCCACGTAATCTCCGACACGTCCGACGTGAGGATGTCCCCTGTGGGCTTGCCGATAAGCTCCCGCACCGCCGCCTCAAAGTTAGCGTCGGGGAAGGTGATGACGGTGTCTGACGCCGTGACTGCCGGGACAAGCGCGAGAACCAGCGCCAGTGCCAGCGCTAGGGATAAAAATCTTTTTTTCATGTTGTCTCCGCCTTTACAAAAATATTTCCACAGCCCAACAGAACCGCCCGGGGAGGCCGGCTTGCGCGGAGTTTGCGCATAAATAAGCACACGCCGAAGGTGAACGGCAAAGCCGTTGCGTACCTTACGACGTGCGCGATAAATCGCGGCTGGCCCGTCCCGCGCTTGATTTCTTAACTCACCGCTTGAAAAAGAGCAACTAAGAGGTTATAATAACAGTGTTCTCGCGGCGCCGGTAAAACGGTTGCGTAAGGTGGATCGGTCACCTTCGCAGGGCTTTGGCGCTGATTACACCAAAGTCTGCCGCGGGGGCTCGTTTTGCGCGTTTTGGCGCAAGCCGGTTCCCAGCAATGCGATTATATACCACTTGGCGGGGCATGTCAAGAACGAATTTGCAAAGTTTGCGGAAAAAAGTTGAAACCGAACCTGTCACCTATCCGCGTACAGCGCCGAAAACGCCTTGTACAGCTCCCAGCAGTCGATTTTGGCGGCGATTTCCATCGGCGCGTGCATATTCAGCACCGGGACGCCGATATCGACGACCTCGATGTTTCGGCGGGCTAAAAACAAAGCCACCGTGCCGCCGCCGCCTTGGTCTACCTTGCCCAGCTCGCCCATCTGCCAGCACACCCCCGCGCCGTCGAGCAGGCGGCGCGTTTTGCCCATCGTTTCCGCCGAGGCGTCGGACGAGCCGCTTTTGCCTCCCCTGCCGGTGGCTTTCATCACGCAGGGGCCGTGCCCCAAGCGGGCGTTGTTGCGCGCGTCGCTCACATCGGCGAAGTTGGGGTCGAAGGCGTTGGTCACATCGCCGGAGAAACAAAAGCTGTTGGCGTAGCAAGTCCGCAGCGCCGTCCCCTCCGCCGCGCACAAATCCTCCATCACGGTATCAAAAAACGCGCTCTGCATCCCGGTAATCCCTTCCGAGCCGATTTCCTCCTTGTCCGCGAGAACGCAGACGGCGGTGTATTCCGGGTCTTCGGCGTCAAAGAGGGCTTTCATGGCGGCGTAGGCGCAGGAGCGGTCGTCATGGCCGTAGGCGCCAATCATCGAGCCGTCCAGCCCCGCGTCACGCGCCGTTCCCGCCGGCACAAAGCACAGCTCCGCGGACTGGAAGTCATGCTCGGTCATGCCGTAACGCTTGTGGAGGAGGGACATAACGGCGAATTTCACCTTCTCGTCCCCGTCTTCCTCGCTGGGAATCGTTCCCGCCGTCACGTTAAGGTTTTCGCCGGGGAACGCTTCGGAGAGGACTTTTTTCGCTTGATCCGCGCCCAAATGCGGCAGAAGGTCGCTGATGAACAGCACCGGCTCGTCCGCGTCTGGAGCCAACGTGACCGCCGTCCCGTCCCGCAGAACCACCACGCCGCGCAGCTCCAGCGGCATCGCCATCCAGTGGTATTTCTTGATGCCGCCGTAATAGTGCGTCTTGAGCATGGCAAAGCCGTCCTGCTCGTAGAGCGGATAAGGCTTGACGTCGATTCTCGGCGAGTCAATATGCGCCGCGACGATCCGCGTCCCCTCCGAGAGGGGCCTTCGCCCCCGCTTGATGAGGATGACCGCCTTGTTGTGGCGGGCATAGCTCAAAAGCCCGCGCCCCTCCGCCATTCTCAGCGCTTCCGCCGTACACTCGCGCTCGGTCTTGCCCGCGTTGAGGAACTGTTTATACCCCTCGGCATACGCCAAGGCTTTCTCCCATTCTCCTCCGCGCAGCCGCCCGTATGCCGGAGCGGGCTTGCCGATTAAGATTTCACGCGCGTTTCCCATATCGCATCCACCCTTTCGTTTAGCTCTTCCGCCGTGCCGTTGTTTTCGACGGTTATATCGCAGTTTTTGATATAATACGCATCGTCCTTCTGTCCGTGCAGGCGTTTCATCGCGTCCTCGCTCGCCAAGCCGTCCCGCGACATAATCCGCTCCGCCCGCGTCAGGAAAGGCGCCGTGACCGCGACCTTGACCGTACACAGCGCGTCCAGCCCGCTCCCGATTAAGGCAATGGCTTCAATGGCGATTGGCGTGCCGCTGTCTTTGAGAAACACCCGCGCCATCTTTCTCCGCGCCTCTTTGACCACATAGGGGTGGGTAATGCGGTTGAGCCCGGCCAGCGCCGCCGGGTCGGAAAAGGCGATTTTACGCATCGCGGCGCGGTCGAACGCCCCGCTTTTGGTAAAGGCGTCGGCGAAACGCTCCCGCAGCTCGCCGAGCATCCCCTCGTCGGACGCCAGCAGCTTATGATAGATGTCGTCGGCGCGGACGATTGCCGCACCCAGCGCTTTCAATCTTTCAAGCACGGCGCTCTTGCCCGCCCCGCTTCCGCCGGTGACGCCGACGACCGCCGCGCTGTGGCGGAGGAGCTGCGGCGCATCGGAGGTAACGTCGAGAATCGCGGACGGCCTGCCCACGGCGCAGGGGCCCCCGTCCACAATGCCGCCCAGCCCGATTAGGCTGATTTGCGACGGCGACGACGGCGGAGGCTCGCCCGAGCGGTTGGCGGAGGTGAGCGCCAGCGGCACACCCGCGTAGCGCAAAACCGCCAGCGCGGCCGGATGGTCGGGACACCGGCCCCCGACGGTGGCGCAGCCTCCCGGGCCGGGCTGAGGCAGGGTGCAAAGGGTTTCGCTCCCCTGTGCCGAAGCGTTCATAATCAGCGTCAGGGGCCCCGGCCAATATTTTGCCATCAGCTCCCGCGCCGCCGCCGTGACATGGCAGAGCCGTATGGCGTCTTCCTCCCCCGCCATCAGGATGGGCAGAGGCTTGTTGTCCGGCCTGCCTTTAATCGCGTAGACCCGCGCAATGGCGGCAGGGTTGGACGCGTCGGCGGCAAGACCGTACACCGTCTCGGTTGGGAGGGCGGCGACGCCGCCGCCGCGCAGAAGCGCCCCCGCCTCTCTGAGGTCGCTGTCATTGCCACCGTCAAAAATACGCATAGCTTTTCTTACCGCCTTGTGATATACTTACTTTATTATACCTTAGGAGAGTGCCAAATGACAAGGCATTTATTCGTCGTCAATCCCTTGGCGCGGAACGCCGGAGTTCTGGCGGAAGAAGGCAGGGGCATCTGCGAACGTCTGGGGCTTGACGCCGCCGTGAAGGTCAGCGGATACGCGGGTGAGACCATCAAAATTGTGCGTGAGGAGGCGCTTACGGGCGCGGACTTGCGCGTCTATGTCTTCGGCGGCGACGGCTCGCTCAACGAAGCCGTCTGCGGCTGCGCCGGATTTGAGAATGTGGCGCTCACCCAGATTCCCTGCGGCACGGGCAACGATTTTGTCCGCTGCTTTGGCGGGAAAGAGATATTTCTTGACATGGAAAAGATGATTACCAGCAGCCGCGAGGTCATGCTGGATTTGATGGACGTCGCCATCGACGGCGCGGAGCCGCGCCGCGCGGTCAACATTTGTTCCGTGGGGATGGACGCCGATGTGGCGGCGGGCATGACGCGGTATAAATGGGCGCGGCGCTTCGGCAGCAAGATGCCGTATAATCTGTCGCTCGCCGCGGCGCTCTTCAGAGGCATCAAACGTCCGTATACGGTCACTTTCGGCGATGAGCGGCTCGAAGAGATGTTCACCATCATAACCTGCTGCAACGGCCAAGTCTACGGCGGGGGTTTCAAGGCCTGCCCGGACGCCGACCCGGCCGATGGGCGGCTGGAGTTTCTTCTGGTCAAAGGCATCGGACGTCTGACGCTGCTGCGGGTTGTGGGCAGATACGCGAACGGGAAATACAAAGAACTGACGAAGTACATACGCCACAACCCCGGCAGCTCAATATCCGTCGAATCCAAAAAACCTTTTTACGCAAACTGCGACGGCGAGGTCTTCCCCGCGGGGAAAGCGGTGTTTTCCCTGTCGCCGCATAAGCTGCGGTTTATACTCCCCTAGGACGCTGTAACGCCCGGCCGGAGCCGGGCGTCGGTTTACTTCCCGCCGAGTGCGCGTTCCAGCCACACCGCGCCCACGTCGAGGGCGGTGTACAGACCGTTTTTCTCGCTCTTTTTCACCACGCGGTCACGGCTCTTGAGGTCGGGGTCGGTCAACTGGAGCTGGAAGGACACGCGGGTGGGCACGGCCACGCCGTCCTTGTCCGCCGTTTCGAGAATTTGGAGCATGACGATGTATTTCTCCGCCATGCTGCCGTAATACACCAGCGAATCTTTCCGGCGCAGGGGGTGCCCTTTGTAGGTAAGTCCTTCGGATTTTTTCTTCGTTGTCGGCATGGGTGTTTCACCTCGGTTTCTTTGTAATGGCTAGTGTAGCACGTTTTTTCAACAAAGTCAAAGAAATTTTAGAAAATTCTTGAAATTACGCGTCAGATTTGATATACTGCCTTTTGCAGCCAACAAAACGGAGGAATAATCATGCGGTATAACAAAAAAAGCGTAGAAAACATCGACGTCGCGCAAAAGAAAGCCTTGGTACGCTGTGACTTCAACGTCCCGCAGGACGCCAACGGCGTCATTACGGCCGACAAGCGCATCGTCGAATCGCTCCCCACACTCAAGTACCTCCTCGACCGCGGCGCCGCGGTCATCGCCTGTTCCCATCTCGGGCGCCCCAAAGGGCAGTTCAACCCGAAATACTCTCTGGCCCCGGTAGCGGAGCGGTTAGCGGACCTGCTCGGCAAGCCGGTCGTCTTTGCCAACGACGTTGTCGGCGAGGACGCTAAAGCCAAAGCCAACGCGCTCCGCCCCGGCGAAATTATGCTGCTGGAAAACGTGCGTTTCCACGCCGAGGAGGAGAAAAACGATTCGGGGTTCGCCAAGCAACTGGCGGAGATGGCCGACTTCTTTGTCAACGACGCTTTTGGCACGGCGCACCGCGCCCACGCCTCCACCGCCGGCGTCGCCGACCATCTCCCTGCGGTCTGCGGATTCCTCATCCAAAAGGAAATCGGCATCATGGGGCGCGCCTTGGAAAATCCCAAACGCCCGTTTTTGGCGGTGCTGGGCGGGGTCAAGGTGAGCGACAAAATCGGCGTCATCAACAGTCTCATCGAAAAATGCGACACCATCCTCATTGGCGGAGCTATGGCCTATACCTTCAAGAAGGCCTGCGGACGCCCGATTGGCACATCGAAGTGTGAAGAAGACAAGCTGGAGCTTGCCAAGGATTTGATGCTTGCGGCGCTCGGTAAGGGCGTACGGTTTCTCCTCCCGAGCGACCAGCTCGTCAGCGACCATTTTGGCCCCGACGCCAAGCCCGTCGCCGTGCGCGACATCCCCGACGACATGATGGGGATGGACATCGGCCCCGAAACAGCGGAACGGTACGCCGATGAAATCAAGCGCGCCGGCACGGTGGTGTGGAACGGCCCGATGGGCGTCTTTGAGTTTCCCGACTTCGCCGAAGGCACCCAAACCGTGGCAAGGGCCTTGAGCAAAGCGGACGCCGTCAGCATCCTCGGCGGCGGAGACAGCGCGGCGGCGGCCGAAAAATTCGGCTTCGCCGACAGAATGGATCACGTCAGCACGGGCGGCGGCGCGTCCTTGGAGTTCCTCGAAGGTCTGGAATTGCCCGGCATCGCTTGTTTAGCGGACAAGTAGAAAAAAATAAGGAGAGAACAAACATGAACAGAAGATACCGTAAAACCATCATTGCAGGCAACTGGAAGATGAACATGACCCCCTCGGAAGCGCGTACCCTCATAAACGGCGTCAAGGCGCATTGCGCCAAATCCAAATGGTGCGAAACCGTCGTCTGCGTGCCGTATATCGACATCCCGCTGGCCGTGCGCCTCTTGAAAGACTGCCGCATCTCGGTCGGCGCGCAGAATATGCATCACGAGGCGTCGGGCGCGTACACCGGGGAAATCAGCGCCGCGATGCTCAAAGACGCGGGCGTGAAATACGTCGTCGTCGGCCACAGCGAACGGCGGCAGTATTTCGGCGAAACCGACGCGCTTGTGTCCGAGAAGGTCGTCCGCGCCCTTGCGGCCGATTTGCGTCCCATCATCTGCGTCGGCGAGACTTTGCAGCAGCGCGATATGGGCATCACCCTTGAGATTGTCGGCGCACAGGTCAAGGCCGCGCTCAGCGCGGTCGGGGCGGATAAGCTGCGCCGCATCGTGTTTGCCTACGAGCCGGTCTGGGCCATCGGCACCGGACGCACCGCCACGGTCGAGCAGGCCTCCGAGGTCTGCAATCACATCCGCGCCGTCCTCCGCAAAAAATACGGCGCCCGCGGTGCCCGCAGCGTGACAATTCAATACGGCGGCTCGATGAACGAGACCAACGCGAAAGAGCTGCTGGCCGAGCTGGACGTTGACGGCGGCCTAATCGGCGGCGCAAGCCTGAACGCCGACAGCTTCGCCGCGATTGTGAACGCGGCCAATCAATGAGCAAACAACCCTTTGTCCTGATTATCATGGACGGCTTCGGGCTTGCTCCGGCAAGCTCCGCCAACGCCATTTCACGCGTCTCCACACCGACGCTTGACCGTCTCTTTGCCGAGTGCTCGCATACGTCTTTATCCGCGTCCGGCTTGGACGTGGGGCTGCCCGAGGGGCAAATGGGCAACAGCGAGGTGGGGCATACCAACATCGGCGCGGGGAGGGTGGTTTTTCAGGATTTGCCCCGTATCAGTGAAGACATCCGGGGCGGCGGCTTCTTTGACAACGCCGCCTTCAACGCCGCCATCGACAACTGCCTTCAAAAAGGCACATGGCTCCACCTGATGGGCCTGATGAGCGACGGCGGCGTTCACAGCCACAACACCCATGTCTGGGCGCTCCTAGACCTCGCCAAACGGCGCGGCCTTGACCGCGTACGGCTGCATTGCTTCTTAGACGGACGCGACGTGCCGCCCCAATCAGGCAAGGCCTTTGTGGCGGAAGCCATTGAAAAATGCGGGGAGATTACCGGGCAGGTGACCACGGTCATGGGGCGCTATTACGCTATGGATCGAGACAACCGCTGGGACAGGGTGGAACGGGCTTACGCCGCGCTGGTTTGCGGGGAGGGAAAACAGAACCCCGACCCCGCCGCCGCCGTACAGGCCAGCTATGACGCGGGCGTGACCGACGAATTTGTCGAGCCGGTCGTCTGCGTCCCGGACGCGGGCGTGAAAGCGGGCGACAGCGTTGTCTTCTATAATTTCCGCCCCGACCGGGCGCGGGAAATCACCCGGGCGTTTACCGACCCGGCGTTCGGCGGATTTGAGCGGGCGTATTTCCCCGTGCATTACGTCTGCACGACCGAGTATTCCGCCGATATGCCCAATGTGTCGGTGGCATACCCGCCCAAGGCTCTGACGAGCATCTTCGGCGAGTATATCTCCCGCTTGGGCCTGACCCAGCTCCGCATCGCCGAGACGGAGAAATACGCGCACGTGACCTTTTTCTTCAACGGCGGCGAGGAGCAAACCTTTCCGGGCGAAGATCGCGTCCTCATCCCGTCGCCCAAGGTGCCGACCTATGACCTAAAGCCGGAAATGAGCGCCTATGAAGTGACCGAAGCCGTGACGGAACGAATCAGGAGCGGCGCGTACGACGTCGTCGTCCTCAACTTCGCCAACTGCGACATGGTGGGGCATACCGGCGTGATGACGGCGGCCGAGAAAGCCGTGATGACGGTGGACGAATGTGTCGGCCGGGTGCTGGAGGCTGTGCGCGAAACGGCTGGACGCGCCATCGTCACCGCCGACCACGGCAACGCCGACTGTATGCTGGCTTCCGACGGCGTGACGCCGTTTACCGCCCACACCACCAACCCTGTCCCGTTCATCCTTGTCGGAGCCGACGCGAAACTGCGTGAAAACGGCAAACTATGCGACATCTGCCCGACCATTTTGGATTTGATGGGACTTGAAAAACCCCGCGAAATGACGGGCGAAACCCTAATCATATAAAAGGAGAGTACACACATGAAAAAAATGCTTGAAATCGTAGACGTGATTGGGCGCGAGGTGCTTGACTCGCGCGGGAATCCCACCGTCGAGGTCGAAGTCGTCGCCGAGGACGAAAACGGGATGCACGTAGGCCGCGCGGCGGTTCCGTCGGGCGCGTCCACCGGCATCTTTGAGGCCTGTGAGCTGCGCGACGGCGACAAAGACCGTTATCTGGGCAAGGGCGTGCTGAAAGCCGTCGAGTCCGTCAACGGCGAGATTGCCGACGCCATCATCGGGTTCAACGCGCTGGATCAGGTGGAGCTGGACAGGATGATGATTGAGCTGGACGGCACCCCGAACAAGGCCCGTCTGGGCGCCAACGCCATTCTGGGCGTGTCGCTGGCTTGCGCCAAGGCCGCCGCCGAGGCGCTGGGGCTGCCTCTTTACCAGTATATCGGCGGCGTCAACGCCAAGACCCTGCCTGTGCCGATGATGAACATCCTCAACGGCGGCGCGCACGCCTCCAATACGGTGGATATCCAAGAGTTCATGGTCATGCCGGTCGGCGCTTGCTGCTGGAGCGAAGCGCTGCGCTGGTGTACCGAGGTCTTCCACAGCCTGAAAAAAATCTTAACCGCCAAGGGCATGACGACAGCCGTGGGCGACGAGGGCGGCTTCGCGCCCAACCTGAAAAAAGACGAGGACGCGCTCAAGGCCATCATGGAGGCCATCGAAGCCGCCGGCTACAAGCCGGACGACTTCCGCATCGCCATCGACGCCGCCGTCAGCGAATGGTATGTGGAAAGCGAGGGCGTATATAAACTGCCTAAGGCCAAAAAGACGATGACCCGCCGGCAGATGGTAAAGATGTGGAAAGACTTCGCCGACAAGTACCCCATCATCTCTTTGGAGGACGGCATGGCCGAGGACGACTGGGAAGGCTGGGAGATGCTGACCAAGGCTCTGGGCAATCAAATCCAGCTTGTGGGCGACGATTTGTTTGTGACCAATGTCGAGCGGCTTCAAAAGGGCATCGACTTGGGCGTGGGCAACTCCATCCTGATCAAGGTCAACCAAATCGGCTCGCTGACCGAAACGCTGGACGCCATCCAAATGGCCAACCGCGCCGGCTACACCGCCGTCGTCAGCCACCGTTCGGGCGAAACGGAGGACGCCACCATCGCCGACATCGCCGTGGCGGTCAACGCCGGGCAAATCAAAACCGGCGCGCCCAGCCGGAGCGACCGCGTGGCGAAGTACAATCAGCTTCTGCGCATCGAGGAGGAGCTGGACGACTCGGCGGAATACCTCGGGCTTGGGGCATTTTACAACTTAAAATAAGCTGTGACAGACCAAAGCCCGCCGGACGGCGGGCTTTGGTCATATCGCTCAGGACGCGGCGGGCGGCATGGTTGCCGCCCCTGCGCACATTCCCCCATGTCTCCCATGATACCATTATACCACATTTCAACTATACAAAACTATCATCTTTTTTTCGCCATTTGACGCCTGTTCAGCGCAAACAAAACGCCCGTTCGCCTCCGAGCCGCCCCATATCCCGAACAAAACCGCCCAAAACCGCGTTTTTGAACTTTGTTCGTATTTTCAATTTTGTGAAAACTGCACAACGTCCTGTAGGGGCGACCGTCCGCCGGGCTTTGCTCTGCCTTGCGTTACACCCGCCGGATTTCCATCCCGCCCAGCGAGACGCTGCCCTTGATGGTCACCACGGGGGCGTTCTCATCCAAGACGGCCGAGCGGCCGCTCACGTCTATGCCGCCCAGCGTGCAGTTTAATTCGTCAATAAGTCGCCAATGCTTGGGGATATACAGCTCTATGGCCCCTAAGCGGCAATGGCAGATGATTTCCGCGCCGCCGGGGGCGGGCGTCGCTTCGTCAAAGTAAACCTCCAGCGCGCCCAGCTCACAGTTCAGCACCGCCCGCTCCAACGCCTCCGCATGGATATAACGGCTGGTATGCCCGAGCCTCGAGTGAATCACGGGGTTATTGCCTGTGTCGGTTTCCACGTCGGGCGGCGGACGGCGTCCCCCGTCCGGGAGGTCGTTGTAAACCCCCAGCGCGCCCAGTTCGTCCTTTGTAACGTGTACCAGTTTCGACTGCCATCTCCGGGGGAGCAGGATGGAAATGCCGATACACGCGGACACCGCCGCCAAAACCAGCGTCCAAAGCCCCAGCTCCGGCCAATCCAGCGGCTTTTGGAGGATATAGTACAGCACGGCAATGGGGATGGGAAGAGGGGAGAAAGACGGCTTGGCGAGGCATTGGACTAGAAAAGCCAGTGCCAGCACGGCGATAATGATGCTGATGACGCCGATTTCCTCAAGCAATCCTTCAAATTGATTGGCCACCACAATCGCCGCGGCCAGCAGGAAAAAGGTGCCCCATATCCATTTGGAAGATTTCCTTTCGGCTTCAATCCGGGTTTCGATTTTCATTTCATCACGCTCCGTTCATTCATTTGGTCCTTTAGGGTTTTGTAGTAGTGCCGCGAGGCGTAGACGTGCTTGTGGGTGTTTGAAAACTCGATTTTGCTTGACGCCGCGAGGTTGCGGGTGATGGCGTAGACGCGCGCGGTGTTGATGATGGTTCCTTTGGCGGCGCGGGCAAAGGAGCGGGGCAGCATCGACTCAAGCTCATACAGCCTGTATTTGACCTTAAACGCGTCGTCCGCCGTGTGGGCGTAGACCGTCTCCCCGTCCGTCTCGAAAAAAAGAATTTTCTCCGGGGGGAGGTAAAACTCCCGCGCGCCTTTGTAAAATGTGAGCTTCGGGGCGGACAGGCCTTGAATGTACGCTTGGAGCTTTTGCACCGAGTCGTCCATACGGCGGCATCGGATGACGACCTCGTCCTCCGCCAACCCGTCGCTCACCTCTATACGCAGCTTCACACACACCTCACCTCCTCCTGCGCCCAGTATATCAAACGATTCAGCCGGGCGCAAGGCAAAATCGGCAACAGGCGTGTTTGCGGCGGTAAGTGGTCGGATAGGGGCCGCAGCACAGTCCCGCTACGAAAATTTGCGTTTGTAAATCTGCACCGCCACGGTGAACGAGACGGCGATGATGCCGGCGCTCCAAAGCAGCGCGGTTCTCAGACCGCCGCCCGCCGGCATGTCCAGCATCAGGGCGCGCGTACTGTCTATAATGGACGTCATGGGCTGGTTTTCCGCAAACCACCTGAGCGCGCGGGGCATCGTTTCAACAGGGACAAACCCGGAGCTGATATACGGCAGGACAAAGAGCAGGAACGGCATGGTTCCGGCGCTTTCCGGCGTCTTGGCGGCGAGGCCGCAGATGACGGCAATCCATGTGACGGCCAGCATATACAAAATAAGCAGCCCCGCGATGAGCAGCCAGTCCGCGAAGCCCGCCCGGGGACGGAAGCCGATGGAGACGGCGACCCCGACGACGACGGCGGTTGCGATGATGTTCCGCATGACCGCCGCCAGCACATGGCCCGTGAGTACGGCGGATTTGGCAATCGGCATCGAGCGGAAGCGGTCGGCAATGCCTTTGTTCATGTCGTTGTTGACGCTTATCGCCGCCGCCGTCACGGCTTGCGCGACGGTCTGCAGGATAATGCCGGGGACGATGAAATCAATATAGTTGTAATCCCCCACATCCATCACGTTGCCGAATATAAGGCCGAAGAGCAGCATCACAATCGCGGGGACGAAGATGGCCGTGGCCAGCGCGTCGGGGTTTCTCAGCGACGTGGTCAGACAGCGCTGAGACATGACCCAAGAATCGGAAAACACTCTTATTTTCGGGCTTTTTACGGTTTGCACGGTTACGCACTCTCCTTTTTGCCGATAATCGCGAGGAAAATATCCTCTAAGGTCGGCTGTTTTTCGATGTATACCTTTTCCGCGGGCGGGAACAGCTTTTTGAGTTCGTCAAGGGTTCCCTCGGCAATGATTTTACCGTCATGCAGGATTGCGATTCTGTCGGCAAGCTGCTCCGCTTCCTCCAAATACTGCGTTGTAAGCAGGATTGTCGTGCCGCTGTCGGCAAGCGCCTTGACGGTTTTCCACACCTCAAGCCGCGACTCCGGGTCAAGGCCGGTGGTTGGCTCGTCGAGAAAGATGACCCGCGGACGGCCCATCAGGCTCATGGCGATGTCCAGCCGGCGGCGCATACCGCCGGAATAGAAAGACGCCCGGCGGTTGGCCGCGTCTTCCAGCCGAAAGGCGGCAAGCAGTTCATCGGCCCTTTGCCCGGCGTCCGGCAGGCGTCTGAGCCGTCCGATTAGGCGCAGGTTTTCCCTGCCCGTCAAGCCCTCGTCCACCGCCGCGTACTGCCCCGTCAGGCTGATACATTCCCGTACGCGTTCCGTCTCGCGCACCGTATCAAAGCCGCAGACGGAGGCCATCCCTCCGTCCGGCTCCGACAAGGTGGAAAGGATTCTGACGGCGGTGGTTTTGCCCGCGCCGTTTGAGCCAAGCAGGGCAAAAATGCTGCCCTTGGGGATGCTGAAGCTGACGCCTTTCAAAACATGGAGGCGCTTAAAAGATTTTCGCAAGTCCGTTACCGTGATGATGTGTTCCATACGTCACCCATCCTTTTTTTCGTTTTAATCTCCGCCGCGCCAAGTATAGCAAGCGCAGCGGCCGGACGCAAGGCAAAATCGGCGACAGGGGCGTTCGGGACGGTAAGAGGCGGATTTGAGACGGCAACAGGTACGGCGCGCGGACAAATCAACCCCCTCCGCATAATGTGCTTGCACTTGCGTTCGCGCCGTGATATAATACCCGAAAAAGGAGTGACTGCATATGGCCGGTGGGAAAGTTATCAATGTATCGGCGGATTCGTTCGACGCGACGGTTTTGGAGGTTCCCGGCCCTGTGCTGGTGGACTTTTGGGCGCCGTGGTGCGGGCCCTGCCGTATGCTCGGGCCGATTGTCGAGGATGTGGCGGCGCGCACGGACGCGGCGGTCTGCAAGCTGAATGTGGACGACGAGGGCGCGCTGAGCGCGCGGTACGGGGTGATGAGCATCCCCACCGTCATCGTTTTCAAAAACGGCAAAGAGACGGCGCGTTTTGTCGGCGTACAGACCGCCGAGACGCTATTGAATGCGTTGAAGTAGGAGAGGTCTCCATGAAAAGCGAGAAATCCTTCCGCAAAAATATCTTCGGCGGCTTTAATACCCGCGATGTGGTAACCTATCTTGCGCAGACGAGCAAGGAGCGCCGCGAGGAAACGGAAGCCCTGCGAGCGGGGGCGGATAAGCTGCGCTGTGAGCGGGACGAATTGCTGGCGCAGCGTGACGGCGGCGTCCAAACGCCCTTCCCCGCCGCGGACACGGCCGAACTCGACACACTGCGCGCCCAGCTCCATGAGGCGCGCGCGGAGAGGGACGGGCTGAAGGAAAAGCTGGACGCCGTGATTGCCGAGCATCAAAACGAAAAGGCGGCGGCTGAAACCTACGAACGGGAACGCGCCGCGTTTGAGAGCGACCGCTCCGCGCTGCTCGACACCCTTACCCGCCGCGAGGAGGAACAGGCCGCGCTCGCCGACGAACGGGCCCAATGGGGCGTGGAACGCGCCGAGTTGTTGGAGGAACGGCAAAAATTGCTGATGGAGCGCAGCACCTACATTCACGAAGCGGCGCGTCTGAAACAGGAATCGGAAAACGCGGGACTGTCGAAAGACCGGATGGAGCGCGAGGAGCGCGAAGCCGCGCAGCGCGCGGAGACCGCGCGCGTCCACGCCGAAAACGTTCGCCGGGAGACGGCGCGCCTGATTGCCGAAACGCGCGCGCGTTTTGATGAAATGACCGAAAAGAGCCGCGCGTCCGCGCTGGAAATCGTATTGGAGCTGGATCGTATGCGGGGCTTTTTCACCCGCCTGCCCGAACGTATTGCCGAGCCGGAGCAGATTCTCAAGCAAATGGAGGGCGACCCGCGCCCGCGCATACGGGAGTTTGTGCCGCCGAGGCTTGACGGTGAATACAATGGCGTATGATGCGCTTTTTGCTGACCGGCGGGACGCTTAACCCGCTCCGGCCCGATTACGCGGCCGCCTTGGCCCGGTACGGGTTTCATAGCTCAATCGTCTATCCGGGAGAGCCAATCCCGTCCGCCGGAGACTACGACGCCCTGCTGCTGCCGGGCGGCGGGGATATTGAGCCGTCGCGGTTTGGGTCGCGCCCGCTTGAAAACGGCAGTGAGACGCTTGATTTGCCCCGCGACGCGCTGGAGTTCGCCGTATTCGAGGACTTTTTCCGGCTGCGCAAGCCGATACTTGGGATTTGCCGCGGGATGCAGGTCGCCAATGTCGCCCTCGGCGGGACGCTGTGGCAAGACCTCCCCTCGCAGCGCGGGCTGACGCATGACACGCCGGAAGGGACGCCGCCGCTGGCCCACGAGGTCATCTTTGCCGGGCGGCGGGAGGTTGTCAACAGCTTTCACCATCAAGCCGTCAGACATCCCGGACACGGGCTGCGGGCGGTAGCGGTAAGCGACGACGGCGTCATCGAGGCGCTGGAACACGAGACATACCCCCTCCGCGCCGTGCAATGGCATCCTGAAAGGGGCTGTTGGGGGATGGAATATTTGCTGGAGCTGATTGAATGAGGCATCTCATCGACTTTTCCGACTTGACGCAAGAGGAATGGCACGCTCTTTACCACTCCTTTACGGAGATACTGAAGCATCCGGGAGACTATCGGGACGCCCTTCGCGGGCAGACCCTAGCCTCCCTTTTTTATGAGCCTTCCACCCGGACGCGGCTGTCCTTCGAGGCGGCGATGCAGCGGCTGGGCGGCGGCGTGTTCGGGTTTTCCGACCCGCAATCCTCCAGCATTTACAAGGGCGAATCTCTCAAGGACACGATTGCTATGGTTTCCGGGTATGCCGACGCCGTCGTCATCCGGCACCCGCGCGAAGGCTCGGCGCTGGCGGCGTCGCTTTATTCAACCCGCCCCGTCGTCAACGCCGGAGACGGAGGCCATTGCCACCCGACGCAGACGCTGACCGACTTGGCGGCCGTCACCCTGCTGCTCGGACAAGTGGACGGTCTGCATATCGGGATATGCGGGGACTTGAAATACGGACGCACCGTCCACAGTCTGCTGTCGGCGCTCCGCCGCTTTGACGGCATAACGGTGACCTTGATTTCCGCGCCCGAGCTGGCGCTGCCCGCGTACGCCCGCGCCGCCTGTGAAGAAGCGGGGATGGCGCTGCGGGAGGAGCGGAACCTGCGTTCCGCCATAGGCGGGCTGGATGTGCTGTATATGACGCGTGTTCAGCGGGAACGG
Organism: Oscillospiraceae bacterium; assembly: GCA_009782215.1. Lineage (GTDB taxonomy): Bacteria > Bacillota > Clostridia > Oscillospirales > UBA929 > UBA929. Next base: position 12,490 of record WRKO01000024.1, on the reverse strand, counting down.
TTTGCCGACCCCGCCGAATATGAGCGGCTCAAGGACGGGTATATCCTGACGCCGGGGGTGATGGAGGGCGCCAAACGCGAAATGCTGGTGATGCACCCGCTGCCGCGCTTCGGGGAGATAGACGTCGCCGTGGACGACGACCCGCGAGCCGCCTACTTCGAGCAAGCCCGCCTCGGCATGGTGATACGAATGGCTTTACTGCTGGAAACGTGCAGACTGCCCTCCCTCGCGCCGAAAATCCCGCAGCAAAAAAGCGGGTTCGCCTGTGCGAACCCGCGCTGTGTGACACAAGAGGAGCGCTACCTGCCGCCACTGGCAGACGGGGATATGTGCCGCTATTGCGAGAGCAGGGCTGGGTGATGGGACCGAGGGCGTTCCATTCGGGCGGACATCAAAGATACCGTACCAAGCCTTTGCCATGCGTCGGCATATTCTTGTTCAGTGGATTGCGTTATAATTGCGTACGTTGCCCTTTTATCACCAAAGTCCATTATTTCGAGCTTCTTCAATGAAGCCTTGAAGCAGATTAAATGTAGAATTTAGTGCCTTTGCTTTTCTACGAAACGTTATAGACAAGTCTAAATTACGTTCCTGTTCGCGTCCATATGATTTTCGCGCTTGCTCTTGTGCTTCTGCTGACTTTTCGAGAAAACATACTTCCATGTACATAATAGAGTCATATAATCCTAATGCTGTCAGTTTATCTCTTGCTATTTGTCGGATTTCGAACTCTGTAAGAGATTGTATTTCCTCATGGCTATACATAGACCGACCGGGGTATTCTTCTTCTATTTCCCGTTTGCGCGCCCTAAATGTCTCTAAAGCTGTCATAACGATTCGCTCCTTTTCATTTCATGTGTACTGTAAATGTATTCTTTACTTGCCTACGATTTGCTGAATACCCTTTCGGAGTTCCTGTGACACATTTTGTCATGTTTGCTATTTTCCTCATTCCACTGTATACTTCCAGTTCCCGTACACGTCGTAAAAATACTTGCCCCGCATTTCCCCCTGCCGGTTTCCTTGTGCATCGTACAGATGCGCGCCCCGCATCTCGCCTATGTAGTTCCCGCCTGTGTCATACAGGCGGTTGTTTCGGATGTCGCCTGCCCAGTTGCCGTGGATGTCGCGCAAGTGTTGACCGTCAATGCGGCCCACCATGTTGCCGCCGGGGTCTCGAACGATTGATATAATGCTCACCTCCAAAAAATACAATGCGTCATCTATGCGTCATTATAACACCACTTGTGTTGCTGTGTCAACCCTTAGTCTAAAATAAGTCATATAAACATCAATGAGGTGGTAATATGACGGACAAGCTCTTGCGGTATACATTGCGGGTAGACCGGCAGTTGTTTGAAAAATTCCGATATGTTGCGGACTATGAAGGCCGCTCCGCCAACCGGGAGATTGAGCAATTTATTAAACAGCGCGTAAAAGCGTTTGAGACTGAACATGGCGCGATTGAATCTCAAAAAGAAAACAAGTGACGTTTATTGCCGACGGGAAACAAAAAAACGCCGCGACCGCGAATACGGCGTGGCGTTTTTTTGCAGGTAAGTTTCATTCGCGACGGTTTCTCTATATCTCCATCAGCTCAATAAGCGAAGCGATTTCATAGGTGGGGCGCAGGGCGCCTTTGTCGGAGACGCGCTTGGGGTTGTACCAGCAGGTGTCGATGCCCGAACCGCGCCCTCCGGCGACGTCGGCGGAAAGGGAGTCGCCCACCAGAAGGATTTTTGAGCGCGGGACGTCCCCGAAATGGGTAAACACATGGTCGAAAAAGTAACGGTGCGGCTTGGAGAACCCGATTTCCTCCGAGATGAATATGCCGCTTATATATGGCATCAGGCCGCTGCGCGCAAGCCGTCCCCGCTGAACCGACGCCACGCCGTTGGTGACGATATAGAGGGCGGCTTTTTTGTGCAACTCGGCGCAGACCGCGTCGGCGTCGTCAAGCAGGAAAGCGTATGTCTCCAACTGCTTGATATACAGGCTGTTGAACTCGCCGGGGTCGCACGCGAACTGCATGGCCTCGAACAGCTTGGCGAAGCGTTTTGTCTGGATTGTGCCAATCGACCCTTCGCCGCGCTCAAATTGCTTCCACAACTCCCCGTTGATTTGGCGGTACTGCCGCAGCGCCTTCTCGGAAAACTCGAATCCGTAGAGCTGGAGGGTATCGCGCAACGCGTTGCGCTCCGCTTTGTCGTAATCAAAAAGCGTCCCGTCGGCATCCAGCAGCATAACGCTGTATTTACCCATATGCGTATCCCACCTTCGGTCTTTTTCCCATAGTATCACAGAAAACAGCCCTTGGCAAGGGAAACCGCTTTTTCCGCTTACAGAATCAGCATCGCGTCCCCAAAAGAGAAGAAACGGTACCGCTCCCGCACGGCTTCTTCATAAGCCGCCAGCATCCCCTCGCGGGTGTGGAAAGCGCTCACCAGCATCAGCAGGGTGGACTGCGGCAGATGGAAATTGGTGATGAGCGCGTCTGTCATGCGGAATGTATAGCCCGGCGTGATGAAAATGCCGGTCTTCCCGCTGTCTGGTAAAAGGGCGCCGGTTTGGGAGACGGAGGATTCCAGCGTGCGGCACGCCGTTGTGCCGACGGCGACAATCCGTCCGCCGGACGCTCTGGCCTGATTGACGGCGGCGGCGGCGGCGGCGGGGATTTCATACCATTCGGTGTGCATACGATGGTCTTTCACGTCTTCCGCCGTAACCGGCTGAAAGGTTCCCAACCCCACGTGCAGCGTGACCTCGGCAATGTGTATGCCCGCTTCCCGCAGCGTATCCAGCAGCTCCCCGGTGAAGTGCAGGCCCGCCGTCGGCGCGGCGGCCGAACCCAGAGGCTTTGCGTAAACCGTCTGATACCGTTCGCTGTCGGGCGGCTTTTGCCTGATATACGGCGGCAGCGGCGGCGCGCCCAGCCGGTCAAGCAGCTCATTCCAACAGCCCTCATATTCAAAGCGGATGACCCTCGTCCCGCCCTCGCCCGCGCTTTCAACCGTTCCGGCAAGCTGTTCCCCGCCGAAAAAGACCCTTGCTCCGCCGCGCAGGCTTTTTCCCGGCTTGACAAGACATTCCCAGCGGTCTTCGCCCAAATCCGTCAGCAGCAATACCTCCGCCGCGCCGCCCGACGCGCGCCGCCCCAACAGGCGGGCGGGCAGAACGCGGGAATTGTTTACGACCAAACAGTCCCCGCGGCGCAAAAACTGAGGCAAATCATAAAAAAACCGATGGCAAACCCCGCCGCCCACGCGGTCGATGACCATCAGCCGCGACGCGTCGCGACGCTCCGCCGGAATTTGCGCTATCAGCTCCGGCGGGAGCTCGTAAAAAAAATCACTTGTTTTCATACGTTTATTTTCTTCCTTGCCGCGGCGGCCCAACCCGCCCGCAGGCGGGAACAGATGCGGCCAACCTCAGCCTCTGTTCAGATGGAGGTGCATTTCCACGCGTTTCAGCAGACGGCCGCGGGAGAACGGCTTGATGATGTAGTCAACGGCGCCCAGACTCAGGCCCTTGGTCGCGTCTTGGGGGTCAATCATGGAGGTTAGAAAGACAACGGGGATGTCCTTTGTCTTGTCGGAGCTTTTCAGCGCGGCAAGGACTTCAAATCCGTCAAGATCCGGCATGATGATGTCGAGCAGAATGAGATCCGGCTGATATTTTTCCGCTGCGGAAAGGGCGCCGGCCCCGCTTTTGGCCGCATAAACGGTATATTCGGGGCTTAGGATATGCGAGAGCGCCATAATGTTTGAGTTTTCGTCGTCCACAACAAGTATGCGGTGTTTTTTGACTTCATCCATATGTATCCCTCTTTTCATTGTAATTGACAAATGGGAAACGCGGGTCGCCCTTACCAGCCCAAATCGTGGTCAATGATGACCTTTCTGGCGATAATACCGTCCTTGAAAAGACCGGAAATAGACGCGCCCATGCTGACCATGCCCTCGCCCGACGATGTTTCGATGACCGTGTCAATCTGATGGGTTTTGCCCTCGCGGATTAAGGTGCGAACCGCGCTGTTGACGTGCATGATTTCAAAGGCCGGAACCAGTTTGCCGGAGATGTCGGGCAGCAGCAACTGAGAAACCACCGTTTTGAGAACCGCTGAGAGCTGCACCCGGATTTGGTGCTGCTGGTTGGGCGGAAAAATGTCGATGACGCGGTTCAGCGTGTTCACAGCGCCGGATGTGTGCAGCGTCGAGATGATGAGATGCCCTGTTTCGGCGGCCGTCATCGCCGTGCTGATGGTTTCAAGGTCACGCATCTCACCGAGCAGGATGATGTTCGGAGCCTGCCGCAGACTGGCGCGCAGCGCGGCGATGTAAGATTCGGTGTCGATGGAGACTTCCCGCTGATTGAAGATGGACTGGTCGTCCTCATGCAGGTATTCAATCGGGTCTTCCAGCGTGATAATATGACAGTTGCGGGATTTGTTGATTCGGTCTAAAATGCACGCGAGCGTGGTGGTCTTTCCGCTTCCGGCCGGCCCTGTGACCAAAACCAGACCGCTCTTTGCCGAGGCGATACCCATAATTTCGTCCGGGATACGCAGCTTGGCGTAGTCCGGGACGCTGACCGGCACCACGCGGATGACCGCCGCCATCGTGCCGCGCTGCCGCAGGGTGTTCACCCGAAAACGGGCCAGACCGTCAAGGTGCATTGAGAAGTCGTCGTCGCCGGTTCTGGCGAACCGTTCCATCGGTCTGCCCGCCATTTTGTATAAGCCCGCGACCATCCGCTCCACTTCTTCGGCGTCAACGGCGCTGTCGCCCTGAGGGGCAAAAAGACCGTTTATCTTATATAAAACCCTGCGCCCCGCGCCGATAAAGATATCCGATGCCTGACACGCGACCGCCTGCTGCAAATATTCCCGTAAATCCATTAAACCCCTCCCCTCATTCGCCGGGCCACACGGGCAGGCTTGTATCGGGCCGCCATTCGCCTGTGTCCCGGATTCGCCATGCCAAAATGTCCGCCGTATCCTCTTTGATATCCAGTATAACATATAACTCACGGGATTGCGACACCGCGACGGAAAATTCCGTCCTGCCCGTTCCCTCAACCTCCGCCGCAAGCTGTTCGGCGAGGGCGTCGGCTTCATAATACCCCTTCACCAGCGCCGCCTCAGCCTTTGCCAAGGCCATATCATTTGCCGCGGCGGTATGGGAAATCAACGAAAACACCGCCAAGCACAAGACCGCGAATATCAGCGTCAGCGACGCGCTTCCGATGCCCGCTCCGTTTCTGCTCACCGCGCCGACCCCCCTCCCGCCGCCACTGTGAAGGCGATGATTTCCTCTCCGGTTATCTTTTCCACAGACAACGCGCATAAAAACGGGGGCGCCGCGGACAGTCCGGCGTTCAGACGCAGGACATAGGCCGCGTCCGGCTCTCCGCATACCTGCCAGCTCCCGTCATAATAAACCGCCGCGCTCCCCGGGCCGAGGGCGCCGCCGCCTAAGACCGCCGCCGTTTCCTCGGGACTCTTGACCGTTTTATAGGTTTCCGCGCCGTTTTTGGCGGCAATGAGGGCGTAATTGAGGTCGCCGGCGTCCTTCGCCGTGAGAAAAGCGTCGGTAAAAATCGCCGTGCAGACAGCGGCGCAAACGGCGAAAACCGTAATGGCTATCAGCAGCTCCATCAAAAAGAGTGACGTCTTGCCGCGTCCGTTCATTCCGGCCCGCCTCCTTCCAATCCCGCGTCCGCCGTTCCGCTCCGAAGGGACAGCACCATGCTCTCCTCCCCGGCCGATATGCGAATCAGCCCGTTGCCAAGCTGTTCCGGCAGCAACGATTCATTCCTGACGACGGGGATGCCGTCTCTCGGAAGGTGGTCATGCCCGGCTTCGGCAAACAGCTCGTATACCCAGCCATCGTAGTGGTAAATGACGGTGTGGTGGGTGCCCCCGCCGTATTCCTCGTCGATGAAAAGAGCGGGCAGCCCGTGAAACTCCCCGGTATAGACTTTCCCGGCCTCATCCCCGGTCTTCACCTTCGTCCAGATATACGAAAGGCAGAGCCGTTCGTCATACCCGCTCCGTGACGCCCGCGTGATGTTTTGATACGCGCCCACGCCGAGAATCAGCGCCGTGAACACCGAAAGGATAAACACGCAGAAGGTTACCAGAATGGCGGCGTCGCCGGATCTTCTGACTGTTTTCATGGCAATTCCACCACCGTTATCTCTGGCATGATGTTCGGCGCGAAGATTTCATAAAACACCGCGTACCGCGTCCGGTCAACGTAAACCCCGTACCGCTCCTCGATGAACGCGAGGCTGGCCGGGTAGCTTCCCTCGACGGCATAATGCCTGACGACGGCGTTTTTGACGCCGTCCTCCAGCAGGCGGCGTCCCTCCGCCCTGCTTGAAACCTCGGTTTGCCAAAGCCCGAACACGATGACCGCGGCGACAGAGAGGGTGAAGAAAATGGCCGATAAGCCGCCGCGCAGCGTTTCGAGAGCGCCGCTTCTGAAAACCTTTGCGTTCACGGCCTCACCCCCCTATCGAATTCATTATGCCCATCAGCGGCGCCATCACCGAGAGAAGGACAACTCCCACGATGATTGAAATGACGATAATCAGCGCAGGCTCGACCCGGCTGACGAGACGGTTTATCCGTTCCAGCAATTCTCTTTCTTTTCTGCTTGTGATTTCCGCCATCGTGGCGTCGGTCACGCCGCCTCGCGCGCCGAAATTCAGAAGCTGGGCTTCGCGCGCGGATAAAATGCCCGCGCCGCCCATCGCGTCGGCGAGGGCGCCGCCCTCGCTCAGCAGTCTCGCGCATTCCGCGTTCTTTTTGTCAGCCGCCTTCGTGCCGCCGCTGACGGCGGACGCAAGCTCCACCGCTTCCTTGGCTTTCAAACCGCTTTCCAAGGCAAGCGCCATCACCGAAATAAAATGATACGACGCTGTTTCCCCGAAAACGCCAAGGCCTCCGAATCGTTCCTTAAACATCTTGAACACACGCGCGCGCGCCGCCGGAAAAACCCGCAGGACAAGGGCGAAGACAAGCAAAACCCCGAAAATCAACGCGAGGATTAAGGAAACGCCGCTCAGCCATTCGCCAAACCGCATGAAGGAGGCCGCCAAGGGAGACATGCGCGCGCCGAGACGGCCGAACACGTCGCTGAATATCGGTAAAACCTGCGTAATCAGAATCAGCACCACGCCAATCATCATCGCGAGCAGGATGAGGGGAAAGAAGACGGCGTTTTTGACCGTGACCGCCAGACGGTCGAGGCGGTCGTAATACTCCGACAGGGCTTTCAGCATTTCGACGATGCGTCCTGTTTTCTCTCCCGCCCGAACCACCCCAATCATATGGCCGGGGAAGTACCCGGACTTATCCAGAGCCGAGAAAAAAGGCTCGCCCCTTACCAGCTCGTCCAGCAGCCCTTGCAGCACGGCTTTGCCGTCCTTATCCGCGTCGGCCAGCAATACCCTTACGCCGTCGCCCAGCGCGATACCGGCCCGGAAAATCACGGACATCTCCGCACAGAAAACGGATAGGTACGCGTACGTCAGCTTCTTTTTCAAAACAACCTCTCCCGTCAGTATTGATACTTCGCCTCGTAATTTGCCGTGACCGGCGTATATCCGGGTCTGCCCGACGCGAAAGTCGGATCCATGAGCGTCCAGCTTTGGCCGTCAAAGAAGATAACCTGATTGATCCATCCTGTTTCCTCGGAGTAGACGTTAATCCACGCGTGGTATTCGTCGCCGGTGAATCCGACCACCAGCTTGGCTGGGACGAGACTGCTGCGGAGCATGGCGGTCATCACGGCGGCATAATCAAAGCATATGCCCTCTTTTCTTTCCAGCACCGCGTCCACATCGGGGACGTAACCGCTCTGCACTGTCCGCGCCAAAACCTTATCATAGGTCAAATTGCCGATAACGAAATTATACACGGCGGCTATTTTGTCTGTCAATCCCTTCTTGTCCGCCATAAGCTCGGCGGCTTTTCCCGCAACGGCGCTCTCCCGGCTATAGTTTACATACTGGCTGGGGCGGAGGAAGGGCTGGAACGGGTCGGAAAGGGACACGTCCGCCGCGGCTTTGACGACCAGCTTGTACTTTGAGCCCTCGGTCTGCTCGTAGACGCCTATCGTGTATTCCCCGTCCCCTTCGGTGAGGGGATATACCGCGTAATCGCCCGGCTGGAGTACATACGTATACCGTACGCCGTTGGGTGCGTCTATCAGCGTTCTCAGCGCCCCTCCGGCCTCTCCCTGATACTTAACCATCACATAGCCGTCGGCGGCGTTGGAATAGTCGATGACGGCCTTGCCGCTCGTCCTGACGGCGGTTCCCGGAGCGGACGCGGCAGGGACGGTGAACGCCCCGTTCAGTTCCGCTTGGTCCGCCGACGGTGCCGGCGTTCGTGTCTCCGCCCCGCCTCGAGGCGTGGCCGCCGGCACATCGGTCGGTAGAATCTCGATTGTCTTAGCGGGAAGGATGTGGATGATTCCTATAATCACCAGAATGATAAGCGGCAGGATAGCGGCTTTGAGAATCCGTTTCATACATAACAGCTCCTTTCAGTTTGTTGGTTTCAGGAATTGATGAGGTACTTGGGTTTATAGCATTTGCGTCCGTACACAATGGAGATGATGAATCCCGCCAAGTTGACAAGCATGAGGATTAGCATCAGCTTGCTGTTGCCTTCGTCGCCGGTTTGCGCGGGGCCTCCGGCCGATGAGCCATCGCTGAGGGGTACGTTTTGGTCGGGGATGTCGATTTCCGCGCCGCCGTCAGCGCCGTGGCTGCGGTTTCCGCCGTCTTGGCTGCTGCCGTTTTGGCCGCCTTGGCCGCTGCCGTTATCGTTGCCCTCGCCGCTGCCGTTGTCATCGCCGGGGCCGCTGAGAGGCACGTCTTCGTCAAGAATGTCAATCTCCTCGCCGTCGTCGGCGGCGTGGTCGTGGTTGTCACCGTCTTGGCCGTTGTTGGCATTGTCATCACCGTTGTCATCGCCCTCGCCGCTGTCGTCGTCGTCGCCGGGGCCGCTGAGAGGCACGTCTTCGTCGGGAATGTCAATCTCATCATCGTCTTCACCGTCTTCATCCATTCCGGGCGTTGTGCTGGGAACGGGGCTTGGCGCCGTGCTGGGGGCCGGGCTTGGCGTCGGAATGTATATCGGCTCGGACGTAGGCTCTGCTGTCGGCTCAGTTGTAGGTTCTGCGGAGGGTTCTGCGGAGGGTTCTGTAGTCGGCTCGGTCGTGGGTTCTGAGGATGGCTCGGTTGTGGGTTCCGCAGAGGGTTCGGCGGAGGGTTCTGTGATCGGCTCTTCTATGGGCTCTTTGGAGGGCAGTTCATCGTTGATGAAGCCGATTTTCACCGTATAGCCGCCCGCGACGGTTCCTGTGACGCTTGTGAATCTGGGGCCGAATCTGTCCATGTCGGCATTCTCGGTAACGCTGTAAGACAATCCGTTGGGGAGGTCTTCAAACAGGATTTCCTCGCCATGCTTTAAGTACACGGTTTCCGTGTCGCCGCCGATTGTGACGGTGAATTCAAAGGCCTCGTCCGTCTGCTCGCCCGGCAGGAGGGTTTCCACATCCTTCCGCACCGTCAGCCCGCCAACGCCGTTTGGGTCTGCCTTGACATTGACAAACGGCAGGAGGATGGTAACGGGGCTGCTCACGACACCTTCGTACCCTTCTATCATCAAGGTATAACCGGGCGTGGGGAGCGCGGAGACGCTGTACACCGTTCCGATGGGGAGGGCGCTGAAGTCTTTTTGCTCGCCGTCCTTGAGTGTGAAGTGTTCGGAGCCGGTCTCGCCGTTCGGGAAGGTGAAATGCGCAATGAACGCAAATTCCGGGGCAGGTTCTTCTCCGCTAGTAGTGGGTTCTTCCCCGCCGGTGGTCGGTTCCTCACCGCCCGTGGTCGGTTCTTCCCCGCCCGTGGTGGGCTCTTCCCCGCCGGTGGTGGGCTCTTCGCCGCCGGTGGTCGGTTCCTCGCCGCCGGTGGTGGGTTCTTCGCCGCCGGTGGTCGGTTCCTCGCCGCCGGTGGTGGGCTCTTCGCCGCCAGTGGTCGGCTCTTCGCCGCCGGTGGTCGGTTCTTCGCCGCCGGTGGTCGGTTCTTCCCCGCCCGTGGTCGGTTCTTCGCCGCCGGTGGTGGGCTCTTCGCCGCCGGTGGTGGGCTCTTCGCCGCCGGTGGTGGGCTCTTCACCGCCCGTAGTGGGCTCTTCGCCACCCGTGGTGGGCTCTTCGCCACCCGTGGTGGGCTCTTCGCCACCCGTGGTGGGCTCTTCGCCACCCGTGGTGGGCTCTTCGCCGCCGGTTGTGGGTTCCGTATCGTCTGTAGAATCGACGTCTACGGTCACGATGATGTGCCCGGCGGAGCCAGCGCCCCGGGCTTCGCCCGTCGCGTTTTGGCTGATGGACGTCCATGCGTATGTTCCCGCCATGATGGTCGAGAAGAAGAACACGCTGCACAGAAGCACACAGGCCACCTTGTGAAGTCTCAGTGTTTTCATTTTTACTCTCTCCTTTTGGTTTGTCGTAAAGGTTGTTTTTTCTCTCTCTGGGGCTTGCCTAAAGCATAGCACAAACAAAACCAAAATGTGTGAAAGGTAACATATTCGTTACCATTTCGTACAATAGTTCGTATTGAAAATCCGCCAATCCCTTGCGGCTGTAAGGATTTATCGATTCTTACCCTCTTTGTTCGGTTTTCGCGCACAAAAAACAGCCCCAAACGATTGGGGCTGTAAGGGTTTACGGGACAAAAACCTGCGCTGGACATCGGGGCGATGGGGCTCCATTTATTTCCTGTCCGCTATTGCTTGACAGCCTCGTCGGCAAGGCTATGCTCCTATTTTTTTACAGCCTCCGTCTTGATTGCGTACGCAAGCTCCGATTCAAGCGTTGCCTTTACCGTGCTTTTCCCCCGCCCGTCAAGCAATCTGTATTTATCTATAAACGCTATCTCGTCAGCGGCAACTGTCACGGGAACCGCAGCCTCGCGTCCCAATAAGTAATCAGTCGGCACATTGTAGAAGTCAGCGATTGAGCATAGCGAAGCAAAATCCATTTCACGCCTGCCCGATTCATAACAGGAGTAGGCCTGTCTTGTGATTTGCAAATGCTTGGCAAGATTGGCCTGCGTCAAGCCGCTTCTCTTGCGAAGCTCAATCAATCTTTCCTTTAACATCATGTCACCCCATAGTGTAGCGTACCCCATATGAGAGGGTACATTCAATACGGGAATCAAATCGCGTATTGACAAGGTATCGTTTTGTTGCTATGCTGTAAAACATAGCGCGGCTCAAAACCCTCTGCCGTATCTAAACATAAGGGGCGTGTACATTATGAAAAGGAAAATCCTATCCCTAGCGCTGGCGTTGGTGATGGTACTGGCACTTGCGTCTGTTGCAACGGCGGCAGAAACGGTTGCAAATGACGATTTCACCCTCACGAATATCATCCTAACACAGCACGAATATTTGTCCGGCCCAGTCCCTCCGGGTGGGTGTTATAACGCTGAATACATCGTATCTGAGGGCGCAGCCATTACGTTCAATCTTCCCCTTTGGTACTGGAGTAGCTACAAGCTAATAGGCATTGATGATGATTGGGGAGACGCAATAGAGGAGGAGGGGAATTTCGATCAATTCTTAAATTATAAAAGCCTTGAGTTGAAAGCCTATACCATTTACCAAATTTGTTTTGCGTATAATTACGATTGGGGTCTTTTTGAATATTGGGTCGTAGTTAAAGTCGTAGACGCCGAAACTGCCGCAAAGATTTCATCGACAACAACGACAGCCCCTAACCTCGACAGCGCCGCGAGCTGGGCGCGTGACCATATCATCTCCGCGCTGGCGAAAAGCTTTGTCCCCGCCGACATACAGGGCAGCTATGGCGAAGTCATCACCCGGGCCGAGTTTTGCCGCATGGCGGTGGAGTGGGCGAAATACGCGCTGGGGGAGACTGACCTTGACGCGATTGTCGCGGAGCGCGGCGACCCGGACAGGATGGGCGATACGTTCAGCGATACAGACGACCCGAACATCCTCGCGGCCTACCGGCTGGGGATTACCTCAGGCGCGGGCGGCGGGCTGTTCAACCCGGACGGCGACTTCACCCGAGAGCAGGCGGCGACGATGATTATGAACACCTGCCGCGCCATCGGCGCGGACGTGAGCAATCCGCCGACAGCCGACTTTGCCGATTTGAGCGTGACGGTAGGCTGGGCGCAGCCCGGCATCAACTTCGTACGGGCGAACGGCATCATGTCCGGCGACGGCACCAACTTCAACCCGACGAATGTGTACACAAGGCAGGAGAGCATCGTCACCTTCAACAACATCAAACCGGACGAATTGCCGTAGGGGCGACCGTCCCCGGTCGCCCGCCGCATCCCCAACATCCCCCCGAATTCCCCTCCTTGGAGGGGTGCCGCCAACGGCGGCGGGGGGGTTCTCCCCGTTGATGCCGCAAAAAAGCGGCGCACCGGTCCAGGACGTCCC
>WRKO01000023.1 GCA_009782215.1 Oscillospiraceae bacterium | reverse complement strand
TTTTTTCAGTTGCGTTATTCAGTTGACAAGGTCCATTCCCCGCGCCCCTTTTCTTCAGAGACGCTCAATCAGTATACCAAATCATCCCGTGCCCTGTCAACCCTTTTTTGAAAATATTTTTTCGGGGGTGGCGCGGAGCTGTGCAACCCTTGGAATCACTGCGTTTTACCCATCGACTGTTCTCATCATTTTCTCTGCGATACGGACGGCGCAGGCAAAAATAGCGTGTCCGGCGCCGAGACAGCCTATGGCCGCGACCGCGGTGGCGGCCCAGACCGGAACCAGCAGCCCAAGGGCGACGACGGCCACGCCGATGACAACGGCCATGCCAAAGTTGAGCAGCAGAGCCAAAACGCTGTTGAAGTTCTGTTTAATAGCCTCGGCCTCGCTGTTCCATTTGCGTTTGGGCTTCAGCGCGTCGGGGATAATGGCGGACGCCAGCAGCGGAAACGCGGCGCAAAGCCCCGCCACCATGCCGAACAGCGCTTCCCAAACCGTAAATCCCGCAAAGATAACCAGAGCCGTTAGCGACAGCGCCGCGCCGGCCGCCGTCAGCGCGAAGCCGCACAGCAGCCTTGCCGACACCTGCGTCCGCGCGGAAACCGGCACCGTTTGCAATATCCACAGCATCCGCCCCTCGCGGGAGAAGCTGGTCGAGACGCAGGTCGAACCCATCACCGCCGTCAGCATGACGACCCCGGCCGCTATCAAATAAAACAAATCCCCGCGCCCTTCGCCAGGCAAAGCCTCCAGCAGCGTCTCCAGCCCGCCCAGCGCCCCTCCTTCGGCGCCGCCGGCGAGCGACACCGTCAGCAGCATAATCGGAAAGATGCCCACGCCCACTAAGATGTTCATCGCGTAGACCGGGGTGCGCAGGATGATTTTAATCTCCCGTACAACCAGAGCTTTCAGCGCACCGCCTGTTTTCACAGAGCCTTGCTTATATCCCTTCGTCTTGCCCTTCGAAGTCTCCGTCTGCGCCAAAACGCCCTTATAATAGAGACGGCGGCTGAGCAGCAGACATATCGCGCCCCCTGCTGCGGCGGCGGCGAACATCCCCAAAAAGCCCCTTCCGGTTTCGGCGGCGGTTTGCCCAATCAGCGCCTGCGAACCCCACATCGCGGGCGGGAAAGCCCCGGTCACCGCTTCCAGCATCGCGCTGTTGTCTGTCAGCAGCGCCTGTATCTGCTCCGCGTCTTGCAGCACCGGGGCAAGCCGCCCCGCCAGAAAGCCCTGCCCCGCCACCATCAAGACCACCAGCGCTATGCCGAAAACCATCATCAGCTTCTCCCTATGTTTTGAAAGAGCCGTCAAACGGGTAAAAATCATTGAGAGAACTGCGGCCAGAGCCATCGGCGCCGACGGCAGCAGCAGCCACACCGGCAGGGCGCGCAGCAGCAACCCCAAAAACCCCGGTACGGACAATTCGCTCACCATTCCGTATATGACCACCGGCGGCCATAGAAAGAGCGCCGTTATGCCCAGCTCGATGCTGTACGCTATGGTAAACTTTGCCGCGAAAACCGACTGCTCGCGCAGCGGCAGCGCGGCGTACGCCTCGGCGTCTTTCGCTCCGAACACAAGGGTGAGCAGCGTCAGCGTCCCGAACACCATAACCACTATCATGCTGAGAAGGACAATGCCGCCCATCAGCGGAACGAGGATATTGATGCCCAAAAGAGCCTGCGCCGACGCCGCGGCTTTCATAAACGGGTATACGACAAGGCTGTACATGAGCAGAACCGCGCCGACGCCGTAGAGGATAAGAAACCCGTAGCCCACCGCCTTGAGCGTCTCCCTCCCCTTTCGTCCGCGCCCCCTGACGCTGAGCGAGGACAGCGAAAGCTGCATACGGATGTGCAGGCACAGCACCCGCCAATATTCCTGAAAAGCGTTCATTAAACCGTTTCCCTCCTATCTGACGGACGAGAGCAGCCCCTCGTATACCTCGCGGGTTTTTTGGCTGTCGCCGTAACTGATATAAACATCCGGCCTGCCCTCACATTCAATCCAAATGGTGGGCGCCGTCCTGCTTTTCACAAACAGCGCGGCCGTCCCTAAGCCGTCTGAGTTGAAACACCCTCTGAGGGTTTGGCCGATTCCGCCGACGCCGTTTATGCGGCGTCCCGGGCCGAGCTCGTTCATTGTTTTCTCAATCAGTGTGATACTTTTAACCTCGTCAAAGCCGATTGTCTGCCCATACATACCCGAAATGCGGATTTGCCGGTCTTCCACAGTCACGGACGGGTCTCGGAAGGACAGGGCGAGCAAACCCGCAACGGCAGCTAAAATAACGGCGGTTGAAGCGATTGTAAAAATTTTCATGCCCTTGGAAGCGTTTTTATATTGCCTGAGCGTCATACGCCATCATTCCTTTCATTCGGTCAGCTCAAAGAATATCTGCTCCAGCGTCGCGTCCGACCCTCCCCCGGAGCGCAGGGACTCCATTGTTCCCACGGCGGCCAGCCGCCCTTGATAGATGATGCCGATGCGGTCGCACAGGCGCTCGGCCACCTCTAGGATATGCGTGGAGAAGAAGACGGTGTTCCCCTCGCGGCAATGGGCGCGCATCTCCTCTTTAAGCGCCAGTGCGCTCTTCGGGTCAAGCCCGGTCAGCGGCTCGTCCAGAATCCACAGCGGCGGCTTGTGAATCAGCGCGCCGGTAAGGGCCAGCTTCTGTTTCATTCCGTGGCTGTAGGAGCGGATTAGCTCTCCGGCCGCGTCCTTGATGTCAAACATGGTCAGGTATTTTTCGATGAGCGCCGCGCGCTCGTCCGCGCGCACGCCGTAGACGTCGCCGATGAAGTTAAGATATTCAATTCCCTTGAGCCGGTCAAAAACGTCATGGCTGTCCGGCACGTAGCCAATCATTTTTTTCGCCCGCACCGGCTCGGCGAGCATATCCGCCCCGCCGATGGAAATCGACCCCGCGTCGGGGAGCAGGATGCCGGTAATCATTTTAATGGTGGTGGTTTTGCCCGCGCCGTTAGGCCCGATGAAGCCGAAAATCTCCCCGCGCTCCACCCTCAGGCTGAGGTCGTCCACCGCCTTCACACGCCCGCGCGCGTAGCTCTTGGATACGTTTTGAAGCTCAATCATACAGTATCATCTCCCTCTTTCAGCAGTATAGCACATCCCGCGGCTCAGAGCAATATAAAGCCCGGCAACCGGCAAGTTCGCCCAAACGGCGGGAGTTATGCACATTATCCACAGGGTTGTCCACATCCCTTATGTCAACTGCGACGAAATTTTACAGAAATTTCACCTTTTCACCCCTACTTTTCTGTTATAATGTCCGCAGATAGATTATGACCAAACGGGAGGGAACCCCATGACACAAAAAACCGCGCTGATTATCGAAGACGACCGCCACATCGCCGAGCTGCTGCGGATGTATATGGAAAAAGACGGCTTCACCACCCGCGTCTCCGGCGACGGGCGGGACGGGCTCCGCGTTTTCGCCGAGTTCGCGCCGGACATCGTGCTGCTCGATTTGATGCTGCCCGGTCTGGACGGCTGGGAGGTTTGCAGGGAAATCCGTGCCCAAGGCAAAACCCCCGTCATCATGGTCACCGCCAAAACCGAGACCTTCGACAAAGTGCAGGGCTTGGAGATGGGGGCGGACGACTATATCGGCAAGCCCTTCGACATGAAGGAGGTCATCGCGCGCGTCCATGCCGTCCTGCGGCGAACCAAGGGCGAGGACAAGCCTCGGCGGCTTGCCTTTGACAAGCTGGTCATCGACATGGAGGGCTTCTCCCTCACCGTCAACGGCCAAACGGCGGACACCCCGCCCAAGGAGCTGGAGCTGTTATACCACCTCGCGTCCTCACCCAACCGGGTGTATACGCGCAACCAGCTTCTGGACGAGGTGTGGGGCTTCGATTACTTCGGCGACAGCCGCACGGTTGACGTGCATATCAAACGGCTGAGAGAAAAGCTGGAAGGCGTGTCGGAGGCGTGGTCTCTCAAAACAGTCTGGGGAGTGGGGTATAAATTTGAATCCCTGTCGTAGAACCATTTTTATCCGGTATTTCTGGCGGTCGGTCATCTTGCTGACGGTCAGTATGCTGGCGCTCACCGCGTCCTTCATCGTCGGCGCGTCCCGCGTGCTTGCCGCGCAGCAGCGGGCGAAAATGGCCACCGCGGCGATGCAGGTTCAGGATTATATGCGCCCCCGGCTGACCGTCCGGGGTTTGGAGGTTCAGTTCAGCAGCGAAATGAGAACCGTGCTGCCCTTAATCGCCGACATCGGCGATATGCGCGTCATCATCAGCGATACGGAAGGCAACGTCAAGCTGGATACCGGGGAGCCTCCACTCGCCAAGGGTTTTCCCGAACGGATGAAGCCCATCACCATCTCGCTTCCCTTGGTCGTCGATATGCTGGGCGGGGAGGCGCGGGTGGGCTATGTCCTTGTCAGCTCCGGCCCGAACGAGCAGCTTTTTCGCCAATTTCTGCATAACTGGGCGCTGATGATTGTCATTGTCGTCCTGTTAAGCGGCGTCACGGCGTATCTCTCTGCCCGAAGGCAAACCCGCCCGCTGCGACAGATGGCGGCCTGCGCCCGCAGTTTTGAGCGGGGCGACTTTTCCGCCCGCGCCGACACCGAGGCTTTTCAGGATTGCGAAATCCACGACCTCGCGCAGGCTTTCAACGGCATGGCCGAAACCCTGCGGCGGGGGGAAGAGCTTCGGCGCGGATTCATCGCCAGCATCTCCCACGAACTCAAAACGCCGATGACCACCATATCCGGCTATATCGGCGGCATCCTTGACGGCACCGTGCCGGAGGAAAGGCGGGAAGAAACGCTGCAAATCGTCCGCGATGAAGTCATGCGTCTTTCACGCTTGGTGGAAAGCGCCGCCAACCTCTCCCGCCTGCAAACGGGGCAGTTGGAGCTTCACCCGCGCCCGTTCGACATCGCCGAGCTGTCCCTGCGCGTCCTGCTGGGCTTGGAACAGCGCGTTGAGGAAAAAGGCCTTTCCGTCAGCCTCGACGTCCCCAAGCCGGATTCCCTCTATGTCAACGCCGACCCCGACTCCGTCACGCAGGTTCTGACCAATCTGCTCGACAACGCCGTCAAGTTCTCCGACCCCGGCGGGGAATTGAGCCTGTCCGTCCGCCTCCAAGCCGGCAAGGCGCGCGTCTCAGTCGCCAACAGCGGCCAACCCATCCCGCCCGAGGATCTCCCCTATGTCTTTGACCGCTTCTACAAAGCCGACCGCTCCCGGAGCCGCGACAAAACGGGTCTTGGGCTGGGGCTGTTCATCACGCGCACCATCCTCCACGCGCACAACGAGGACATCACCGTCACAAGCGACGCCGGACGCACCGAATTCAGCTTTACCCTATCCGCCTGCAAAAGCCCGCAGCCACTCCGCGATATCCCGTAAAACCTGCCCGTCGATATTGGCCTTGACGGCGTATTCATCGAGGATATCGACTCTTCGTGTAATATCCGACGGCATAAACAGATGGTTCAGCCCCTCATACAGCTTAAATGTGACGTTGTCCCTCCCGGCCAGCAGTTCTTGATACCCGGCAAAATCCTTGTCGGCAAACACCTGCATGTCATTGCCGGCGTGCATGACCAGAATGGGCGCGGTGATGTCTTCGATATAATCCGCCGCCGAGTGGGTATGCAGGTCTTTCCAATAATACACGGACGCGCCGGACGCGTCCGTGGTGGCCTTTGCCTCGTCGTCAGGCATATTCACAATGGCGGCAATCTGTTCGTCCGCCAACTCAAACGCCTCCAGCGCCGCTTCCAGCGCCTCGCCTTCTAGGGTTTCCAACACAGCCATCCTTTGCTGGTCTGCAATAATCTCCAACAAAGAACGGGGCGAGCCCGCAAACAAAATCAATCCGGCATAATCGCCGCCCATCGCGTGGATTCTCGGCGCGAGCATCCCGCCGAGGCTGTGTCCGAGGATGAAAACCCTGTCCCTGTCTATACGCGAATCGGCCTTCAGCATTTCTGTCGCCAAAATGGCGTCTTCTATCGTTTCCTCCCAAACGCTTAGGCTTCCGCCAAGCTCTTGCAGCATTTTCGCGCCGTGGGTATATGTGCGCTTGTCATAGCGAATGACGGCAAAGCCATTGGCGGACAGATATTCCGCGATTTCAAGAAACGGCTTGTTTTCAAAAACCGTCTCGTCCATATCCTGCGGGCCGGAGCCGTGAACCAGCACCACCCCCGGAACCTTGCCCGAAACGCCGTCCGGCACGGTAAGCATTCCCCTCAGCGGGTATTCCGTCCCCTCCCCTAAGATGATTGGAAATTCGGTATATCCGTCTTTCACTGCCGGGGCCATGTCCCACGCAGCCAAATCCTCGGCAAAGCTGAAAAACAGCCCGGCCACCAGCCCGTCAGGGGAAAAGACGACGCGCGATTTGATTCCCGTCTTCTCATGCCGGGAAAGCACTTCATAAATATCGTATTCGTCATGGGGAACAACTTCAATCCCCGCAAGGGAAAGAAACCTTCCCGCCGCCTCTGCCGTGTCTTCCCAAGCCTTTTGAAGCCCCCGTTCGCCAAGCCCGCGCCTCATCGCCGCGTCAAACCCGGCCGCCGCGGCCGCGTATTCGCCGTTTACAAGGGCCATCACAAATTGCTCGGCGCGTCCGTCACGGTCTTCCCAATCAATAACGCCGAGATCAGGCTGTCCGCCGCCGTTGCCGCAGCCCGACAGGACAAACGCCGTCAGCAGGGCGGCCGCCGCCGCCGCAAATCTCAGTTTCATCTTCATCGCTCCTTTAATCGGCTGTATACCCCCCGCGTCACCGCGCCGTCGGCGTCGTTGACGATATACAGCTCCCCGCCCGCCGTGATGAAGAGAAACGGCGGGTTTTTCGGATGGATATTCAACTGGGCGTTTCCGTAGCCCCGCACGCTCCACCGCCCCTTAGACAGGTTGCTGAAGCCGCTTCCGGCGATTCTGAACATATACGGCAGCTCCTCCAGCAGCTCAACCGACTCAATGGCTTCCGCCGGAATGGAAAAGGAGCGCGTATGGCGGACAACCAGCTCCGTCTCGTTCAGAGTCAGGGATGCCGGGGTAACCTCCTCCGCCCATGTCCAAATGCCGAGGAACGGCATGGCGGCGATGCACAGCGCGGCGAACCCCATCAAAATCTTCCCGGCGGGCTTGGCCAGATTGACCGACATATTCATCCCGATTCGGTGGTTGACAAGGAAATGGCTGTCGTTGGGATTGTGATAAAGCATCCCCAGCAGCCAGCAGTCGTCCTCGTCCTGATAATCCTCGCCCATCGTCCCCGCCGTCAGTTTCTGCTGGGCAATCCGCGCGCTAAATTCCGTCTTAATGGCAACGGCAAATATCAGCAGCGTATAGACCAGCGTCGAAACCAAAAACGCCGTCACGCTGTCCTCAAACAGCCAAATCGCGAGGTTGAACAGCCCGGTCAGCCACGCCGCCGCCAGCCAGAATTTATTCCATTGATACCGACGCGCGCGGGTCAGCGCCATCGTGAGGGTCAGGCTTTCGTTGACCGTCTCGGCGCGGAGACGGAAGATAAGCCCGTACATCCACCAAAACAAAACGGTCGTCAGCGCGAACATCGCGTATAACGCCCACATCCATTCCGACGGGTCGCGCAGGGAATCCGCCACCGGGATAAACGAGGTGATGACCGGAAGCAGAAACCATATCCCGTTCACCCTCTTGGGCGGCAGAGCGGCGGCCCTGACGTCCGCCAAGGCAACCCCGGCGGATTCATTCCGCCAGCCCCGCTCGCGCTTGAGCGCCATCAACCGCCCCCTATGGACGGCAAACACCGCGTGCGGCGCGGCCAACGCCGCCAAAAGCCATATCATAAACCACGTCAAAGCCACGCCGGTAACGCTCATAAAAAAGGGCGGCGCAAGCAGCGGCAGCAACGGCAGCATGACCCTATTCAGCCATCTTTTGAAGCCCCGGCAGATTGCCAAAACCTCCGGGTCGCCGTGGGCGCTTTCGGGCAGCGTCACGCTGAGGATGATGTTTTTCTTGGGCTTGGTGTTGTTGCGCAGCATGAAATACAGAATCGGCCAAACAGGGACAAAGGAAACCGCGAAAATAATGTTCACCAGCATCATAGGCTTTCGTCCTCCTTTTTTCCGTCATACGCCAAGCCGCACAGCTCAAGCCATTTGTCGCGCGCCATCCCCGACAGCTTTGCCTCGGCGGCGGGCAGGCGGATTTCGTTCAGCAGCGTCTCTTCGCCCACCTTGTCCGCGCATCCCGCCACCACCGTGCCGCCCCGCCTGTCCGTGAGGATATGCCCTTCCGCCTTGAGCGTTCCGTACGCCTTGCTGACCGTCATCATGTTGACGCCCGCTTCGCTCGCCAGCGAACGGACGGAGGGGAGCTTCTCCCCCGCCTTCAGCCGCCCGTCGGCAATGCCCAGCACAAGCTGGTCGTGTATCTGCCTGTATATCGGAACCCCGCTCGAAAAGTCCAGCCGGAGAAGCATCGCGCATCACTCCTTGTATTATATAGCATAATACAGACAATACAGCTTGTCAAGCGTTTTCACGCAAATTTTTGGCGCGCGGCACAGGCGGGACGATGAGCGGCAGCGAGGCGGTGAAGCTGGAAAAAGGCAGGGCAAGGCAAATGCCGCCCGCTAAAGGCGGCAATCAGCTTGAAAACCCATCAAGCCCGCGTTAGAAAAAAGATTTGACTTTTTTTCTAGCGTGGGCTTGACTTATGGCTGGTGCCGGTGGCCGGACTCGAACCGGCACGGTATTGCTACCAATGGATTTTGAGTCCATCACGTCTGCCAATTCCATCACACCGGCATTAAAGAAGAGCTGCTCCATCGCCCGTGCTTGAAAATAACGTCTCACGCCGTTATTTTCAAGCCGTAGCGCAGCTTTTGCCGCAGGGCGCAAACGCGCCCGAAGGCGGAAGCGGAGCGGAGAGGGCGCGCATGGAGCGTGACACGGGACACAAAGCCGCGCCGTTAATTTCAATCCGCAGCGCCGCCCCTATTATACCCCAACCGCCCCGGTCTCGTCAAGCATCTCCTTCACAAGACCGCGGATAAACGCCGCCGCCTCGTCCGCGGCTACGTCTTGCGAGAAGGATTTGTCGCGTTTTTTCACCTCCACCATGCCCCGCGCCACCGTTTTCGGGCTGATAATGGCGCGAATCGGGACGCCCAGCAGGTCGGCGTCGGAAAACATCACCCCGGCGCTCACGGAGCGGTCGTCAACCAAGACCTCGACGCCGCTTTTCTCCAGCGCGTCAACCAACGCCTCGGCGGTGCTTTTAACCCCCTCGTCGTCGCTTCGGAGGGCGCAGACATGCACCTGCCACGGCGCGACGGACATCGGCCATATGGGGCCGTTGTCATCATGGCTCTCTTCGCAGACCGACGCCATCAGCCGCTCGACGCCGATTCCGTAGCACCCCATAATCGGGTGCTTCTCCGCGCCGTCCTTGTCGATATACCGCATCCCCATCGCCTGAGAATACTTCGTCCCAAGCTGGAAGATGTTGCCCAGCTCAATCCCCCTGCGTATCCGTACGCTGTTATGCCCGCAGCCGGGACAGACGGCGCCCTCATACGTCTTGGCAAAGTCATGGTGTTCGGCGTCGGGGCAATCCCGTTCGGTGGAGAAGCCTTTATAATGAAACCCCTCTTTGTTCGCGCCGGCGACCAGCCCCCGCGCGCCTTGCAGGGAGCGGTCGAACAGCAGCCGCGCCTTGTTGCCGGCAAGCCCGACCGGGCCGCAGTATCCGTAGACCGCGTCTCCCTCCCGCGCCGTGTCGGGATGTATGTCCTCTTTCAAAAAATTCCGCACCTTTGTCTCGCACACCTCTAAATCCCCGCGCAGGAACACCATCACCGGCTCGTCCGTCGCGTTCTTGCGGTATATCACGGCTTTGCACGTCCGCTCCGGCGCGACGGAGAGGAAAGAGCAGACGTCCTCAATCGTCTTTATGCCGGGCGTTTCCGCAAGCTCAAGCGGCGCGTCCTCCGCCTCGGCCGGCACGGTAATGCACTCGGCGACCTCCATATTGGAGCTGTAATCGCATTGGTCGCAGAGAACCAGCGTGTCTTCCCCCACGTCGGTGACAAACATAAACTCATGGGCGACCTTCCCGCCCATCATGCCCGAATCGGACTTCACCGCCACAACCTCCGGCAGCCCCGCCCGCGTGAAAATCCGCTCATACGCCTTATAGCACCGCTCATAATACCGCTCCAAGTCCTCCTGCGAGGTGTGGAACGAATACGCGTCCTTCATGGTAAACTCCCGGACGCGAATCAGCCCGCCCCGGGCGCGCGGCTCGTCGCGGAACTTCGTTTGTATATGGTAAACCATGAACGGATAGCTGGCGTACGACGGTGCCGCGTCCCGCACCATATGGACGACCGCCTCCTCATGGGTCATCGCCAGCACCATATCGCTGCCGCTCCGATCCTTAAACCGCAGCAATTCGCTCCCCACGCTGTCAAAGCGCCCCGATTCCTTCCAAAGGGCGGCGGGCATGGAAACGGGACACAGCACCTCCTGCCCGTCGATGTTATCCATCTCCTCGCGGATGATGGCTTCTATTTTGTCCACAATGCGTTTCGCGGGGGGTAGAAGGGAGAAGATGCCGCTCCCCACGTTTTTGATATACCCGCCGCGCACGAGTAAAATATGGCTCGCAATCTGACATTCGGCGGGGGTTTCCTTAAACCTCATCCCCACCAGCCGGCTCATTTTCACAGAACATTCCCTCCCGGACGGTTTTTTGCTATTGTATCCCCAAAACGCGCGAAAGTCAAGGCCGCCGTCGAATTTGACCGCCGCCCCCAGCATATTTTTCAAAATCCATTCTTGAAATAAAGCGGACAATGCGCTATAATGATTGTTAGTTTTCCATAAACGCTACCTTGAATATAAGGAGACGGGACAGTGAACAAAGTTTTTTTGTGCAAGGAGACACTGCCGGAGGAAACCCGGGCGGCGCTCGTTCCTGCGGATGTAAAGCAGCTCATCGGCATGGGGTACGAGGTTGCGGTGCAGAGCGGCGCGGGAACCAAGCCCGGTTATACGGACGCCGAATACGCGGCGGCCGGAGCCTCCGTCCTTCAGACGGCGGACGAAGGGTTTCTGTCGGCAGACATTGTCGTGCGCGTCAACAAGCCCGCGTCCCCGGACGGGCTGCGCGAGGGAGCGCTGCACGTCAGCTCTTTTGATGTGTTCAATGAAAAGCCCGCGGTTCAGGCGTTTGCCGACGCGGGCGTCAGGCTGGTCAGCTTGGAAATGATTCCCCGCACAACCATCGCGCAGAAGATGGACATATTAAGCTCGCAGGCGTCGCTGGCGGGTTACTACGCGGTCATTCTGGCCGCGTCGAGACTGCCCAAGATTTTCCCGATGATGATGACCCCTTCGGGAACGATATCGCCCGCCAGAGTCTTTGTGATCGGCGTGGGCGTCGCCGGACTGCAAGCCATCGCCACGGCCAAGCGTCTGGGCGCGCGCGTGGAAGCGTTTGACACAAGGCCGGTCGTGGAGGAGCAGGTCAAATCGCTGGGCGCGAAGTTTGTCAAAATTGACTTAGGCGAGATGGGGCAAACGGAGCAGGGCTACGCCAAAGAGCTGACCCCGGAGCAAATCGACATCCAGCGAAAGGCCCAAGCGAAAATCTGCGCGCAGTCAGACATTGTCATCACAACGGCGAAGGTCTTCGGGCGCAAGGCCCCCCTGCTGCTGACCAAGGACATGGTCGCGCAGATGAAGCCCGGCTCCATCATCATCGACATGGCGGTGAAGACGGGCGGCAACGTAGAAGGCTCAAACCCCGAAAAAGACATTCTGCTCGGTAACGGCGTGCTGGTCATCGGCGGAGACAGCCTTGAGCGCTTTGTCCCCAGAGACGCGTCCAATATGTTTTCCGGCAACATCACGGCCTTTCTGAGCCATTTTTGGGACGCGGAGAGCAAATCCTTCAAGATAGATACCGGCGACGAGATTCTGCGCGGATGCCTAATCACGTCGGAGAAAAAAATCATCCACGAAAAATTCATATAGGAGGCGTCAGTTATGGATATCATCCTTCTTCTCTTTATCTTCGTCATCGCGGCCTTTTTAGGCACAGAGCTTATTTCCAAGGTTCCGTCCCAGCTCCACACGCCGCTGATGTCGGCGACCAACGCCATTTCGGGCATCGCGGTCGTCGGCGCGCTGGCGGTATGCGCAGCGCTGTCAACGGGCACCTTGGGCATGATTCTCGCTTTTATCGCCATCATCCTCGCCTCCGTCAACGTCGTGGGCGGATATGTGGTGACGGAACGGATGCTGGGAATGTTCCGCAAGAAAAAGGAGGATAAAGACTGATGGGAATCAATTTGGCGTACATCGTTGCCTGTGTGTTCTTCATATTGGGCATCAAGAAGCTCAATAAGCCCCAAACCGCGCGGCGAGGCAATTTCCTCTCCGCGCTGGGAATGTTGATTGCCGTCACCGCCGTGTTTTTTGAAAACGACGTCGTCCAGTCGTGGACCACATCCAACTGGCTGCAAAACGGCTACCTATGGTGCTTCGCGGGCATTTTAATCGGCTCCGCCGTCGGCTGGATTTGGGCAAAAAAAGTGAAAATGACGGGAATGCCCGAGCTTGTGGCTCTGTTCAACGGCTTCGGCGGCCTCGCCTCGGCTCTGGTGGCCTTTGCCCAAAGAGACGAAGGTGTCTTGACCGTTGTAGACGCCACCGCCGTATGCGCGACGATTCTCATCGGCTCAATGGCGTTTACCGGCTCGATGCTGGCTTGGGGCAAGCTCTCCGAAAAAATTCCGGGCCGCGCCATCGTCTTCAAAGGGCAAAAGCCCCTCAACGGGATCCTCCTCCTCGCCGTCATCGCCGCCGCGGTCGTCTATGTTCTGCCCAACACGGACGGCGACCTCAAGTTTATGGCCGTCATCACGCTGTCGGCGCTGTCTCTCATCCTCGGGCTGACCGTCGTCCTGCCGATAGGCGGCGGGGATATGCCGGTGGTCATTTCTCTGATGAACAGCCTGTCGGGCGTGGCCGCCGCCGCCGCCGGCTTTATGATTGCCAACACTGCCCTGATTGTGGCGGGGTGCCTGGTCGGCGCGTCGGGCATTGTCCTCACCATCATCATGTGCAAGGCCATGAACCGCTCCATCGGCAACCTGCTGTTCAGCGGGTTCGGCTCGGCGCAGGCCGCGTCCAAAAAAGGCCCCCAGACCGAACCCAAGGCCATCTCGGCCGAGGACGCCTTTATGATTCTGGAAGCCGCGCAGTCGGTGGTGTTCGTGCCGGGATACGGCATGGCCGTCGCGCAGGCGCAGCACGTCATCAAAGAGCTTGCGGAAAAGCTGGAGGCAAACGGAGCCGAGGTCAGCTTTGCCATCCACCCCGTCGCGGGGCGTATGCCCGGCCATATGAACGTCCTGCTCGCCGAAGCCGATATCCCCTACGAGCAGCTCAAAACGATGGATGAAATGAACCCGGCCATGCCCGCCCAAGACGTCGCCATCGTCATCGGGGCCAACGACGTCGTCAACCCCGCCGCCGAGACAGACCCGTCCTCGCCCATTTACGGTATGCCCATCGTCAAGGCGTACGAGGCGAAAACAGTCTTTGTCCTCAAGCGCGGCAAAGGGCGTGGCTTCTCCGGCATCGAAAACGAGTTGTTCTGTATGCAGAACGCCCTGATGATTTACGGCGACGCCAAAGCCACCATCTCCGCCCTTTCCGGCGAATTCGCCGACGCATAGAACGTCTGTGATGCATTGTCAAGAGGATAGTTGAGTGAAAAAGATACTCATTGGCGCGGCAATAATCGTCACTATTGCTGTTGTGGTCTTTGTTTCCGTTTGGAAAAATGAAAGCGAAGCTCCGTTAGACACGGGGACAGCTTGGTTTGCGGGTCAAGGCGAATTTGACGCATATGTTTTTCCACCGCAAGAAGAATGGATTGATCTTATGCCGCAAGAACGGGTTGCCGCACTCCAAATCCCGGAAAACAACCTTGAAGGAATGTCAACTGCGGGGCTTGCGGAAACTTGCTTGAACTATCCTATGTATGTCAACATGGCTTTTTATGATTCATTAGAAATAGGTTTTCAAAGAATACGAAACCAATTCAACGGACTGCAAGCGTTGTTTTTGCGAGCTGATGTGGCAGATATATTAGTGCCGATATTTGTCAGCATGGACTTAAACAAACTGAATCAATACGATGTATACCCGACAATGAAGTTTCATTATGTCTGTATAATGCTTTATCAAGATGAAGTAGTCGCCGCGCTCACTGATGAACAGAGGAAGGAACTTAACAAGGCTGTTTCAGAAAAAAAGAGGTTAATCAATTCAAAGTATGACGACCATTTCAGTCTTTACAACTTAGAAATACTTGAACAACGGATCGTTTGACTAGGAGCGCCGACACGATGTCGGCGCTCCTTTTTTATAATGGCCAGTTCTCAGTCGTACTCATAATAGTCGTCCGCGTCATATACCTGCGGGGTTCTTACGAGGTCATAGTCCGCGTACATTTCCATGCCGCTGCCGGCGGGGATGAGCTTGCCGATGATGACGTTTTCTTTCAGGCCAATCAGGCGGTCTACCTTTCCGCGCATGGCGGCTTCGGTGAGAACGCGGGTGGTTTCTTGGAAGGACGCGGCGGAGAGGAAGCTGTCGGTGGCGAGGGACGCCTTTGTAATGCCCAGCAGAAGCGGGGTAAAGACCGCCTCGGCAAGATCTTTCTCGCCCTTTTCAATCCGCGCCCTGACGGCCTCGTTCTGCCGAAGAACCTCGTTGAGTTCCATCGTCGCGCCAATCAGCATCCCGGTGTCGCCCGCGTCCTCGACGCGGACTTTACGCATCATCTGCCGCGCAATGACCTCAATGTGCTTGTCATTGATGTCCACGCCCTGCTGGCGGTAAACGTGCTGCACCTCTTGGATAAGGTAATCGTGTACGGCGCCCTCGCCGCGAATGGCCAAAATGTCGTGCGGGTTGAGCGCGCCTTCGGTCAGCTCGTCGCCCTTCTGCACCGTCTCGCCCGGCTTGACCTTGAGGGTATATGAAGACGGGACTTGATACGCGCGGGTTTCCAGCGACTCGTCATTTTTGATTGTGATGATACGCAGCGCGCCTTTGCGGGCTTCCTCAACGCTCACCGTTCCGGTAATCTCGCTCATGGTGGCGGCCCTCTTGGGCTTTCTGGCCTCAAACAGCTCCTCAACGCGCGGCAAGCCTTGCGTGATGTCTTCGACCGTAGCGATGCCGCCGGTGTGGAAGGTTCTCATGGTAAGCTGTGTGCCCGGCTCGCCGATGGACTGCGCCGCGATGATGCCGACGCTCTCGCCCACATTGACCGGCTCGCCGGTGGCGAGGTTGGAGCCGTAGCATTTGGCGCAGACGCCGTACGCGGCGCGGCAGGTGAGCAGGGAGCGAATCTTAACCTCCTCAACGCCGGCGGCGACGACCTTTTCCGCAAGCGCGTCCGTAAGCAGCGTTTCGGCGGCGGCGATGATGTTTCCCCCGGCGTCTTTGACGTCTTCGGCGGCATACCTCCCGGCCAGACGGTCAAAGAGCGGCTCGATGACCTGCCCGCTTTCGCCGATTTCACGCACGGCGATGTTTTCGGGCGTTCCGCAGTCCAGCTCGCGGATGATGACGTCTTGGCTCACGTCCACAAGGCGGCGGGTGAGGTACCCGGAGTCGGCGGTACGGAGCGCGGTGTCCGCCAGCCCCTTGCGCGCGCCGCGGGAGGAAATGAAGTATTCCAAAACGCTCAAGCCCTCGCGGTAGTTGCTTTTGATGGGGATTTCAATCGTCTTGCCGACCGTGTTGGCCAGCAGGCCGCGCATACCGGCAAGCTGACGAATTTGGTTGATGCTCCCGCGCGCGCCGGAGTGCGCCATCATATACATCGGATTAGATTCCGAAAGGTTTTTCCGCATCGCATCGGTAACGCGGTTGGTGGTCTGATCCCATTCGGTGATGACAAGGCGGTAACGCTCGTCGTTGGTAATCAGCCCGCGCCGGTATTGACGGTCGATTTCAGCAACCTTTTTTTCCGTTTCCGCAACCAGCTCTTTTTTTTGTTCCGGCACCGCCATATCGGAGATGGAAATGGTCATGGCGCCCTGCGTGGAGTAGTGGAAGCCCTGCGCTTTGATATGGTCAAGCACCTCGGCGCTTCTGGCAAACCCGTGCTGCTTGATGCAGCGGTCGATAATCCGGCTGAGTTCCTTATTGCCGGTCAGGAATGAGATTTCCAAGTCCAGCGCGTGTTCCGGGTCGGTACGATCCACATAGCCCAAGTCCTGCGGCAGGGGCTGATTGAAAATCAAACGCCCCACCGTCGCGTCAATCAGACGCGCGGTGTACACGCCGTTGACTTTGCCTTTGACCCGCACCTTGATGGGCGCGTGGATGCCGAGATGTCCCTCGCCGTAAGCCATCAGCGCTTCGTTGACGTCGCGGAACACCTTGCCGGCGCCTTTTTCGTCGGGGCGTTCCATCGTCAGGTAATACGACCCCAGCACCATGTCCTGCGTGGGAACGGTGACGGGACGCCCGTCCTTGGGATGGAGCAGGTTGTTGGCGGAAAGCATCAAAAAGCGGGCTTCGGCCTGCGCCTCGGCGGACAGCGGCACGTGTACCGCCATCTGGTCGCCGTCAAAGTCGGCGTTATACGCCGTGCAAACCAGCGGATGCAGCTTCAGCGCGCGGCCTTCCACCAGCACCGGCTCAAAGGCTTGGATGCCCAAGCGGTGCAGGGTGGGGGCGCGGTTGAGCAAAACGGGGTGTTCGCTGATGATGACCTCCAGCGCGTCCCAGACCTCTGTGCGGGCGCGCTCGACCATCTTCTTCGCGCTCTTGATGTTGGTGGCCACACTGTCCTCCACCAGCTTTTTCATCACAAAAGGCTTGAAGAGTTCCAGCGCCATCTCCTTGGGCAAGCCGCACTGGTAAATTTTCAGCTCGGGGCCGACGACGATAACGCTCCGCCCCGAATAGTCCACGCGCTTGCCCAGCAGGTTTTGCCGAAAGCGCCCCTGCTTGCCTTTCAAAAGGTCGGACAGGCTTTTCAAGGCGCGGTTATTGGGGCCGGTAACCGGGCGTCCGCGGCGGCCGTTGTCGATTAAGGCGTCCACCGCCTCCTGAAGCATCCGCTTCTCGTTCCGCACGATGATATCGGGCGCGCCGAGCTGCAGCAGCTTTAACAGGCGGTTGTTGCGGTTGATGACGCGACGGTATAAATCATTCAAGTCGCTGGTGGCAAAGCGCCCGCCGTCCAGTTGCACCATCGGGCGCAGCTCGGGCGGAATGACGGGGATAACGTCCATAATCATCCATTCAGGGCGGTTGCCAGAGGAGCGGAACGCCTCCACCACCTCCAGCCGCTTGAGCAGACGCACCTTTTTCTGGCTGGACGCGTCTTTCAATTCGACGCGCAGCTCTTCCGCCAGTTTGTCGCAGTCGATTTTCGCCAAGAGCTTCTTAACGGCTTCGGCGCCCATTTCCGCCTCAAAGTCGTCTTCATATTTCTCCCGCATATCACGGTATTCTTTTTCGGTAAGGATTTGCTTCTCGCTCAGCGGCGTGTCGCCCGCGTCGGTAACGATGTATGACGCGAAATACAGCACCTTTTCCAGCAACCGGGGCGACATGTTGAGCAGCAGACCCATACGGGACGGGATACCCTTAAAATACCAAATGTGGCTGACGGGCGCCGCAAGCTGAATATGCCCCATCCGCTCGCGCCGCACCTTGGCGCGGGTGACCTCCACGCCGCAGCGGTCGCAGACACGCCCTTTATAGCGCACCTTCTTATACTTACCGCAATAGCATTCCCAGTCCTTTTGCGGGCCGAAGATTCTTTCGCAAAACAACCCTTCCCGCTCCGGCTTGAGGGTGCGGTAGTTGATTGTTTCGGGTTTTTTGACCTCGCCCCGCGACCACTCGTAAATCAATTCGGGAGACGCGAGGCCGATTTTAATCGCTTCAAATTCCGTGTATCCCATAATTTACGCCTCCTCATCAAAATCTTCGTCGGGTTCTTCCAGCTCTTCGTCGGTGGCTTCGCTGAGGTCGGAGTAGTCAAATTCTTCCTCGTCCGCTTCGTCGATATGGAATCCGGCCGCCTCCATCTCGGCGTCCGTGGCGTATTGCGTCTCCTGCGGCGCGGCGCGCCCAAAGGGCTCGTCGTCCTCGGTGTCCCGCAGAATAACCTCTCGGCCGTTTTTGTCCAGCACGCGCACATCCAAAGACAAAGACTGCAATTCCTTCACCAGCACGCGGAAGCTTTCCGGCACGCCCGGCTGCGGGACATTGTGGCCTTTGACGATGGCCTCGTACGTCTTGACGCGCCCGGTGATATCGTCGGACTTGACGGTGAGGATTTCCTGTAACGTATACGCCGCCCCGTAGGCCTCCAGCGCCCAGACCTCCATCTCGCCGAAACGCTGCCCGCCGAACTGGGCTTTTCCGCCCAGCGGCTGCTGTGTGACGAGGCTGTACGGCCCGGTGGAACGGGCGTGAATCTTGTCGTCAACAAGGTGGGCGAGCTTGAGGAAGTAGACATACCCCACGGTAACGGGGTTGTCAAACGGTTCGCCCGTCCGCCCGTCATAGAGGACAGACTTCCCGTCCCGGTTCAGCCCCGCCAGCTCCAGCGTGTCCTCAATGTCCGGCTCGTTGGCGCCGTCGAAAATGGGGGTGGCGATTTTCCAGCCCAGCGCGTTGGCGGCGTAGCCCAGATGAACCTCCAAAACCTGCCCGATGTTCATACGGCTGGGAACGCCGAGGGGGTTGAGGACGATATCCAGCGGAGTCCCGTCGGGTAAAAACGGCATGTCCTCCTGCGGCAGGATGCGACTTATAACGCCCTTGTTGCCGTGGCGCCCCGCCATCTTGTCCCCAACCGAAATTTTTCTCTTTTGGGCGATATAAACCCTCACGCCCATGTTGACGCCGGGGGAAAGCTCGTCGCCGGCTTCGCGGGTAAACACCTTGACGTCCACAACAATGCCGCTCTCCCCGTGCGGGACGCGCAGCGAGGTATCGCGCACCTCGCGGGCTTTTTCGCCGAAGATCGCGCGCAGCAGGCGCTCCTCCGCCGTCAGCTCCGTTTCGCCCTTGGGCGTCACCTTGCCCACCAGAATATCCCCGGCCCGGACTTCGGCGCCGGTTCTCACCACGCCGCGGTCGTCGAGGTCTTTCAGGGCGTCGTCGCCAACGTTGGGAATGTCGCGGGTAATCTCTTCGCTGCCCAGCTTGGTGTCCCGCGCCTCGATTTCATATTCCTCAATGTGAATGGAGGTAAACACGTCGTCGCGCACAAGACGCTCGTTAATCAGAATGGCGTCCTCGTAGTTATAGCCCTCCCATGTCATAAAGCCAATCAGCACGTTTTTGCCGAGGGAGATTTCCCCCTCATAGGTTGAGGGCCCGTCGACCAGAACGTCGCCTTTTTTCACGCGGTCGCCCTTTTCAACGATAGGCCGCTGATTGATACAGGTGCCCTGATTGCTCCGCACGAATTTAGACAGGCTGTAGGTCTTGGCCCCGCCGGAGTCATAGCGCACGGTCATCGCGCTGGCCTCGACCCGCTGCACAACGCCGTCTCCTTCGGCCAAAACAACCACGCCGGAATCGCAGGCGGCCTTGAACTCAATGCCGGTGGCGACAATGGGGGCCTCCGTCTTGAGCAGAGGCACGGCTTGCCGCTGCATGTTGGAGCCCATCAGGGCGCGGTTGGCGTCGTCGTTTTCCAAAAACGGAATCATCGCCGTCGCCACCGAAACCATCATCTTGGGCGACACGTCGATGTAATCCACGCGTTCGCGGTCTACTTCAATGATGTCGCGGCTGCGGCAGGTGATGCGCTCGTTGACAAATTGCCCGTCGGCATCCACCGGCTCGTTGGCCTGCGCGACGATAAATTCATCCTCAACGTCGGCGGTCATATAAATCACTTCATCCGTCAGGCGGTGGGTCTGAGGGTCGATTTTACGCAGCGGCGACTCAATAAAGCCGTAGTCGTTGATGCGCGCGTAGGTGGAGAGATAGGAAATCAAGCCGATGTTGGGCCCTTCCGGCGTCTCGATTGGACACATCCGCCCGTAATGGCTGTAGTGAACGTCTCGCACCTCAAAGTTGGCGCGCTCGCGTGACAAGCCTCCCGGGCCGAGGGCCGACATACGCCGCTTGTGCGTCAGCTCGGCCAGCGGATTGGTCTGATCCATAAACTGGCTCAGCGGGGAGGAGCCGAAAAATTCTTTAATCGCCGCGGTAACCGGGCGGATGTTGATCAGCGACTGCGGCGTGACGATATCGAGGTCTTGAATGGTCATCCTCTCGCGGATGACGCGCTCCATACGGGAAAAGCCGATGCGGAATTGGTTTTGCAGCAGCTCGCCCACGCTGCGCAGACGGCGGTTGCCCAAATGGTCGATGTCGTCGGGCGTGCCGATTCCCTGCGCCAGCGCGCAGAGGTAATTGATCGAGGAAAGGATGTCCTCCTCGATAATATGCTTCGGCACAAGCTCGTCCCGCCGATCCAGCACGGCGGCCTTGAGATCCTTCGGGTTTTCCTCCAAAATCTCGCGCAGAACGGAGAAACGGACGCGCTCGTTGATGCCGGCGTCCTTCGCGTCAAAATCCACAAAGCCGGAAATGTCAACAAAGCCGTTGGAAAAGACCTTCGCCTCTTTGCCGTCGGCCTCCACCCACATCTCGGTAACGCCCTTGCCCTCCAGCTCTACAACCTGTCCGCGGCCCAGCGCCGTCCCGGCTTCCGCCAGCACCTCTCCGGTAAGCGGGTCGGCGACGGGGCGGGTCAGCTTGCGCCCGGTAAGACGGGGGGAGAGCGCCAGCTTTTTGTTGAATTTATAACGCCCCACATGGGAAAGGTCATACCGCCGCGCGTCAAAAAACAGGCTGTTCAGAAGCTGGCGGGCGCTGTCCACGGTCGGCGGCTCGCCCGGACGCAGCCGGCGGTAAATCTCCATCAGCGCCTCTTCCTCCGAGCGGGACGGGTCTTTCTCCAGCGTGGCTTTGATGCGCTCGTCGTCGCCGTATTTGTCCAAAATCGCCGCGTCGGAGCGAACGCCCAGCGAACGGATAAGGCTGGTCACGGGCAGCTTGCGGTTTTTGTCAATACGGACGGAGACAATGTCGTTGATGTCGGTTTCATATTCCAGCCAAGCCCCGCGGTAGGGAATGACGGTACAGCCCAAAACCGGGGTAACCGCTTCGGTGTCTTCTTCATAATAAACGCCGGGGCTTCGGACAATCTGGCTGACGATGACGCGCTCGGCGCCGTTGACGATAAACGTGCCGTTGTCGGTCATCAGCGGAAAATCCCCCATGAAGATTTCCTGCTCCTTAATCTCCTCCGTCTCCCGGTTGCGCAGACGGACGCGCACCTTCAAAGGCGCGGCGTAGTTGGCGTCGCGGTTTTTGCATTCCTCCACCGAATATTTGGGCGTGTCCTCAAGCTGATAATCAATAAACGACAGCTCCAAATTGCCGGTGTAGTCGGAAATGCTTGCCACATCCCGAAACACTTGGCGCAGCCCCACGTTCAAAAACCATTGATAGGAGTTTTTCTGCACCTCAATGAGACTGGGAACCTCCAGAATTTCGCGCAGCCGGGAATAGCTCTTGCGAACCGTTCTGCCGTACCGCACATCCTTGACTTTGACCTGAACCAAATGGCATCCTCTCCCTTAGTCATAATGGCACACCCGGGTATGCGTATGATATTGTTCGACGATGTATTGCCTTTTTTCGCGTTTGGTGATACAGTGTATGCGGGATGATTTGCCGCTTTAGCCTGTCCGTCGGATTGGCCTAACGCGGCGAATTCTTATTTTATAAGATTCTCCCATCTTTGTCAAGGATTATTTTTTGAAATTGACCCAATTTTTTTGCGGCCCTTTTCCATCGAACATTTTCGTTGACCCTTTCCCCCGACAATGATATACTGCCATTATAAGAACGGCGCTCTCCGCCTGCGGTGGCAAAAGGAAAGGATGTTTTATCAATGCAGGAGAAATTTAAGGAATACGCTTCCCTCATCGTCCGCGTCGGGGCGAACGTGCAAAAAGGGCAGACCGTCGTCGTCAGCGGCTCGGTCGATAACGCGTGGTTTGTGCGCCTTCTGGCCGAGGAGTGCTACGAAGCCGGGGCGCGCGAGGTCGTCGTCCGCTGGAAGGACGACGAAACGGCCCGGATGAAATACCTCCGCGCCGACCCCGCCGTCTTCGACCATATCCCCAAGTGGCTGGTGGAGTTCTACAACGGCTACGCCGAGGAAAAAGCGACCCTCATCGGCGTCATGGACGACGACCCCGAGTTGCTCAAGGGCGTCGACCCCGACCGCATCCAACGGTGGGGACGCGCTTCGGGCGCGGCTTTGAAGGAATACGTCGGCAAGCAGATGCAAAACGAGTTCGCGTGGTGCGGCGTCTCCATCCCCTCCCCGGCGTGGGCAAAGAAGGTCTTCCCGGACGCGGGCGAGGAAGAAGCGGTCGAAAAGCTCTGGGACGCCATTTTCAAGGCCGTCCACGTCGGAAACGGCGACGCCGTTGACCTCTGGCTCAAAAAGGTGGAAACGATGGCCCGCCGCGCCCAAACGCTCACCGACTACGCTTTCGCGTCGCTGCGATACAAAAACGCGCTCGGCACCGACCTCACCGTCGGCCTGCCCGATGGCCATAAATGGGTCTCCTGCGGCGAAAAAGCCAAAACCGGCTTCCATTTTGTCGCCAACATGCCCACCGAGGAGATTTTCACCCTGCCCAAGAAAGACGCGGTCAACGGCGTCCTCCGCGCCTCCATGCCCCTCTCCCTCAAAGGCAACCTCATCGAAGACATCGTCTTTACCCTCAAGGACGGTAAAATCATAGACGCCAAAGCCTCCAAGGGGCTGGACATCCTGGAAAAGGAGCTTGACCTCGACGAGGGCGCCCGCTATCTGGGCGAGGCCGCGCTGGTTCCCCACGATTCTCCCATCAATCAAATGAACATCCTCTTCTACAACACCCTTTTCGACGAAAACGCCTCCTGCCATTTCGCGTTCGGCAAAGCCTATCCCGCGTTCCTTGACGGCACGCTCACCGAGGAGCGGAAGAAAGAGCTGGGCGCCAACGATTCGTTCACCCACATAGACTTCATGGTCGGCACGGAAGACCTTTCGATTACCGGCGTCACCAAAGACGGCAGGGAAATCCCCGTCTTTGTAAACGGAAATTTTGCCTTTTAGGAGGAAGCCTACATGACGGACAAAGACCTTCTCCAGCTCGCGCGGGACGCGCGGAAAAACGCCTACGCGCCCTATTCCGATTTCGCGGTGGGCGCGGCGCTTCTCAGCACGGACGGGCGTGTGTTCACAGGCTGCAACGTCGAAAACCACAGCTACCCCGCCGGCTGCTGCGCCGAACGCGCCGCGCTCTACACCGCCGTCACCGCCGGGGCGCGCAATTTCACCGCCCTCGCCGTCACAGGCTGGCAGCGCGACGTGGCGCCGAGAACCTGTATGCCTTGCGGCATCTGCCGTCAGGCGCTGAACGAGTTTTCTCAGGACTTGAGGGTCGTCACCGGCACGCCCGATGACATTCAGGTTTTCAAGCTGAGCGAGCTTCTTCCTTACGGATTCGGGGTATGAGCCTCCTCGGCCTTATCGGCAAAAAACGCCGCGGTCTCCGCCTGACCGACGGCGACATCGGCGCGTTCATCAAAGGCGTGACCGCCGGAGCCCTCCCCGACTACCAAATCGCCGCCCTGCTAATGGCCATCTGCTTCGCCGGCCTCGACAGCGACGAAACCCTGTCTCTCACCCTGCACATGGCCCATTCGGGCAAAACGCTCGATTTATCCTCCCTGCCCGGCGTCAAGGCCGACAAGCACTCCACCGGAGGCGTGGGCGACAAAACAACGCTCATCGTCGCGCCCCTCGCCGCCGCCTGCGGCTTAACGGTGGCCAAGCTGTCCGGGCGCGGCTTAGGACACACCGGCGGAACGGTCGATAAGCTCGAAAGCGTCCCCGGGCTGCAAACGGCGCTGACCACCTCGCAATTTCTAGCCGTCGTGCAAAAAACCGGCGTCTGCGTCGCGGCGCAAAGCGCCGACCTCGCCCCCGCCGACCGGGTTCTGTACGAGCTGCGCGACGTCACCGGCACGGTGGAGAGCATCCCCCTCATCGCCGCCTCGGTGATGAGCAAAAAGCTGGCCGCCGGCGCCGACTGCAT
The DNA here is from genome assembly GCA_009782215.1 of Oscillospiraceae bacterium. GTDB lineage: Bacteria > Bacillota > Clostridia > Oscillospirales > UBA929 > UBA929. The sequence continues at coordinate 13,016 of WRKO01000023.1, read as the reverse complement.
CCTCCTCGACGTCAAATGCGGCGACGGCGCGTTTATGAAAACCCCCGCCGACGCCCAAACGCTGGCGGACACGATGGTGTCCATCGGGCGCGGCGCGGGCCGCTCCTGCCGCGCCATCGTCTCTCCGATGGATACGCCGCTGGGCCATGCCGTCGGCAACGCCCTCGAGGTGACGGAAGCTGTTGAGGTCTTGCGCGGACGCGGCCCCGCGGATTTAATCGAGTGCTGCTTGGAGCTGACCGAAGGCCTTCTCGCGCTGGCGCGGGAGCGCTCCGGCGCTGCCTACCCGTCCGCCCGGGCCAAGCTCGCCGACGGCTCTGCCCTCCGCAAGCTGTCGGAGATGCTTTCCGCCCAAGGCGGCGACGTCTCCGTCCTCACCCGCGGCTTCCCTCCCGCGCCGTTTATCCGGGAGGTTTTGTCAGACAAAAGCGGAGAGCTGGCCCGCGCGGACGCCGAAGCCGTCGGCGTGGCGGCAGGTCTGCTCGGTGCGGGACGGTCGCGCAAGGGCGACCCGGTCGATGTCTCCGCCGGCGTCCTTCTCCGCAAAAAGCCCGGCGACGCCGTGACGGCGGGCGAACCCCTCTACGAGCTGCACACCTCCGCCGAAGCCGCGCTGCCCGCCGCCGAAGCCCTTCTCCGCGAACACATCCTCATTCATTAGGAGTCTTTTTTATGGAACATTTTCTTCACCGCTTCCCGGAGCTTTGGCAAACAGACTGGCTCCGCCGTTTGGTTTACAGCGTCTGCGTCTTCCTCATCGCGCTCCTCCTCACAACCGTCGTGCGCGTCGCCGTCCGCCGCCTGATGCGCAAAAACGCCGGCCGCAACCTCCGCGCCGACACCCTAAGCAAGCTGCTGATCAGCGTTTCCGCCTTTGTGGTGTGGTTTTTGGCGGTCATGCAGATTCTCGCCGTGGGGCTGGGCGTGGACGTCACCAGCATCCTCGCCGCCGCCGGGGTTCTCGGCGTCGCCGTCGGCTTCGGCGCGCAGACTCTGGTCAGAGACGTCATCTCCGGCTTCTTCCTCCTCTTTGAAAACCAGTTCTCCGTCGGCGAGCGCGTAACCGTCGACGCCTTCACCGGCACGGTAGAGGAGCTGGGCCTGCGCTCCACCAAAATCCGCGGCGACAACGGCGAAATCCTCTTCCTCCCCAACGGAACCATCAGCAAGGTCGTCAACCTCAGCCGCGCCGCGCCGCCCTCCTCCCCCAACGATTGACCGCGGTTTACATAACCCTCATTGTTTCACGTGAAACATCATTTTCCCAAACATACCGCAAACCCCGCCTTTCGGCGGGGTTCTCCATATTTATCTCACCCTTTTGTTGCAAATCGCCCCTCTCGGCACCATCCCTTGCCCGTCAATAATCGGTGGTCGTGACCCGCATGTTTTGAATCAGCCCGGTATGCCCGTACCACCCCGGCGAGGCCAGCTCCAGCAGCAGCGAAACCCTCACCGACAGACAGCCGGAAACGTCAATCGCAAACCCCACCGGGCCGGAAGCGGCGCTCATAACGGGGGATTCAAACAGCAAAGCCCCCGCCTCGTCGCTGAACGCGTACGTCGCGGTCAGCCCCGCGGTAAAATCGCCCTCCTGCTTCGGCGCGGCTATCTGGCCCGTCAGCTTTGTTGCCGCGCCTTTCAACGGGTAAACGATATGCGCCCTGTATTCCCATTTGCCGCCGTCGGCACACTTTACCCAGTGTCTGCGCCCATCGCGCCTGAATCCGATATAATCAGCCGCGCCCTCCGTGTAAGCCCGAAAATCGCTGGGATGACTGCATTCGTCATACGCCCTGCCGCACATAGGAAGCTCTAACGCGTCTTTGTCCGCCCCGCCGGAACCCTGCACCGTAAACATCCCCTTTTTTCTTCGTTCAACCAGCCCAACAAAGCCCACCCCCGGGGGGCCGGCTTGCGCGCTCCCACGCAAACAAAACACACGCCGAAGGTGAACGGCAAAGCCGTTATGAACCTTACGACGTGCGCGAAGAATCGCGGACATGACCGACCCGGCATGATTTGCAAAACTCACCGCTTGAAAAAAAACAACGAAGAGGGTATAATAACAGTGTTCTCGCGGTGCCGGTGAAACGGTTGCGTAAGGTGGGGGAATCACCTTCGCAGGACTTTGGTGTGTCACCGCCAAAGTCTGCCGCGGGGGCGTGTTTCTGCGCTTTCGGCGCAAGTCGGCTCCCGACGTGCTGATTATATACCATCCTGTCTGGTTTTGTCAAGGTTTCGATTGCAACTTTTCAAAACAATCCTTCAATCCGTCCGTTTTCGTCAATGTCAATCTTCTCATACGACGGCGCTTTGGGCAGCCCCGGCATGGTCATAACCTCTCCCGCCCGCGCCACGACAAAGCCCGCGCCCGCGCTGACGCGCAGCTCGGTGATGTGGATGATGAAGCCTTTGGGCCGCCCGGTCTTTTTCGCGTCGTCGGAAAGGGAGTATTGCGTTTTCGCCACGCAAACCGGCAGATTGCCGTAGCCCAAAGACTCCAGCGCCCCGGCTTGCTTCTGGGCGGCGGGCGTCAGCTCTATCCCGTCCGCCCCATAAATCTTCACCGCAATGGCGTTGAGCTTGTCCTCAATGCCCATTTCAAGCGGGTAAACGGTTTTAAGCTCTCCCGGTTCGCCCTCCAACATCGGCAGCACGGCGCCCGCCAGCGCTTCCGCCCCCGCCCCGCCCCGGGAAAACCCCTCGTAAACGGCGCAGGGGATTTTCATTGCGCGGCAGGCGGCCTCCACCGCCGCAAGGTCAGCGTCCGTATCCGAAGCAAAACGGTTGACGGCCACAACGGCGGGCAGCCCGTAGTTTTTGGTCACATTCTCAATATGCGCGAACAAATTATCCGCCCCGCCGTGATGCTTAAACGCGCGCGCCGTGGCGACAATGACGCAGGCCGACGGGCGCAGCCCCCCCGCGCGGCATTTGATGTTCATAAATTTCTCCGCGCCTAAATCAGCGCCGAAGCCCGCCTCGGTCACCACCACATCCCCCAGCGCCAGCGCGGCCTTGGTTGCGATTAAGGAGTTGCAGCCGTGGGCGATATTGGCGAAGGGGCCGCCGTGAATCAGCGCGGGCGTCCCCTCCAAGGTCTGCACAAGGTTTGGTTTGAGCGCGTCCTTCAGCAAAGCCGCCATCGCTCCCTGCACCTTCAAATCGGCGCAGGTAACCGGCTCCCCCGCGCGGGTGGTCCCGACGACAATCCGCCCCAAGCGCTCCTTGCAGTCCGCGGCGTCGGAAGCCATGCACAAAATGGCCATCACCTCGCTGGCGGCCGTGATTTGAAACCCTTCCTGCCTCGGCACGCCGCCCGACGGCCCGCCCAGCCCCACCGTCATATCGCGCAAAGCGCGGTCGTTCATGTCCATGCAGCGCTTCCACGTCACCCGGCGCGAATCAAGAACCGGCTCGCCGCCGTGATGGAGGTGGTTGTCTATCGCCGCCGAAAGCAAGTTGTTGGCCGCGGTGACGGCATGGATGTCCCCCGTGAAGTGAAGGTTCAGCTCCTCCATCGGCACCACTTGGGCGTATCCCCCGCCCGCCGCGCCGCCCTTCACGCCGAACACCGGCCCCAGCGACGGCTCACGCAGGCAAAGCACCGTCTTTTTCCCCAAGCGGCGCAGCCCGTCGGACAGCCCCACGCTCACCGTGGTCTTCCCTTCTCCGAATTTTGTCGGCGTCATCGCCGTCACCAGCACAAGCCGTCCCATCCGGCCTGTTTGCGGCGTTTTCGATATCTTCGCCTTATACCGCCCGTAAGGCTCCCATTGCTCCCCGGTCAGCCCCAGCCCCTCCGCAATCTCCGCGATTGGGCGCAGCTTCGCTCCCTGCGCGATTTGAATATCCGTTAGCATTATATCGTCGCCTCCACTGCCGCCGTAATGGTGTTTTTCATCAAAATCGCCCGTGTCATCGGCCCCACGCCCCCCGGCACCGGCGTTATGTACGACGCAACCGGCTCCACGTCGTCAAACACAACGTCTCCCGCCAGCTTGCCGTCCGCCCTTTTGGTAATCCCCACGTCAATCACAACCGCCCCCGGCTTGACCATATCCCCCGTAATCAGCCCCGCCTTCCCAACCGCGGACATCAAAATATCGGCGGCTCGCGTAAACGCCCCCAAGTCCGGCGTACGGCTGTGGCAAACAGTCACAGTCGCGTCCCGCGCCAGCATCATCTGCGCCATCGGCTTGCCGACGATATGGCTACGGTTGACGATGACGCAATGCTTCCCTTTTGCGCCAATCTCATATCTGTCCAGCAGCGCCAAAATCCCCGCCGGCGTTCCCGGCAAAAAGTGCGGCCGGTCATGGGCAATCAGCCCCGCGTTCAGCGGATGCAGCGAATCAACGTCCTTGTCCGGGCTGATCGCGCTCCTGACCGAAAACTCGTCTATCCCCGGCGGATACGGATGCTGGAGCAGAATCCCGTGTACCGCCGCGTCGGTGTTGAGCCGCGCGATTTGAATCAGCAAATCGTCCTGCGACGCGTCGCCCGGCAGCCGGTGAAGGGAGCCGATAATCCCGCAGTCCTCGCAGTCCTTCAGCTTGTTTTTCACATAAATTTCCGAAGCGGGGTCGCCGCCCGCCAAGATAATGGCCAGCCGCGGCTTAACGCCTTTCTTTCTCAAGGCTTGCGCCTGCCGGCGCGCCTCATCCCGAATCGTCTTCGCCGTCGCTATCCCGTCCATCCGTATCGCCATTGCCCGTTTCCTCCCCTTCGTCGGCGCCGCCCTCTGTTTCGTTCCCCTCTCCGGGAAGCGCTTCTTCTGTCGCGGCGGCGCCCTGCCGCCGCTCCTTGCGGTATACCTCATATTCGTCCCGTTCCGCCGTCCACGCAAGCAGCGGCGGGTGTTTTCTGAACAGCGTCATATAGAACAGCAGAGCCAGCGCGGCCACGCAGGAAACGGCGGCCACCGCCTGCGAAACCATCCAGCTCCCCGCCATCAGGTTAAACGCCGGCGCGCGCATCCCTTCCATCAGCCCGCGCCCCAGCCCGTACCACGCGATGTACAGGGTAAACATCTGCCCGTTGTATTTGCGCTTTTTCATCAAAAGCCTCAGCAGCACAAGCCCCAGTATGTTCCACAGAGATTCGTAGAGAAACAGCGGATGCACCTCCTGCCCACGCACCGCCATCCGCCAAGGCAAATCGGTCGGCTTTCCGTAAACCTCACCGTTGACAAAATTGCCCCAGCGCCCCACGGCCTGTCCAATCAAAAGCCCCATCGCGCCGACATCAAACATCGCGCCGGCGTTGATATGCCGCACCCAGCAAAAAAGCCCCGCCGCCGCCGCCGCGCCGAGGATTGCGCCGTGGATGGTCATCCCTCCCTGCCACGTGTAAAGGATGCTAAGCGGCTCGCCCCGGAATTCCTCCCAGTTAAACGCCACAAAATACAGCCGCGACCCGACAATCCCCGCCGGTATGGCGAACAGAAGCATGTCCACAAGTTCATCCTGCTTCAATCCGAACTGCTTGGCTTGCCGCAAACAGTAGAAAATCGCGAGAAAAACCCCCGCCACAATAATCAGCCCATACCAATACAGAGCATATCTGTCCGTAAACCGGAATATCTCCGGGCTGCGCTGAAATTCCAGTCCTATGCCGGGAAACCCAATCATCAAAGCATCGCCTCCAGTCTTATGTCTCCACCGATTATACCGCATACCGCCCGCGCGGTCAAGTGGGTATACAGTATATTGTGCTTATTCCTCCAAAGCCTCCAGCAGCACGCGGTAAAACCAAGCCGCCGCGCCGGTGTAATGGCTCCATCCGCCCCGCCCCAAATGCGCCGGATGCCCGTAGACGTCGGCCGCGAGGACGTGCGGCTCGGCTTTGTAAACGGCGTTGTCATGCGTCTCCGGCAGCAGCATCTCCAAAAGCTCAAGGCAGCGCCGCCTGTCTCCCGTTTTCAAAAACGCCATCGCCAGCCATATCGCCGCGTGGGTGTACTGCCCCCCGTTTTCCCGCACCCCCGGCACATACCCCTTAATATACCCCGGGTCCTTGTCCCCCCGCCCCGAAAACGGCGGCGCGAACAGCCGAATCAAGCCGGCCTCCTTATCCACAAGCCGCCCCGCCGCGCTTTCCAGCGCCGTCCCGACCTTCTCCCCCGGCACACGGCCGCCGAACAGCGCGGAAAAGCTCTGCGCAATCGAGTCAATCCGGCACTCCGCGTCGCTTTCCGAGCCCAAGGTCGTGCCGTCGTCATAATATCCGCGCAAAAACCACCCGCCGTCCCACGCCTCCGTGGCCGCCCGAATCAGCCCCTCCGCCCACGCCAAAAGACGGCCGGAGTTTTCCACATTTGATAAAGTTTTACACACCCCGGCAAACCGCTCGGCGGTATGCGCCGCGAACCACGTCAGCCAAACGCTCTCACCCCGCCCCTTATGCCCCACAAGGTTCATCCCGTCGTTCCAGTCGCCCGCGCCCATCAAGAGAAGCCCGTGCGCCCCCGCGCCGCGCTCCATCACCTTCTCAATCGCGCGAAGACAGTGCTCGTACACGCTTCCGCGCCGTTCCGTCACCGCCGCGCTCTCATAACGGTCGTCACTCCCCTCCTCCAGCGGCGGCGAGGAGAGATAGGGCGTCTCCATCGACAAAATCGTCGTATCCCCCGTGCGCTCCACATATTCCGCCACCGTATACGGCAGCCACAGCAAATCGTCCGAGCAGCGCGTACGCACGCCTTTGTTTGAAACCCCCCGCTCACAGTTGGCGGGATGCCACCAGTGCATGACGTCCCCCTCCTCATACTGGTGGGCGCAGGCCCGCAAAATTTGCGTCTTCGCGTGGCGCGGCTCGCTTCGCAGCGCGGCGCAGACGTCCTGAAGCTGGTCGCGGAACCCGTAAGCGCCGCCGCATTGGTATTGCGAGGCGCGGGCAAACAGGCGGGTCGCGATGACCTGATACAGCGCCCAGCCGTTCCCGTAATGGTCAAGCGCCGGCCGGCCGCTTTCAACCGAAACGGGCCGCACGGCCTTGTCCCAATACGCCCGTGTCCTCCGCAGGGCGTCCTCCGCCGCGTCCCATTGCGCCAGCGTTTTCAGCCGCGCCTCGCCCGGCCCGTTCCGCGCCGCGCCCATAACCAGCACAGCCCGCCCGTCCTTCATCGGAGACTGCGCGATGATAAAGGCTTGCGGCGCATACGCGGTGTTAAAGGGGTTTTCAATGCGGATAACGCCGTCCTCCCCGCGCCGCGCCGCGCACAGCCGCCCATCCCCCGGGGAAACGCCCATCACCGGGGTAATCTCAAATGAAAACCCCTCCGTGCCCGGCGCCTCTATCAGCGTCACCAGCGCGCTGCGGTCGGGCGGCACAAACTGCGTCGTCGTCACGCAAAGAGCCCCAGCCCGCTTCTCCCACCGCGCAAAGCCAAACCCATACGTCACCCCGCAGGCAAACCCGTCGTCCGAGGCAAAGGGGCTGACCGCCCCGCTTTCAGACGCCACCGTCAGCTTGATGCCGCCGTCAATGGCCAGCGGGTCGTTCGTCCACGGCGTGTATTTGTTCTCCCTCGCGTTTTGAAACGCGATATACCCCGCCCCCGTCTCGGTCACAAGCGCGGAAAAGTTGCGGTTTGCCAGCGTATGGCTCCACGCCAGCGGCGGCAGCTTGCCGCGAATGTCAAACGCGAACGAGCTGTCGGCGTTCCAACGGTATTCAACGTCTCTCCCGCCGCCTTCTCCGGGGGAAGCGGCGCGAAGCGCCGGTAAAAGCGTTTCCGTCCGGGCCGCGGCCTCCTCCGTAAGGAGCGCGGGCGGCTCCTCGCCTATCCTCACCGACGCGAACGCCCTCAGCAGCGCCGCCTGCCCGTTCGTCAGCGTTTCCGCGTCCACCGTATGCACGCCGCCCTTCCGCCCGGCGGTATTCTCGGCGCGGCAAGCCTTGAGCGTCTCCATCAGCAGCGTCTTGGCCGGACGGCGGTAGTCTCCCCCGTCTTGGAGCAAAACGGCGAGGTCGCACGCGTATCCGCACAGAGACAGCCAGCGGTGCTGACGCGCCGCGCGCGACGCCTTCTCCCAGCGAGCGCTGTCCACCGCCTCGGCGAGCAGCAGCGGCAAATCCCCCGAAATCCCCATCGCCCATAAGCCCGAAACGCCGCCAACCGGCGCGCGGCGGAGGGAGACGTCCGGGGCCGCCCGCATATCTTTCCCGCTTTCCGCCCGTTCTGCCTTCGGAAACGCCATCTTTGCCATCCATTCAAAGGCTTCCTCCCGCTCCGAGGGCGTCAGCCCCAACGCCAGCGCCGCCTCGTCCGGCAGCGGCGAACCGGTCGTCCGCTTGAGGGTGCGCCGCGCCGCCGCCAGCGCGTCCGCCGCCGCCGAAGCGTACGCCAAGGCAAACCGCAGCGACCGCTTCCCGCCCGGCTCGAGTTTCACCGGCACAGCCGCGTAGACGCAAGGGTCAATCGGCACCTCCGCGGGAGACGCCGGCCCCGGCGCGCCGCCCTTAGGCTCCCTGCCCCGCCCCACCGCCGTCTCCCGCGACGTTTCATAGCCCACACTCTCGTCGTCGCACACAAAGGCCAGCCACATCCCCCGCCGTCCGGCGCGCGGGCGCCGGCGGATGAAGCACGCGCCGTCCTCCGTCCTAGCGTCCAAAAAGAGCTTGCTGAACGCCGGATGGGCCGCATAATCCTCCGCCCTTTGCAGCACCGGCTCAAAATAGCAGGCAGCGATTCCCTCCGCCGCCGTCTTGCCGTCATTGCGCAGCGTCCAAACGCGCAGCTCCGCGTTTTCGTTTTCCGGCACCGATACGCTCAGCTCGCCCTGCACGCTTCCCGCCGCGCCGCGCCATACGGTATGCGTCCCGGTAAATGACGCCGAATCCGGCAAAAAGGCCATGCCGCCGAAATAAAACGCCATCCCCAGCGTCATCGCGTCCGTCCCGCACTGCGAGCGCGTCTCGCCGTTGTCGGCGCAGAGAACGGTGTAGGACGCGTTGCCCAAAAGTGACGCCTTGGGGCTGTCCGGGCGTATCCGTTCGATTTCCACCGAATAGTCCATCCCCTCGGCGCGTTTGGGTTTTTCCGGCACCTCCCGCCCCGCCGGCCCCACCACCGCCGCGCCCACCGGCACGCGTTCCTGCAGCAGCCCCGCGAACGCCCCCATCGCCGCGTTCCGCATGAAGCGCTTCTGCATCACATTCTCGCGCAAGGCGTTGCAAACGGCAAGGATGCTCATGCCCAAATGGTGGCTCATATAGCATCGCACCTGCGCGAACGGGGACGGCCCCCTCGCCGGGGTATAGTCCAACGCCTCAATCATCCCGTAAGTCCCCTCCGCCCCCAGCCTGTGCAGCCGCCGCAGATTGCGCACCGACGCGGAGGGATGGGTCAGCAGGGTCAGAAAAGAGGCGTACGGCGCGACGACGCGGTCGGCGCCCAGCCCACGCTTATACGCGAGCGCCTGAACCCCGTGCGCCTTATACTGGTAATTCAGCGAGCGGTCAAACGCGTAAAAGCAGCTCTCCGAAACGCCCCAAGGCCCGCCGCGCTTCGCCGCCTGCGCCCGCTGCGCGTAAACGGCGAAATCAAGCGATTCCTTCAGCAGGGAGTTCCGGTATGCCGGCAAAAGCAGATGGGGCATGAAATATTCAAACATCGTCCCCGTCCACGACGCCATCCCCTGATAGCGCCCCAGCGCCGTCTGCGCCCGCCCCAAATTTTGCCAGTGTTTTTTGTCCACCTCGCCCCGCGCCACCGCAATATAGCTCGTCTGCCGCGCCTCCGACGCCAGCAAATCATACACGCCCCCGTCCGCCCCCGGGTTATCCAATTCCACGCTGATGCGGAACAGCTTCCTTTTGTCGTCATACAACGGCCGGAAATCCATCCCATCCGCCAGCGCGCCCGCCCGCTCCGCCAGCTCCCGCGCCTTCATTGTCCATTGACCATTGTCCATTGTCCATTGCTCCCCCAACCCTTCCCGCAGGGCAATCAGGCACCCGCACAGGTTGCCGGAGTCCACCGAGGAGACACAGCGCGGCGGCAGCGGCTCCAGCGTGCGCGTGTCATACCAGTTGAGCAGATGCCCGTGCCACTTGGGAATGGCCTCAAGGGTTCGCAGCGTCGCCTCTATCATGGTCAGCGCTTTTTCCCTCGCGCACAGCCCCAAGTCCGCCGCCGCAACCGCGCAGAGCAGGGCAAGGCCGACATTGGTCGGCGAGGTGCGGTGCGCGGCGCCCGCCGCGGGCTGCTCCTGAAAATTGTCCGGGATGAGATAATGCTCCTCCGGCAGGGTCAAATCCTCAAAATACCGCCACATCAGCGCGGCTTGCCGCATCAAAAACGCGCGGTCGGCCCCGTCCAGCTTTTCCGCCGCGCGCCCCGTCCGGCTCACAGCGTACGCGACAAACGGCGACGCCGCCCAGCAAACGCCCAGCAGCCACCCCACGGCCGAGCGCGACAAACAGGCGGTGAACACGCCCCACGCCAGCCCCGGAAACATCTCCCTCGCGGTCTGCGCCGCGCCGGCAAAGACATTTTCCATCTCGGCGGAGGTTGTCCATTCCAGCAGCTTTCTCCGGCTCACGCAAACGCGCCAAAACGCGAGCGCCGCCGCCTGAGCCGAAACCACGGCGTTATACGGCAAAAAGGTCAGCAGCAGCAGCGTCTGGCTCGCCACCGCCGGCAAGCCGGTGATGATGGCCGCGTGCGTCCGCTTGGAAACCCGCCCGGGCTTGGCGGCCCGCTCCGCAAGGGAGAGCAGCAGATGCGAAGCCGTCGCCGTCAGCGCAACGGCCAAAATCACCCCGAACGCCCGCCCCGGCAGCAGCGTCCCCGCCGTCAGCGCCGCCAGCGCCGCAACCGGGGTCAAACTGCTCCTCAGCGGGTCAAAGAGCTTCCAGCGGGCCAACGGGGTAAGCTCCTTGCCAAACGCCCATTTCGCGGCCTGCCAGTCGCCTCTGATCCAGCGGTGCTGGCGCAGAAACCAAGCTCGCGCGGTGGACGGAAACCCGTCGGTCAGCTCCACATCCTCCATCAGCCCCGCCCGCAGAAACCCGCCCTCAAGCAAATCGTGCGAAAGCACGCGGTTTTCCGGCAGCCGCCCGTCCAAGCAGTCCAAATACACGCCGATGTCAAAAATGCCCTTGCCATGAAAGCTCCCCTGCCCGAACAAATCGTGATACACCTCGCCCGCCGTCCCGCTGTAAGGGTCCAGCCCCCCCTGACCCGCAAAGACGCGGGAAAACACGCTCCTCCCCGCGGCCTCCAAGTCCACAGCCATCCTCGGCGCGAGGACGCCGTGCCCGTCCGTCACGATCTTGCGTTTGGCGTCAACGGAGGGGCGGTTAAACGGGTGCAGCATCGCCCCCGCCATACGGCGGGCGGAGCCCGGCGTCAAAACGGTATCGCTGTCAAGCGTGATGAGAAGCCGCGTCCCGCGCAGCGCGGCCTTGTCCCCGGAGGCGACCTGCAAAGCGCTCTGCTTCCCGCGCAAAAAGCGGCACAGCTCCATCAGCGCCCCCCTCTTGCGCTCCCACGCCATAAAGGTTCTGTCCCGCACATTCCATTCCCGCCCTCGGGTAAACAGATAAAACCCGCCGCCGTATCTGCGGTTGAGGGCAAACACCGCCTGCTTCGCCGCGCCGAGGACGCGTTCGTCGGCGGGACGCGTTTTCTGCGTGCTGTCCGGCAAATCCGCCAGCAGCCCAAACAGCAGGTTTTCTCCCGCGTCGCGGTTGGCAAGACGGTAAGCCTCCAGCTTTTTGGCAAGCTCCGCGCCCTTCTGCCCCCCGGTCAGCAGCGCCGAGATAACGCAAAGGGTTTTCCCCTCCGCCGGAATCCCCTCCTTCAGCTCCAGCCTCGGCACGGGACGGCAGGGTACCCAGCGCGTCGCCACCGCGTCGCAGAGGTTTTTCGCCATCGCCGCCAGCGGCAGCAACAGCAACAGCCCCGCCCACAAACGCCCCGTCAGCGCCGCGCAAGCCGCGCCCGGCAAAAAGGTCAGCAGCGCCAACGCGCAAAAATACAGCCGCCCCGGAAGCTTAGACGGCTTGCGCCCCAGCGGCCTCTCCCAGAGATAATACCAAACCGCCCTCTCCTTTTCGCTCTCCCCCGCCAGAGAAAGCTCCAGCACCCTCTCCGCCGCGTCCGGCTCAGACAGCCCCGCCTTTTCCGCAAGCCGCGCAAGCCGCCGCCGGCACGCGCCCCGCGTCTCCTCGTCCGCCGCCAAATAGAGCGGGTCGCGACGCAGAATGGCCTCCAGCGCCCCGGCGTCCCGCAGCGTCTCGGTCAAATCGGCGTTAGACAAAAAGCGCAGCGCCGTAATCAGCCCGCCCACCGTCTCCGCATTGCGGCGGTGCGCCCCCTCCGCCGCCGCCGCGAACTCCTCCGTCCCCCGGTCGGGAACCCGCCCGGATTGTCTCAGCGCGAACGCCCGCGCCTCCGCCGTAAACGGGCTGTCGCCCGACGTCCTCGCGTACGCGTCGAAAATCCCGTTGATCTCGCGGCAGCTCTGCGCGACGCGGGCAATCACCGCCGCGCGCAGCATCGGGACAAACAGCCACAGCTCCCGCTCAAAAAGGGGCCGCTCCGCTTGACTCTCCCTCAAAAACCGGCCGATTCGCTCCTCCGTGGTTTCGCCGCCCTGCCCCGCCAGCGCCTGCGCCAGCCTGTAAACCGCCGGAAGCCCGCCCTCCGCCGGGAGCGACCGCGCGCCCTTCAGCGCCGCCCGCGCTTCCTCCCCCTCGCGGCGGCACAGATAGCGGTTGTCAAGCAGCCATTCCGCCTCCTTGGGCAGCAAACGGCTTTTCCGGCTCCACGCCGCCGCCCGCGCCGCCGTCCGCTCAATCACCTGTATGTCGCGTCGCAAACGCCGCGCCGCCCCGCGGCCTGATGTAAACCCTCTCATAAACACCCTCCGCCCGGCGTCCCGCCGCCCCCATTCTCGCCCCTCAGTATACCCCAAACCCCACCCCTTCATGCCCCACACCCCCCGTACCCCCCGCAGCCCCATCACTATCAACTATCCACTATCAACTGTCAACTACTC
>WRKO01000022.1 GCA_009782215.1 Oscillospiraceae bacterium | reverse complement strand
CTTCCTGTCCGAAAAGGTTTTTCAGCCCGCCGGCCGACCATTTGTCAACCATCTCCGCCATATTGGAGGAAGGGGTGATGGGATAGATGCCCGCAACCTCGGTGAACGCGTATGACACGTGCGCCGCCGCGGTGTTGCCGTCCATTGTTTTCCGTTTCATTTGCAAACCTCCTTATTTTCGCTCGAAAGATAGTATATCATAGACAAGATTCGATGTAAAGCACGGAATTGTACGGGAACGATTTTTCCTTGATATCGCGCCGCGCCGTATGGTATAATAATACCACAAAGTATTTGACACAGAAAGGCGGGAAACCCTGCATGAAACGTTTTTGCCTGCTTCTCGCGGCGCTGCTTCCGGCGCTGACGCTGGCGTCCTGCGCGTCGCCCGAACCCTCCCCGGAGCTGCCGGGGACGTTGCGCATAGGTGCGCTCCGGGGCGCCACGGCGATGGGGATGACGCACTGGATTGAAAACGCCGGAGAGGGCGTCTCCTTTGAAATCGCCACCCCCGACGAGATTGTCCCCATGCTGGTGCAGGGCAGGGTGGACATGGCGGCCATCCCGGCGAACATGGCGGCGGCGCTCTACAACAACACCGGCGGCACCATACGGGTGGCGGCAATCAACACGCTGGGCCTGACCTATATCGTCGAGACGGGCGATACCGTCCAATCCGTCGCCGATTTGCGCGGGCGGACGGTCGTCGCCACCGGCAAAAGCACGGTGACAGAGTATACCCTGCGGCACATCCTCACGCAAAACGGCCTTGACCCGGACAGGGACGTCACGCTGGAGTTCAAGAGCGAGCCGGCCGAGGCGCTGGCGCACCTCCGGCAGCACGGCGGGATTGCCATGCTGCCGCAGCCCTTTGTCACCTCGGCGATGGATAACGTCCCCGGACTGCGCGAAGCGCTTGACCTCACCGCCGAATGGGACAAGCTGCCCGATTCCGGCACGCTGGTCGTCGGCGTACTCGCCGTCCGCGCCGATTTTTTGGACGAATACCCGGACGTCTTCCCCAAGCTCGTCCTCCCGCTGTACAGGTCGTCGGCGGCGTGGGTCAACGCCAACCCCGCCCAAGCGGCCCCGCTGATTGAAGCCTTGGGCGTCGCCGCGGCGGACGTCGCCGAGCGCGCCATCCCCAAGTGCCGCATCACCTTTATCGAGGGCGCGGAAATGAAGCGCCTGCTTGAGCCGTATCTGGCGGTGCTGTTTGAAGCCGCCCCCGAATCGGTAGGCGGCGCGCTGCCCGGCGACGATTTTTATGTTATCCCATAAGCGGCGCGCCGCCGCTCTCGCCGCCCTCTTTTGGCTGGCGGTCTGGCATATCGCGAGCGTTTTGGTGGGGAACGACATTCTGCTCGTCTCCCCGCTTGCCGCGCTGACGCGGCTGTTTGAAATGGCGCTGACGCCGTGGTTCTGGTCTTCTGCGGCGTTTTCCCTGCTGCGGATTATGGGCGGCTTTTTCAGCGCGCTGGCCGCCGGAACCCTGCTGGCGGTCGCGGCGGCCCGTTTTCCGCTTGTCAAGGCGCTGCTCGCGCCGCTGACGGGCGCGGCCAAGGCCGTCCCCGTGGCGTCGTATACCATTCTGCTGCTGGTTTTTCTGCGGGCAAGGAGCCTATCGTTCATCATCGCGTTTCTGATGATTCTGCCCATTGTCTACGACACCCTCTCCGAGGGGCTTCGCAACACCGACCGCAAGCTGCTGGAAATGGCCAAGGTGTTTCGCGTGCCGCCCCTCCGCCGCCTGCGCTCGATTTATATCCCGCAAATCCTGCCCTATCTGATTTCCGCCGTCGGCGTGGGGGTGGGCATCGCGTGGAAATCAGGCGTCGCCGCCGAGGTCATCGGTCTGCCGCAGGGCTCGGTGGGGTCGCGCCTGTACGAGGCCAAGCTCTTTCTGGATATGCGCGGGCTGTTCGCGTGGACGGTTGCCGTCATGCTGCTCTGCGCCGGCTTGGAAAAGCTGACGCTTTGGCTGATTAAACGCGCCGCCCGCGCGCTGGAAAGGATGTGACCGGATATGACAGACATCGTTTTGTCCGGCATATCCAAAGCCTTCGGCGAAAAGCGTGTGCTGGAAAACCTCTCCCATACGTTCGCCGGCGGAAAGGTTCACGGCGTCATGGGCCCGTCCGGCTGCGGGAAAACCACCCTTCTGAACCTTCTGCTGGGCCTGCTTCCTCCCGACGCGGGAATGGTTGGCGGCGTCAACCCCGGCGCGCTGAGCGCCGTCTTTCAGGAAGACCGCCTGTGCGAAAGACTGAGCGCGGGGGCCAACGTCCGCCTTGCCGCGCCGCGCCTGCGGGACAAAGACGCCCTCAGGGAGCTTTTTGAGGAGATAGGCCTGCCGGGGGCGGAAAAAACGCCCGTCTATGAGCTGTCCGGCGGGATGAAACGCCGCGTCGCCCTGCTGCGGGCGCTGGTTGCGCCGTCGGAGCTGCTTGTGATGGACGAGCCGTTCACCGGCTTGGACGCCGCGATGAAGGAGGCCGCGGCCGCCTGTATCCTCCGCCGCCTGCGGGGGCGGACGGTGATTATGGCGACTCACGGCGAAGGCGACGCCGCCCTGCTCGGCGGCGGGGTGAGCCTGCGGCTTGAGCGGCGTCTGTAAAAAACCCTTGTCTTGAGGCGAGAAACGTGTTATAATGACGGGGAGATAAAAAGATGGGGCAAGGGGACGTTTTATGAGCGCCAACTTAATAGAGCGGATACGCGAAGAACTCAGCGCGGGGATGCCCCGCGCCGTTGTATCGGCGTGGTTTTCCGATGCGTTTGTCGTCTCCGCCGAGGATCAGCTCCTCCGTCTCTGCGTCCCCGTGGAGCATAAGCGCGGCGTCATTGAGGCGCGCTATCTGCCGCAGTTGGCGGACGTTATGCTGGCGATTTTCGGCGTCCCGTACAAAATCGAAATCATCCCCGAGCCGCCCTCTCCCGCGCCCGGCGGCGAGGAAACGGCGGCGCAGGAGCTGCAAGCGTGCAGCCAATGGGGCGGACGCCGCGATTTCAGCTTTGAAAGATTCATTGTGGGCAAAAGCAACGAAATGGCCTATTCGGCGGCGCTCGCCGCCGCGGAGGAGCCGGGCCATGAAACGCACAACCCGCTCTTCCTGTACGGAGGCTCGGGGCTGGGCAAGACGCATTTGCTGTACGCCATCCGCAACCATATGAAGCAGCGGCGGCCCGAAGCCCGCGTTTTTGTTTTCTCCGCCGAGCAGTTTACAAACGAGCTGGTGGCGGCGCTGCAAGCCAAAACCACAGGGGAATTCCGCGACCGCTACCGAAGCGCCGACATGCTGCTGGTTGACGACATCCAGTTTATCGCGGGCCGGGACTTTTCGCAGGAGGAGTTTTTCAACACCTTCAACGCCCTCATCAACAACAGCCGGCAAATCGTTATGACCAGCGACAGGCCGCCCCGGGAGCTGCAAAAGCTGGAGGAACGGCTGCTGTCCCGCTTTGAGGGAGGCCTGTCCGCCGATATCAAAGCTCCCGACTTCGAGACGAGAAGGGCCATCGTCCAAAGCAAAGCGCAAAGCCTCGGGATTCCCCTGACGCTCGAGGTGGCCGAGCATCTCGCGCAGACCATCACCAGCAATGTCCGCCAGCTTGAGGGCGCGGTGAAAAAGCTGCTGGCCTCCCACAACCTGATGAGCAAGCCCGTTGACCTTGACACGGCGCAGGAGGCGGTGGCCGACATGATTCGCGAAAACCCCGGGCTCAACCCCACGCCGCAGCTCATTCTGAAGGAAGTGTCCTCCTTCTATAAGCTGGAGGAAAAGCAAATCACCGGCAAGAGCCGCCAAGCCGAGCTGGTGACCGCCCGCCAGACCGCCATGTTCCTCATCCGGGAAATGACCGACATGTCCCTTGAGCAAATCGGCGTCAGGGTATTCTCCCGCGACCATACCACCGTCATGCACTCCATCCAGCGGGTGGAGGAGCGCAGAAAAAGCGATTCGGACTACGATAACGATGTGAAAACAATCATTGAAAACATAAGGGGGGTTTGACCCATGCTCATGCACTGCGTATGCCGGCAGGATCTACTGAATACGGCGCTGGGCAACGCGGCGCGGGCGGTATCGGCCCGCGCCGTAGGCGAGATGCTGAAGGGGCTTCTGCTGGAGTGTAAGGACAACACCTTGACGGTGACCGGCAACGACCTCGAAATGGGGATTGTCGCCGTCGTCCCGGCCGAGGTGAAGACGCCCGGAGCCGCCGTTTTGGACGCGAGGATGATTTGCGAGATGGTGCGCCGCGCGCCGGGGGAGGAAATCGAGATATCGGTCAGCGAGCGGCACATGACCAACATCAAATGCGGCGCCAGCGTCTTCGACGTGACAGCGCTGCCGGCCGAGAATTACCCCGTCCTGCCCGAGGTGTCGAGCCTGCGCTCGCTCACCCTGCCGCAAGCCGCGCTGAAACGCCTGCTGGGCACGACCCTTTTCTCCGTCTCCGACGCCGAAACCAAGCACATCCACACCGGCGTACTCTTTGACGCCGAGCCGGACAAGCTCACCCTAGTCGCCTTGGACGGGCATCGCTTGGCGCTGAGCCGCGTGGCGCAGGAGGGCGCGGGGGAGGAGTCGTATGTGCTGCCCGCCGTCAGCCTTCGCGAGCTGGAGCGGATGCTGTTAAGCGACGAGGAGGCCCAAGTCACCCTGCACATCGGCTCAAGGCATGTGTTGATTGACCTCACGGGGCTGACGCTGATTACCCGCGTGATGGAGGGCGAATTCTTCAAATACAAAACCGGCATCCCCAAAGCCGGCGGCTTCTCCGCCGTTCTGGAAATCAAGCCGCTCATACAGGCGCTTGAGCGGGTGGGGCTGCTGATTACCGAAAAGCTCAAAAGCCCGGTTCGCCTGACCTTCTCGGACGGGAAGCTGACGATTGGCTGCCAGACGGCGCTGGGGCGCGCGCAGGACGACCTTGCCTGCGAGTGCGGCGACGAAATGGAAATCGGCTTCAATCACCGCTATCTGCTCGACGCCCTGCGGCATATGGAAGGGGAACGCTTCCGCTTCGAAACCTCCGGGCCCATTTCACCCTGCCTGCTGCTGCCGGAATCGGATGAGGATACGCTGTTCATGGTGCTCCCGGTGAGGCTCAGCGTAAACCCGTGACCCTCCGCTCCATATCCCTCAAGAGCTTCCGAAGCTACGAAGAGGCGACCTTTGCCTTTTCCGGGGGCGTCAACGTCGTCGCCGGGGCCAACGGCGCGGGAAAGACCAACCTGCTGGAGGCCGTCTACTATCTCGCGACCAGCAAAAGCGTCCGCGCGGTGAGGGACGCGGAGCTGATCCGCTTCGGTGAATCCGGCGCGGAGCTGAGCGCGGACTTCATCTCCGGCGGACGGGAGCAGACGCTGTCCGTGCGCATCAAAAGCGGGGCCAGAAGGCTCATTTTACTCAACGGCGCGGCCCTGTCCTCCCCGAGAGACCTAATGGGCGTTCTGCCGGCCATCTTTTTCGACCCCGGCGATTTGGCTCTTTTGCAAGGAGGCGCCGCCGAACGCAGGGCGTTTACCGACGCCGTCCTATGCCAGCAAAAGCCCCGCTACCTCGAAACCCTGCGCCGCTACCGCAAGCTGCACGAATCCAAGACCAAGCTGCTCCGCTTCGCGGCCGAAAAGCCCGCGTATCTTGACATGTTGAGCGAATACAACCGCGGCTTGGCGGATACGGGAGCCGTCTTGGCCTCCTACCGCCGCCCGTTTTGCGAAACGCTCGCCCCCCTTGCCGCCGCGCACCATGCCGCCATTTCGGGCGGACGGGAGACGTTGGAACTGCGCTACTGCACGCGCGCGGACGACGCGGATGAGGCGTTCGCGAAGATGGAAGAACGCCGGGAAGCCGAAATTGCGAGACGGCAGTGTCTGGTGGGGGCGCACCGGGACGACTTGGAGGCCGTGCTGAACGGCCGCCCGCTGAAAGGCATCGGCTCGCAGGGGCAGACCCGCACAGCCGCCGTTTCAATGAAGCTGGCCGCGCGGGATGTGCTGGCCCAAACGCTGGGCGAGCCGCCCCTCCTCCTCCTCGACGACGTGCTGAGCGAGCTGGACACGGCGAGGCAGCGGTATGTGCTGGGGCATATGGAAGGAGGACAGACCTTTATAAGCTGCTGCGAGCCGGAAAAGATTACAGCGGCGGGGACAAATATTTTCTTGGAGTGAAGGCTTTTGTATTTGCGTATCGGCGGAGAAACGGTGCTGCCATCCGGGGAGATTGTCGGCCTGTTTGACCTCGACGGCGCTTCGCGGGGCAAGGGAACGCGGGATTTTTTATCGCGAAGGGAAAAAACCGGGCGCGTCGTCCAAGTCCGCGAGGACGCCCTTCCGCGCAGCTTCGCGCTGACCGCTTCAGATAAAGTCTACCTCTCCCCGGTCACGACCGAAACCCTGCACAGGAGAATACAGGAAACGGAGAATAGAGCATGGTGAACCAACCACAATACGGAGCGCAAGACATACAGGTGCTGGAAGGCCTAGAGGCGGTGCGCAAGCGCCCGGGCATGTATATCGGCACGACGTCCAGCCAAGGCTTGCACCATCTGGTGTACGAAATCGTGGACAACTCCATCGACGAGGCGCTGGCGGGGCGATGCTCGCACGTCGAAATCACCGTCAACCCCGACAACAGCGTAACGGTGAGCGACGACGGGCACGGCATCCCCTGCGGGATGCACGCCACCGGCAAAGCGGCGGTGGAGCTGGTCTTCACAACCCTGCACGCGGGCGGCAAATTCGGAGGCTCGGGCTACAAAGTCTCCGGCGGGCTGCACGGTGTGGGCGCCAGCGTGGTCAACGCGCTGAGCGAGTGGCTCCGGGCCACCATCTACAACGAAGGGCATGAATACGCCATCGCCTTCGCGCGCGGGGATATCACCGAGGAGCTGCGCCAAGTGGGCCCGACGGACAGGCACGGCACCACCGTCTCCTTCAAGCCCGACCCGCAAGTCTTCGAGGAGCTGGACTTTGACTATGTGGTGCTGGAAAGCCGGATGCGCCAGCAGGCTTTCCTCAACGCCGGGCTGAAAATCACCCTAAAGGACCTCCGGCAGGAGCCGGCGGTGCAGAAAACCTTTCATTACGAGGGCGGCATCCGCTCCTTTGTGCAGCACGTCAACCGCAACAAGACGCCCCTGCACGAAGAGGTGATTTACTTCTCCGGGGAAAAGGGCGACGCGTCGGCGGAAATCGCCATGCAGTATAACGAAACCTACAACGAGGCGATTTTATCCTTTGCCAACAACATCGCCACCACCGAGGGCGGAATGCACGAAACGGGCTTCAAGACCGCCCTGACCCGCGTAATCAACGACTATGGGCATAAGAAAAACCATCTCAAGGACGATGAAAAGCTGGCCGGCGAGGATGTGCGCGAGGGCCTGACCGCCATCATCTCGGTCAAGCTGACCGACGCGCAGTTTGAGGGGCAAACCAAAACCAAGCTGGGCAACAGCGATATGCGGACGATGGTGGACAACCTCATCGGCAAGAAGCTGACCGACTTTTTAGAAGAAAACCCCGCCGCCGGGAAAATCATCTTGGAAAAATCCGTCCTCGCCGCCCGCGCCCGCGACGCCGCCCGCAAAGCGCGGGAGCTGACGCGGCGCAAGACGGCGCTTGACAGCGCCGCCCTGCCCGGCAAGCTGGCCGACTGCCACGAAAGCGACCCCAGCCTGACCGAGCTGTTCATCGTCGAGGGCGACAGCGCGGGGGGCAGCGCCAAGGGCGGGCGCGACAGCCGGTATCAGGCGATATTGCCGCTGTGGGGCAAGATGCTCAACGTGGAAAAGGCGCGGCTGGACAAGGTATACGCCAACGAAAAGCTGATGCCGCTGGTCACCGCCATCGGCGCGGGCATCGGCGAGGAGTTTTCGCTGGAAAAGCTGCGCTACAACAAAATCATCCTCATGGCCGACGCCGACGTGGACGGGAGCCATATCCGCACCC
This sequence comes from Oscillospiraceae bacterium, assembly GCA_009782215.1. Classification (GTDB taxonomy): domain Bacteria; phylum Bacillota; class Clostridia; order Oscillospirales; family UBA929; genus UBA929. The sequence goes on along the minus strand of WRKO01000022.1, from coordinate 33,510 downwards.
TGCTCCTCACCTTCCTCTTCCGTTTTCTCCGCCCGCTCATCGACGAAGGGCATGTTTTCATCGCCCAGCCGCCGCTGTATAAGCTGACGCGGGGCAGGCAGGCGCGCTACGCCTACACCGACGCCGAGCGCGACCGCACGATGGACGAAATGTCGGACGGCGACCCGGCTGTGCGCTCCCGCATCGAAATCACGCGCAACAAGGGCTTGGGCGAGATGGACGCGGAAGAGCTGTGGGAAACGACGATGCACCCCGAAAAGCGGACGCTCTTGCAGGTGACCATCGAAGACGCCGTCGCCGCCGACGAGATTTTCACCATACTGATGGGCGACAAAGTAGAGCCGCGCCGCGAATTTATTGAGACATACGCCAAGAGCGCTGTGAATTTGGATGTGTGATGATGAGTAAACAGAACGAACAAGAGCTTGTCAGCTTTGAAAATCAAAAGCTGGTGCCGGTGGAGCTGGAGAGCGAGATGCGGAAGTCGTTCATCGAATATTCGATGAGCGTCATCACCTCCCGCGCCCTGCCCGACGTGCGCGACGGGCTGAAGCCCGTCCACCGGCGAATCCTGTACAACATGTACGAGGAGAACCTCACGCCCGACAAGCCTTTCCGCAAATCGGCAAAGGTCGTGGGCGACGTCATGGGTAAATACCACCCCCACGGCGACATGGCCATATACGACTCGCTGGTGCGCATGGCGCAGCCGTTTTCCCTCCGCCATATGCTGGTGGACGGTCACGGCAACTTCGGCAGCGTGGACGACGACCCGCCCGCCGCCATGCGTTACACCGAAGCGCGGCTGAGCAAAATCGCCATAGAGCTGATGGCGAACATCGATAAGGAAACGGTCGATTTCAAACCCAACTACGACAACTTTGAAAAAGAACCGACCGTCCTGCCCGCCCGCCTGCCCAACCTTCTTGTCAACGGCTCCTCCGGCATCGCCGTGGGCATGGCCACCAACATCCCGCCGCACAACCTCCGGGAGGTGGCCGGCGCGATTCTATGCCGGCTCGACAACCCCGACGCGGAGCTGGACGAGCTGATGGAGCATATCCACGGCCCCGACTTTCCCACAGCCGGACAGATTTTCGGCCGCGCGGGCATACGGCTCGCTTACGCGACCGGGCGCGGACGCGTCCGCGTGCGGGCAAAGGCGGAAATCGAGGAATACAAGGGCAAAACGCGCATCGTGGTCAGCGAGCTGCCCTATCAGGTCAACAAAGCCCGGCTGGTGGAGCATATCGGAAGCCTCGCGCGGGACAAGCAGATAGAAGGCATCGCGGCGCTGCGCGACGAATCGGGCCGGGCGGGGATGAAAATCGTCCTCGACCTCAAGCGCGACGCCAACGCGCAGGTGACGCTGAACAAGCTCTATGCCCAGACCCATATGCAAACCACCTTTGCCATCAACATGATTGCCCTTGTGGACGGCCAGCCGGTGACGCTGGGGCTGAAAGCCATCCTCGGCCACTACATCGACCACCAGAAAAACGTGATACGCCGCCGCACCGAATACGATTTACGCAAGGCGCGGGAGCGTATGCACCTCTTGGAAGGCCTGAAAATCGCCGTTGACAACATCGACGAGGTCATCCAAATCATCCGTTCCAGCTACAACAACGCCAAAGCCCGCCTGATGGAGCGGTTTAACCTCACCGATGTTCAGGGTCAGGCCATTGTGGATATGCGCCTTGGGCGCCTGCAAGGGCTGGAGATTGAAAAATTACAGGCTGAAATCGACGAGCTGGGGCTGAAAATCGCCGACTATACCGACATCCTTGCCAACGAGGAGCGCGTCAACGGCATCCTGCGCGAGGAGCTGTCCGCGCTGGCGGATAAGTTCGGCGACGCGCGCCGCACCGAAATCATTGAAAACGACGACGAAATCGACCTCGAAGACCTCATCGAGCGCGAGGACTGCGTCTATACCTTAACCCATGTCGGCTACGTCAAGCGCGCGCCCAAGACGACCTACCGCGCCCAGCGGCGCGGCGGCAGGGGCGTGACGGCGCAGACGGTGCGGGAGGAGGACTATATCGAAGAGCTATTTGTCGCCTCCACGCACGACGACTTATACTTCTTCACCTCCAGAGGCCGCCTGTTCAAAAAGCGCGGCTATACCGTACCCGAGGCGGGGCGGAGCGCGAAGGGGATGAATCTGGCCAATCTTCTGCCGTTGGAGCAGGGGGAGAAGGTGAAAGCCGTCATCCCGGTGAGGGACGACGAGGAGGTCGGCTTCCTCTTCATGGTCACCAAAAACGGCGTCGTCAAGCGCACCAGCATGGATAAATTCGCGTCCGCCGGACGGAAGGCGGGGCTGATTGCCCTGACCATCGAGGACGGCGACGAGCTGATTACCGTACGCAAGACCGACGGGAGGCAGGACATGCTGCTGGCGACGCGGGAGGGCAAGGTCATCTGCTTCCCCGAGAGCGAAGTGCGGGACATGGGGCGCACGGCGCGGGGCGTGACCGGCATCCGCATGACGGGAGAGGATTACGTCATCGGCGCGGGACGGGCAAGACCGGGCGCCGCCCTGCTGACCGTCACCGAAAACGGCTACGGCAAGCGCACCGAAATCGACGAATACAAGCGCGGCGGAGAAGTCCAGCACCGCGGCGGCAAGGGCCTGCGCAACCAAACGCTGAACGATAAGACCGGCATGGTCGCCGGCATCCGCGTGGTGGACGAGGACGACGACATCCTGCTCATCAGCGACGACGGCACCATCATCCGCATGGCGGCGAGCGAAATCAACCTCTATTCCCGCACGGCGCAGGGCGTCATCCTGATGCGCACCGGCAGCCATGCCCGCGTCATCGCGCTGGCGCGCACCTTCAAGGAAGAAGAGGAAGACGCGGCGGCCGGCGTCCCGGATGTCCCGGCTGAAGCATGAAGACCGTCACCCTTTACACCGACGGCGCGTGCAGCGGAAACCCGGGGCCGGGAGGCTGGGGCTGCATCCTCCGCTACGGGGACAAAGAGAAAGAGCTGTCCGGCGGGGAAGCGGCCACAACCAACAACCGCATGGAGCTGACGGCGGTTATCCAAGGGCTGGAAGCCCTGAAAGCGCCGTGCATCGTCGAGCTGTACTCCGACTCAAAATATGTGACGGACGCTCTGGAAAAAGGCTGGGCCCGAAAGTGGCGGGAGCAGGGCTGGATGCGGAACAAAAAAGAAACCGCCCTCAACCCCGACCTATGGGAACATCTGCTGGATTTATGCGAAAAGCATACGGTGCGCCCGCACTGGGTCAAGGGACACGCCGATAACGACTACAACAACCGCTGCGACGCGCTGGCTGTCGCCGCGACCGGAGGCGACAAATAATGTTCGTATACTGCGACAACGCCGCGACCTCGCCCATATGCAAGCCCGCGCTCGACGCCATGACGCCGTGGCTCACCGAGCTTTACGGCAACGCGTCCGGCGTCTACAAAATGGCCCGCGACGCCAAGACGGCCCTTGAAAACGCCCGCCGGACGGCGGCGGAATGTCTGGGCGTGGCGCCGAACACCTTTTATTTCACCTCGGGCGGCACGGAGAGCGACAACTGGGCGCTGAAAAGCGCCGTCGAGGCGGCGGGGGAAACGCGGCGGCACATCGCCATCTCCGCCGGGGAGCACCACGCCGTCCTGCACACGGCGGAATCCCTGAAAAAGAAAGGCCATCCGCTGACCGTCGTCCCCGTTGACCCATACGGCTTGATTCACCCCAAAGCGCTGCTGAAGGCGCTGAGACCCGACACGGCAATCGTTTCCGTCATCTATGCCGGCAACGAAATCGGCACGGTGCAGCCCATCGCCGAATTGGCCCGCGCGGTCAAGGAGAAGGACAAAAACATCCTCTTCCACACCGATGCGGTGCAGGCGGCGGGGCATATCCAAACAGAACTCACGCCGGACATCGACATGGCGTCGATATCGGCGCATAAATTCGGCGGCCCCAAGGGCGTGGGCGCGCTGTATATCAAAAGCGGCGTAAAGCTGCCGCCGTTGCTGCACGGAGGCGGCCACGAGCGGGGGCGGCGCTCAACGACGGAAAATGTGGCCGGGGCGGTGGGCCTTGCCGCCGCGCTGGAGCATATGACCCGCAACCGGGACGAATTTTCGCGCAAGGTCACGGCCCTGCGCGAGCGGCTGATAGAGGGCGTTTTGTCCGCCGTGCCGTACAGCCGCCTGACCGGGCACCGCGAACGCCGCCTGCCGGGACACGCGTCGTTTGTGTTCGCCGCGGTGGAGGGGGAGCTTTTGGTCTGCCGTCTGGACTGCAAAGGCGTCGCCGCGTCGTCCGGCTCCGCTTGCTCAACGGCGTCGCTCGACCCGTCGCACGTGCTGCTGGCCATCGGGCTGTCGCACGAGGAGGCGCACGGGAGCCTGCGCCTGACCGTCAGCCATACGAATACGGAAGAAGAGATGGACTTTGTCGTCCAAACAATCAAGACGGTGGTGGAGAGCTGCCGCCAGATGAGTCCGCTGTGGAACGCGAAGAAAGGAGAACCGCTGAATGTATACTGACCGCGTCATGGAGCATTTCAACAACCCCCGGAACATGGGCGAGGTAGAGGATTACAACGCCGAAGGCACCGTGGGAAACGCCAAATGCGGCGATATCATGCGAATGACCATGCGAATCGAAAACGGCGTCATTGAGGACGTGAAATTCAAAACCTTCGGCTGCGGGGCCGCCGTGGCCACCAGCAGCATCGCCACCGAGATGGTGCTGGGCAAGACGGTGGAGGAGGCGCTGAACCTCACCAACTACGCCGTGGTGGAAGCGCTGGAGGGCCTGCCGCCGCAGAAGATTCACTGTTCCGTGCTGGCGGAGGAGGCCATCAAGGCCGCGATTGCCAACTATCGGGAAAACGCCGCAAATTTGACATAATCTTTCATCTCTGGTATGCTATACTGTACCATTAAGGGAGGTGGAGCCGATGTTTCACCGATTCCGGGGAGGGGTTCATCCGCCGGACATGAAAGCCGCGACCCGCCATAAGCCCGTTGAGACGCTCCCGCCGCCCGAGCGGGTCATTCTGCCCATGTCGATGCACGAGGGCAGCCCGTGCGAGCCGGTGGTGCGGCCCGACCAAGAAATTTTCATGGGCCAGATTATCGCCGACAGCGCCGCCGTGGTGTCTTCGCCAATCCATTCCCCCGTGTCGGGCAGGGTTCAGTCCATAGAGCTTCACCCGCACCCCAACGGCACGCGGGTCTTGAGCATCTTCATCGAAAACGACGGGCGCGACATTCCGCATGAGTCCATCCATCCCAAAGGCTCGGTGGAATCCCTCACCTCCGAACAGCTCCTGCGCGCCATCCGGGACGCCGGCATCGTGGGGATGGGGGGCGTGGCCTATCCCGCGCACGTAAAAATCGCGGCGGCGCGTGGAAAATGCGAAACGGTCGTCATCAACGCCGCCGAGAGCGAGCCTTACATAACCTCCGACCACCGCCTGATGCTGGAAGCTCCCGAAGAAATTCTGGGGGGCTTGCGCGTTTTGATGAAGCTGCTGGAGCCTAAGCGCGCCGTGATTGCCGTGGAATCCAACAAGCGCGACGCGGCGGAGGCCTTGCGCCGCACCCTGCCGGGCAAGACCAAAATCGAGCTGGTCACCCTGCGCGCGAGGTATCCCCAAGGCTCGGAAAGACAGATTGTCAAAAGCATTACCGGCCGCGAGACCCCGCCCGGGGAATTGCCGTCCGATATCGGCTGCGCCGTATTCAACGCCGCCACGGCGGCGGCGCTGCACCGCGCCGTCACCACCGGGCAGCCGCTGGTGCGCCGCATTGTCACCGTATCCGGGAGCGCCGTCGCCAACGCCAAAAACCTAGACGTGCGCTTCGGGACGCCCCTTGCCGATATCTTCAAGGCCACCGGCGGTTTCCGCGAGCCTCCCGCCAAGGTGATGATGGGCGGGCCGATGATGGGCGTCGCGCAGCATGATTTGTCCGCGCCGCTGATCAAGGGGTGCGGCGCCTTGATTGCGTTTGCCAAGGGCGACGTCCCCGCCAAGGGCGATGAAATCTGCATTCGCTGCGGGCGCTGCGTGGGCGTCTGCCCGGCGCATCTGCTGCCCATCTATCTGTACATGAACGAGCGCAACAACCGTCTGAAGGAGCTGGAGCGCCTCCGCCTCAACGACTGTATAGAGTGCGGCGCGTGCGCCTACATCTGCCCGGGGCGGCTCCATCTGGTACACTCTATGGTCACGGGGAAGCAAAAGCTGGCAAGCGTTAAAAAGGAAGCGGGGTGAGCGGAAGGATATGGATGAGCAACTAACCGTTTCCGCCTCTCCGCACATACGCGCCGAGGAAAGCACGCGCTCCGTCATGCTGGATATGCTGATTGTCCTGAGCATCGCCCCGTTGCCGCTGGCCGTCTACTTTTTCGGCTGGCGCTCGCTGTCAATCACCCTGCTTTCCGTCACCTGCTGCGTCGTCTTCGAGTATTTGTACCGCAAGCTGCTCAAAAAGCCCAATTCGCTCGGCGACCTTTCCGCGCCGGTGACCGGGATGCTGTTTGCCTTTACCCTGCCGGTGACGGCGCCGTACTGGCTGGTTGCGCTGGGCGCGTTTTTCGCCGTTGTGGTCGTCAAGCAGCTCTACGGCGGCTTGGGGAAAAACTTTCTCAATCCCGCGCTGTCGGCCCGCGTTTTCCTTTCGGGCTTTGCCTCGCTGGCCGTCTACGTCCGCCCCCTCCTTGAGGAAGGGGAACGGGTGCCGGTCTTGGGGCCGTTTAACGCCGCCGCCGTCGCGCAGGCCACCCCGCTGAGCGTTCTCAAGGACGCGGAGCAGCTCAGTCTCAACGGCCTGCCCCTGAACGTCTTTTCATGGCAAGACCTCTTTTTCGGGCAGATACCGGGAAACATCGGCGAGGTAAGCGCCGCCGTTTTACTGCTGGGAGGGCTTTATCTGCTCATACGGCGGGTCATCCGCCTCCGTATTCCGCTGGCGTTTCTCGGAACGGTGGCGCTGCTCACCTTTCTCTTCCCGCGCGGGCTGCCGGAGGGGGATACGGTATCGCTCTGGATATTCAACACCTCGGTGGACTATATGCTCTTTCATCTGTTGTCCGGCGGCCTGATTCTCGGCGCGGTTTTCATGGCCACCGATTACGCCACCGGCCCCGTGACGCCTCGCGGGCAATGGATTTTCGGCGTGGGCTGCGGGGCGCTGACCGTCTTTATCCGCACCTTCGGCGCGGTGGCGGAGGGCGTCTGGTATGCCATTCTGCTGATGAACACGGTGGTTTGGCTCTTAGACAGAACTTGCGCGCCGAGACGCTTCGGAAGGAGGTGGCTGCGCCGTGAATGAAGACTTTGCCGAAGCCGTAAGCTCCGAAGAAGCAACCCCCGGGGCTTCCGCGCCGGAAGAGACCGCGGCGGAGGAAGCCGTCTCCGCGCCGGACGGCAAACCGGAGCCGTCTCCCGGAGGAAAGTATTCGCTGGTGAAGCAAACGGGGCGTCTGGTCAATTCAGGGATACTCTTCCTTCTGCCCGGGCTGCGCGCCCTGCGCGCCGCGGGACAGGCGCTGCTTGCGGCGGGACGGGTTCTGCTCGTTGCGGGACGGGCTCTGCGCCGGTTTTTCAAAAAAGACAGCGCGCCCAACCTTGTGCTGGTAACGGCCCTGCTGGCGGTTGCGGCCTCGGCCGCCGTCAGCCTCGCGCACACCGTCACCGAGCCGAGGATTGAAGCGAGACAGGCCGAAGCGTACGCGTCGGCAATGGGAACGGTGTTCTCCGGGGAAGACCTGCGTTTCACCCAATCCTCCTTGGCGGAAAACATCTATGAAGGGCGGAACGAAGAAGGCCGGCTGGTCGGATTTTCCGTCCTCGTCTCCGCGAGGGGCCGCGCCGGAACCGTCCGCATGGTCGTCGGAATCAGCACGGCGCGCGAGGTGACCGGGGTGACGGTCGTTTCCCACCGGGAACTTGGGGATTTGACGGAAATCAAGAAGCGGGGCGCCGAAGACGCGCTGGCTTCCTTAGGGGGAGGTATGCTGCCGTGACGCAGACGATGCGGCAATTCAAAAACGGAATCATCGACCAAAACCCGACGCTGGTTTTGCTGCTGGGGCTATGCCCGGCGCTCGCGGCCACGACGACGATGATGAACGCCGCGGGCATGGGCCTGACGACAATGGCGGTGCTGCTCGGCTCCAACATCATCATTTCATCCCTCCGAAAGCTCATTCCCGCAAAGGTGCGCATCGCCGCGTTTACCGTCATCATCGCCGCGCTTGTCACGGTCGCCGACCTGCTGCTCCAAGCCTATTTCCCCGCGCTGTCGGAAGCGCTGGGCATCTTCATCCCGCTCATTGTGGTCAACTGCATTCTGTTTGCCCAAGCGGAGCTTTTCGCCTACCGCAACGGCGTGGTACGGTCAGCCATCGACGGGCTGACGGCGGGGATGGGCTTTTTGGCCGCGCTGATAGCCGTTGCCGCCCTCCGCGAGCTTCTAAGCGCCGGGACGCTCTTTGATTTCCGCGTTCTGCCCGAAGCGGTTCCCGAAATCGCCGTCATGGCGCAGCCGCCCGGCGGATTTTTCGCGCTGGGCTTGGTCATCGCGGCGACGCAGGCTGTCCGCAAACGGGGGAAAGCGAGGGAAACGGTATGACATGGCAAGAGGTCGTCACCCTGAGCCTTGGCGCGATCCTGATTGAAAATTTCGTGCTGACGCGCTTTTTAGGCGTCTGCCCGTTCTTAGGCGTTTCAAAGAAAACAGACACCGCGCTGGGCATGAGCCTATCCGTCATTTTTGTGATGACGGCCGCCGCCGCCGCCTCGTGGGCGATACGGCAGTATCTGCTTATCCCGTTTGATGTAGAGCATTTGAGTACCATCGCCTTTATTCTGGTCATCGCCGCGATGGTGCAATTCGCGGAAATCACGCTGAAAAAGCACGCCCCCGAGCTGTTTACGCGTTTGGGCATCTACCTTCCGCTGATTGCCGCCAACTGCGCCGTGCTGGGCGTGGCGCTCATCATCCGCGACAGCGGGAACGGCTTTATCGAGAGCGTTTTGTTTGCCTTCATGTCGGGCGTGGGGTTTTCCTTGGCTCTGCTGCTCTTTTCCTCGATACGCGCGCGGCTGGAGTTTTCCGAACACCCCGAAGCCTTCGAGGGGTTTCCGATAGCGTTAATCACGGCGGGGCTGCTGGCGCTGGCCTTTACAGGCTTTGCCGGGATGCGGATATTTTAAGATAATGTGGAGATGATACCCAATGGGTGTGTGGACGGCTGTATGGATACTGGGCGTTCTGGGCGCGGTCATCGGGCTTTTTCTGGCCTTGGCGGGACGCCTGTTCCCGGCGAGGACGGTTGTGGAGGAAGACGCGCCCGCCGAGACGGAGGACGAGACGCGCATGACCGTGCTGGTGCGCTGCTCGGGCGGCGTACGCGCCAAAAACAAATTCGAGTATGAGGGCATCGACGACTGCCATGCCGCCATGCGGCTCGGCGGCGGCCCCAAGGAGTGTTCCTACGGCTGTATCGGGCTGGGCTCCTGCGCGCGGGTGTGTCCCTCCGGGGCGATTTCCGTCGTGGACGGGGTATCGGTCGCGGATCCCGAACGCTGCACGGCCTGCATGAGCTGCATCGCCGAATGTCCCAAGCAGATTATCGTCCCTGTGCCGTACCACGCCGACGTCCATATCCCCTGCTCCTCGCGCGAGAAGGGCGGAACGCTGCGGAAGGTCTGCGACATCGGCTGCCTCGGCTGCCGCATCTGCGAGAAGGTATGCATCCCCAAAGCCGTCCGCGTGGAGGACAATCTGGCGTCCATCGACTTTGAAAAGTGCAGCGATTGCGGCGATTGCGCCGAAAAGTGTCCCCGCAAGCTGATTGTTGACGCGAAACTGGATCGCGGGCCGCGATTGATGGAAGGATAGAGCCGGGCGTGCTTGGAGCGTGACGAAATGCCCAAATACGGTTCATATTACGGCAAGAAAAAGCACCGCCGGATTCGAGCGGTCGTCCTCATTTTGCTGTTGTGCGGCGTGGCGGCGCTGTGCGTTTTCGTCCTACCCGACTATATCTCCTATACCGAGGACGGCCTGAGCGTCGAGCTTCCGTTTTTGGCGCGGTTTGGCCGAAGACCCCCTTCCCCGACGCCGCCCTATGTCATCGTCGAAGATCCTCCCTCTCCCTCGCCGTCTCCCGTTCCGCAGCCGTCTCCCTCGCCGCCGCCCGCGCCAAGAATCCCGGAGCAGGTGCGCGCCCTCTTTCTCCCGCTGCCCATGCTGGGGGATATCGCGGAGCTGGACAGCATCCGCCGCAGGGCGGCGGACGAGAGCATCACCATCATCGCGCTGGAATACAAGGACGTCCGGGGAACCATCGTCAACCCCTCGATTCTGACCGCCGCGCTGGAGACGTTATCCGACCCGAAGCTGACCCTGACGGCGGTTATCTCCGCCTGTGCCGACAGCACCGTGCCGTTCGGCGCCAACGCCGACTGGGCGCTCAAGCATACGACCGGCGTAAATTTCCGCGACCCGCTCGACCGCCGCTGGCTCAACCTCTACCTGCCCGAAGTCCGGGCGTTTATCATCCGTCAGACGCTGGACGCGTATGAGGCGGGGTTTGACCGGGTGCTGCTGAGTCATGTGGGCTTTCCCCCTGTGGGCGGGCTGAACCAGATTCGCTACAGCGAGGAGGAGCTGGAGATCGGGCCGGTCGCCGCCGTTGAACGGCTGCTGGACGATTTGCGGGCGGCGGCGGGAGAGCGCCCGCTGGACGCTTGGGTTTTCGACGCGACGGCCAAGGACGGTTTTTTTGAAGCGGCGGGGCAGGATATGGCCATGTTTGTCTGGACGTTTGACTTGCTGTTTGCGGCCCTGCCCGACGACGATTTGTATATAGACCCGCCCCTCATCCCCGTCGTCTCCGCCGCCGACTCGCACAAGCTGGAATTTGCGGAACAGGGCTTTATGCTGCTGTATTCTGCAACGGAATAGGAAAGATAACAATGAATGAAAACACATACCGCTTGGGGATAGACATTGGCAGTACGACCATCAAGGCCGTGCTGCTTGACGGCGGCGACGCCGTTCTGTACAGCCGCTACCGCCGCCACCGCAGCGATATTTCACGGGAAATGTCCCTGCTCTTTGACGAAATCGCGGAGGATTTGCCGGGGGTGCGCGCCGCCGTGCGGATGACCGGCTCGGCGGGGCTGGGAGCCTCGGCGGCGCTCCGCCTGCCCTTTGTGCAGGAAGTGGCCGCCGGGACGCTTGCCGTGCGCCGCTTTGTCCCCGGCGCGGACGTGGTTATAGAGCTGGGCGGCGAGGACGCGAAAATCACCTTCCTCAAGCCGCAAGTCAGCCAGCGGATGAACGGCACCTGCGCCGGCGGCACGGGCGCGTTCATCGACCAGATGGCGGCGCTTCTGCAAACCGACGCCGCCGGGCTGAACGAGCTGGCGAAGGACTATACATCGCTCTATTCCATCGCCTCCCGCTGCGGCGTCTTCGCCAAGACCGACATGCAGCCGCTGCTCAACGAAGGCGCGCCGCACGGCGACCTCGCCGCTTCGGTGCTTCAGGCGGTCGTCAACCAGACCATCGCCGGACTGGCGTGCGGACAGCCCGTCAAGGGGCGGGTTGTGTTCCTCGGCGGGCCGCTGGCGTATATGTCGGAGCTGCGCGCCGCGTTTGAGCGGACGCTGAAGGACGGCGGCTGCGAGTTTGTCACGCCGGGCCACGGCGAAGTGTTTATCGCGCTGGGCGCCGCGCTGGGCGCGGAGGGAGACGCGATGTCCCTGTCCGAGCTGCCGGAACGTCTCCGGGGCGCCGGAGCGATTGACGCCGATATCCCCCGGCTGGCGCCGCTTTTCGCCTCTAAGGAAGAGCTGCGCGCCTTCCGCGAGCGGCACGGCCGGGCCAAAGCGCCGCGCGGCGACATCAGCCACGCCGAAGGCGCGTGCTTTCTGGGCGTTGACGCGGGAAGCACCACCATCAAGGCGGTGCTGACCGGGCGGGACGGGCGGATTCTGTATACATACTACTCCAAAAACGAGGGAGCGCCCCTGCCCCGCGCCGCCGAAGCCCTGCGCGAGATATACGGGCGCTTGCCGCCCAGCGCCTATATCGGCGGCGTGACCGTGACCGGATACGGCGAACAGCTTCTCCAAACAGCCCTGCGCGCCGATTGCGGAGAGATTGAGACGGTCTGCCATGCCCGCGCCGCGCGCGCGTTCGCGCCCGATGTGGACTTCATCCTCGATATCGGCGGGCAGGACATGAAGTGTCTCCGCATCCGCAACGGTCTGCTGGATTCGGTGCTGCTCAACGAAGCCTGTTCCTCCGGCTGCGGCTCGTTTATCCAAACCTTTGCCGAGGCGCTGGGGCTGAGCGTGTCTGATTTTGCCGCCCGCGCGCTGGACGCGGAAAACCCGGTGGATTTGGGAACCCGCTGCACCGTGTTTATGAACTCCCGCGTCAAGCAGGCGCAGAAGGAGGGCGCGAGCGTCGGCGATATCTCCTGCGGGCTGTCGTATTCGGTGGTGCGCAACGCGCTGTTTAAGGTCATCAAGCTCCAATCGCCCGAGCAGATGGGCAAAACCATTCTGGTTCAAGGCGGCACGTTTCACAACGACGCCATCCTTCGCTGCTTTGAAATAACGGCCGGGACAAACGTGACGCGTCCCGACGTCGCGGGGCTGATGGGCGCGTACGGCGCGGCGCTGATGGCCGCCGACCGCCATACGGACGGGACGCGCTCATCGGTGATAGCCGCCGGGCATTTGGAGGAGATACAGCCGGAGAAGGTGACGCAAACCTCCTGCGCCGCCTGTCCCAACGCCTGCAAGCTGACCGTCTCGTCCTTTTCCGGGGGGCGGCGTCTGGTCAGCGGCTTCCGCTGTGAAAAAGGCGGGGGCGTCGGGCGCGGCCCGCGGCGGGTGTCCGGGGAAAGCCTGCCCAATTTGGCGGACGAAAAATATGAGCGGCTCTTCGCTTACCAATCCCTTGACCCCGAAACGGCGCCGAACGGCAGCATCGGCCTGCCCCGCGCGCTGAATATGTATGAAAACTATCCGCTCTGGCACACGTTTTTGACAACGCTGGGCTTTTCCGTCGTCCTCTCGCGCGGGAGCGACCATACGCTGTTTGAGGAAGGGATGGCCACCATCCCCTCCGAAAGCCTCTGCTACCCCGCCAAGCTGGCCCACGGGCATATCCGCGACCTGATACACCGGGGCGTCAAAACAATCTTCTACCCCTGCGTCACCTATGAGCGCAAGGAAAACGCGGCGGCAAGCAACCATTACAACTGCCCCATCGTCCAGTCCTATCCCGAGGTTATCGGCGCGAACATGGATGAACTGGAGCAAAAAGGGATACGCCTGCTGAAACCCTTCCTCTCCCTCGCGCACAGAGGCAAAATGGCCCAAACGCTGACCGAAACGCTGGCGGGGTGGAATATCCCCCGAGACAAAGTCAAGCGCGCCCTCGACGCGGGCTTTCGCGAAATGGACGCTTTTCAGGCATATATGGCGCGGCGGGGCCGGGAGACGGTGAAATGGCTGGAGGAGACGGGGAAGACGGGCGTGGTGCTTGCCGGGCGGCCTTACCACGCCGACCCGGAAATCCACCACGGGCTGCCGGGCATGATTGCCTCGCTGGGCTTTGCCGTGCTGACCGAGGATTCCGTCTCCCGTCTCGCGCCGGCCAAGCGGCCCCTGCGCGTCTTCGACCAGTGGATGTACCATACCCGCCTGTATGACGCGGCGGCGTACGCCGGGGCGCATCCCAATCTGCAAACGGTGCAGCTCAATTCGTTCGGCTGCGGGCTGGACGCCGTGACCTGCGAGCAGGTGCAGGAGATTTTGGCCGCCTCGGGAAAGATTTACACCGCGCTGAAGATAGACGAAATCAACTCCCTCGGCGCGGCGCGCATCCGCATCCGTTCGCTGGCCGCCGCCCTTCAAAGCGGGCCGTCCGCCCGCCCAAGCTCAAGCGACTATACCTACCGGCGCGGGGAGTTTACGCAGGAGATGAAAAAGCGGCACACCGTTTTGGCACCGCAGATGTCGCCGGTGCATTTTGAGCTGCTGGAAGCGCTTTTCCGCCGCTGCGGCTATAATTTTCACATCCTCAAGACGGTAAGCCACGCCGACGTTGAAACGGGCCTGCGCTTTGTCAACAACGACGCCTGCTACCCGACCATCGTGGTGGTGGGACAACTGATGCGGGCCATGCTGTCGGGGCGGTATGACCCGGACAACACCTCGATTTTCCTCACGCAGACGGGCGGGGGGTGCCGCGCCACCAACTACGTGGCGCTGCTGCGCCGCGCTCTGCGGGAAGCGGGGCTGGGACAGGTGACGGTGGCGGCGCTGAGCGTGGGCGGCATTGAGAAAAATTCCGGGATTGTGTGGACGCTGCGGATGATTGACAGCGCGCTGAAAGCGTTTGTTTTAGGAGACCTGCTGCAAAACGCGCTGCTGCGAACTCGCCCGTATGAGGAGACGCCCGGGAGCGCGGACGCGCTCTGCCGCAAATGGCTGGCCGCCTGCTCGGAGACCTTCCGGCGCAAAGGGCGCCTGAGCCTCTCAAAAACGGCGGGGCGTATCATCAAAGATTTCGAGGCGCTGCCGCTGCGGGACATCCCGCGCAAACCCTGCGTGGGCTTGGTGGGCGAGATCTTGGTCAAGTTCCACCCCGACGCCAACAACAACGCCGTCGCCGTCATCGAGCGCGAGGGCTTTGAGGCGGTCATCCCGGGCTTGGTAGGGTTTTTCCAGTACACCTTCCTCAACGTCGTCGTCAGCCATCGGCTTTTAGGCACGTCGGGCGTCAAAGCCGCCGTGATGAAGCTGGCCGTCCGGCTGGTAAACCGCTATGAAAACACCATCAAGAAAAAGCTGCGCGGCTCGGCGCGGCTTGAAGCCGAGGCTTCGATCTATGAGCTTGCCGAAAAGGCCGAGGGCGTCCTGTCGGTCGCCAACCAGTGCGGCGAGGGCTGGCTGCTGACGGCGGAGATGGTGGAGCTGATTGAGCGGGGCGTCCCCAATATCATCTGCGCCCAGCCGTTCGCCTGCCTGCCCAACCATGTCACCGGCAAGGGGATGATCCGCAAGCTGCGGGAAATGTTCCCGCAAAGCAACATCGTCCCCATCGACTACGACCCCGGCGCGTCGGAGGTCAACCAGCTCAACCGCATCAAGCTCATGCTCTCGGCCGCCGGCCAAAACCCCGCCTTCTACGAACAATTTTCAAAAAACCCTTGACATGCCGCGCCGTATGGCATATAATCAGCACGCTTGGAGTCGGCTTGTGCCAAAACCGCGCAAGCCGTCTTCCCCGGACGGCTTTTTTTGGGTCTATTATATGTATTATTATTGCAATCGTCTGTGCTTACAATTTCTTCAACACACACCCGTGGTCTTCTGATAGGGGAACATATAGAAATGCAGCACTATTGTTTGGCTTTGTATCGCTAATAGGCCTTCCTTCTTTTCTTAAAAGAGTTAAAGCTTCACGGTCGTTTATATGTGTCTGTGAAGAAGGTCTATATGGCGTAACATGCAAGGGGCAACCCTTCGAAGTTGAATACACAAGAATTTCCGACGTGTCCAAGCATGATATCCATTTCATCTCCTTTGAAAAAGGGTTGTATGGAAAAAAAGTGATTGAAGACGCTGTATGCTGATAGGGGTGCTATCCAAGCACCTACTAAAAAGCATACAGCCGCCTCACTTACGGCATAAATGAAACGGCACGGAAAAAGGGGGATGATGCGGAGCAACAGGAGCGCGACAGTCGCCCTGTAAACGTAAGATCATTCGCGGAAAGGACTTGCCCTCGCCTACTCATACCAAGCGGCAGAACGCCGCAGAAAGGGGTCAAAAATGGCGCTGATTGATTACACGCGCCACGGCGACTACCTCTTGCCGAACATCGTCTTGAACGAGCCGCCACGGGAACTGCCCGAGCCAATCACCAAGTACGGAGCCATGCGGCGGTCATATCTCAAAGAACACCGCACGATTACCTACAACCGATTGCTGTTGACAGAGCGGTTGTTCCCGCACCTTCGGGAAGTCCAACGGTCTGCACAAGCGCGGCTTGACAAAGCCGCCGATGGTCTCGCGTTGGCGGCGCACATGACCGAGATACGGCGCATAGCGGAGAAGATGATGCTTGACGAAGTGGTATACGCTTAACTGTAGAAGCATGACGCCCCGAAACAGGGCGTCGTGCTTTTTGTTGGCTCATTTCTCCAATTCTGTGTTGAGGTCATTGTAAGTCTTGATAATATCGGAAAAAACAAGGTGCTTGTTGCCGCTCTTCACCAGCCTGAGAATTTCATCCGCATGAAATATGATGTCGCGCTCCATGTTTTGCGGAATACGGACGGCTTCCTGTGTCAGCCTGTTTATGTATATCTCCCCGATGTACTTCTTTGTAACAGGGAACATATTTTGAATCAAAAACGCTTTCCTCGCGCCCATGACATCTCCGAAGCGAATGGTGCTGCATTTAGGCTTATGGATTCCCTTTTCACGTTGCTTTGCGAGTTTATGATTGTATATCCGCATATATTTATCAACTTTTGATGATACCGGGATGCACCAGAGGATGAACGGGGTTCGCCTGTCCTCAAAGGCATAGAAGCACGGACGACCATGCTCTTTGCCGTCAAACGTTTCCCGATTTCGCATCAGCTTATGCTCTTTGTCGTGGATGGTGAAAAACGCATCCGTAATAAAACAAAACTGCCCCTGTTCCATATGTGTACCGTCCTTCATAGGTTAAGGCTCCATCGTCGGACGGAGCCTTAAAGCCATTTGTAACCGGCCATTTTATTTAGACTCCGCGTGCCGGTGAGCGGAGAAGCATTTGGAATCGGCCACTTATTTCGACTCCGCATACCGATGAGCGGAGAAACATTTGTGTACCATTCGGTACATCTTCATTATACTCAGTTTTTGAAAAAAGTCAATAGAAAATTTTTGACGGCTCAATTTTGAGCTTACCCATTTGGTGATGAAAAAAACTTTTCACAATTTTCAAAAACGAGTTCCGAAAACCCCCTCGGATTTTCCATGTATATGAGGGGAAGGTTTGGCACAGCTTGGTTTTCAAAGCTGCTTGCATCGCTCTTGACAATGCCAAACATATGTGCTATACTGAACCCATCAGCGGGCAGACGGTCGCTCCGAAAGGGGTTGACAGACTGCCCGCCGACACAACTGAATACGGCGAGCCGGACAGGTTCCGCAGTATTGCGGGAATCGAGTCCGGCGATTTTTATGCCCACGCCGGGGGCGGAAAGGAGCGGTGATACCGCAACAGCACCGAGGCTGGCAGCCTCATTCAAATAGTCGCCGGTGAAAGTCCGAGGCAGAAAGGAGACTCCCCGCCGAAGCAGGCGGAAAACCCTCGCGGCGGGTATCCCGCTGTGAGCTGTCGTGCCGTTGCAGCAAGAGACGCTACCGCCCGGGCAAATCGGGAGGCGGACAGAAAGGTTCCCGACATTATGCGAGTGAGCGGAGCCTGCCCAAAAATAAGCGGTCGCGTAAAAGCAAACACCCGGCATCCAAAACTCACAAACCAACATTTTTGAAAGGGGGCCATCTGAATATGCAGACAGGCAGCGTGACGCTGCGCCCTTCCGCGCCTGCGGGCGCAGGACGGGGAAGCAGCGCAAACAGCAACCCATTGACTATGCGGAAGCGGATAGGCTCCGTAGTCTACGAAGTGGAAATACACTTCAATTCAGACGCGAGGGACGCTATATGATGTAGAGGGTACAGTTAAAAGTACCCTCTATTTTATTGGCGGTTCAACTGTTTGCGGCACCAGACGGACGGACACGCATCGGCTATAAGCCGGGAAAGGACAAGGCTATGAGCAAACTCGAATACATCCCTGTTGGCGATTACCTTCTGCCAAATATCATCCTCAGCGACCCGCCGCCCGATATGGTGGAACCGTTAGGCAGATACGGGCGTATGCACAAGGCGTTCCTACGGGAACACAGGCCAATCCTCTACAACACACTTTTGCTGTCGGAGCGATTATACCCTCTCTGCCGGGAGATTGACGAAGCGGCGGCAACCCGGCTGGCAACGATACCAAACCGCGACATCGCCCATGAAGTTATCCTCGCAGAATTGGTTTACTGCTGACGGATAATCCATTGTGCAAATTGACGAACACGAAAGCAGGCTGTCATGTGTTGCGTCCAAAATACGGAAAAGCCGTATAAAGTCTGATATATCAATGATAATCCTCTTTTGTGTTCGTCCTGTGTTTTTTGTCGCTAATGAACCATACGGGTACCCTGGTGTCAAATAAAGACCAAATAATCAAAAAACTCGTTGTGCATAACGGAGAACTTGTGCAAATTGCCCGAAATCATCTTGACAGACGCGGGAAGCCTTGCTATACTGAGCGCACAACTGAATAACATCGCATTATGTTAGGATACTGGAACGACTTCCGCTGCCGGAGGCGCGGCGCAAGTCACAGGTTTCAGGTAACCGTGACCTCCTTGGCAGACAACTGGCTCCGAGCGCATCGAAGTTGAAAAGGTTCCGAAGTTCACAAAGAGTGGCTTCAATGGAACCGAAGTAGAAAGAACGGCGAAAGCTGTGATGTGCGCTACGACGGGCGGTCTGCCAGTGTCACGGAGAAACGACGCCCTGCCGTAGGCGTAACCGGCGTCAGGAACGATGGCATAGTGTTGGTGCAACCGCATTTCTGTCAGTATCATCGGGAACAGTCCCGCGCTTTGTCGCGGACATCGTTGCCGGTTTTTTTGATTCAGAGTGCGGTTATTTTATTTCTGCCGGGCTTTAATGAAGCCTCCGCTAAATCCCGGCAAATCTACGGAAGCGAAAGGAGCGACGCCGATACGTACTCTCTATCAATGTATCTTTTTTTGAAAAATGAATAAAGGGGGTCAATCTATGACTACAACCACCACCGCGCCGGATAAAGGCGCAAGTGCGGCAACGACCGTTTCAAGAGAACGCGAGCCGTTAATGTTGCAAAAGCGGATTGGCTCCACAATGTTTACTGTGAACGTCCGTTTCAGTGACACCGGCGCCGAAACTTTGGAGGATAAAATCTTCCGACTGATTGAGCGGGAGGTAGAGAAAATTGCCTAACGCCCAATGTGCCGCAAACGGTTCAGACTGCCGGAAGGACGAGGCAGAAATGAACAAGCAAAAGGTCAATATCCTGTACGAAAGGTTGAGCCGGGACGATGAGCTGCAAGGGTCGTCTAACTCAATCCTCAACCAACGCCAGCTATTGGAGGAATACGCCGAACGCAACGGACTAACGCCGTATATCCATATATGCGATGACGGCTATTCCGGCACCAACTGGGACAGGCCGGGCTGGCAGGAACTCATCGCAAAGGTCGAAGCCGACGAGGTTGCCTGTATATGTATCAAAGACGGCAGCAGGCTCGGCAGGGACTACTTACGCGCTGGTCTGTACCGTGAATTATTTCGTGAGAAAGGTGTGCGCCTGATCGCCGTCAATGACAACTACGATAGTGAGCGCGGCGAGGACGACTTCACACCCCTACGCGCCCTGTTCGCGGAATGGTTCGCCCGCGACACAAGCAAGAAACTGAAAACTGTTTTCACCGCGAAAGCGAAATCCGGTAAACCCATGACCGGGAATGTTCCGTATGGTTTTCTCAAAGACCCGAATGATAAACATAAATGGTTGATTGATCCCGAAGTTGCCCAAATAGTCAAGAGGATTTACAGCATGGCAGTCGAGGGAATCGGGCCGCATGAAATCGCAAAGAGGCTCACAGCCGACCAAGTGGAATGTCCGTCATATTATTTGGGTAGCAGGGGCATCGGGTCATACCGGGATAGGTACAACAAAGAGCATCCATATTACTGGCGTGGCACGACGGTAATTTGCATTCTGTCCAAAGCCGAATACTGTGGCCACACCGTCAACCTGCGAACCAAAAAAGAGAATTTCAAGAGCAACAAGCAGACGAAAACCCCAAAAGAAGAGTGGCTGGTATTCGCAAATACCCATGAAAAAATCATTAGCCAAGAAACCTTCGACACCGTTCAGAAGCTGCGCGGAACGCCGCGCCGCCATAACGACCACGGCGCGCCGCACCCCATGACCGGACTGTTATTCTGTGCCGACTGCGGAGCGAAAATGTACAACCGGCGCGGGCGCGCATACCAAAAGATGGCGCATAACGGTAAGCATTACCTGACAAGAGCCGAAGACATTTATGAGTGTTCTACTCATAAGATGGGGTTTCACCATCCCGGCAAGAAGTGTTCCGCACACCAAATATGCACTCGGGCGGTAAAAGAGATTATCATCGATGTCCTGCAAAAGACCAATGGCTTTGTTCGTGAGCATGAAGCAGAGTTTATGGAACTCGTCCGCCAACAATCGGTTCTCCGCAATGGTACGGCAGTGAAAATCCACCAAAAGCAAATCGCAAAAAACCAGCGCCGTATTGCCGAACTGGATAAGCTGATATTATCCATCTATGAGGACAAAGTCAAGGGTTTATTGCCCGAAGAACGCTTCACCCAAATGGCGGCGACCTATGAGCAGGAACAGGCAGACTTGAAAGACCAAACCGCCGCCCTCCAAAATGAACTTGACGCATTCAACAGCGACAGCACAAGAGCCGATAAGTTTGTGGGGTTAGCCCAAAGATACACCCATTTTGATGAACTTAACGGAACGATGATTGCAGAGTTTATCGACAAAATCGTAGTGCATGAGGGCGAATGGTCTGAGGGTAGAACCGCGCAAGGGCGCGGTCTGGGAACACGGACACAGGAAGTTGAAGTGTACCTGAATTACATTGGCAAATTCGATGTTCCTGATTTACGGTCAGCGGAGGAAATCGAGGCGGAACGCATCGCGTTGGAAAATGCAGATAGAATACGCGCAAAACGCCGCGCATCCGCCCGCCGTACCGCCGCAAAGAAAAAAGCCGCAGCCCAAAGCGCATAAGACCCCTTTCGGAGCCACCCGGCTACCGGAAGGCGGTCGGGTGGTTTCTCCATCCCAAAAATCAACATAACAAAGGAGAAACCCACACTATGCGTAAAACAACGGAACAGCGAATCATTGATACCGAACTGGAAATCGAGCAGCTTATCAACTACAAAAAGGAACTTCTGCAACGACAAAAAGAGGAAGAACGCAAGGCGAGAACCAAGCGGCTCTGCGAACGTGCCGGGTACTTGGAAAGCATCCTGCCCAACACAGTACCGCTCTCGAAAGAGCAATTCCAAATCTTCCTCGACAAGACCCTGCTCACAGGTTTCGCCGAGAAAATCCTCAAAGGATTACTCCCGCCGCCGACCGAACCGATTGTTCAACAGGATGACGGCACAACCGCCGCAGAACCCACAGCAAAAATCCCGGCAACGACAGGCAACGCGGCGTAAACAGCGGCGGCGAAACTAAGCAACGGCAAGGGTGGCGAGCTTAACCGCTCCCACCCTTGTTTTGGACAAGGGCGCACTTATATACCACGCTCCGCGTGGTATTGCGCTCCTGCGGAGAGCATTTGCGCCTATCGGCGCAAATAGAAAAACGAATGGAAGGAGGCGGCACAATGGCAATCTATCATTGCAGTATCAAGATTATCAGTCGCGGCAAAGGCAAATCCGTAGTCGCGGCAGCGGCTTACCGTGCCGCTGAAACCATCACAAATCATTATGACGGTATGACACATGATTATACCAGCAAGCGCGGTATAATCCATACAGAAATCATGCTCCCCATCCATGCTCCCGCCGAATACGCAAACCGTTCTACATTATGGAACGCCGTGGAGAAAAAAGAGAAAAGCGGCGTCGCACAGCTTGCGCGGGAGATTGAGTTGGCACTACCCATAGAACTTACACATGAGCAGAACATCGCCCTTGTCCGTGCGTATGTACAGCGGCATTTTATATCGGCGGGTATGTGTGCCGATGTGAGCGTACAGTCTTTCGCCTGAAGCTAAGTACCCTGTTGCCATCGAGCAGTGTTATGCTCTCCTGTGCGCCCTGCCCGGTTTGGCGTCGCAGATGGGATGGAAGATAAACACCCTGACTGTCGCCGGGGACAGTGTCGGCGGCAATATGGCGACGGTGATGACCATTTTATCTAAATACCGCAACGGCCCCAAAATCTACAAGCAACTGATGTACTACCCTGTAACCAACGCTTATTTTGACACCCCGTCATACATACAGTTTGCGACCGATTACTACCTCTACCGGGAAGGGATGATGTGGTTCTGGGATCAGTATACGACCTCCGAAAAAGACCGCCATGAGATTACCGCTTCTCCGTTGCGGGCGGCAACGGAGCAACTGCGTGGTCTGCCTGACGCCATGGTGATTACCGGCGAAGCCGATGTCCTGCGTGACGAGGGTGAGATGTACGCGACAAAACTCCGGGAATCGGGCGTTGACGTGACGGCCGCCCGGATGGAAGCTATCATCCATGATTTTGTTATGCTCAACTCCCTTGACCAAACCAACGCGTGTCGCGCCGCGATGGATATGTCGGTTGAGTGGGTTAATCGGAAGAATGGGAAAGCATAAAACGCTTGAAATTATCGTGAAATCTGATATGCTATAAATAAAATGGCGTTTAGGAGGACTGTATTTATATGGAATTGCTTGGCTTTACAAATTGGCACGATGAAAAATATCATGCTATTGATGACCAGCTAGAAGAGGATATGGCCTATGAAATAACCGTTCAGCATATGAGACGGCACGGGTACAGATTCACAGGAAACTATCATCAGTATGGCAAATATGGAACCCCGTATTTTGACACAAATCAAAAGCTGTGTCTGAGTATGCGCGGTTGGGGTTCGCTGATGGCACAGGTTTTAGAACTCCCTGAAGATATAAGCGAAAACCTCGGCTTAGATATGTCTTATTGCCATTGGGCGTGGTTTGCTGACTCGGATGAGGAGGTTTTGCCTGCTGGCAATACCACCTTAACATCGGAATAATCTCCGATGTCCGAAGATGGCGAGATTCCGCGATGCAGATGTTCCAACTCAGTATTATTTCTAACGCCCATTACGGCGAGCAGCTTTGCCAAACCCTGCAATTCTTGCAGCCTTTCTTTGGTAATGCGGTTCATCTTCATTCTCCTCATTGAGATTTTCCATGAAAAGGCGGCAGCCAGATTCCTCTGACTGCCGCTCGCTTTATTTTGCCTGATGACACTATGTTCCTTGATCGCGCGCAAATCTCGTCCCCTTCGTAAAGATTGAAGGTAGCCATTTTGCCGCATATGCGAGAACGCTTTTGCTGTCTTCGGCTTTACACCCTCCCTCCTTAGCATACTTGTGGAGAAGGCTTGCCGCCTTCATCAATTTGGAAATGTCCGCTTCGGTCAACAGGCCAATTTCATTGCTCACTCTTGAAGCCTTACAGCCCTTTGGAATGACAGTATACAGCTTCTTTGATATATCCCCGCCCTGACTTTTATAAGCTGCGTATTGCTCCTTACTAATCTCGCAAATTTCGCTTTCCGCCGGAATGAAACCGTATTCTTTATAGATAATTGATACGGTAGGCATTACGTCAAAAAACATTTCATGTGGGGTCATGTCTTTGTCTCTCCTTCCCAATATGGTTTGTTCGTCTGCATTAACAATCCGTCTATTGCTCGTCCGATAGTACGATGAAGCCTTTGTCAGGGTCTATTTCGCACCGCCCAAATGCGCTTATGATTGGGATGCCCAACACCATATCGCATTTGTATGCCGGGAATGACTGCGTGACAACAACGGAAACATCTGGCAAGATGCGTCCGGGCAGTCGGAGCGACTTTATGACTCCGGCCTTCGCATTCGTCAAATCATTCAGATAATAAGCAGAGCTGTCAGTGTTGGTTTCGGGCAGAAGTTGTAGGCTTTCGCCCTCAAGTCGGTTGTACAGAGATTCCGAAATGTAGGTGTTGCGGCAATAAGTAGAAATGAGTATCTTGGACATTTGCCCGTTGCCTGTAAGGTCTGCACTGGTGCATAAGCCCGCGTCCGGCTCGTTGATAATTGGCAATTCGATTCGCATGGTTTTTTCCTCCAAGTTTTAGTTTTTTGATAAAAAGACGCAAAAAACCACAGTACATTTCAATACTGTGGTAGCGGGGAAACTGTTTCAATCATCTGAAGTTAAGTCATTCCGGCTCCTCCTTCCAACTTCCAAGCGGTTTGCACGCACCGTCGTACATAAGCAGCGCACATAAGTCGCCTAATGGTTCACCGTTTATGTAACCCTTGACCGTCATGTTATGTGCTGACACTCTGAGATAGATTGTTGCTACCGTTGGCTTGAGTTTATATGCCGAATTCCAAGGGTTCTCAAAATCTACGACGATATCATAATATTTTTGCGCGATATAGTTGACCGCCGTCTTCTCTCTGGCAGTAACATCGACAAATCGCTCTTCAATACTCTGATTGCGTATTAAAGGCGCCTTGTCTGTGGCCGCGGTAAATGCATCCTGATGCAAAATATCCTGTGCATCCTCGTCCAACGGCATGACTTTTTGATTGACGAACGCAACGTCAGCCGGATGCACTGCCAAAACAGTTTTGACATCTTTCAATTTGGGGACGACAACATAGCTCTCTGCGGAAGAGATGACATGTGTTTCTATCCCATGCCGTTTTTGAAAGAACCCGACCAAGTTCACATAGGCGTTTGCCAAACGCAGATTGCGGTTGGTATGTGGGCTGATTCGCGGCAGTACCACGAGCAGCTTGTCGGAAAACACATTCAATAAGTTCTCTCCATAGAGTAACCCTTTTGGCAACAAAGCATCGCCAATCATTTTGACCTCAGCTATGTCTGCATCTCCGGTAATCGCATCAATTTCGTCGATTGAAGGCTTTGGTTCTTTTTGATATTCGTATTCCCTGTCATTAGAAGGAATCATTGCAATTTTGTAATTTTCATACGATAAACGCATGACGATGACTATGTCGTTATGCTCGTATAGCTCACAAAACCATTTGCCGTTATGTGTCTGCGTGACAAAACGGCAGCCTGCTATACCTTTCTGAACCGTGTGGACAAACCTACCGCCTTTCCATTTTGATGCGCTGACTTTATTCCCGTGCATCTTTTTTGCGTGGGTCACCGTATCGATGTACTTCTGATAAAGCGCAGCATCCCCGTAACTCTTGCGTCTCTTGGTCTTGTAGTACGAAAAGAGAATGGAATCAACATCCATGTGAAACTCCGCACCGTTTTTTACGATATCGAAGCGGTAAAAGTTTCCCGTCTTGAGTTCATGCAGAGTGTATGCGGTGTCGCCGATGTACATGTGACCTTTGTTGAGCATTGCTGTACGCTCTCCTCTCTTTGGATCGTGATATAAATTGAAATATGGTACGAGACACAACCTCTTGACTTTCTGAGGCCGATATTGTAACATAGGTGTAGAGGAGGTGCGTTCGTATGATGTCCGTATTCAGCGATAATTTCATAACAAACAGAGCTTGGCACAGAGCTGTTGTCGGCGGCAGAGACATGATTCTGCGACGCACATCCGCTTTGGAGCATTTGGAACTATTCAGCGGATATATGCGGGAGAAGACAATAGATGTCTACGCGAGGCAACCGGGGCCGTTTGAAAACGTCAAGTATTGCGTCGTCGATACCTTTGACGGCATTGAGTATCTCCGCTTCGGCGATGTGCTTTGTACTTCGGTCAGCCAGACCTTCAACGATATGTTCGCGGACTTTGACAGCATTGACGAGCAATCCCTTGTCGAAGGGTTGAGCAGATATTATTATACAAACGGCGGGAGTTTCGGTGGATTATCCATACACCCCGAACATACGGAGCGGTTCAATTCCGTTAAGGATTGGGCGGTCGAGTATTACGACGAGGGATAGACTATGACTGAAAAAGAAAAGCTCATGTACCGGGTTATGGGGCGCATTTCTGAGTCGGATGCACCCATCGTTTTCAAAGGCGCAATGGTCACGAAGTTCATTTTAACGGCCAACGGTTACACCGCGCTGGACAGGCAGACGAAAGACGTTGATGCGAATTGGGTTGGCACACCACCATCTATGGGCGATTTGGTGGACGTCATTAATCGTTCGCTGGGAGATTTGCAAAACCAATATGTTGCTGTTGCATTCCGGGAATATGGGGAAAAGAAATCTGCGGGTATTTCCATCCGAAGCAAGGATGCGGATGAGGAAATCTTTTCTATGGATATCAGCATCAAGCCTGTGAGTGGAAGCATGATGTATCATTACGGAGAGATTGGTGTTAGGGGCGTTCTTGTTAATGAGATACTGGCTGATAAATTAACCGTGATGTCGACGCGGATGCTACTCCGACGGGCGAAAGACATGGTGGACATTTACGCTCTCGCACATTGCGTGGAGGTGCGTACATTGGAAATATTCGAGATGTTCAAAAAGCGTCCTGACCGTGAGGTCGGCGCATTTGCCGAATTTTTTACGAACCGACAGGACGTTGAACACGCATACAATAAACTCGCGGGCATCGAGAGAAAACCCTCTTTTGACGATGTATACTCATATCTTGAGAACTTTCTTCAACCGTTTACCCGGCGGGATGAAGCGCCGAGAGTTTGGAACAGCCGCAAGTTAGCATGGGATGAATACGCTTCGTTTTTAGAGTGATTTAGGGTGCCATTCAACCGGGTGGTGTATGCCATTCATTCGCCTGTCAGAATGCCATCCATCTGCTGGAATATGCTGAGGATATGTGACGACCACTTAGACCATATTTCCGGGTATAGTTTTCATCAAGGAAAAACACTTCGCACAACATATGGATTTCACCCTAACTTAGACAACTATATATAGTGATTTTGCTGGAGTGTTTTCTAACCCGCCTGTTAGAGCGCTCCAATGGCATTCAAGAGGTCAGCGGTTCGATCCCGCTTATCTCCACCACAACCGCATAAAACCCAGCATTTGCAAGGGTTTTGCGTGATTAAAAAATGGTTTACACGTTTTTTACACGATTTTTCGGAAATTACAGGCTTGACCTTGCAGAGGAAGCGGCACACCCAAACGGTGCGCCGCTTTTCTATGCCCTGCCTTATGCCGTGGCTTCGTCCAGCTTCACCGTCCCCCTGCTGTTCATCGTCCCGCCTGTGCCGTACATGGTGCGGATGGTGTCCATGCTGTAGTCTTTGCGGCTTCGCTTGCGGTAATCATCGGGCGCGAGATACCATGCCGTTTTATTCTGTGACCACTTGAAGCCTAACGCCTTTAGCCTGTCCCTGTTCGGCTTGGTGTCGCCTGTCACCCATACGAAACACCCTATAATCTCAATCGTGATACCATCCATCCGCATTAACTCCGCGATGAGGTCTTTGAAATGCTCGGCGGTTTCAGCGGTCGGGTTCTTTGCGGTGTAGGTTTCGCCGCTCTTGGTCTTGTGTACGTTTTTGAGCTTGGGAAACAGCGCGTCGTATTCGTTGTTGACGGCTTTCATGGCTTCGTTGCTCCCGCCGCGGTCAGGGTGGTGCTGAAACGCCAGCTTGCGGTATGCGGCTTTGAGTTCTTCCAGCGTTTGGGGGATGGGTTTGAAATAGGTGTAGCTTTTCATGGGGTAGCCCTCCTCTGTAATTTTGGGTGAACGCGCCAGCGCGTGCGGCGTTCACGCCTTGATTACCACGCACCAACAGGGAGAGCGGCGGTGTCAATGGGACTGTGGAATAATTCAGTGAACACACTGTTTTATGCCGCAAAAGCCCATTTACACCGTCGTTCCCCTGTGGTATCAATCGCAGAGGTTACAGGGCATAGCAAAAGAGCGTCAAGGCTTGTAACCTTAACACTCTCTTGTGTTGTGCCTATATTACCGCGTCAGCAGATTATACAGCATCTGCGCCATCAGCGCCCGCGCGTAGTCCGCCTGCGGGTCAACCTCGCCGCCGGGATACACGCCCCACGATAGCACCGCCGCAATTTTGTCTATATTCCCGTCGGCGAGCGCCCAGCTTGAGAACGCGTCCGCGTCAAAGTCTATGTCTGCGTCGCCGTCCTCCGGCAATTCATCCAGCGCGTCCAGTGTGTTGTACAACAGCAGCAGCATTTGCTCACGGGTGACCTCAGTATCCAGCCCGAATTTGTTGCCGCCGATGCCCGCTGTAATCTTGTCGCGTTTGGCCAGCCCTATCCAACCCGCGTACCAGCCGTCCGCGTCGTCAAAGTTGTCGCCGTCGAAGTTCGCCGCTTCTTCGTCGGTGTAGCCGAAGGCTTTCATCAGCATGACCAGAAGCTGCGCTCTTGAGAGTGCTTCCGCCGGGCCGAAACGGTTGTTGCCAATGCCGGTGGTAATCTCACGCGCCGCGATGAAGTCAATCGCCGCTTTGTTGGCGTGGCTATTGGCGACGTCGGTGAACGAAACCGGGTTATACCCGATGACATACAGCGAGAAGTGCCGCGTTGTGATGACAACGCTCTGCGTCGCCGCGTCGTAGCGCCCGTTCACAATCTTAATCCCGTCCGCCGTCAGGTAGTACACCACAATCGCGTTGGGGTTCTCGCCCTCCGCCAGCTCATACGGCAGCGTGACGGTGACGTTGCCGCCGAATTGCGTAATCGCCCGGTTGTTCGCGTCGGTGACGGTGAACTCAAACACCGGACGGGCCGCAATCGTTTCCGCCTGCTCCTCCGTCAGCCCCGACAAGTCCAGCTCCGCGGTCTCCACCGCCGCCAGCGACACCGTGACGCTCCCGCCCGTCGCGTCGCTAATCATCTGCCCCGCCGCTTCCGGGCTGAACGCAATCGTCCCCAGCGCCTCGCCGTCCTCATTGCTAAACCCAATCTCCAGCGCCATTCTCTCCTGCCGGATTTGGTTCAGTTGATTATTCGTCAGCGTCGCCGACCCGTCGTCGCTCGCTTCCACCACCACGGTATTCTCCGGCGGAGGCGACGGCTCGGGAGATGGCTCGGGGGACGGTTGGGGTGACGTGTCGGTCGACGGCGGCGGCCCTTGGGGTTCGTCTTGTGTGTACTGCGCCGTCACAGTGAGGTCGCTTGTCACGTTGCTGAACGCCGCGCTCCATCCGGTGAACGTCCAGCCGGAGCGCGTCGGGTTGGACGGCGCGGTCGCGGCCTCTCCGTCCCTCACCGCTTGCGTTTTGAGAATATCTTGGTTCCAATTCTCAAACGTCACCAGATGATACCGCACAGGAACGGGGGCCTCATCCGCTTGCAGCGCCCTTGCCAGAAAGGCGGCCACATGGGCGCGAGGCACCGAACCTCTCGGAGACCATAACCCCTCGCCTGTCCCGGGCATCCACCCGATGGCAACCATATAAGCTACAGCGTCTCTGTAATCGGCTCTCCAAATCTCGAGGCTGTCGCTGAACGTACTCATTATGAGACCTGTTTGACCTTTTTCCAATGGCTCATAGAGATAGATTTTCAAGCAGACGCCGTGTTCAACTTGGATATTCAAGCCGGTCATCGAGTTCCTGACGTCGAGGTCAGCAAAATAATTCGCATTGTCTCTCTTGATGTTGTCAATCGTTGTTCCATACGAATCCGCGATGCTTTGCAGAGTGTCGCCGCGAACGACCCAGTGTTCCACCCAAGGAACAAGCCACTGGTCGTAGTCGTCAATCAAGCCGGTCATCATAAGCGCGATTTCCTCACGGGAAACCGTTATGCCGGGATTAAAATTGCCGTCGCCGTCAAGCAGCATCCAGCCGTTTTCAACCGCGTGCTTGGCGTGGTTGGTTGCCCAGTGAGGCTCCGGGAGCGTGTTATCCATATCCGGGATGGTCATGTCGGGGATGTTTTGATTAACGTCGATTTCATGTATGTTGCAGAGCATCGCGGCCATTTGGTCGCGTGTCACAGATAAGTCCGGGCCAAACACTGGGGAAGCGTTGGGGCCGAAAAACCCGAGGCCGCGCATGATTCCTTCCCCATACATATACTCAACGGATTCATACATCCAACTCTGCCTCGGCACATCGAGAAACGTCCTGCCGTCGTCCGGGAAAGTCCACGTCATGGCGCGGTAAATAGCCATAGCCAACTCCGCGCGGGAGACGGGTGCCGCAGGAAGAAAACCATCCGGGGTGCCGAACATGATGCCGTAAAGGTTGAGGAAGCCCACGGCGCCGAGATAGTCCTCACCTATCTCTGCTTTGTCGGTATAGCCGCCCGCGAACTGGGCATAGGTAAGGTTGTCGCCGATGTAGAAGATGACTTCCTCCTGCGCGGTCTTCACAAGCCACGCCACCGCAAACGCCATTTCCTCACGGGTTACTGTTTCTTGCGGGTTGAAGTTGCCGTCACCGTCAAGCAGCATCCAGCCATTTTCAACCGCGTGCTTGACGCGGTCGATTGCCCAAATGGAAATAGACGCTTCATCCGCTATGGTCGGGCTAGGCACGCTTTGTGAAGCGTCGATTTTGTTGGCGCCACCAATTATTACAGCCAGTTGTTCGCGGGTGACGACCAAGTCGGGGCCGAATGAATCGCCCCCGGATCCAACCAAAATCCCTTCCGCGTATACAAATTCAATGGCTTCATACGCCCAATGGTCTTCCGGCACGTCGGAAAAGGTTGGGGAATCGCCGCCGGGGGGAATAAAGACGTCATCGTCCTCCCCGTCCGCCACGGTTGCCGGGATGAGGGTTAGGGTGAGCGCCAGCGTCAGCGCTAGGGATAGGATTTTCTTTTTCATTGTGTACACGCCCCTTTACAAAATTGACACATCGGCCTCGGAGGGTTGTCCATTCAGCCCCTCCGAGCCTCCGCGTCAAGGCACATAACAGCGGCGCGGGGACGAAATATCCCCACGCCGCATATCAGTCAACACAACTCCATTTTTAACCCCTTGCTCAAAGGCGGAAAAAAGGCTATAATGTTCGTGGTGCAGTGTATGCTGTTGTGTGGGACGCGCTCTCGTCCTGCATAGGCCGTGGGGGTGCGACCAACACCCTCACGGTTGCCACCGTTGGCCTATGGTGGTATTGTAACAGGGCTTGCGGAAAAATGCAAGCGTTTTTTTCCTGTATATTTGCTGTCCGCATAGTTAAGCCGTATCGTTCGAGTGAACGGTACGGCTTTCTTATGCTGTGATTATGTCTTACCGTATTATCTGCTTGTGCCACCTATGTCCTGCATATATATCCCGCGTTGTGTATAATGTTGCGTTTGCTGGCACGGCAGATTTTTAATGCCCGTGCTGGCAAAGCATTGAGTTTACTTGGGTGCAAAGAACGCCCCTTTGTTGTCAGTTCCAACTTTCACATATCATAAAGAAAGTTGGAACCGACATGAATAAAAATTCATTAGAAAAAATTTTTCAAACCGGAAAAAACCCTTCTTATTTGTCCGCTACACTATCCATGAGCCGGACAGAAAGGAGGGGTTTCGTTGTGACAGCCAATGAGCGCAGGGCTGAAATCATACGGATTTTGGCGTGTAAGCGTCAGGTCAGCATGGGAGAGCTCGCGCGAGAGTTTGGCGTCACAACTCGTACGATTCAAAATGACATAACCGCGCTCATGGTGGAATACCCCTTTGAAACCATTCGCGGCAATGGCGGCGGTGTGAAACTCGCGGACTGGTATCATCCTCACAAAAGGCTTCTCACGCAAGAGCAACAGGCCGTTCTCTTGCAACTGCTGGACAAGGCCGACGAGTGTCAGCAGGAAATCTTGCGGGAAATACTGTCCGCATTTGGTTCTCCGGCTATGCGAGAAAAATTTGAAACGAAAGGAGGGAAAAACCTATGAAAATCATCGGAATCGAGGAAAAAGAAGGCGTCTACGAGGGCACAGCGTATCACAACATCCATTTCCACGGCACCGAACCGTTTTCTAACGACAAAAGCGCGGGACTGAAAACCAAGGAGATTAAAGTTAAGCACAAAATCCTCTCGGAAAATTTCGGAAAAGCATTGACCACGAAGGAAATCTTGACTTTTGTCGGCAAAGAAGTGGCATTTTACTACGATGAGTACAAAAACGTCAACTTTGTGCAGGTAGAAACCGCAGGAAACGGCTAAAATCCCCCAGCACCGCATGGGGGGGCGTCAAACCGTCCCCCCGCACATTAACGACGAAAGAGGTTTAAGCATGTCTTTTCTAAAAACGCTGTGGCACTCGGCCAAGGGACTATGCCGCAAGCCGCACACCATTCGCAAAATTGGGATTTTCATGGCGGTTGTCTTGATATCTTTTGCTTTGGCTCATGTTTTAGCGGGTCGGATTGAAGCCATGATACCAGCTCTCTGTGTACGGTGGCTTTGGATTCTGCCGGCGCTGCTGTATCTGGTAACCAGACACGGCGAAATTATTACGCGCCGCCGACACGAGAAGTTTTTTGCAAGAAAAAAGCTTATGGGGTTTGACGGAAAACGGCCTCTATACATCAAAAGTGT
Organism: Oscillospiraceae bacterium; assembly: GCA_009782215.1. Lineage (GTDB taxonomy): Bacteria > Bacillota > Clostridia > Oscillospirales > UBA929 > UBA929. Next base: position 1,114 of record WRKO01000022.1, on the reverse strand, counting down.
CAGGCTGAACCATTACCTCAAAAAAATCCGATTCAAGTCACGCGTTCCGATTGGTGAATGGGAGAAGACGAAACCTCATTTTGAAATGTTCTATCGGAAAAAAATCTACAAAATTGAAAACTTGATGGAGGATATCACTGTGACAGATATCTATGTTATCGAAGAAAAATTACCGAAATACATCGAATGGCAAGATGAATATATGGTAGAGGGGAGGAGCTTTGCTATTGGCGAGGGCTATATGGGACAAGCCATATGGAACGCCGCAGACCTCGCGCACGGAATCGTAGCGGGTGCGACTGGCGGCGGAAAAACTGCCCTTCTCAGATGTATCATTCGTCAGGCCATACACAAAAAATTCAACGTATTGGTGTTGGACTTCAAGCAGGGCGGGGATTTTGTACAATCCGAGCGTGAATACCGCAAGCACAGAGACTTGGAAGCGGGGTATGGGCCGGTCATATCTGAGCCTGAGAAAGCTCGTGAGGTTTTAACTGCATTGCTCGTGGAGGTTTGGGGACGTTTGGAGCGTTTTAAGGAAGCGGGCGTTACCAACATTGACGAGTTTAAGGCGCGGAGGCATGGGCAATTTGTTCCTTGGCTTTTGGTAATCGATGAAGCCGCTGAAATTCTCGACGTAAAGCCCAAAGACAAGGCGGCAAAGGAGCTTTACACCGAGCTTGACCAAACCTTACGGACGTTGGCGAGAATATCACGCGCCGCCGGGGTTCATATTCTGCTTGGGGTTATCCGTCCCAGCCATGATGTCATTGACGGGCAGATTAAAAACAATCTCCTCTGGCGGGCTTGTGCGTATTTTGCGGATTCAGCGGCAAGCGGGGTTGTTTTAGGAAATGATTTAGCCACAACATTGCCGCCGAATGTAAAAGGTCGCTTCATCATCGGCGAGGATGAAGTGCAAGCGTATTATCTGCCTTTGCCGAAGGAGTATACAGACGATTGACAACCGGGGACGTGTGCGGCGGCGCGGCGAAGCCGAAAGCCGCCGCGCCCAGCCCCCCCCCCCCCCCCGGGGGGGGGGGGGGAGAAAAACCCCACACCCCCCCTTTTTTGCTGTCGCGCACAAAACCAACCAAACAACAACCACACAACG
>WRKO01000021.1 GCA_009782215.1 Oscillospiraceae bacterium | reverse complement strand
TTGCCGTTATCGGCGCCGGACACGCGGGCATCGAAGCCGCGCTGGCGGCATCGCGTTTGGGCTGTTCGGTGATATGCTTCGCCGCGCAGCTGGACGCGGTGGGCAATATGCCCTGCAACCCCTCCGTCGGCGGCACGGCGAAGGGCTGTCTGGTGCGCGAGATTGACGCGCTGGGCGGCGAGATGGGCAAAGCAGCCGACGCCTGCTGCATCCAATACAGAATGTTAAACCGCGGCAAGGGTCCGGCGGTTCACTCACTGCGGGCTCAAGCCGACCGCGCCGCCTATCGCGCCTATATGAAGCGTGCTTTGGAGCGCGAGGCGACCCTCAAGCAAGCGGAGATTGCGCACATCGCCCCGGAGGACGCGCCGTCCCGCCTGTGGCTGTTGACCACCGCCGCCGGCATGGAATACCATGCCAAAGCCGTGGTGATTGCGGCGGGGACGTTTCTGAACAGCCGTATCCTCACCGGGAGCCATGTCCGCGAGGCGGGGCCGGACGGGATGCCGCCGGCTACAGAATTGTCGCAATCCCTGCTGCGGCTGGGGCTGCGGCTGCGCCGTTTTAAGACCGGCACGCCGCCCCGCGCGCTGGGACGGACGATTGATTTTTTCAAAATGGAGCGTCAGGACGGGGAGGACACCGTCCCGTTCTCGTTCACAACGCCCCGCCCGGTGAGAAACCTCGTCTCCTGCTATATGACGTGGACGAACGAAGCCGCCCATGCCGTCCTGCGGGAGAACTTAGACAAAAGCCCGATGTATTCCGGCGTGATTGAGGGCGTGGGCGCACGGTACTGCCCGTCGATTGAAGACAAGGTGGTGCGTTTCGCGGAGAAAGAGCGCCACCCGGTTTTCTGCGAGCCGATGGGGCTGGACACAGACGAATATTATCTGCAAGGCTTATCCTCCTCCATGCCGGAGGAGGTGCAGGAGCGCGTCCTTCACGCCTTGGCGGGGCTGGAAAACGCCGTGATGACCCGTCCCGGCTACGCCATTGAATACGACTGCGCCGACCCTCTGGCGTTCACGCCGTCGCTGATGGTGAAGAAACACCCCGGATTGTTCGGCGCGGGGCAGATTTTAGGCTCGTCCGGGTATGAGGAAGCCGCCGCGCAGGGACTGGCGGCGGGCATTAACGCGGCGCGGTTCGCCCAAGGCGAGCCGCCGTTTGTCCTTCCGCGCTCGTCAAGCTATATCGGCACGCTGATTGACGACCTTGTGACGCGCGGCACGGAGGAGCCGTACCGCATGATGACCTCCAGAAGCGAATACCGCTTGCTGCTGCGGCAGGACAACGCCGACGCCCGCCTGACGCCCATCGGCTATGAGCTGGGTCTTGTGCCGAAGGCGCGGTATGACGCGGTTAGGGCGAAATACAAAATGGCGGAGGATGAAATCGCGCGGCTCAAAAAGGCAAACCTCCTCCCCAAGCTGCGCCGCCCGGAGGTTTCCTACGCCGTTTTGATGCAGACCGAAGCCGCCCGGCCGCCGGAGCCTCTGCCGGACGAGGTGGCGGAACAGGTGGAAATCCAAGTCAAATACGAAGGCTATCTGCGCCGCCAGCGGGCGCTGATGGAGGAAATGGCGCATATGGAAAACCGCGCCCTGCCCGAAGATATTGACTATGTCTCCATCCAAGGGCTGCGCCTTGAGGCGCGGGAAAAGCTGGCCCGCGTCCGGCCGGAAAATCTGGGTCAGGCGTCGCGGGTGTCGGGCGTCAACCCCGCCGATTTGACGGCGCTGATGATTTGGCTGCGGCGGACATAGGCCGGGGGCGGACTGCCGCCGTTTGCAATACGCTGAATAAAGTGGTAAAATTATATAACGCAAACGAGCGCGTTTTTCGATACCTTTGGCGCGGGCAATATCCAATCAAAAAAAGGATGTGTGGGCAATGAAAACGAAAATCCTGTCACTGGCGATGGTTCTGGTTATTCTGGCGGGCAGCTTAACCTTTGTTTCCGCGAATACCGCGAACACCCCGCCGCCGTACGGCACCGTGTCGGGCAATGTGTGGACGGAAAACTTCACTTATTTCCCGCCGCATTTCAGCTATTCCATCACGCCGGTTCCCAACTATGTTGACACCACGTTCGGAGAATACGGCGAGAGCGCGCCAAGATTCAAGCTCGCGCTGCGCTCGGTGTTAAGCGTTTCGGGTGTGGGGTTTGTCATCCACAGGATTACAGCGTGGGACAGCTCCGCGATGGGCGAGCATGGGCTTAGTGATTCGCCCGTCTATCGCGGCGCCTCGGGCGCTTCGTACACCTTCGCCGAGTCGGGCTTGTACAGTATCTACCTTGGCAACGCCACAACCCTTCAGGTGGAAGTGTTAGCCGGTTCCCCGGCGCCGTCCCCGGTTCCGTCCCCGGCGCCTTCGCAGACGCCCGGAGGGGCTTCGGACTGGGCGCGGCCGTCGGTGACGCAGGGCGTCAACTTGGGGCTGGTACCGGCGCTGCTGCAAGCGAATTACCAGCAAAACCTCACCCGCGCCGAATTTGCGGCGCTGGCCATCGCGCTGTATGAGGAAGAGCTTGGCCCGATTACCGGCGACCTGCCCTCCTTCAACGACACGAACGATATCAACGTGCGCAAGGCGGCGAAGGTCGGCATCGCGTCGGGCGTCGGCGGCGGGAACTTTAACCCGAACGGGCCGCTTACCCGCGAAATGGCCGCCGTCATGCTCGCGCAGCTTTCCGACGCCATCGGCCAGCCGTTCCCAAGCCAAGCCTCCTCCTTTGCCGACAGCGGCAGCGTCGCAAACTGGGCGCGGGACGCCGTGGGGCGGGTGCAGGCGGCGGGCATCATGTCGGGCGTCGGAAGCAACCGCTTCGGCCCGGACGGGCCCTATACCCGCGAGCAGGGCGTCATCACCATGCTGAAATCCTACGAGTACGCGCGGGCAATATGGCCCGGCAGATATATCTGCGAACTCGGCCGCGGCCTGAACAACCCCTACATCGACATCTGGACGCATGACTTCGACTTTGTTCCCGGCGGCGGCGACGGCCCCTTCCTCGGCTTCTTCCTCGTCGCGGGAGACAGCGCCATCTTCATCGACGAGGTGGACGGAACGCCCTTCCTCTTTAAGCTTGACGGCAGCAAGCTGATTTACGACTCCGACTACAACGTCGGCCCGGTGACAAAAGGCGATGAGTTCATCCTCGTCACAAGACCTCCCGGCCAAGACCCCGACAACGTCTCCGCCGCGAGGAGGAGAACGCCTGTGACCCCCGGCGGCGGGCGAAGCCCCGACAAACCGTGGCTTGACATTGACATACCTACGATGGAGAGAACATGGTCTAAGTTTGTCATCTATGGGCCAACACCCGGAAGCCCGGGAGACCGGATTGCCGAAAGACCGCCGGGCGGCGGAGGAGGCGGCGACGGAGGTGGCGACGGCAATGGAGGCGGCACGGTTGAACCCAGCCCAAGCCCAAGCCCCGACCCCGACATAAGCCCACCCCCCGGTTCTGTCACCGATAAGGTGGTAGAGCCGCTGCCCCCGAGAAAGTCGCCCCCGCAAGGACGTCCGCTGGTTGCGGGTGAGCTTGAGCTTATAAACACAATCCTCGTCAACGAGAATATAACATTCACCGGCACAAGAACAGCCGACTTTATTCTAAGCTATGACCGAGCAAAAACCTTTGACTTTATATTTGCAAGGGTCAACATCCCGCCAAGGAGAGAAGCCACAGAGTTTGCACTTGGTCATTTCCTCAGCTCGGTTTGGCAGGGGGATGTAACCGACGCGACACTGGCAATCCTCGGAAACGGCAATCTACAGCTAACGGCTGGGGAAGGGCCCGTCCGTTCGTATACCACAATATTCCCGGGAAACAACGAGTTCACTACCAACGTATCTGCCGCATCCATTAACGAAACCTTTACCCCGATGGAATACGGCTTGGACATACTCAGCAACCTCAATGCCGTAAGCGGGGGAATTTACGGCAGTGTGGAAACCGGCGGGCAGGTGGTTATCGATGGCTACGACCTCCGTCTTGCCCTGCGGTTTGACTACGCCACAGGCAAAATCCACGCCAAGGGCTTTGGCTTCATAGTCACCATGAATCGGGCGACAATCAGCTACTCCAACTTTGAATTTGAGTCCGACCAATCGTACTTGCAGTATTTGCCCTAGGGCTTGCGGAAAACGAAAAGAGACCGGCGCGGGAACGCGCCGGTCTCTCTATATATAATCGGGGTTTCTACTTGCGGGGCAGGATGGCGATGTAGTCGTCGAGGGGGGCGTCTCTGTAGCAGGCGTCGAGGATTTGCTTGCCGACGGGGTCAAGGTCGGGGGCGTCGAACTTTTTGATTTCTGTTTTGAAGAAATCGGTGAGCAGCTTGGCGCCCTTGTCGTAGCCCTCAAGGCCGATTTCCACTTGGGTTTCAGGGCGCAGGAAAGCGCGACGGACAAACTGGCCGTTGATTTTCATGCTGTCGAGGCACCAGCCCAGCAGGGGCAGACGGGCGGGGACAAGGCTTTCGGGTTTGAAGCTGTGCGCGCCGCGCATGGCGAGGTATTCGCGCATGACCCATTGCGGCTTGAAGCCCACCTCATAGCAGCCGACGTGCTGATTGGGGAAGACGACGAACAGGGTGTTGACGGATTTTTTGATTTGCTCCAGCAAAAGGTTTGCGTGGTTGACCATCTTGCCGGTGAGGAAGGGGCCGTAGGAGCCGACGCCCTCGCTGGTCATGCCGGTGGTATCGACGATGGACGGGTTGTTGTGGCCTCTGGGCGCAACCAAGCGCCACAGCCACGCGAGCGCGGGCGGCAGGATTTGAATCATGCCCAGTATGCCGTAGGTGGGGTGCTCGGCGGTGCAGGGGGGCGTACGCACGCCGAAGCTGCGCACATCGACCTCCACCGGCTTGTTTATGACGTCGGGAACCATTCTGCGCGGCAGGATGGTGCGCGGGTTGGGGCAGGGCTGCCCGTTGGAGTCGATGGTGTGTTCCCAGACAAGGCAGGTGGCGTTGGCGGTGCCTTGGATGTTGAGGAAAACAAGCGGCTCGCTGGGGTGGATGAAGATTTTTTCGTGATACGGCTCGGTGCCGTATTCTTTGATATGGTCGAGGCGGAGGAACCAGCCGTCCTCGGCGTCTTGAACGACCAGCTTGCCGCTGTCGTTCTGCATGGAGGGGTGGCACAGCACCATATCGTCGGCGATGGGGCTGAGTTCGCAGTGTTCGGCGATGGTGAGGTAAAACTTCTCGCCGGTGGTGAGGTTGCGGCCGATGACGATTTTGCCGTCCAGTTCTTTGTGGATGTTTTCGCCCATTTCGCTCTTGCCGCCGCCCGACGCGCCCTCGTGCATGATGACCATTTCGTTTTCATAGGGCGTGGTCACCCGCACGGCGGAGGCGTGCGCCGTCACCCAGTTTTCCCTTTCGCCCACGTCGAGCAGGAAGCCGTAAACGCCTTTTTTGGCGCTCGGCCCCGGGTAGAGGTTGTAGGAGAACATTTCGTAAAGCTCCGGCGTGCGGTTATGTACGACGATTTGCTTGCCGTCGAAGTGGGTGTGCCGGAAGGGCGGCGCGAGCATGATGACCATCTTGGGGTCAAACACGCCCTCGGCCTCGTCGATGTTGAAGAAATACTGCAGGCCCGCCAGTCCGCAGGCGAAAAACGCGGCGTTTTTCGGCGTAATCAGCACCGAGGGGTAGCCGAATTGCTTCCCGCCCGCCATAAAGGGGACGATAATCAGCTCCTGCTCCTCCAGCCAGCGCAGGGTTTTTTCCCTGAGCGCCGAGAAGTCGGCGCCGTATTCTTCCTTGAAGCGCGGCTTGTCTGTGGGGAATTCGTCCGCCACAATCAGGCAGTCGGGGTCGCGCCGTCTCATGTAATCGTCAATGTAGTTGACCGCCACGCCGTTTTTGCAGCGGACGATGGTTGCCTCGTCATGCTGCTGGCCGTTGACGTCGTAGCTAACCGTAAAGCTGTCCGCGCCGGGGGAACCGAGCGCCAGCGCTATGATGTCTTCTCTGCTTTTGGGGATGGAAATGCCCTTGCAGTTGCTGACGACCCGCAGTATATCCTCCGAAAAGCGAAACTTGTTCAAGCCCATACCGTAACCGCTCCTTCACTATAGGGTATTTCTCAACAGCATATCACAGGACGTATCCGGTTGGCAAGCAGTTTTTTCAACTGCGGCGGGGCGGGGGAAAGGCCCTTTTTGAGAAAATTGAAATTATTTTCAAAAAGGCCTTGACAAACGGAAATCACTGTTGTAAACTACTTGAGCGTCTTTACGCTGATGACACACACGGCGGGGTATACGGAAAATGATTCCCCGGTGTTAAGAGAGGAGACCATATCATGGCAGCTTCTGCGGCTACCGCAAGGGTTAAAGAAAAAATCCGCATACGTCTGAAAGCGTATGACCATCAGCTAATCGACCAGAGCGCCGAGCGCATCGTCGAGACGGCCAAACGCAACGGCGCGCGCGTATCGGGCCCCATTCCGCTCCCCACCCGCAAAGAAATCATCACCATCCTGCGCGCCGTCCATAAATATAAGGACAGCCGCGAGCAGTTTGAGCGGCGCACCCACAAGCGTCTGATTGACATCATCAAGCCCGACCAGAAAACGGTGGAATCGCTGATGAGCCTCGATTTGCCGGCGGGCGTGGAGATTGAGATTAAGCTGTAAAACCAATCATGTTGGCCGGCGGCCAACCAATAATTGGGAGGAACGAATATGCAAAAAGCCATTATCGGCAAGAAAGCCGGCATGACGCAGACCTTTGACGAAGCCGGGCGGGTCATCCCCGTCACCGTCATACAGGCCGGCCCCTGCGAGGTCACGCAGGTCAAGACGCCGGAACGCGACGGCTACAAGGCGGTTCAGCTCGGATTTGAGGACATTGCGGCGCGCAAGCTGAGCAAGGGCGAACGCGGGCACTTTGAAAAAGCCGGCACGCCGCTCAAGAAGTATCTCAAAGAGTTTGACCTTGAAGGCGAGTATAAAACCGGCGACGTCATTGACGTCTCTGTGTTTGAGGCGGGCGACCGCGTGGACGTCACCGGGGTGAGCAAGGGCAAAGGCTACGCGGGCGTTATCAAGCGCCACGGCTTCGGCCGCACGGCCATGAGCCACGGCGGAGGCCCCGTCCACCGCCACCAAGGCTCGATGGGCTCCGGCTCCGACCCCAGCCGCGTGCTGCCGGGGAAAAAGATGGCGGGACATATGGGCAGCGAGCAGACGACCGTCCTCAACCTCGTGGTGGTGAAGACAGACGCGGAGCTGGGCGTCATTCTGGTCAGGGGCGCCGTCCCCGGTTCTAGGGGAAGTCTGGTATATATAAGAAATTCAGTGAAAAACGCGTAATAGGAGGCGACCGATATGCCCAAAGCTAAAGTATACGATATGTCCGGCAAGGAAACCGGCGAAATGGAGCTTTCGGAAGCGGTGTTCGGCGTTGTGCCGTCGGCTGCCTCTGTCCATTCGGTGGTCAAGGCGCATTTGGCCGCCCGCCGTCAGGGCACCCAGTCGGCGCTCACCCGCGCCGAGGTTGCGGGCGGCGGCAGAAAGCCTTACCGCCAAAAAGGCACCGGGCGCGCCCGTCAGGGAAGCACCCGCTCCCCCCAATGGACGCACGGCGGCGTGGCGTTCGCGCCCAAGCCGCGCGATTACACCCTCAGCATCAACAAGAAGACCCGCAGGCTGGCGATGAAGAGCGCCCTCTCGCAGAAGGCCATCGACAATAAGGTGCTGGTCATTGACGGGCTGGACTTGCCCGAAATCAAAACCAAGGCGTTTGCCGCGTTTTTAGAAGCGCTGGGCGTTACGGACAAAAGCTACGTCGTCACCAAGGAGCCGCGGGAAACCGTCGTTAAGAGCGCGCGGAACCTCCAAAGCGTGAAGACGGCCTTTGCCGGCGTGATGAGCGTGTATGACATCGTCAACGCGGGAACCTTGATTGTTGACAAAGCCGCGCTGGAAACCATTGAGGAGGTGTTCGGGAAATGAAAACGCCGTATGACATCCTTCTGCGCCCCATCATCACCGAGCGCTCGATGGAAAGGGCCGGAGACAAGGTGTATGCCTTTGAGGTGGCGCGGGACGCCAACAAAATCGAGATTCGTCAAGCTGTGGAAACGATATTCAAGGTCAGCGTGAAAAGCGTCAACACCATGAACATGCAAGGCAAGGTCAAGCGGATGGGCGTGCATATCGGACGCCGCCCGGCGCGCAAGAAGGCCATCGTCCGGCTGAAGGGCGAAAGCAATCCGATAGAATTCTTTGAAGGGATGGTGTAGTCAATTAACGGTTGACAATGGATAATTGACAATTCGTTAAGAGACGTTAGATTATGGGTATTAGACAGTTCCGTCCCACCACGCCGTCCCGCCGGCATATGACGGTCAGCGATTTCTCCGAGATTACCAAAAAGACGCCGGAAAAGTCGCTGCTGGAGCCGATTAAAAAGACGGCCGGCCGCAACAACCAAGGCCGCATTACCGTCCGCCACCACGGCGGCGGCGAAAAGCGCAAATACCGCAAAATTGACTTCAAGCGCGACAAGACCGATATGCCCGCCAAGGTTATCGGGATTGAGTATGACCCCAACCGCAGCGCCAACATCGCCCTGCTTCAGTATGAAGACGGCGAAAAGCGCTACATCATCGCCCCCGCCGGATTGAAAGACGGCGACGCCGTGATTTCGGGCGCGGGCGCGGACATCCGTCCGGGCAACTGTCTCCCGATTGCCAACATCCCGCTCGGCACCGTCATCCACAACATTGAGCTTTACCCCGGGCGGGGAGCGCAAATGGTTCGCTCCGCCGGCGGCTCGGCCCAGCTTATGGCCAAGGAAGGCGTGTCGGCGCAAATCAGGCTTCCTTCGGGCGAGGTGCGCATCGTGCGGCAGGACTGCAAAGCCACCATCGGCCAGATTGGAAACCACGACCATGAGAACATTCAAATCGGCAAAGCGGGACGCAAGCGCCATATGGGCGTCCGTCCCACGGTTCGCGGCTCGGTGATGAACCCCTGCGACCACCCGCACGGCGGCGGTGAGGGCAAAAGCCCGATTGGGCGTCCCGGCCCGGTGACGCCGTGGGGCAAGCCGACGCTCGGATACAAGACGCGCAAGAAAAAGCACCGCACCGATAAATTGATTGTTAAGCGCCGCAATGTGAAGTGAGGTAGGTGAGGATTCATGGGAAGAAGCGTTAAGAAAGGCCCGTTTGCCGCTCCTGAGCTGCTCAAGAGGGTAGACGAGCTGAACAGGAAAAACGAGAAGAAGGTCTTAAAGACATGGAGCCGCGCCTCCACGGTCTTCCCCGATTTTGTGGGGCATACCTTTGCCGTCCATGACGGACGCAAGCATGTGCCCGTCTATATCACAGAGGACATGGTCGGGCATAAGCTGGGCGAGTTCGCCCCCACGCGCACCTTCCGGGGCCATGCCGGAAGCAAGACGAGCGGGAGGTAAATGATTATGCAAGCGACAGCGCATCACAAATATGCCCGCATTTCGCCGCGCAAGGTTTCCATCGTGAGCGATTTGATTCGGGGCAAGGACGTTAAAACGGCCCGCGCCATTCTTCTCCACACACCCAAGGCCGCGAGCGAGCTTTTGATTAAGGTGCTGGACAGCGCCTGCGCCAACGCCGAGAACAACTTGGATATAGGCCGCGACAACCTCTATGTCTACAAGGTTCTCATCGGCGCAGGGCCGACGCTGAAACGGATGCACGCCAGAGCCAAGGGGCGCGGCTACAGGATTCTCAAGCGAACCAGCCACATTACCGTTACCGTCGCGGATCGCGACGAAGAAAACTGAGGAGGACGGCTATGGGACAGAAAGTCAATCCGCACGGACTGCGCGTAGGCGTCATCAAGGGCTGGGATTCCCGCTGGTACGCAAGGCCGGACAAGGTCGGAGATTTAATCGTTGAGGATTATCGCGTCCGCGAGTTTTTGAAGAAAAAGCTCAACGCCGCCGGCGTGCCGCGCATCGAAATCGAGCGCGACAGCACGCGTGTACGCGTCTTTCTGCATTGCGCCAAGCCCGGTATGGTCATCGGGCGGGGCGGGCAGGACATTGAAAAGCTCCGCACTGAAATCGAGAAGATGGTCAAAAAGCCAGTGGCGCTCAACATCGTCGAGGTCAAAAATCCCGATCTCAACGCGCAACTTGTCGCCGAAAACATTGCCGCGCAGCTCGAAAAACGCATCAGCTTCCGCCGCGCGATGAAGCAGGCCATGATGCGCTCGATGCGGGCAGGGGCGAGAGGCATCAAGACCGCCGTATCCGGGCGTCTGGGCGGCGCTGAAATCGCCAGAAGCGAGCATTACCACGAAGGCACCATCCCGCTCCAAACCCTTAGAGCGGACATTGACTACGGCTTTGCCGAAGCGCATACCACCTACGGGCGTATCGGCGTGAAGGTGTGGATTTACAAGGGCGAGGTTCTCACGGCGGGCAACCGCATGGGGCCGCGTACCATCGAAGCGCCCCGCATCCGCGACGACAGGCGTGACCGACGCGACAGGCGCGACCGCAGAGACGGCCGCGACGGCGGGCGTCCGGGAGGGCCGGGAAGACCCGGCGGCGGCCGGCCGGGCGGTTTTGGCGGCGGCGGGCGTCCGGGAGGCCCGGGAAGGCCGGGAGGACCCGGCGGCGGCGGATATCCCCCGCGCCGTGAAGGAGGCAGCTAAATATGTTGATACCCAAAAGAGTGAAATTCCGCCGCGTCCAGCGCGGACGGATGAAAGGCAAGGCGCTGAAAGGCAACTTTATCTCCAACGGCGAGTACGGCCTTGCGGCCGTGGAGCCGGGCTGGATTACCAGCAACCAGATTGAGGCGGCCCGTATCGCCATGACCCGTCATATCCGCAGGGGCGGACAGGTTTGGATTAAGATTTTCCCCCACAAGCCGGTGACGGCAAAGCCCGCCGAAACGCGCATGGGTTCCGGTAAAGGGTCGCCCGAATACTGGGTGGCTGTGGTCAAGCCGGGCCGTGTGCTGTTTGAAATTGCGGGCGTGGGCGAGGAAATGGCGCGCGAAGCGCTGCGCCGCGCAATGCACAAGCTGCCGGTCAAATGCAAGTTTATCGTCAAGGAAACGGCGCCGGCCGCGGACAGTGATACCGAGACGGGAGGCGAGGCGGAATGAAGGCAAGCGAACTGCGCGACCTCAGCCCCGGAGAATTGGGGGGCAAGTTGCTTGATTTGAAAAAAGACCTCTTCAATCTGCGTATGCAGCACGCCACCAACCAGCTCGACAACCCCATCAGAATCAGTGACGTGAAGAAAGACATTGCGCGCGTGAAAACGCTTATCCGCGAAAACGAGCTAAAGGAGGCGGCAGGACGATGAGCGAAGAGAAGATTAAACAAACGGAAACCGCCCCCGAGGATGCGGCTGCCGTGACGGACGCTCCTTCCGCCCCGGTGAAGAAGCCCAGAGCTCCCCGCAAGAAAAAAGAGGAAGCTCCGGTCGCCGAAGACGCCGCCGCCGAAGCGGCGTCGGCATCCGAACCGGAATCCGAACCCGCTCCCGCTCCGAAGCCTGCGGCGAAGCCAAGGCCGAAGCCCGCTCCGAAACCCGCCCCCGCGCCTGAACCGGAGCCGGAACCAGAGACCGCTCCCGTGCCGGAGCCAGAGCCGGAACCAGAACCCGTGCCGGAGCCTGAACCCGCTCCCGCGCCGGAACCCGTGCCGGAGCCTGAGCCGAAGCCCGAACCCGCTCCCACACCTGAGCCGGAGCCGGTTTTCGCGGAGGAGGAGCCTGCTGCGGATAAGGAAGCTGTAAGCGGGCGCAAATTCCGCAAAACAAGAACCGGCGTGGTTGTGAGCGATAAGATGAACAAGACCATTGTGGTGGCCATAGAGACCCGCGTAAAGCACCCGCTGTACAAGAAAATCGTCAAGCGCACCTATAGGCTCAAGGCCCACGACGAGAAAAACGAGTGCGGCGTCGGAGACAAGGTTCTCGTCATGGAGACCCGTCCGCTGTCGAAGGACAAACACTGGCGGCTGGTCGAAATCATCGAAAAAGCCAAATAACCCATCACAGTATCTGTTATCTGCTATCTGGAAAGAGGGTGTCCCATGTGGTACAACAGGAAAGTTATCTGACGGTGGCCGACAACACCGGCGCCAAGGAGATAAAGGTCATCCGCGTTTTGGGCGGTTCAAGCCGGAAATACGGCGGCGTGGGCGACGTTGTGGTCGCTTCCGTCCGCAAGGCGGCGCCGGCCAGCCCCGTGAGAAAAGGCGAAGTGGTCAAGGCTGTGGTCGTGCGTACCGCGCACGCCATCCGCAGGCCGGACGGCTCCTATGTTCGTTTCGACGACAATGCCGCCGTGCTGATTAAGGAAGACAAAAACCCGCGCGGGACGCGCATCTTCGGCCCGGTCGCCCGCGAGCTGCGCGACAAGGACTATATGAAGATCCTGTCCCTCGCGCCGGAGGTTATTTAGTTATGAACAGTCTGTCTGTACGCAAGGATGACGTCGTCATCGTCCTGTCCGGCAAAGACAAGGGCAGGAAGGGCAAGGTTCTGCAAACCCTGCCTAAGCAGGATAAGGTGCTGGTGGAAGGCATCAACGTGTCGAAGCGGCACTCCAAGCCGCGGCGCAGAACCGACCCGGGCGGCATCATTGAGAAGGAATGTCCCGTCTACGCCTGCAAGGTGATGCGGGTATGCCCCAAATGCCAAAAACCCACGAGAGCCGCGTTTCAAATCGCCGAGGACGGCACCAAAAGCCGCGTTTGCAAGAAATGCGGAGAAACGATTTAGTAGGAGGCAAAACCTATGCCGAGGCTAAAAGAGCGCTATAAGAAAGAAGTCGCGCCCGCGATGATGAAGAAATTCGCGTATAAAAGCGTGATGCAGATACCCACGCTTGAAAAAATCATCATCAATGTCGGCTGCGGCGACGCGCGCGACAACTCAAAGATTCTGGACGCCGTTGCGGGCGATTTATCCCAGATTACCGGGCAGAAAGCCGTTGTTACGCGCGCCAGAAAATCGGTGGCGAACTTCAAAGTCCGCACCGGGATGCCGGTCGGCGTGAAGGTGACCCTGCGCGGGGCGCGTATGTGGGAATTCATCGACCGCCTGCTCAACGTGGCGCTCCCGCGCGTCCGCGACTTCCGCGGCATCAACCCCTCGGCTTTCGACGGGCGCGGCAATTACGCGCTGGGGCTGAAGGAACAGCTTATCTTCCCGGAAATCATCTATGACAAGATTGACAAAATCCGAGGGATGGACGTTGTGATATGCACCACCGCCCAGACCGACGAAGAGGCGCTGGAACTGCTGACGCTGCTGGGCGCCCCGTTCGCCCGCACGGCTTAAATAAGGAGGGACGGCCCGAAATGGCTAAGAAAGCATTGGTTCTCAAGCAGCAAAAACCGGCGAAATTTTCTACGAGGGCGTATAACCGCTGCAAGATTTGCGGGCGTCCGCACGCGTACCTGCGCAACTACGGCCTATGCCGCATCTGTTTCCGTGAAATCGCGTATAAGGGGCAAATCCCCGGGGTACGGAAGGCATCTTGGTGAACCGCCGCTGCCCTTAACCTCAAAGTAAAACAGGAGGTAATACCATGCAAATCACCGATCCCGTCGCCGATATGCTGACGCGCATCCGCAACGCCAACGCGGCGCGGCATGATACCGTCGATATCCCGGCGTCCAACCTCAAACGCTCTATCGCCGATATCCTTCTTGAGGAAGGGTATATCAAGGGCGTCCAGCAGCTCTCCGGCAAAGGACAGGGCATCATCCGCGTCGCTCTGAAATATATGCCGACAAAGGAAAAAGCCATCACAGGCCTGCGCCGTGTGTCCAAACCCGGCTTGCGCGTCTATGTGGGCGCGGAGGATTTGCCGCAGGTGCTGCGCGGCCTCGGCATCGCCATCATTTCAACATCCAAGGGGCTTATGACCGACAAAAAGGCGCGCGCGGCGCACGTCGGCGGCGAAGTCCTCGCGTTTGTTTGGTAAGGGGAGGGGTATAGATTATGTCTCGTATAGGAAGAAAGCCCATCCCGGTACCGGCGGGAGTGGACATCAGTCTGAGTGAAACGAATTTTGCCGTTGTCAAGGGCCCCAAAGGGACGCTTGAGCAGCAGCTTCCGCCGATGATTGCTTTTGAGCGGGACGGCGGCGTCATCCACGCGAAACGTCCGAGCGAGAGCAAGGAGCATCGCAGCCAGCACGGCTTGGCGCGCGCGCTGCTCGACAACATGGTTGTGGGCGTTACCGCGGGCTTTACCAAGCAGCTTGAGGTCAACGGCGTGGGATACCGCGCCGCGATGCAAGGCAAGCAGTTGGTTCTCAACGTCGGCTATTCCCATCAGGTTTTTATCGATCCGCCGGAGGGCTTGGCGCTTGCCGTGGAGGGGAACAAAATCACCGTGTCGGGCAGCGATAAGCAGCGTGTGGGCCAGTTGGCCGCAGAGATACGCGAGAAACGCCCGCCGGAGCCGTATAAAGGCAAGGGCATCAAGTATGCCGGAGAAGTCATCCGCCGCAAAGAGGGTAAAGCCGGCGGCAAGAAGAAGTAGAGCGGGGGATTGAATCATGGTTAAACGCGTTGATACCGAAGCGCAGCGCCGGAGAAGACACAGGCGTGTGCGCGGGAAAATCGAAGGGACTGCGTCCCGTCCGCGTCTCAATGTATTCCGCAGCTTAAACAACATCTACGCTCAGGTCATCGACGACGCGACCGGAACCACGCTGTGCGCCGCTTCCTCGCTGGATAAGGAATTCAAGGGGAAAACTGGCAGCAACAAGGCGGCGGCCCGGGAAGTCGGGAAACTGGTGGCTGCGCGCGCTGTTAAAAAAGGCATCAAAACCGTTGTGTTCGATCGCGGAGGCTATCTCTACCACGGGCGCGTGCAGGAACTGGCCGAAGGCGCGAGAGAAGCCGGATTAGAGTTTTAAGGAGGGAATGACCAAACATGCCGCAGGGAAAATTTGATCCGGCCGCGTCCGACATGAAAGAAAAAGTCATATCCCTCAACCGCGTGTCCAAGACCGTGAAGGGCGGGCGTATCTTTAAGTTCGCCGCGCTGGTCGTCGTTGGCGACGGGAACGGAACGGTGGGCTTCGGTCTCGGCAAAGCAGGCGAGGTGCCGGACGCGATTCGCAAGGGGATTGACGACGCGAAAAAGAATCTGGTGAAAATCAACCTAAAAGGGACGACCATTCCCCACGAGGTTATCGGAGCCTTCGGCGCGGGGCGCGTGCTGCTCAAGCCGGCCGCTCCCGGTACCGGCGTTATCGCCGGCGGGCCGGTGCGCGCCGTGATGGAAGCGGCGGGCATCCGCGATGTGCGTACCAAATGCCTGCGCTCGAACAACCCGCAAAACGTCGTTACCGCGACGATGAGGGGGCTGATGTCCCTCAAGAGCGTAGCCGACGTGGCACGGGTGCGCGGGAAATCGCCGGAGAGCATCTTGGGGGTGCGGCATGGTTAAGATTAAGCTGGTGAAGAGCCTCAACGGGCGCCATGACAAGCATATCGCCACCGCGCACAGCTTAGGTCTGCGTCGGATAGGCGATACCGCCGAGCAGCCCGACAACGCGGCCACCCGCGGAAAGCTGGCGCAAATTCGCTACCTCGTTCGGGTAGAGGGGGATTTGACATGAAACTGCAAGAATTGGCCCCGGCGGAGGGTTCCCGCAAGGGCGGCTTCCGCGTCGGACGCGGTCCGGCTTCGGGGAACGGAAAAACCTCCGGCAGGGGGCATAAAGGGCAGAAATCGCGCAGCGGCTACAGCCGCAAACGCGGATTTGAGGGCGGACAGATGCCGCTCAAGATTCGTCTGCCCAAACGCGGATTCAACAACAAGCGCTTCGCCGAGCCGCTGACCGCCGTCAATCTCGGCGCGCTGGAGGGGTTTGAGGCCGGAGCCACCGTCACGGCGGAAAGCCTGCTGGAAAAACGTATCCTGCGCAAATGCCCCTATGGGCTGAAAATACTGGGCGGCGGAGAAATCAAAACGGCTCTCACGGTTGTCGCCGCCGCTTTTTCGGAATCTGCCAAGCAGAAAATCGAAGAGGCCGGAGGGAAGTGCGTTTTATTATGATTGAAACACTGCGTAACGCGTGGAAAATAGTAGAGCTGCGAAGAAAGATTCTTTTTACGCTGCTGATACTGGTTATCTATCGGTTTGGGGCGCAGGTTCTCGTTCCGTTTGTAACCCCCGGCGCTTTCAGCGCAATGTTTGAAAGCCAGCTCGCCAACACGGCTCTGGGACTGGTCAACATGATGAGCGGCGGCGCTTTTGCCGAGGCGTCCATCTTCTCTCTCTCCATCCAGCCCTATATCAACGCCTCCATCATTATGAACCTGCTGACCGTCGGCATCCCGGCGTTGGAGCGGCTTCAGAAGGAAGGCGGAGAGGAAGGCCGCAAAAAGATTGCCGCGATTACCCGCTACGCCACCGTCTTTTTGGCCCTCCTGCTGGGCTTCGGCCAATATGTGCTGATGCGCAACGCCCGACAAATCCCCCTTCCCAGCGGGGAAGTCGTGAACGTCCTCAGCGACGACAGCGTCTTTGCCGGGTTTGTGATTGTGCTGACGTTGGCGGCCGGGGCGAGCTTTATCATGTGGCTGGGCGAGCAAATTACTGAGTTCGGCGTCGGAAACGGCATTTCCATCATCCTGTTCGCTTCCATCGTTTCCCGCGGGCCGGCTATGGTGAGCGGCGCGATTGCTTTGGTTGAAATGAACCGCTGGGTTGAGCTGTTTGGCATCCTCGCGGTGGTTCTTGCCGCCGTCACCTTTGTCGTCTACATCACGCAGGCCGAGCGCCGTCTCCCGATTCAATATTCCAAGCGGATGGTCGGACGCAAGATGTACGGCGGGCAGAGTACCTATCTGCCGCTGAAAGTGAATATGTCGGGCGTTATGCCCATCATCTTCGCCTCCGCCATCGTGTCCTTCCCCGCCACCATCGCGGGCTTTATCTCCCAGAATCCCGACGGGAGATGGTTTGGCCAGAACGGTCTATTCGGGCCCGGCTCGGGGCTTTACGCCGCTTTCTATCTGCTCTTGATTGTCGCTTTCAGCTATTTCTATCAGGCCATTCAGTTCAACCCGATTGAAATAGCCAACAACTTAAAGAACAACGGCGGCTTTATCCCCGGATTCCGCCCCGGCAAGCCCACAAGCGATTTCATCCGCAGGGTTCTTAACCGCATCACCCTCTTTGGCGCGCTTTTCCTCGGCGTCATCGCTGTTATGCCGATTATTATGAGCGGATTGCTGTCCGTTCCCGGACTCGCTATGGGCGGCACCTCCCTCCTCATCGTCGTCGGCGTCGCGCTTGAAACGGTCAGGGCCATTGAGTCTCAAATGATGATGCGGCACTACAAAGGATTTTTGGAATAGGGTGAAGGTATGGTATTGATTCTACTCGGCGCTCCGGGCTCCGGCAAGGGGACGCAGGCGGCTATGATTGGCAAGAGTCTCAATGTGCCGATTATATCCACAGGGGATATTTTACGCGCGGCGATACGCGAACAGACGGACATCGGCGTCAAGGCGAAGGCTTATGTGGACGCGGGCAAGCTGGTGCCGGACGAGATTGTCGCCGAAGCCCTCAGACAGCGCTTGGAGGGCGGGGACTGCGCCGGCGGATACATCCTTGACGGGTTCCCTCGCACCATCCCGCAGGCGGAGCTGCTGGAGGATTTGGGCATCAGCCCGGAAATCGCCCTCTCGATTGAGGTGCCGGACAGCGATATCGAAGAGCGCATGGCCGGACGGCGCGTTTGCTCCTGCGGCGCGGTCTTCCACGTGAAGCACAAGCCGTCCAAACAGGAAGGCGTCTGTGACGCCTGCGGCTCTGGACTGATTCGCAGGGCCGACGACAACCCGGAGACGGTTAGGGAAAGGCTGCGCGTCTACCATGAGCAGTCGGAACCGCTCAAGGGCTTCTATGAACGTCTCAACCGGCTGCGCTGCGTCGCGGGGACTGGCGGGCTTGAGGACATCAACCGGCGCATCATGGACGCTCTGGCATGATTTCAATCAAGTCCGGGCGCGAGGCTGAGGCGATGCGAAAGGCCGGACGGATTGCGGCTCTGGCACTGATTGAAGGCGGCAAGCTTGCGCGTCCGGGCGTATCGACAAAGCAGATAGACGACGCCATCCGGCGTTCAATCCGGCGGCATGGCGCTTCTCCCAGCTTCTTAGGGTATCGGGGATTCCCCGCCTCCAGCAACACCTCGGTCAACGAGGAAGTCATCCACGGCATCCCGTCACGGCGGCGCGTCCTGCGCTCCGGCGACATTGTCAGTATAGACGTTGGCGCGTATTTTGAAGGGTTTCACGGGGACACCGCCGCGACGTTCGCGGTGGGGGAGATATCCGAAGAGGCCCGGCGGCTGATTGAAACGGCGCGTGAATGTTTTTACCGGGGAGCGGCGCAAGCGGTTTCGGGGGCGCGCGTTTCCGATATCTCGGCGGCAATCCAGTCCTTCGCGAGGGAAAACGGCTTTGATGTGGTGCGTGACTGGACAGGTCACGGCGTGGGGCGGCAGCTCCATGAGGATCCTGAGGTGCCGAATTTCTCCGAAGGCAAGCGCGGAGCAAGGCTCCTGCCCGGTATGACCTTAGCCATTGAGCCGATGGTTGCGGCGGGCGGCGGGGAGACGGAGGTCCTGCGCGACGGCTGGACGGTGGTGACAACAGACGGTTCGCTGGCGGCGCACTATGAACATACGGTGCTGGTGACAAAAGCCGAGCCGGAGCTGCTGACAAAAATCGAGGAATCCGTATGATATGATGGGAGGTGGACGCGCGTGGCAAAAGAAGACATGATTGAAGTGGAAGGTATCGTCCGTGAAGCGTTGCCCAACGCGCAGTTCAAGGTGGAGATTCCCGGCGGGCATCTGCTCCACGCCCACATTTCCGGCAAGCTGCGCATGAATTTTATCCGCATCCTTCCCGGGGACAAGGTTACGCTGCAAATGTCCCCTTACGATTTGACCCGGGGAAGAATTACTTGGAGGTCTAAATAAAACAGCGGCTCCAAAGCTGGGGTTCAATCCCGGCCCGGAGCGCGGCAATGAGGTGGAAATGATGAAAGTGCGTCCTTCGGTCAAGCCGATGTGCGAAAAATGCAAAATCATCAAGCGCCACGGGCGCGTGATGATTCTCTGCGAGAATCCCAAGCATAAACAACGTCAAGGGTAAGTAGGAGGAAAAAATATGGCTCGTATTGCCGGCGTAGACCTGCCGAATGAAAAAAGAGTGGAGATTGGGCTGACCTATATCTTTGGGATTGGCCGCGCCACGGCGAAGAAAATCCTCGCGCAGACGGGCATCAGTCCCGACGTGCGCGTGAAAAAGCTGACCGAGGAAGAGGTGGCGAAGCTGCGCGAGGTCATTGAAAAAGACCTCAAGGTTGAGGGCGATTTGCGCCGCGACGTCGCGCTGGACATCAAGCGTCTCATCGAAATCGGCAGTTACCGGGGGTTGCGGCACCGCAAGGGCTTGCCGGTAAGAGGCCAGCGAAGCAAAACCAACGCCCGTACGCGCAAAGGGCCTAAGCGTACGATTGCCAACAAGAAGAAGTAGGGAGGGAACAGAGTATGGCTCAGCCTAAAGCCAAGCGCGGCGTGACAAGAAAACGCCGGGAGAGAAAAAATATTGAAAGAGGCGCGGTGCATATCCGTTCCTCCTTCAACAATACGATGGTGACCATCACCGATGTGCAGGGCAACGCCCTCTCATGGGCGTCTTCGGGCGGGCTGGGCTTCCGCGGAAGCCGCAAAAGCACGCCGTTTGCCGCCCAAACCGCCGCGGAAACCGCCGCGCGCGCCGCGATGGAGCATGGCCTAAAGTCGGTCGACGTGTATGTCAAGGGGCCGGGGTCGGGGCGTGAGGCAGCCATCCGCGCCCTGCAAGCCGTCGGCTTGGACGTGACGATGATTAAAGACGTGACGCCGATTCCTCATAACGGCTGCAGACCCCCCAAGAGGAGGAGAGTGTAATATGGCCAGATATACAGACGCGGTATGCCGTCAGTGCCGCCGCGAGGGGCTTAAAATGTTTCTCAAGGGCGACCGTTGCTACTCCGAAAAATGCGCCGTAGACCGCCGCCCTTATGCCCCCGGACAGCACGGGCAGGGCCGGAAGAAACCCAGCGAATACGGTACACAGCTCCGTGAGAAACAGAAGGCGCGCCGTCATTACGGCGTTTTGGAGCGTCAGTTCGGGCTTTACTTCAACATGGCGACCGGCATGAGCGGCCAGACCGGCGACAACCTCCTCTCCTTGCTGGAGCGCCGCCTTGACAACGTGATTTACCGTCTCGGGTTTGCCATGAGCCGCGCCGAAGCCCGCCAAACGGTGACGCACGGCCATGTAACCGTCAACGGCAGACGTGTCAACATTCCGTCTTTCCTTGTCAAGCCCGGGATGACGGTGGCTCTTTCCAACAAGAGCCGCGGCAACGACAAATTCAAGACGGTGATAGAAAACAACGCCTCCCGTCCCATCCCGCAATGGCTGTCGCTCGACCGTGAAAGGGCGCAGGCGTCCGTGGTGGCGCTGCCCGTCCGGGAAGACATTGATTTGCCGATTGAGGAACATCTTATCGTCGAGTTATATTCCAAATAACGGGCTGTTGGAGTCCCATTACACTATAAAAAAGGAGAGATTGCATTGATTGAGATTGAAAAGCCGCGCATTGAGTGTATTGGAACGGATGAAGACAGCTCTTACGGGAAGTTCATAGTAGAGCCTTTGGAGCGGGGGTACGGAACGACGCTCGGCAACTCGCTACGCCGCATCCTGCTTTCCTCCCTGCCCGGCACAGCGGTCACCACTATCAAAATCGCGGGCATCCACCATGAGTTTTCCACCATTCCGGGCGTTAAGGAAGACGTTACAGAACTGATTTTGAACATCAAGGACATCGTCGCCAAAATCCACTCCCCCGAAGTCAAGACCGTCCGTATTGAGGCAAGCGGAGAGGGAGAGATTAAAGCGGGAGACATCATCTGTGACAGCGACGTGGAAATCCTGAATCCCGACTTACACATCGCTACGCTGGCCCAAGACGGACGCTTGGATATGGAAATGACCATGAGCCACGGGCGCGGCTATATACCGGCTGACCGCAACAAACCCGCGCAGGCCGTTATCGGGCTGATTCCGGTGGACAGCGTCTACACCCCGGTTTTGAAAGTTAATTTTTCCGTTGAAAACACCCGCGTGGGGAATATGACCGACTTTGACAAGCTGACGCTGGAGGTATGGACGGACTCTACCCTGTCGGCGCGAGACGCCGTTTCGCTCGGCGCGAAAATTTTGGCCGATCTGCTGATGATTTTCACCGACCTCTCCGAGGAAGTCGGCAAAAGCAGCACCGTGGTCGTCAAGCCCGAATCCCAGCGCGACAAGATGCTTGAGATGACCATTGAGGAGCTTGACCTCTCCGTCCGCAGCTTCAACTGTCTCAAACGCGCCGGCATCAACACGGTGGAAGACCTCGTGGCAAAGAGCGAGGGCGATATGATGAAGGTACGCAACCTTGGAAGAAAAAGCCTTGAGGAAGTCATCAACAAACTCCAAACAATGGGGTTGGGGTTAAGGGACGAGATTTAGGAGGAATGAACCATGCCCGGAACACGTAAATTAAGCCGCCCGACCGCGCACCGCATGTCGATGCTGCGGGGCTTGGTCACGGCAACCATCGAAAAAGAGCGTCTGGAAACCACCGTCACGCGGGCCAAAGACACCGCCGCGCTCGTGGAAAAGATGATTACGCTCGGCAAAGAGGGGACGCTTGCGTCGCGCCGCCGCGCCCTGTCGTTCCTCACAAAAGAGGACGCCGTGAAGAAACTCTTTGAGGAGCTTGCCCCCCGCTTCACCGACCGCCAAGGCGGCTACACCCGCGTCACCCGCCTCGGCCCCCGCCGCGGCGACGCCGCCGAAATGGCGCTGCTGGAGATTCTGGGGGAGTAGGGGAGAATCCCTTTCCATAAAGTGAAAACGCGGCAAAGCCGTCCAACGACATGGACGGCTTTGATTTGTTGTTTAGTTACCACCCTGATTCGACGAGAATCACGAAAGCAATGACGGCGACAATAAGACCAATCAAAAAGCCAAGAAAAAACCAAGCCCCTTTCGGCGAAGGCTCATTAGCTTGGGGGGCTACGGGGGCTACTTCGGGGCTAGCATATTTTTCATATGCGCGATCTGCTATATCCTTACAGCCTCTTAGGTCAAGACCTGTTGTCTCTCTCAAACTCTTACAGAAATCTATTTTGCCTGTTTTCGTTTCTACAAACTCCTTCAAATCAACAGGCACGCCGTTAATAATCTCCACGGTAGATTCTTCTGTTGAGCCGTCAAGCGGTGCGCCACATTTTGGGCAGATGATATCGCCATTGCTGATGTCATTTCCGCACTCATAGCATTTTTCAGCCTTCAACGGATAACCGCAGCCAATGCACGCCGGCGCTTTGTCGCTTACTTCTTTTGTACATTCCGGGCATTGAATCAGAGCCATACTGACATTTCTCCTTTGCGCTTTTCTATAGTGATATTTTCCAAAATTTATTTCCGGCCATAAACTGCTTTCCGCAGTTCATGCAAGTGATACGCACTTTTTTAGCTCCAAGGTTTCCGGCTACAAGGCCGATACCGCCGGTTAAAGATGCGCCAATAACCGCTTTTCCAATCCCAAAGCCTTTTTTATGCGCCGACAGGCTTGTTGACCCACACCTCGGACACCTTGCCGTTTTTTTAGAATCCTCTAGGTCTTGCTTTTTTTGCTTGAGGTCGATTTTCTGTGCTTTCATTTCATATTTTTGATTTTTTGAACCGTATGTAAGCGGACAGCCGCAATGAACACAAGCCGACGCCTTGTCGCTGACATTTCGCCCACATTCTGAACACCGAATAAGCGCCATTCGCTACCCCCAGCTACATATATTCGTCGTATACAAACATATACTTTATGTATAATATCATATCCTCTAACTGTATGCAAGATTAAATTGCAAAGAAACTTCAGTTGGGGTGTAATCCCTTTACATCCAAAACAGCAATAAGGCGGCTTCTTTCAGCCGCTGTATCCGCGAAGACGTATGGATTTTTTGCGGCGGGGGTTACCCCCCCACCGCGCGCATGACCCACAGCACGACCCCGTACACCGCGGAGGTGAGGACGCCGTAGACGATGACCGGGCCGGCGATGACGAACATTTTGCTGGCCATGCCTGCGACGTGGCCTTCGGTTTTGAACTCCATCGCGGGGGCCACCATCGCGTTTGCGAAGCCGGTGATTGGGATGATGGTTCCCGCTCCCGCCCATTTGGCGATGCGGTCATAGACGCGGATGGCTGTGAGGAAGGCGGCGGCGGCGACCAAGGTCATGGCGGCGACGACGGGCGCCGTCTCCCGCGTCATCCCCAGCGCCCGGAACCACTCAATCAGCCCTTGCCCTGCAACGCAAATCAGCCCGCCGGACAGCCAAGCCAGCGCCGTGTCGCGGACGAGACGGCTGGACGGGGCTTTTTCTTTGACATACCGCGCGTATTCTCTCTTTGTCATGTTGAGCATGGATAACAACGCTCCCCTTGAAATGCTTTTGGTTAGTATCTCGCGGGGAGCGTCAAATTATGCTTAGGTTGGCCGGATGCCGTTCAGGCTCTCGCGGGTAAGCGTCAGGCTGTTTTCGCCGCTCACGCTGTCCAACACCGCGGCCTCTTTGCTGTAAAAATAAACACACTGATACGGATTTAGCAAGCTCGCCGGAACGGCGTCATACGATTCTAGAAAGAACAGATACTCGGTTCCCACCCGCAAACCCAGCGCGGGGGTTTTCCCAAGCAGCTTTACCTCCGCCGGCTCGCCGGTCTTGTAATGCCCTTTATACACGCTTTCGACATCCAGTGTATACACCGTATAGACCATCGAAGTTTGGCCCGTATTCGCGCCCCCGGATGAAATGTCAATCGCTTCCGTTCTGACCTCCGTAATTTTTCCGGCAACAATGTCCGAGGTTCTGCTTGCCAAGGCGTCAACGCTTTCGTAGTGCGGATAATCCGGGGTATAACGCACAGTTTCTTTCTCCGCTTGGCTACAGGCGGCCGCCAATACCGCGAAAAGAAGCGGCATACAAAACGCGAGTTGCTTTTTCAACCCCATCACCTCAATATATCAGACGCTTTTTCATGTGCTTTGTTCCGCGTTTATGCAATTAAAATCCCCTCCGCCTGAGGCGGGAGGGGATTGCGTATCTGGGGGGCTGCACCTTGCCTACGCCGCTTCATTCATCAGCCGGGCCCATGTGTTCGGCCCGACGATGCCGTCCGGGTTCAAGCCCGCGTAGCGCTGGAGCGCCATGACGGCGTTGCGGGTGACCGGGCCGAAGATGCCGTCCTCGGTGACGCGGGGGATGGACGAGATTCTCGCGGCAAGCCGGTTGAGGGCCTGCTGGATGGTCAGCACATGGCTGCCCGTCGCCCCTAGGGAGATTAAAAATCCGGGGTAGGGCGGGATGATGGGCGGCGGTGTGGTCGGGGGCGGTACGGAGGGCGTCCCGGCGGCTTCGTTCATTAGACGGCTCCATGTAATCGGGCCGACGATGCCGTCCGGCGTTAGTCCAAACTGCCGCTGAAAAGCCGTGACCGCGAGCTGTGTCTGAGGGCCGAAAATGCCGTCCTCCACTAGGCGCGGGATGCCGGGAATGCTCGGCGCGACCGTGTTCAGCGCGTTTTGCACCACGCGGACGGCGTCGCCTCTTGCCCCGTTGCGGATGAGGAAGCCCGGGAAGGGCGGGATGCCGGGCGCGGGCGGCGGCGAGGGGCCGGGCGAAGGCGCTTCCGCTTCGATGCTCTTGAAAACAGAATACAACCGATTCCATGTTGCCGGCCCGACGATGCCGTCCGGCGTCAGGCCGAACTGCCGCTGAAACTCCATCACGGAGTCCCGTGTGCCGGGGCCGAACACACTGTCTTGGATGACGGTCGGGACGGAGGCGTAGTACCGCGAGATGAAATTTAGTAAAAACTGCAATTCCACCACATCCGCGCCTCGGGAGCCCAAGCGTAAAACCGAGGTGGGCGGGGCAAGGCCGATGCCGATGCGCTGCCCCTCGCTGGTCAGCTCCGCCAGCTTGGTGACGGCGACGAAAATATACGAGATGCGGAACCATGTCGCCCTTCCGATAATCCCGTCGGCGGCCATCCTGAAAATCTCCTGAAAGGTTCTGACGGCGGCGGTCGTCTCCGGGCCGAAGTAGCCGTTGGGGTTGCTTATCAGCGGGATAAGCGGGTAATTGACGCGGATGCGGTTGAGAAAATCCTGCATCCGTTTTACATTCGGGCCGCTGCTGCCTTCGCGCAGGGCTGTGCCGGGATAGGACTCGGTGATGGATTGGAAATTGTTGCTTTCCACCAACTCCAAGTCGCTCGGATAATAACGGCGCAGGATTTGCAGCGGGGTCAGCCCCTGATTGGCCAGCGCGACCGTACCCCATTGCGACATGCCGGGACAGGTGGCGGTTGTTCCGTTGCAAAATTCGGTGAAGAAAGGATTTTTATGCCCGATACGCTTGGCGTAGGTGTTGAAATACTCATCCACAAGTTGGTTGACGTTTTGGAAGAGGTTGCGGTTTTCCACAAAAGCCATGTCAAACTGGGTGGAATTGGTGATGTCATACGGGAAGCCCCGCGAACGGTACCATTCGGTGTATATGCGGTTCAGGGTGAAGGTGACAATGGCATGGATGTTGGCTATGATGGAATTGCGCGGCCATGTGGGGTAGATTTCGCTGGCGGTGACGTTTTTAATGTACTCCTGAAACGGGACGCGCAGATTCCGCGCGTTGTCGTTCGGTCTGCCGAGGTGGACGGTGATTGCGTCCGGGACGATGACCTCGTTGAGCGCGCGGGGCTGTGGGTCGGGCATGAAGCGCGGGGAGGAATCGTCCACGGCGGGCTGCGGGATGTCATAGCGTTCCTTCGCCGGCCATCCGTCGGCTAGGGGGTGCATATGAATCGGCAGATAGGAATCGACGCCGTCGAAGATTTGGACATGCTCAATGTCAACCGCCGCGTAGCCCGGCTTGGTGATTTCAACCTGCACCGTGCGGTAGCGCGGCCTCGGGCCGTCGGGGGAAGTCGAATGGTCTTTGTCCGGCGCCTCCAAGCTGAGTTTTTCTGTCTGGCCATTGTCGTCGGTTGTGTATTCTGCCAGTATATTGCGGTTTTCGTCGCGTATGATGACCTGCACGCCGATGATTGGCACCGCCTCGTCGGCCGCGCGGGTTTCGATTGTCAAAGTTCCCATTCCCATGCGGAATAACACCCCTTCCTTTTTGCCCCATTCTATTCCGTCCGGCCGTTTTTTGTGTATACTTCAGCGTTTCGGGAAAGAATAGACGCGAAAACGGAGGGAGGCTGTCCGATGAAACGCCGCTTCAAAAGAATATATATTTTTTCGCTGATTTTATGCCTGCTCGCGTCCTGCGCGGCGGAAACCTTTCCGCCGGAACGCCCGCCCCGCCCGGTTAATTTCGAGCGGGAGGAAAAAGCCCCGGAGACATTTACTCTCTTCTGGTATGTCAACGGCAGCGATTTGGAATCGGGCGGCGCGAACGACGCGGGCGGCGCGTTCAGTGACAATCTTGCCGAAATGCTCTCGGCGCTTCCGCCCGACAACCGCTTCCGCGTCCTGATGTTCACGGGCGGGACACGCGAGTGGAAAACCGAGGGGTTTTCCGCCGCGCACAACCAAGTCCACCTTGTTACACGCGAAGGCCTGTCGCACGGGGAGATTTTGCCGGAGGGGAGTATTGCCGAGCCGGGCGTTTTGGCGGAGTTTTTGCGCTACGGCGTCCAAAATGCCCCCGCCGACCGTTACGGGCTCATCTTTTGGGATCATGGAAGCGGGGTGCCGATTGGCTTCGGCTACGACGAGCTGCGGGAACCCCGGTATATGGACATGACCGCGCTGGCGCAAGGGCTGGAGGCCGGTTTGCAAGGCGAAAAGCTGGCGTTTATCGGCTTTGACGCCTGCCTGATGGCGACGGCAGAGGTGGCGGCGGCGTGCGCCCCATTCGCCGATGTTTTAATCGCCTCGGAAGAGCTGGAGCCATTCGGCGGCTGGGATTACGCCCCTCTGATGCGCGCGCTGGGAGAAAACCCGGCCATTGACGCGGAAGAGATTGGTCGGGTCATCGTCAACGGCTATTTCTCCTCGCGCAAGCATCCGGGGGAAACGCTCACCCTTTCGGTCATCGACTTGGGAAAAATCGGCCCGGTCATCGAGGCGGTGGACGCGCTGGCGGAGGGGCTGCACAGCTTGTTGGAGGAAGAGGGCTTTTCAAAGGTATCGCGTGTCCGCTCCCGCACCAAATACTACGGCGGCGCGAACCAGAGCGTGGATATGGTTGACCTCGTCCACCTCGCGCAGAGGATGAAGGCATACGCCCCGGAGGAGGCGGAGCGCCTGATTGAAGCGATGCGCGCGTGTGTTTTGATGAACCGGCATACGGCGGGCGCGCCCGATTCAAACGGGCTGTCGGTATACTTCCCGTATGAAAACGAAGGCGTTTTCAAAAATCATTTAGATCTTTACCTGCAATCAGACTTCTCTCAGCCCTACCTCGCCTTGGTGCGCGATTTCACCGCGCAGTTGGAGCGGGGAGACGCGTCGCTCTATATGGTCGGGCTGAAAGCCAATAAGACGAAAAACGGCTATACCGCGGCTATTCCGTCGGAATGGCACGTCCTTGAGGCGAGGGGCGTCTTGGCCAAACCGCGCGGTTACGGCGTCTGGAAGCTGCTGGGGATGGACTATGGCGCCGCGTATGACGAAGCGTCGGGGAGGGTGAGAGGTGCGCCGCCCAAGGACGGCTGGCTGACGGTCAACCAAAACCCCGCCTTCGCGTACCGCGAAGACGGGGCTGACGGAATGGCGCTCTATTCGGTTTTGGCAGAATTGGATGGGCGCAAGGTCAGTCTCGCGGCGTCCTGTCAAGACGGGGTGTTCACCCTCCTCGGCGCCGTGCCGGAAGCCAAAGACGGGCGTATCCCGCGGCCAATCTACCTCCCCGTTGAAGCGGGGGACACGATAACCCTGCTCTACCCAAAGCTCGACGTCCGCCGTCCGGGGCATGAGGAGGAGTATATCCGAGGGCCGTCGTTTACGGTAAAAGCGCCGCCGGAGTTCGCCTTTTCGCCGGCGGACGGCGTGTACGGATTCATGCTGGTGGATTGCTACAACAACGAATACGTGACGGACGTCAGATAGGCTGGTTTTATGGATACCCCACAATCAGCCTGACCTTATACCCGTCCGGGTCAGTATAGACGTCGAATGTCCGGCAGTAAACCCGGGCGTTGGCTAAATCCATCAGCCTTTCCGAGCCGGCAGGGAGGGAGGGGATATACACCTGCGTCACCGACGAGGCGATTGGCACGTCAACATTGCCGATACGCACCGACCGGACGCCGTTGAACGCGGCCCGCGCCAGCCCCGCGTAACGTACGCAGGTGACGATATCGCTTACCACGCCGGTGCCGTCTCCGCTGAGGGCGTTGGTCGCCGCGACGCCCACCACCGTCCCGTCACGCGGCGGCGTGAAACCCCCGGAAAGGAACCACTGATACCCGTCCGTCACCGACCTTCCGGGCGAAACGCCGATTTCCGAAACCACATAGGAGCCTCCCAGCTCGGAGGATTCCAGTCTTTCATCGTACGCCACAAAGCCGTAGAGGTAAGAGTCGCCGCCGACGTTGTCAAGGACAATGGCGGTGGCATACCCGGACGGGCCAATCTCGGCGTACAGAACCTTGTCGGCGGGGATGCGGGCGACGGGGAAATCGGACGCCCAAACGCGCACGGCGCGCCCGTTCATCCCGACCTGCTCATAAAACGCGCACCACGGCGCGAGCGGGACGGCGCCAAGCGTGCGATTGGCAAGGTTCAGCTCTCCGAATCCCCCTTTTTGCAGGGTAAACGGCGTGAACTGAATCCGCTCGTCCGTCATGCCTTGAAAACGGCCGAGCCGCCCGTAATGCAGCCCGGACAGCGTACCCGCATACAACTCGTCGGACGCCGCGCTGACGCGGACGCCTGCAGACGTGGCAAGGCCGATGGGCGTGTTTGAGGCTTGGCCTACCGAGCGCACGTCGGCAATCCGCCCGTCATGCGTCAGCAGGAACAGCCATCGCAGCCCCGAGGAAAAATCGCTCATCTTCGCGGTGGCTTCGGGCAGCAAATCATATCTTTGCCCAAACAGCATAAGGCTCGAAGGCGTTATAGGGCTGGGGCTGGGGCCGCTGAAAAAGCCGGACAGACGCAGGCTGCTTGCTTCCACCACACCCGCGCTTTCGTAAAACATCAGCACATCCCAGCGCTCCAGCATATCAAGGGTGGCCGGGAACCCGTTTTTGTATAAGACGGCGTCGGCGGCGGCGCGCCCAAACGCGTCAGCCAGCGGGTCGCTCCCTGCGGCGGGGCGTTCCTCCAAAACGGCCAGCCTATAGTTGTCGCCCACGACACGCGCCGTCAACTGAAAGATATATTCAATCCGTCCCGACTGGTTGGACGCCAGCAGAAAAGCGTCGCCGGGCCGGATTTCCTCCTGCTTGTAAAAATCTTCGTATGTGGTGCGCCCGCCTTGGCTGTAATGCACGGGCATATTGGCGCGGAGGGGGATGACGCCGTTTTCGTCCGCGACGCCGTTCGGCAGCGCTTCCTTGACGGTGACGGTTCTATAGGTAAAATCGCCGGAGGGGACAAAGCTGAGGGCGTTTTCGTTTCGGTCAAAGGTCAGCCGCCCCGTGCGCCCCACCAGAGAGGCGTCAATCGCCCCGGTGATACGGTAGGTATTCTCGTCCTCGTCAACCACAAAGAGCCGCCCGTTGAAGGATTGAATCCTCAGCAGGATTTGGGCGTGCTGCGCGCCGATTTTGTGTTCCTCGCTGTCGCGGAGGATGCAGAGCAGCACCGTGCCGCGCCGAACCAGCGTCACAGGCTCGTTCTCCAGAAAACCCAGCGACGGAGCGTATTTGCTGACTTTGTCGTCCCAGTCCCACACATCCACCGACGAACTCACCGGAAGGAAAGAGCCGTCCGCCAAATCAAGACCGTTCGCCCGCGCCCCGGCGACGACGGCGGCCGAGTATGTCACGGTATCATCCGGGGCGGAAATCAGCACATTGCCGTTCCTGTCAATCAGCCGCACGGACATCTTGCCCTGAAAGAGGCTTGTCTCTCTTGTAACGGAGAATGTCCCGGGGTCTTCGATGTAGACGCCGCCGGTTCTGTACTCAGAAAACATGAAGTTATAAATAATCCTCGCGGCTTCCCCGCGCATCAGCGGCTGGTCGGCGGCGAAGGACATCCCTTCGCTCAGCCCCAGCGCCTCGGCTTGGGCGATATAGCTGTGCGGCCAGTTCAGGCCCACATGCTCGTCGCTGTAACCCAGCAGCTTGAGCAATACTGTGACCAACTGCCCGTACAGCATCGGCCCTTCGGGATGGAACAGCCCGTCGGCGCCACCCACCATAACCGGCGGGTTGTCGGCGCGCGGGGTGGTGGCGGCGTTAATCCAGCGGTGCGCCCAATGGGTGGCGCGCACGTCGGGGAAACGCACGGTGCCGCCGTGGGTGGAAACGTCAAACGTCCCGGTGAGCTTGGTCGCGATAACGGCCAGCATGGCGCGGTCAAACGGCTGCCCGGGGGAAAAACTGGAGCCGCCCGTGCCGCTGACAACGCCGAGACGGTGCAGCAGCTCCGCCGCCTGCCTCGTTTCCGCGTCGGGAATGTCGGCGAAAGGCGCGCCGGACGTATCCGTCTGCCCGGAAACCGGGTACGGCAGCCCGGCAAGCGGCAGCAGGCAGAGTATAAGCAGCAAACTGACCATCCGTTTCATAAAAACAACCATTCCTCTCATTTTCGTGTCTGATAAGATTGCCGGAAAGCACGGCATAGAAAGACTTATGGCCCGGCGCATAAACAAAACGGATGCCCCTCCGTATCCAGCATGGTGACAAAATCTTCCCCGCCAAACTGTTCGGCGGCCTTGGTCGCGCCAAGACGAAGGGCTTCCTCTACGGCAAACTGCAAATCGCTCACTTGAAAATTGAAGTGCATCTGCTTCTGCTGCCTGCCCGGTTCCTCCGGCCAGACGGGGGGGATATAGTCAAAATCACCGTCGCACCCCATAAAATGAACCACCATCCTGTTTTCAGGAATCAATGCCGTCCAATGAAACCCTTGGTCCCAGTCCGTTAATTGCGCGTAAAAATCGCGGAGCGTTTCCGATTTTTTGCAGTCTATATTGATAGAGCAATCCGGGATAGCGCCCCATCCCATCTTTTCATAATATAAAGCAAACTCAGATTTGTTTTCAGGCCGCTTGCACAGGCAAAAGGGATGCCCCTCGGTATCCAGCATTGTGACGCAATGCCCGCCGCCAAATTGTTCGGCGGCCTTGGTTGCGCCGAGACTGACAGCCTTTTCCACGGCGGCCGGCACATCGTCTACTGTAAAGTCCAAGTGCATTTGCTTCTGCTGTTTGCCCGGCTCCTCCGGCCAGACGGGCGGCGCGTATGGGATATCGGGTTCAGCAAACAGAATCGTCAGGCCGTTATCGGTTCTGACCGCGGGGCAGCCATACGCGGTCGTCTTTTCCCAGCCCATAAGGCCGGCGTAGAAGCCGCGGGCGCGTTCGGCGTCCGCGCAGTCAATCATAAGGTCGCCGACGGCTATGTTCGGGTTCATGGAAGCGCCTCCTCCCTACTCCGTGCGTAAAGCGTCAACAGGCTGCAACGACGCGGCCTTGATGGCGGGATAGATGCCGAAGATGATTCCCATCGCCAGCGAACCGGCAAAGGCGACGAAGGTGATGGGCAAATCGGGCTGCGCGAAGATGTCATACTGCATCATCCCCCAGTACAGGGTGACGATGAACCCCAAAATTACGCCCAGCAAGCCGCCCGAGCCGCTCAGAACCGCCGCCTCGATTAAAAACTGCGTCACAATGGTTCGGCGGGGCGCGCCGATGGCCTTGCGAACGCCAATCTCCCGCGTGCGCTCGGTCACCGTCACCAGCATGATGTTCATAATGCCGATGCCGCCGACAAAGAGCGAAATGGCGGCAATCAGCGTCAAAAAGCGGGTCTGCGCCTCCTCGGCGGCGTCCATATCCTCATACCATTGAAAGTTGGTCTGAACGTAATAATTGCCGGTAATCTTGCTCCAGTCAACGGCGTTCCAGTCGATATCCATCCCCTGCGGCTCCCGGTCAATCAGGGTGGCGAGAAAGTCATTGAGCAAATCCACCACTTCCAAGGCGATATCGGGGTCGGCCACCTTAATCATGTATTGGTTGACGGCCAGCTCGCGGTTGATGTAGCGCGAGGCGGAAACCGGGATGACAATCATATTGTCCATCGACCAGCGCAGAAACTCCTCCTCGGTGTAGTAGTCCGGCTTGCTTTGCCGCTGGCGGTAGACGCCCACGATTTCAAACGGCATATTTTTGATGTAGATGATTTCCCCGACGGGGTCGTTGAAGGTAAAGAGCCGGTCGCGCACCATCGAGCCGATGACCGCCACCTGATTGCCCCGCTCAATGTCCATAGCGGTCAAATCACGCCCGTAATCCAGCTCAAACTGCTGTACAAACGAAAACTGCTCGCTCCCGTAATAGACCTCGCGCACGTCCATGTCCACGCGCCCCCAGCGTACGGAAGCGTCCCATTCGCTGGCGCGGGGGGAGATGCCCTCCGCTTTGTCGGCAAGGTCGCTGTTGATATAGGCGCTCAGCTCCCGCGCGATGACCGTGTTGGGCGTGGCGCCCGCCATCCATTCATAGCTGTAGAAATATACCTCCACCATACCGTCGCTGAGCTTTCGCCATAAGTCTATGTTGGCGGCGTTTTGCGCCTTGGTGACGCTGACCAGCGCGATGACCGCCGTGACGCCGATGGTGGTGCCGAGCATGGTGAGGAAGCTTCGCCCCTTTTTGGATAAAAGCGTTTGAAAGGCCATACGCACGGACTGCCAAAACTTCATGCCAAGCCACCCCCCGCCGTCAAAGCGCCCCTGCCGTCGGAAAGCCCGGTGTCCTCCACAATCCGCCCGTCTTTAATCCGAACCCTGCGCTTTGCCATCTGCGAAACCGCCGGGTCATGGGTAATCAGTACGATGGTGGTGCCGGTGGCGTTGAGTCCGGCGAGGATTTGGATGACATGCTCGCCTGTGCGGGAATCAAGGTTGCCGGTCGGCTCGTCGGCTAAGATGATGTTCGGGTTGGTTGCCAGCGCTCTGGCAATGGCCACGCGCTGCTGCTGACCTCCAGACATCTGCCCCGGCTTATGATCCATCCTGTCAAACAGCCCCACGCGGTCAAGCGCGTCCATCGCCATCTGCTGGCGCTTGGCTCCGTGGACGCCTTGGTAAATGAGCGGAAGCTCCACATTTTCGATCGCCGTCAGCCCGCTCAGGAGGTTAAACCCCTGAAAGATAAACCCAATCTGGCGGTTGCGGACGCGCGCCAGCTCGTCGTCATACAAATCCGCGACGTTCTGCCCGTTCAGCGTATACTCCCCGTAGGTGGGGATATCAAGACAGCCCAAAATGTTCATCATGGTGGATTTGCCGGAGCCGGACGCGCCGACAATGGCGACATACTCGCCCTGCGATATAGACAGGGACACGCCGTCGAGGGCGCGCACCTCGCTCTCAAAGCCCTCGTTGTAGATTTTATAGATATTGAACAGCTCAATCAAAGCGCCGTGAGCAGCCCCGCTCATCGTTTGCCACCACCCGGCATCGGCGCGGGCTGGACGGTAATCACGTCCCCGTCGGAAACGCTGTCCCCGCCAATAATCGCCATGCCGCCGTCTATAATCTGCGCGTCGTCTACTGCCCAGCCGTCATCCCCCGTCCAACCGTCGTCTCCGGGCCAACCATCGTCCACCGTCCAGTCCTCGCCCTCGGGCCAGATATCAACGCCGGGATCCCACGGAGCTGCGGGCGCCCACGGGTCGAAGGGGTCTTCCGGCTCCGGCGAGGTGTTCGCCGCGTCTTCCAGCCCTTTCTGATACCCCTTGTCATACCAGTCAAGGAGGTCGGGGTCGTCGGTGCCGGGGTCGAAGTCAAAGCTGGGGGCGGGGGAGGGCATGACGGTGGTCATGCGGGTATAGACCTCCCAGTTGTCCCACTCCGGCCTCAAGCCCTCGGTAATCTCAATATACCGCGCGCTCTGGATGCCGCATTCCACCCGCACGGCAAAGAACCCGTGCGGCACAACGCCTTCCTGCAACTCAACGGCGTTATCGGGCGCGTTGCCGTCGGGCGGCTTAACGAACACATAAGTGTTCCGTCCAACCGGCTTCACCGCGTCATTCGGCACCACAATCGGGTTTACCGAGATTTCGAGAACGATGTTGAAGTTGGCGCCCGTCCCCTCCATAAGCTGCCCCATTGAGTTGTCTACCGAGATGGTCACGGGGAAATACGCGCCGCCGCCCTGCTGGGTGGCGTTGCGGTCGATATGGGTCAGGGTGCCGGGGATGGCCGTCCAGTCGCCCCAGACATACGCCTCAACGGAAACGTCCATGCCGACCTGCACCTTTTGGATGTCGCTTTGATATATTTCGCCCCGCATGGTGAGCGTTTCCATCTGCGCAATGTTGATTTCAACCGGGTTGTTCGGGGAGAGGGTCATCCCCGGCCAGAGGTCAACCCAGTTCATCACCGTCCCGGAAATGGGGGAGCGGATAATCAGGTTGTCCATTTTCAGATACTCGTTGTCGATATCTTCCAGCAATTCAAGAATCTCCCGCCTCTTGTCCCCGATTTGGTCTTGGAACCCGGAGATTTGCTCCCGATACCCGGCGATTTGGTTTTCAAGGTTTTCAAGGGTCTGTTTTAGGGTCTCGTCGCCGCGGGTATCCGGCACAAAGTCTACTTCCAGCAGCAAATCGTCCTGACTGTATTCATTGTAATTGCGGAGATTGAGCAGGGCGAGCCGTCCGCTGGCCCTGACGCTGAGCTCCACCTCTCTGAACGATTGCAGCGCGCCCGCCGCCACGGGAAGGATGGGCTCGCCGTCCGCCGTCTGCATCGATGCGGTGGCGGTGGTGCCGGACGTCAGCACACCGGGGTTGACCACGGTAATCTCAACCTCCAAGGTGTCCGAACCCAAACGGCGTATCCGTTCGATGCCGGTGACCAGCCCGCTGACCGTGGTCATCGCGCTCGGGACGGATACCTCGCAGCTCTGGCCCATAGCTATATCATCTGAGTAGATGTGGGAGAAAAAGAGGGTGAGAACCATCCGCGAATCATCAATCAGGCGGCCGATGTAGCTTCCCTCGCTGATATTGCTGCCCAGCATCAGCGGCGGCAGCGACTCGTTGCGCTCGAAACGTCCCGAAAAGGGCGCGTGAAGCCGCGACGACTGCTGCAGGGCAAGCTGCTCGGCGTTGTCTGCCCGCCAAGCGTCATAGGCCTTGTCGATATCCGCGTGGACTTTCGCGATGTCGCCTGAAACCTTTGAGATATTGTCTTCAATCTTCGAGATGTCGTTCTCCACAGTGTCAATCTGCTTCTGAAATTCTTCCACGGCCTTGTCAATCGAGGAGGAATCAAGAACGACCAGCACGTCGCCCTCCATCACCGGCATCCCGTACCATACATTGCTTTGCAGCACCGCGCCTTCCACAGGCCTGTCCGGGTTGGGGACGAAAATCGTCTCGCTTTGTTCGGGCATAAGGAAGCCGTAGCCGGTGATGGTGGTTTTGATATCCGCCGGCTTGCTGTCGGAGCCGTCCCAGACCTCAATTCTGCCGGTGAGGGGGAATTCCGGCGTCGGGGCGAAGAAAACGATATATGTAAGCCATGTCATGCCGCCTGCGATACCGAGACCGATTAAGGTGCCTAAAATCCGTTTAAGGATTCTCTTGCGCCGTCCCGGACGGCGGCGTTTCACGGGCATGGGAGGTCTCTGCGGTTCGGGTATAACCGCCGCTTCCGCGGCTTGCTCCGTCTCCAAAGGCAAAATAGTGGTAGAATTCTCCATAAAAAGCTCCCTTCTGTTTCAATAAACAGCCCTATATAGTACTATACACGCTTGCCGCGGATATGGCAATAACAAACCGGAAACAATGTCTTAACAAATTCTTAACAACGCCGCCCCGCCGGAGAACATGACATACCGCGATATCTGTTAGACGGCAGAAATTTGCGTTTGTTCCATATAACAGGCAAAAATCCGAATCACCCCCCGGCCGCCTCCCGGCAACCGGCTAAGTGTTCGGATTATGTGCGCTTTGGTTCCCCGCTCATATGGCAAAAGGCACGAAATTTGAGCGTCTGCCCATGAAGGTCTTCTTGTGACTTAACCGTTATACACAGCCTTGCGTGTGCGGATACAATCGGCGACCGCGACAGATTGCAGTGCCGTTTCCAGCGTGTGTGCCGGGGAACGTCCCGCGCGGACGTCTTCAAAAAACGCGCGGTTTTCCTCATAAAAGCCCTGCGCTATGTAAAGCTCTCCGTTTTCGCGCGTCTCCCGCGCAAGTGAGCCGTTCTCATAACGGCGCACGAGCCCGTCGGCCGCGGTTGGAATCGGCATGGCGAACTCAATATGACGAGTATGCGATATGACCTGACCGCGTTCACAAACGATGCCGCCGACTGGCGCAAAAAGCAAACCGGCTGTTGCGCCGTTTGTCAGGCGGGCTTCTAACGCGATATTACAGACTCCCTCACCAAGTCCGGGTAGTTCCTGATATGTGAAGTCAATGTGCCGGTAGTCCGCGTTGGCAATATAGCGCAAGGCGTCAATGCCGTGGATGGCTGTCGCCGTAAAATCACGGTCGCGCCGGTCTATACGCAGCATTTCATAATAAAAACGCTGTATATCCGATAAGCCGGCAAGCTCTCTGCGCAGCATATTGACGACGGGCGCCGAACGGCGATTGAACGCGACGGCATGTGGTACGTTATACCGCGCGGCGGCTTCCGCCATGCGCGAGGTCTCCGCCATGTTGAGTCCGGGTGGCTTTTCAAGCAGCAAAGGAATCCCCAGCGCGAATATCTCCATCGAAATCGGGCAGATATACGCTTCATTGACCAACAGACAAACGGCGTCGGGCTTCTCGGCAATCAACATTTCACGGTAATCAGTATAATTTCGCAAAAACCCAAATTTCCGCTGAAAGGCCCCGGCGCGATTAGAATCAATGTCACAGCAAGCCGTCAGCTCGGTATCGGGATATTCGGCGGCATACCTGCGGCAGCCGGGGCCATGTCCGGTCTCCGC
Source organism: Oscillospiraceae bacterium (assembly GCA_009782215.1). GTDB lineage: Bacteria > Bacillota > Clostridia > Oscillospirales > UBA929 > UBA929. The sequence goes on along the minus strand of WRKO01000021.1, from coordinate 7,761 downwards.
CATCCAGCCGCAGCCTATGACACAAATTTTCAGCGGCATATCAGCGACCTCAAAAACGCGGCGTCTCTCAGCATCTGCCCGGGATTGTCGTCCTTTACAAATTCGAGAAGAAGCGACGGATTGGCAGACGACGCTTCTTTGATGTACAATGCCCAAGCCTCTCCGTTGGCTTCAAGCGGTACACGCTCCGTCCCGTCGAATGAAGAGACATGCAGGCTTTTCAATTTTTTGAGTTTAATCAGCCTTTGAATCGCGGTTATATTGTCTCCAAGAGACAAACCCGCCGGCGGCTGCCAGTATGAAAACACATTATCTCTGTTTGTTTCGGCAAGCAGGCGTTCCGTCGTACCAATACTGTCAGTGAGCGTATCGCAGTGGTATTCAAAGGAAACGGATATGCCGCGTTCCGCCGCCAAACCCGCAATCCGCTGTGAATCCTCTACCGCGCAACGCCAATTCTCCGCTGTCGCTAAAGCGCTTGCGACCGACCCCGCCCACACACGGATGTTGCTTGTACCAAGAATCTCCGCCGTATCAAGCAAAGAATCAAACGGGTCAAATGTGCCGGTTTGGTAATAAGAGCCGTATGATAGGGTCATCAGCCCGTGTTCCGCCATGAGGGCGGCGATTTCCCGCGCTGTCTCTAATTGCCCCGGCGGGCAATGAACGTCCGCGCCCCATTCAATCCCGTCTAAGCCGGCCTGTTGAACAAGCTCGACAATCCCTCGGGGAGAGAGATGCCTGAAAGTAACCGAAACCAGACCAATGTACATGATATGCCTCCGTATCTAAGAATCCGGGCTTTATTCGCGGGTAAATAAATAGCCTCTCAAAGTGCTGCTGCCCCGTTTTTTTGTACAATGAAGAAAACAGACTTGACTTATTGTTGGTGATAATGATATATTATCATTGTGCGTCAAAGGATTCAAGGTTCAAATATTGATTTATCGGGGTAATAAAATGATACACGACGCGCCTACGAATAGCTTTCACCGTCTGTCATACTATGTAGACGGAGATTATCTTTCCGAGTACCTTCAAATAGAACGTATCGGCAGGGGGTTCATCCCCGCGGCTGAAAACCCGTGGAACGGGCTGACCAGAGGCGATATCAACACCTATGTATTCCAGTATACGATTTCGGGAACAGGCACCCTGCGGATAGGCAAGACAGTCACGAAAATCAATCCGGGGCAGGCGTTTGCGGTCATCATTCCGAGCAATCACGAGTATTATCTGGACAGCCGGGATGAGAAATGGGAAATACTCTATATCATATTGAGGGGGGAGTGGGCGAGACATCTGTTTCAAAAAATCATCGGCAGTATAGGCCATGTCTTGGATATTGCCGAATCCTCCCGCTTGATTCAGTTGCTGGAAGACATGTACAAAAGGATTAAGCAGCGAAAAGTAAAGGATGTGTTTGAGGCTTCCTATTTGGCATACCTGTTCATCATGGAGTTTTACAGGGTGTCGCTGGACATCATTCCCGAAACCTATCCGGCTCTCGTAAGGCGGGCGCTGGAAATCATCAGGAGCGAATACAGCAGGCTTGACATTGAAGCGCTTGCCTGTGAGCTGAAAGTAAGCAAAGCGCACCTGATTCGCACTTTTTCGCGGCAGATAGGTATGCCGCCGGGTCAATACCTCATCAGGACGCGCCTGAAACACGCCATCACCCTGTTATTGAGCAGCAATCGTTCCCTTGATGAAATTGCGTCCGTAGTGGGGGTTGCCAGCGGCAATTATCTCGGCAAAATGCTGCGCCGCCATTTGGGTATGTCAACGGATGAATACAGGCGCAAGCAGAGCATAACGCCGATACACAAGCTGGCAGATATCATGGATGAAGAGAGGGATTATACATGAAGCTGGGCTTCATTGATTATTACTTAGACGAATACCATGCCAACAACTACCCCAAATGGATTAAGGAAGCAACAGGCGGAGAGCTTCAGGTGGCTTATGCCTACGCGAAAATCGACGCCCCCGAAGGCGGCATGACTACGGAGCAGTGGTGCGGGGCTTACGGCATCCGGCAGCTTGGCTCCATGGAAGCCCTGATTGAAAAGAGCGACGGCATCATCGTCCTCTCTCCCGACAACCCCGAACAGCACGGGGAATTGTGCCGCTTGCCTATGCAAAGCGGAAAGCCGGTCTATGTAGACAAAACCTTCGCCGAAACGAAAGCGGAGGCTGAGCGGATTTTCGCGCTCGGAGACGCCCACAACACGCCCTGCTATTCATCCTCCGCCCTGCGCTACGCGGAGGAGTTCCGTGATATTGACCGCAAACGGGTGGAAAACATCACAAGCCGGGGGCCGGGGCCGATTGACGCCTATAGCATCCATCAGCTCGAGCCGGTCGTCGCGCTGATGGGGCCGGATTTTGTACGGGTACAGTATACAGGCGTCGGCAAATGGCCGTCTTATATCTGCGAATACAAAGACGGGCGCAGGGCGGCCGTCAGCCATCACGGTTGGGAGTGCCCGTTTGGGATGGCTGTGGATTTGACCGACGGCACGACAAAAATTATTACGGTGGAATCGGATTGCTACAAAGGCTTCATCAACGATATGTCAGAGTTTTTCCGCACGCGGGAGGTTAAAGTTCCCCATGAGGAGACCGTCGCCGCTATCGCGCTGCGGGAAGCCGCCATTAAAGCGTCGGCGTCGCCCGGCGAGTGGATAAAAGTATCATAGGGGGTTATTTTATGAAAATTGCGATTATCGGATGCGGGGCTATCGCCAATGCGGCGCATATCCCTTCTTACCTCAAAAACCCGGAGGTCGAAATCAAGTATTTCTGTGATATTCGCCCTGAGCGGGCAAAGGCGGCGGCGGAGAAATACGGCTGCGGCGCCGCCGTCACCGATTACCGCGACGTTTTAGCAGACGGGGAGGTAACGGCCGTTTCGATTTGCACGCCCAACAACGCGCACGCCTCCATCGCCATCGACGCCATGCGGGCGGGCAAGCATGTCCTGTGCGAAAAGCCCGCGGCCCGCACCTATGCCGAAGCCTTGGAGATGCAAAAGGTTCAGCATGAGACAGGCAAAACCCTCGTCATCGGCGTCGTCAACCGATTCAACGACAACGTCAACCTCATCAAGAAATATATTGACAGCGGCAAGCTGGGCGATGTGTACCGCGTCTATGCCAGCTTCCGGGCACACCGCTCCATTCCCGGGCTCGGCGGCGCGTTTACCACCAAAGCCATCGCGGGAGGCGGGACGCTGATTGACTGGGGCGTGCATTATCTGGACATCGTCATGTACTGTTGCAGCGACCCGGAGGTGCGCACCGTATCCGGCGAAACCTTTTGCAAGCTGGGCAGGGATATCAAGAATTACGTTTACAAGGACATGTGGGCCGGGCCGCCGGATCATTCCGGCATTTACGACGTGGACGACTCGGTGACCGCGTTCATCCGCACATCCGGCCCCGTTATCACAGTCAACGGCGCGTGGGCGGAGAATATCGGTGTGGAGGAACAGTATATTGACTTTATCGGGGACAAAGCCGGGATACGTCTGATATACGGTCAGGATTTCACGGTATACACCGCCGAACACGGCGCGCTGGCGGCATACAAGCCCGAAATCAAAAGCCGGGATTCCTTCCAGAATGAGATAGACGCATTTATCCGCTGTATAAGGACGGGAGAAAAGCTCGCGTCCCATATCGACACCGTCATCATCACCGCGCAAATGATGCAGGCGATTTATGATTCCGCCGAACAGCGCAGGGAAATCGTGTTGGGAGGGGCGTTATGAACCGTTTTCAAATCGGTGTTTTGGTCGATTCGTTCCGTTTGCCCTTGAGGGAAGGCATTGTCAAAGCGCGTGAAATCGGCGCGGAGGGTATACAAATTTACGCCGCCTCCGGTGAAGCGGCCCCGGAAAACCTGTCCCGTGAGCGCCGCCGTGAGCTGTTGGCGTTCATTCGCTCACAGGGGTTGGTCATGTCGGCGATTTGCGGCGATTTGGGCGGGTACGGCTTTGAGCGGGAAGACGACAATCCGCATAAAATCAAACGCTCAAAGGCGATTATAGACCTTGCTCTGGACTTGGAGTGTGCCGTCGTCACCACGCACATCGGCGTTGTGCCGTCTAATCCCGAGCATTCGCGCCGGGCGGTCATGGCGGCGGCCTGCCGTGAGCTGGGGTTATACGCCAAAGCCGCGGGCGTTTCCTTCGCGGTGGAAACAGGGCCCGAACCGGCGGCCGTTTTACGCGGTTTTATAGACTCCCTTGACTGCGGTGGAGGCATGGGCGTCAACTTCGACCCGGCCAATCTGGTGATGGTCATTGGGGAAGACCCTGCCAAAGCCGTAAAGATTCTTGCGCCATATATCATCCATACCCACGCCAAGGATGGGCGAATGCTCAAGAAAACCGACCCCGAAGTGATATACGGCTTTTTTGCCGAGGACGGCATCGGGGATTTGCGGTTGGAGGAGTATTTTCTCGAAACACCGCTGGGGGAGGGCGACGTAGATTTCCCCCGTTATCTGGACGCTCTGGAGAAGGCCGGGTTCAATGGTTTCCTCACCATTGAGCGCGAAACGGGCGCAAACCCGGAGGACGACATCCTCGCCGCCGCTGGATTTTTGCGGTCGCTTACAGCGCGGTACAGCGAATAATGCTGCTCACATCCGAACGGTTTTATGATACGTTGGTCATCGGCACCGGGTGTTCGGGATACAACGCGGCCGATTGGCTGTATGATTTGGGGCGTGATGTTGCAATCCTGACTGAGGGTGTGCAAATGGGGACTTCACGCAACACGGGCAGCGACAAGCAGACCTATTATAAACTGTCTCTTGCCTCCGGCGAGGGCGACAGTGTCCGGGAAATGGCGGAAACGCTGTTTTCCGGCGGGGGCGTACATGGAGATACAGCTCTAATTGAGGCCGCTTGCAGCGTCAAGGCGTTCATGAAGCTCGTCCTTTTAGGCGTTCCGTTTCCCACAAACGCATACGGCGAATATGTAGGGTACAAGACTGACCACGACCCCCGACAGCGAGCGACCTCCTGCGGGCCGCTCACCTCAAAGCTGATGACGGAAGCGCTGGAGCGGTCTGTGCGCGCAAAGGGCGTCCCCGTCTTTGAAAATACACAGGCCGTCCGGCTTCTGACAGAGAATCATGCGATAACGGGTGTTTTGGCTTTGGATACAATCACCGGGGAGCACCGTGTTTTCGCCTGCAACCATGTGGTATTGGCAACCGGCGGCCCGGCGGGAATCTATCGGGACTCGGTCTATCCCGAAAGCCAGACGGGTGCCTTGGGGCTGGCTGTCAACGCGGGCGCGGCTACGGCAAACCTCTGCGAATGGCAGTACGGTCTGGCCAGCACGAAGTTCCGTTGGAACGTATCAGGTACATACCAGCAAGTTCTGCCCAAGTATATGTCCGCCGCCCCCGATGGGACGGAGCGGGAGTTTTTGCCGGAGCGCTTTTCCTCCCCCGCGGAAGCGCTGAATATGGGCTTTCTAAAGGGGTATCAATGGCCGTTTGACGTCCGCAAAGCGAAGGGGTCTTCACGCGTGGATCTGTTCGTGCATGAGGAGACCCTCCGCGGCCATCGGGTGTACATGGATTTCCGCTTCAATCCGACAGACTACCGGCTTGACACGCTTTCAAATGAGGCGCGTGACTATCTGACGAACTCGGACGCGGCATTCGGTACACCGATAGAAAGACTGGAGAAAATGAACTCTCAGGCGGTCAAGCTATACAGAGACAACGGCATCAACCTTTACGGAGAGCCGTTGGAAATCGCCGTATGCGCGCAGCACTGCAACGGCGGCGTCGCGGTGGACGTCAACTGGGAAAGCTCGGTAAAGGGCTTATACGCGGTTGGTGAAGCCGCGGGGACGTTCGGCGTGTACCGTCCCGGTGGCAGCGCGCTCAATTCGACGCAGGTGGGGTCTATGCGGGCGGCGGAGCATATAGCGCGAAAGAAAAACGCTCCGGCAAAGCAAGTCTCCGCTGAAATAACGGCTGTCCTGCAGGGCGGCGCCTTCGACGCGGACGGAATTCTTGACCGTACCCGCCGCCTGATGAGCCAATACGCGGCGTTCCGGCGGGAGCCTGCGCAAATGAAAGCGCTGTATGAGGATGTGTCCGCGGTGAGGGATACGTTTTGGCAAAAGGCCGCCGTACGCTCGCAAAGTGAGCTGCCTCAGATATATAAGTGCTTCGACACGCTGACCGCGCAGGCCGCCGTCCTGTCCGCCATGCTGTTCGCGGCGGAGGAATACGGCTCCAGAGGCTCCTGCCTCGTGGAGGGGAGCCCGAAAACGTCCGAAAGCGCGGCGGATACGGTCGTCATTACACAGAACCTCGTCTCCCGGGCGGAACAAATCCGCCCCCTGCCCGAAGGCGGTGGCTGGTTTGAAACCGTTTGGAACGAATACAACAGGAGAAACGCGTGGTAAACGCCGGTCAGCGGTATGATGTTGCCTAACGTAGAAAATTTATATAAACTACGGCAAACAAACAAGACATACTGTTGTCGTGTTTGTTGTTGTAGAATAGTAGAATAACGAGAACCAAAATCTAAAAATATTAGGAGAGTATAGTATTATGAAAAAGGATTTCTCTATAAGACCAGAAACAATTTCTGAACAATACTGCGAAGCTGTCGGTGGTTTTTCATGGTATGATTTTGTGACAGCCATGCCCTCGTTAGTATTCGTTGTCACAGGTTGGAAATCTAACGGAAAAGAAAACGCCTGCCTGCAATCTTGGTCGACTTTTGTAGGAGGCGGAACAGATGACTTTATCTGTATTATGAGCAAAGTCAATAAAGACGGGCATATGTATCAATCACTAAAAGAAACCGGCGTTTGTGTGCTGAATTTCCCCTCAAATGATGTATATGGCCGTTGCGCAAAAACGATTGGTAATAATGAGTTTGAAACTGATGAAATTACCGCTGCCGGTCTAACAGCAGAAAGAGCTGTTGCAGTTAATGCACCACGAATTAAAGAGTGTTTTCTTAATATCGAATGTGAGTTTTTGTGGGAACATGAATTTTGCAAAGGGAGCCATGATATGACGGTTGCGCTCAAAGCCGTCAGCATTTGCATGGATAGTGACCGTTATGACCAAAGCAAACTCGGCAGATACGGAAAGACGGGATATTTGTATCAAATCGACCAACCTACCAATCCGGAAACAGGAGAAGGACTAATATATGGTCCCGGAGGAACAGTAATAGGAACGGGAGTGGGTCCCGGAACAATAGAGCTAGGCGACCCCATTGAGTGGATTACAAAATAAGCATTATCTGCATTGCGGCTGTGGCAAGCGTCCTATTTGTCGTACAAACAGTTTTCTGCCGTTGCAGAATAAGATTTCCCTCCTTGGAGGGGAATGGAATATATCCCTATCAACAGCCATACTAGGCATATCAATCTGTATATAGCCGTGAGTAAATATAGCAATCATGCAAGCCATCGGGCAACACAAAACAATGCCGTAATAGACCTTCCCTTAAAAAACCGTTCTTTTCAAGAGCTTTCCATGACCCTATGTTATTTGGCTCAACTGTTGTGTAAATTCTTTCCAACTTCAAAGTGTTAAATCCAAACTCAACCACAGGTGAAATACACATTGACATGATCCCTTTACCCCAATGTTCCCTACCTAAAAAGAAACCAATGTTAGCAGATGTGTTGTTGTTTTCAAAAGAATTAAAATGAATACGCCCCATTGCTTTATTTGTTGCGCTATTGCTGATAGTCCAACAAT
>WRKO01000020.1 GCA_009782215.1 Oscillospiraceae bacterium | reverse complement strand
TGGTGGAGATAAGCGGGATCGAACCGCTGACCTCTTGAATGCCATTCAAGCGCTCTCCCAGCTGAGCTATACCCCCACATTAGAGGAAATTATTCAATTTTAGTGTGCCATTCATGCGGCGGGGTTGCCATTCGTCCGGGTGTCCGTTTCGGGGGTGTTTTCCGACCAGCTCGCTCTCCCAGCTGAGCTATACCCCCACATCAGAGGAAAATATTCTGTTTTCAGGACGCCATTCTCACGGTGAACCCGCCCGCGCACTTGCGGACAACAGATATCATACCACAAAAGCAAGAGGCTGTCAACCCCCGGGAGCGGACAAACGCGCACCTAAAGAAAAAACCCGGAGGAACTCAAATTTCAGATTGTGATTGCGCCTCCGTTCCGAATGTGATATACTATCCGCAAGCGGACGGTATATTTTGAAAGATATCATAGCGGAGCTATGATATCCTGTTTTGAAACACGGTCCAAACGAGAAAGGAGACAAGTCAAATGAGTTATGTCCTGTTTACCGATTCCAGCGCCGATTTGCCGTGGCGCTACTACAAGGAAAATGATGTGCAGTTTGTCCCTATGCAGGTGTCTATGGGAGAAAACGACGTGTATATCGACAACGGGTCAATGGATTCAAAGACCTTTTACCAGAAGATGCGCGACGGTGTGGTGTTTCAAACGTCACAGTTCACGGAGTTTCAATTCGTCGAGGCGTTTGAGCCGTTCCTGAAAGAAGGTCTGGACATCGTGTACTTAGGCTTGACGGCGGGCGTGAGCGGGTCGCACGAAGGCGCGGTTCGCGCGCGCGACGAGCTTTTGGCGAAATATCCAGACAGAAAGATATTCACCCCGCAAACCAGCGCCGTTTCGCTGGGACTGGGACTGCTCGTCCACGAAACGGTCAGGCAGCGCGACGCGGGACTGGATTATGACGCGCTCTGCAAGTGGATTGAGACCAATATGTTCACCATCCACCACCGCTTCACGGTAGACGATTTAATGTTCCTGTTCCGGGGGGGGCGCGTTTCGAGGGCGAAGGCCGTTATGGGCACCGTGCTGGGCATGAAGCCCTTGCTGCACGTTGACATCGACGGCAAGCTCCTCAATCACGGCAAAATTCGCGGGCGCAAGGCCTCGCTGCTGGCCTTGGTGGACGAGATGAAGCAGTATTGCGATGAAAAAGACCTTGACGCCATCGCCATCTGCCACGGCGACTGCGAGGAAGAGGCGAATTTTGTTCTGGCGGAGGTCAAAAAGCACTACAACGTCAAAGAAGCCATCATCAACCCGTTGGCGGCGGCCATCGGAACGCATGTCGGCCCGGGCTGCATGGCGCTGTTCTTTATCGGAAAAAAGAGGACGGAGTAGGGACACCGGATATGGTGTCCCTGCGGGGAACCATATGATTGATATATCTGTACAAAATCTGGTTAAATATTACGGCGATAAGCCCGTTTTGACCGGCATATCGTTTACAGTCCAAGCGGGTGAACACGTCGGGCTGATTGGCGCCAACGGCGCGGGCAAGACGACGCTCTTTCGGTTGCTGTCGGGGGAGGAATCCCCTGACAGCGGTAGCTTTTGGTTGTCAAAAAAAGCGGGCGTTCTGAGCCAAATCCCCGATGTACCCGCCCGCTTTACGGCGGGAGACGTCATTTTAGAGGCGTTTGAGCCTTTCCGGGTGATGGAGCGGCGGATGTCGGAGCTGGAGAGCGGCGGATTGGCGGGCGGGCGTGAATACGGCGAACTCGCGCACCGCTACGAGGACGCCGGAGGGTATGAGACAGACGTCCGGCTTGCCCGTGTGCGGCAGGGGCTGAAAATCGGGGACGATTTATACGCCCGCCCGTTCCGCGCCCTATCCGGCGGGGAAAAGACACGCATCAACCTAGCTCGGCTGTTGCTGGAGCAATCCGAAATCCTGCTCCTCGACGAGCCGACTAACCATCTTGACGTCGCCTCCGCCGAATGGTTGGAGAGCTTTCTTTCCGGGTACAAGGGCACGGCCATCCTCATCTCCCATGACCGCTTTTTTCTTGACGCCGCCGTCACCCGCGTCATTGAGCTGGAGGACGGCAAATCGGAGGATTATCCCGGCAGCTATAGCTTCTACGCCGAGGAAAAGGCGCGGCGGACCGCCGAGGCGGAGGAGCGGTATGAGCGCGAACAGCGCGAATACAAGCGCCTGCTGGACACAGCGCGGCGGATGCACGATTACGCGGGTAAAAACGATAAACTGCACCGCCGGGCGTTCGCCATTGAAAAACGCGCCGAGCGTGTCCCGGTTACGGAAAAGCCCAAAAAGCAGGCGGAGCTTCGGCAAAAATTCCATTCCAAACCTCTCCGTGCCGACGACGTTTTGCGCGCCGAGGGCATCGGCAAGCGTTTCAACGGACACACCATCTTGCGCCCGGTCACACTGTCCGTCAGCCCCGGCGACCGTATCGCCCTGCTGGGCGCCAACGGCGCGGGCAAGACGACCCTGCTGAAGCTGCTGACGGGCGAGCTGACCCCCGACGGCGGGACGGTGAAGACCGGCCCCTCCGTGCAAATGGCGGTTCTGCCGCAGTCGGTCTCCTTTGACCGGCCGGAGCGGACGCTGTATGACACCATGCTCTACGCGGGGTTTGCGCCGCAGGAGGCGCGCAACCGGCTGGGCGGGTTTCATTTCCGGGGCGAGGACGTCTTTAAGACGGTGGACGTCTTATCGGGCGGGGAGAGGAGCCGTCTGGCGCTCTGCCTGCTGATGAAAAAGGAGTCCAATTTCCTCCTACTGGACGAGCCGACCAACCATCTTGACATTCAGTCGCGCGAATGGATTGAGGAAGCGGTGGAGGCGTTCGACCAAACCTTGCTGTTTATCTCCCACGACCGCTATTTCACGGCGCGTTTCGCCACGCGGATATGGGTACTTGACGACGGGGAGCTGAAAGATTTTCACGGCACATACGCCGAATACCGCGAATGGCGGGGACTGTCAAAGACAGACGGCGGCTCTGCGGAGACGCGAAGCGCCCGTCCGCCGTCCGCCCATCAGCAGACTCAAAAAACCGACGCCGCAAAGCAAGCGCGGATTGAGCGGGTTAGGAGCAAGGAAATGTTAGAAAAGCTCAAAGAAATCCATCAGCGTTTCTCAGAAATCGAGGAGGCGCTGGCGCAACCCGAGGTCTATACCGATTCGGACAAAATGACCGCTCTGCTGCGAGAGCAGAAGGAAATCGCGCCGGTGGCCGAAGCCTACCGGCAGTTCATCCAAGCCGAGGAACAGGAGACGGAAGCCCGCGCCCTGCTGGAAGACGAGGACCCGGAGGTGCGGACGCTGGCGTATGAGGAGTGCGGGGCGCTGGCGGAGGAAAAGGGGCGGCTTTTGGAGGAACTGAAAAAACTGCTGCTGCCCCGCGACCCGAATAATCAGAAAAACGTCATCATCGAGATACGCGGCGGCGTGGGCGGCGAGGAAGCCGCGCTGTTCGCCGCGGCGTTGTGGCGGATGTATTCGATGTACGCCGAACGGCAGCGCTGGAAATTTGAAATCCTCTCCTCCAACGAAACCGAGCTGGGCGGCATTAAAGAGCTTCAAGCGCAGATATCCGGCGAGGGCGCCTACTCGCGCCTGAAATACGAATCGGGGGCGCACCGCGTCCAGCGCGTACCGGACACCGAATCGCAGGGACGCATCCACACCAGCGCCGCGACGGTGGCGGTGCTGCCCGAAGCGGAGGAGGTGGACGTGGACATCAACCCGGACGACCTCGATATCGTCACCTGCCGCGCCGGCGGCGCGGGCGGACAGCACGTCAACAAGACCGAGAGCGCCATCCGCATCGTGCATAAGCCCACCGGCATTGTCGTGGAGTGTCAGGACGAGCGCAGCCAGCACAAAAACAAGGACAAAGCCATGAAGGTGCTGCGGGCGAAGCTCTACGAGAAAAAACAGCGGGAGCTGGACGAGGCACGGGGCAGCGAGCGGCGCAGCCAAGTCGGCAGCGGCGACCGCAGCGAACGCGTTCGCACCTATAATTTCCCCCAAGGCCGCGTCACCGACCACCGCGTCAACCTCACGCTCTACAAAATCCAAGCCGTCATGGACGGCGACTTGGACGAACTGATCGGCACCCTCGCCGCGGCCGACCAAGCCGCCATGCTGGCGGGAAAAGGGGAGTGAGGACATTGCGGGCGCTATATCTGAAGGTCGATGAAATTCTGCGCGATGTGGATTTTAATGAGATATGGCCGGGGTTTTCGCCATGCGGCTTTGCCTTGTTCAATGAAAACGGGGTTTTCCTCAAAGACGCGGCCATCCCCTATGACCGCCGCTTTTTAGGAAACACAAGCATTGAATACGACGGCGAGCCGCTGGCCATTTGGCAGGTGGAAGACCCTCTTGTCGAAGACCCGGAGCTGCTGGCCGCCGATTTGGCGCATGAAATGTTCCATGCTTTTCAGGGACAAAGCGGGGAGCGCCGAACCCCGGACGATTTGGTGTTGCTCGGATATCCCCATCACGCGGAAAACTACGAGGTCAAGCACAGCGAAAACCTGCTTCTGGCGGAAGCGGCTTTATCCGAAGACGCGGAAACCAAAAAGGCTTTGCTGCAAAAATTCATCTCCGCGCGCAAATACAGGGAAAAGCTGATTGGTGGCATCATCGGGCAGGAATATCTGACGGAAACGTTTGAAGGGATGGCGGAATACGCCGGAAGCATGGCGCTCAAGCAAATATCGGAGGGAAAATACAGGCAGAGACTAGGCAAATACATTGAGAGCCTGCAAACGCTTGACAGCCGGTTTTTTGAAATCAGGAGGATGCTGTATTATTCGGGCGCGGTGTTCTGCGTCCTGCTGCGGAAGGCGGGCATAGACTTTTACCATGCTGTCGGCGGGACGGACGTCCCTCTGTTCAGCATAATCGCGGGGGATGCGCGGGAAGAAAAGCCCGCGGCGCGCTTTGAGCGGAACGCATTCAACGCGGAAATCGAAAAGCACACGCAAGAAAAAAGCCGGAAATTCGAGGCGTTTTCAGACGCGCGCAAGGAAACGGTAACCGGGGACTTCACCATATGCGGATACGACCCGATGAATATGACCAGACAGGATGACAGGATATTGTGCGGCCGGTTTGTCATGCTGAAAAACAGCGGGGGCGAAACACGGTTTGTCCAAGGCCCGGTTCTCCTCGTCCTGAAAAAAGGCTCCGCCCGCGAGGTCCTTTCGTACACCGCGTAACCGCGCATCAATCATAAAAGGAGACAAGCCATGCCTTACGAACATCTCGCCGCCCACTACGACGCGCTGATGCGGGATATGGATTACGGCGCGTACGCCGGTCATCTGCTCTCGCTGGCGGGCGAGCCCAAGCGCGTGCTGGACCTCGCCTGCGGCACGGGGAGGCTGGCGCTGGAACTGTGCGAGCGCGGCTGTGACGTCGTGGCTGTTGACGCTTCCCCCGAAATGCTTGCGGCGGCGAGAAATAAGTTTGACACAAGAGCGGGGGCTTTGTCCGAAAGCCGCGCACCGTCTGCCCCGGACATGGCCTGCGGCGGCCCGCCGCTGTTTTTACAGCAGGATATGGCGAAGCTGGATTTATACGGCACGGTCGAGGCGGTTTTCTGCACCTTCGACGCGCTGAACTATCTCACCGACGAAAAACGGTTCAGGCAAACCCTCAGCCGTGTGCGGCTGTTTTTGGAGTCTGGCGGCGCGTTTATCTTCGACTTGCTCGCGCCCGAAGCGTTGGCGGCGCGGGACGGCATGGTGTTCATGTCGGACGCCGGGGGCGTGTATTGCGTCTGGCGCTGCTCTTGGGAAAAGCCTCTCCTGCATCAGGAAATCACGCTGTTTACGCAAACGGAGGGCGGCCTTTGGCGGCGGGAGGAGGAGACACACACCGAGCGCGCCTACCAGCTGGGCTTTGTCGAAGAAGCCTTGCGTGACGCCGGATTTGACGAAGTAAGGCAAGCCGGAATGCCGGATTCGGTCAGTTTCAACCGATATGACGAGCGGCTCGTCTTTGTGGCAAGATGAATCAAGCCAGAGCCGCCCTCGCCCCGATGGCGGGCGTCACCGACTGGGCGTACCGTACGGTGTGCCGGGAAACAGCGCCCTTTCTGCACACCACCACCGAGATGGTATCCGCCAAGGCGCTGTGCTATCAGGATAAAAAGTCGCGGAGCCTGCTGCGCCTCGCGGCAAAGGACGAGGCCGTGCAGATATTCGGTTCCGACCCCGCTTGTATGGCGGAGGGGGCGGTACGGGCGCTGGCGATATCCGGCGCGGCTGAAATCAACCTCAACATGGGCTGCCCCACGCCCAAAATCGTCAGCAACGGCGACGGCTGCGCTCTGATGCGCGACCTTGACAAGGCGGAAGCCGTCGCGAAAGCGGTCGTCGGCGCTGTAAACGTCCCTGTTACCGTTAAGATGCGGCTGGGCTGGGACAGCGGGAGCAAAAACGCTGTGACGCTGGCTAAAAGACTTGAACATGTGGGCGTTTCGCAAATCTGCGTTCACGGGCGGACGCGCAAGCAAATGTATTCGGGCCATGCCGACTGGTACGCAGTCGCCGAGACGGTCAAGGCCGTCTCCATCCCCGTCACGGCCAATGGCGATATTTTTTCTCTGCGCGATTTGGAACGGTGCCTGAACATCACCGGGGCGGCGATGGGGATGATTGGGCGGGCGGCGATGGGCAATCCGTTTGTCTTCACCGGCGAGGAGCCGACGCCCGCGCGCCGCTTGGAAACAGCGGAACGGCATTTTTCCCTGCTGATTGAGGATAAGGGCGAAAAAATCGCCTGTCTTGAAATACGGAAGCATTTGGCGTGGTATCTCCGAGGGCTGCCATATGCGACCTATTATAAGCGGGAGGTGTCGGCCATCGCGGCGGCGGACGATTTTGCCCGTTGCGTCAGGGGATTGAGGGGGGAAAAAGATGGACGATTTTGAAGCCATCGTCAAAGCGAATCAAAAGCGCGTTTACAATACCTGTCTGCGCCTTTGCGGCGACCCGGACGACGCCTTCGACCTCTCTCAGGAGGTTTTTCTCAAGGCGTGGCGCGGGTTGGAAGGGTTTCGCGGCGACTCGGAAACGGGCACATGGCTGTACCGCCTGACGGTCAACGCCTGCACCGACTTTTTACGCAAGAAAGCGCGGCGCGGCGCGGACGTTTCGCTGGACGAAACGGATTTGCCGCTGCCCGACACAAGGTTTGAGCCGTCCGTCGCGCTGGAGCGCAAGGAGCTTGCGCTCGCTCTGGAGGACGCGCTGACGCGCCTGACGCCCGAGCATAGGCGGATTGTCGTCCTGCGCGAAACAGCGGGGCTTTCCTACGGCGAAATCGCGGAGCTTTTGGGCATCGAGGAAGGCACGGTCAAAAGCCGTTTGGCGCGCGCGCGGCTTTCCCTGCGGGAGATTTTAATCAAAAGCGGGAACAATTTGCCCGGACATTCGTCTAAACAAACAGAGAAAGGGGGCGGACGGAGTGAATCTCTGTGATATCGAAGCCATCAGCATGTTCATCGACGGCGAATTGCCGGAGATGGACGCCGCCCGCCTGCGCGGACATTTGAGCGAGTGCCCGTCCTGCCGCGCCCTGCTGAAGGATTTAACCGCCGTCAAGGAAGGATTTGCGCTTCTGGACGACGACCCGCCCGACACCCTGCTGCCGGGGATTTTATATAAGATTGAACTCGGCGAAGAGCCGCCCCGGCGGAGAAGAATCATCGGAAGTCTGGCAGGCGTGGCGGCCTGCGCGGCGATTTTGCTCATCCTCTCACAGACGGGAAATCTTCCAACCCCTGACTCAAGCTACTTGAACGATTCGCCGGGATCCGGGGAGGCCGGTCTTGAGACCCAGAGTGTTTCCGAGGCTTTGGACGATGCAAAATGGGACGCCGACAACGGGACGATGACGGAACCCGGAGGCGGCATGGCGTGGGCGGAGGGAGACTCCTCCTCCGTCATACCCGGCGACGCGGGGTCTTCCTCTGAGGATTTGTTGGGCATGGGACTCGGCTCCGACCCGCCGGAACCCAACCCCGCGCCCGCTCCGCCGGCAGCCGGTGATGGAGACGGCTTCGGCTATGACGAGTTTCTTCACCTGCTGGACGAGAGCGGGCTGTGGTATTTGGTAGACGCGGAGATGCTGATAAGAGAAGATTTCCCGCTTGCGGCGGCCCGAAATATCTATGTGGGCGACGAGCAGCTTATGGTCTACGAGTCCGACGGCGCGGCGTATCCTCCCCCTCCCTTCCGGCATTTCAAAAACAGCGAGCTGCTTGTGCAATACGGCGGAGAGGACAGGGCAATCCTCGCTTTCCTCACCGAGGCGTTCGGCGCCCCGTTCGCCGGAACACCGTAGCGGGGACTGAAAACCCCGCAATAACCCGCATTATCCGCATAAGAAAGGACGCCGTTTGGCGTCCTTTTCCGTCTGTGGTTACGGCTTTTCCCGGCGGGGGGGCGCGGCGCTCTTTTTGGCGCCCGAAAGGCTGATGATAACCCTCCGCTGCGGCTCGTTGCCCACCGAATGGGTGGTGACATAGGGATTGTCTTGCAATGCCGAGTGGACGATATGCCGCGAATAGGCGTTCATCGGTTCAAGGAGCATATCGCGGTTGTATTTGACCGCTCTCTCTGCCGTGCTGTGCGCCAGCGCAGCCAAGGCTTCCTCGCGTTTGGCGCGGTACCGTTCCGCGTCAACGATGACGCGGCGGCGTTCCTCCGTGCCTCGGTTGGCCGCGGCGGAAACGATGCGCTGCACCGAGTCAAGGGTTTCGCCCCGCCGTCCAATCAGACGCCCCATGCCGGGGCCGGAGACGTCCAGCAGCAGGCCGCGCTCACTCTCTTTCTCGGCAATCACCGCGTCCGGGATTCCCATGCGGTCAAGGATGCCCTTGAGGACAACCGCCGCGGGCGATGGCTGCGAGGCTGTCTTGGCCGCTGACGGCGCGGCGGCGGCCGGCTTGGCTTTGGCCGGTGGGGAAGCGGGTTCGGCTGCCTTTTCAGGCTTTTTGACCGGCTTGGCCGGGGCTTCCTTTTTCGGCGGCGGCACGGCGGCGACAGGTTCGTCCGGCTCGCCGAAGCGCTTAACCTTCACGCGGGCAAGCGTTCCGCCAAGACCCAGAAAGCCTGGCTTCGGGTTTTCCAGAACCTCGACCGTCACCGAGTCCCGGTCGGTCTGCAGTTCCTCCAGTGCCGCGGCGATAGCGGCGTCAATGGTTTTGCCGGTGGTTTCGATGGCCATAATTATTCATCCTCCGTCTCCTCTTTCGGGGCGGGTTTATTTTGCAGCTTATACCGTTTGGGCTTGTGCTTCTTGTTCTGCTCGGCGATACGCTCGGCCCGGCGCTGGCGGTCTTCCTCCTTCTGAGCGGCCTCGGCGGCCTTGCGCCGTTCTTCCCGTTCGGCCTTGGCCTGCTCTTCCGCGTCCAGAACCTTGTTGAAATGCTTGGTAAGGAAATACTCCTGCGGGATTCTCAAAACGCTCTGCGCAATCCAGTAGACGCCAAGCGCGGCGGGCAGCGTAAAGCCCAGCCACAGGCTGACGCCGGGACCGAGCAGATACATCATCAACTGGGAATTGCCCTTTGCCGGGGGACGGCCCGAAAATTTCTGCGTCAGCCAGACGGAGAGGAAGGACGCGGCGGCAGAAATGACCGGGATAAGGAAAATGGCCCCGGTGAAGCTGGGAATATCGGCGAGGTTGATACCCAGAAAATCAAAGTGGACGGTGCTTTGAAGGTTTTCCGCTAAATCGGGCAGGACGCTCCGCACCCTTTCAAGTTCTCCCGGCACGTTAAGCTGGTTGGCAATGGTCAGTTCGTTGAAAAAGCCTCCGGCGTCTTCCATCCCCAGCACCGTGGAAATCCTTTCGATGGCGTCCGCGGATAACTGCATGATGTAGGTCAGCGGGCGACGTACCGCGCCGTACAGCGCGATGATGATGGGGAAGGGGATGAACTGCCAGATACAGCCGCCGAACATCGACACGCCCGACTCCTGATACAGCTTGGCCTGCTCCTGCTGAAGTTTCTGGCGGTCTTTGGCGTATTTTTTCTGAAGCTCCTGCAATTTCGGGGAACTCTGAATCCGCTGCTGCTGGAGCATCCCGCGCTTGCCCTTGTAGTTGAACCAAAGCAGGGCAAGAGTCGCCGCCAGCGAAAAGAGCATGATGGCAATGCCGTAGGAACCCGTGAGGTTATAGAAAGTGCGAATCAGCCACGCGATAGGCTGGACGATTAAGAAATCCCAAATCTGTCCCAATGTCAAACCCACTCTCTTCTCTCCGCCTCCGGCAGGGAGAATGTAATCTAAGGTACCGGGTCGTATCCGCCCTTGCGGAACGGGTGGCATCGCAGGAGCCTCCGCAAGGCGAGCCAAAACCCTTTTGCCGCGCCGTATTTTTCAACCGCCTCCAGCGCGTATTCGCTGCAAGTGGGAATATAACGGCAGGACGGCGGTTTGCCCGCAAAGGTTCGTCTGTACCAATGAATGGCGCGCAGCATCAGGTTTTTCATACGGTTACACCCAACCTGCCGCCCAGCTTCACCAGCTCATCCTTCAGCGCGGTAAAATCCGCGCCGATGGCTTTGGAGCGGGCGACGACGACGATGTCAAACCCCGCCGCGAACAAGTCTTCCTGCAAGCGGTAGGCCTCTTTAATCCGCCGCCGCACGCGGTTCCGCGTAACGGCGCCGCCCAGCTTACCGCTCACGGAAACCCCGAGCCGGGTGACGTCCCGGCGGGTTTTCCTCGCGTAAAGTGCCAAATATACGCCCGCAGTGTTCTTCCCGCGGGCGTACAGACTGCGAAACTCACGATTTTGACGAAGGGGAACGGTGTGCCGCATCAGGCGGACAACACCTTGCGCCCTCTGCGGCGGCGCCGGGCCAACACCTTACGCCCGCCGCGCGTAGACATACGCTTGCGGAAGCCGTGTTCCTTGCTGCGCTGGCGTTTCTTGGGTTGATAAGTCCGAACCATATGAATCCATCCTTTTGAACATAGTACCAAAAAAGTATATAACACACATACGGATTTGTCAATCATTATTTTTGAAGGATTATTCGCCGCCCTCTTCCCCGCGCTCCTCGACCGCCAGATTTCCCAGAAATTCGTTGTATGCCTCCCGCAATCGCGGGCTTTCGGTTTTCCTCAAGCCGAGTTCGAGAAAATATTTCGCGTCCTCTAGGTCGCCGTTGAGGATGCACGCCGACGCGAGACGCATATAGGCCTCCACGCTGCGCCCGTCCAGCGAGATGGCGAGACGGTAAAGGTCAATGGCTTCAGCGTAGTCATGGGCGTCCATCGCCAAGCGCCCCTCCCGCATCAGCGCCGACATCCGCATTTGGGAGGAGTGCCTGTTGAGCAGGGTGAGCGACAAAACGGCCAGCAGAATGACCGCCGCCATGACGCCGATGAGAAGTTTTTTACCCGTGTTCAAGAATGTCCTCCTCCAAAAGCGGCGTTTCGCCGCGCTCCGATTTCAGCTCGCCAATCAACAGCGCCACCGCGCCGCCCATCAGAAAGAGCATAAGGAGACCGGGGATTTGATGGCCGGTCCAAAACACATAGCTGCCGAACAGAAACGCGTGGTAGCCCGAATAGGACGCGACAATGCAAAACGGCGCGAAATGCCATTTCTCCGGGATTAAAACGGCGATAAAGATGCAGAAAATATCCGCCAGATAAAAATATCTGTCGTGCATCGACGGCAGCAGCCACGGGATGCCAATGACCATCGCCAAGACAAAAAGCAGCAGGGAACGTTTGCCGATGGTGTGCCGGTTGAGCCACGCCAGAAGCAAAAGCGCCCCGAGGAAGCAGAACGCGAGAATCACCCCGGCGTAAAAGAGGATGTCATGCGCCTGCTCCGGCAGATGCGACGTGTCGTGTCCGAGCAGGGCGTAGGCCGAGGGGGAATTAAGGTTGAGGCGGCTTGAGTATTGCGAGGTCTGGGTGGCGTAGACGGATACAATGCTTTGCAGCGGGCGGCCCAGCAGCCACGCGGGCAGAACGGCGGCGAAAAACGTGCCGATAAACACCGGAATCTCGCGCCACCATACAACCCGTTTGAGAATCCACAAGACAATGAAAATCGGCATGAAGAAAATGGTTTGCAGCTTGAAGGTGAACGCGACGGCAATCATCGCGGCTGAAAGGGCGGGGCGGTCTTCCAAAATCAAAACAAACGACAGCAGGCAGAAGAACACATAAATCGAATCGCACTGCGCCCAAAAAGCGCTGTTGAGCCAAACGGTCGGCGCGAGGAACATCGCCCCGCCCAGCACAGCCTTGCGAAGCCCGCTCAGGGCGAAAATTCTCCCCAGCCGCAGTCCCGCCACGACAATGGCACAGTCGAAAATGACGCTGACCAGCTTGTAAAGATAAAGGTCGTCCATCGGGACGCGGGCAATGGCGCCGATGACGTAGAGGTAAGGCATGTTGTAATCCGACCATGTGGTCACAATAGCCCCCCAGCCTCCGGCGCGGAACTCCTCCGCCCAAGGCTTGAGGCAATAGATGTAATCGGTGTTGTTTCCCTGCGTCAGGCTGAGGGTACGGACAATCATCCCCGCCGCCAGCAGCGCGGCGAAGAAAAAGAGGATAGGGGACGCCTTGATGTCCCGCGCGGCAAACCACAAAACCCCTCCGGCCAGCAGCGCGAACGCCGCCGCCATGACCGCAGCCTCCCCCCGCTCCGGTATCGGAGAGACAATCCTCAGCAGCGGGAACAGGCCTGCCGCCAACAGGCAAGCCATCGGGACGCGGGTCAATGCGTACTGTTTCATCCGTTATTCCTCGTTCTCCCAATTATGCCATACTTCCTGCACATCGTCGTTGTCCTCCAGCGCGTCTAAGAGACGGCGCATCTTTTTAGCGTCCTCTTCGCCGGAAAGCGATACCCACGTCTGCGGAACCATCTCCGTCCGCGCCTGAAGAAACGCGATTCCCCCGCTTTCCAGCTTGTCGCGGACGGCGGGGAAGGCGTCCGGCTCGGTGATAATCTCAAAAACGCCGTCCTCGGCGGAAAAGTCCGACGCGCCCGCGTCGAGGGCAAGCATCATCAGGGCGTCTTCGTCCCGTCCTTCCGCGTCCGCAATCAGCACGCCTTTTTTGTCAAAAGACCAAGACACACAGCCCGCGGCTCCGAGGTTGCCGCCGAACTTGTCAAAGTAGTGGCGCATCTCGCCCGCCGTGCGGTTGCGGTTGTCGGTCATCGCCTCAACGATGACGGCCGTGCCGCCCGTGCCGTAGCCTTCATACCGAACAGCTTCATAGTTCTCGCCGCCCGTGCCGCCCGCGGCCTTTTCAATGACCCGCCGGATGTTGTCGGAGGGGACGTTGTTCTGCCGCGCCTTGGCGACGCAGTCTTTCAGGCGGGGATTGGCGGCGGGGTCGCTCCCGCCCTCGCGCACCGCCACGATAATCTCGCGGGAGAGCTTGGTGAAGATTTTAGCCCTCTGCGCGTCGGTTTTCTCTTTTCTGTGCGCGATGTTTTTCCATTTAGAGTGTCCTGCCATGACCACAACACCTTTTCCGTTCGGGTTTTAATCTTTCGCTTTGTATATAACGCCTATTCGTACACCGTATGAAAGGATACAGGGCTGAACAAAAGTCCGAGAGCAATGGCTATAATGATTACGCCTGCGATTCTTGACCATATCATTGCCATATTGCTCGGTTCGGCGTTCTTAAACCTCCAACGGTAACCAAACACGCTGGCTGTTCTGGGGAATATGATGCAAAACAATCCGTAAGCAGTGATAAAAACAACCAATGCTGTTTTCAAAACAATCTCCCCCCAATACATGTCCCGTGCAACCGCACGAAGTAAAAATACAAGGATCCGTCTATCTCACATATTCAAATTCCAGCCCGCAGACGTTCACCGTGTCGCGTTCCCGGACGCCCATCGCTTCCAGTTGGTCATACACGCCGTTGGTTTTCAGGCATTGCTCAAACCAGTTGAGGGATTCCATGTCGCCGAAATTGACGTCGCGCATCATGCGGCTCAGCCAGTCCCCCGTCACCATCCACACGCCGTCTTCCTTCACGATGTCCGTCACCGCCGCGGAAACGGGCGGCGCGGCCGGCTCCGGGCCGGGCTCAAATACCCTGACGGGCGGCAATTCGGCGAGCTTTGCCGCGCAGACCTTCATCAGCTCCTCCACCCCCTCGCCGGTGGCGGCGGAGATAACGAGCATACGGCGCGGCTTGACGTGTTCCCGCAAGCGTTCAAAGACCGCTTCGTCGGAAACCACGTCGCGCTTATTGGCGACGACAATTTGCTCGCGCTTGGCCAGCTCCGGGCTGTGCGCCGCCAGTTCCGCGTCGATGATGTCCACACCGCCGAGCGGGTCGCGCCCCTCCGTTCCCGCCGCGTCTACAATGTGCAGCAGCAGGCGGCAGCGCTCGATGTGACGAAGGAATTCATGCCCCAGCCCCGCGCCGCCCGCCGCGCCCTCAATCAGGCCGGGGATGTCGGCACAGAGGAACGCGGTATTGTGGTCAACGGTCACCACGCCCAGATGGGGGATGAGCGTGGTAAACGGATAATCGGCGACCTTGGGACGCGCCGCGGATATTTTGGAAAGCAGCGTGCTTTTGCCCGCGTTGGGGAATCCCGCCAGCCCCACGTCGGCGATGATTTTAACCTCCAGCCGCACCCGGCGGGCCTCGCCCTCCAGCCCGGCCTTGGCAAACTGCGGCGCCTGTCTGGTCGCGCCCGCGAAACGCTTGTTTCCCCAGCCGCCGCGTCCGCCCTTGCAAAGCGTAAACGGCCGCTCGTCCGACAAATCGGCTAAAAGCCGCCCGCTTTCGTCGTCGATAATCAGGGTGCCGAGCGGGACGCGTAGAATCAAATCCTCGCCGCTTTTGCCGGTGCAAAGCTTGCCGCCGCCGCGCCCGCCGTCTGGGGCGGCATATTTGGTTTTGTAGCGGTAATCGGAGAGGGTGGTCAGCCGGCTGTCGCCCCGCAGGAGAATATGCCCGCCGCGCCCGCCGTCGCCGCCGTCAGGGCCTCCCGCCGGGACATATTTCTCGCGGCGGAACGAAACCGAGCCGTCGCCGCCCTTCCCCGCGCGCGCCGTAATCACGGCGGTATCAATGAACATGGCCTGTCTCCCCGCTTGCGTCTGGTTTGATTACAATATACCATACGCTTCCCGCCGCGTCAATACGGGAGGGCGCGCGCCCGCTGTTCGCTCTTGCATTGACAATCGGGCTGTGATATACTATTTACTGTCTCCCCCGCCGAAAGCGGGGGAGACAACGAAAGGATGTGCCGCCATGCTAACGAAAATGATGGACTTTGTCAAATCCGCCGACCCGGAAATCGGCGCGGCTCTGTATGCCGAATACGACCGTGAAAACAACGGATTGGAGCTAATCGCGTCCGAAAACGCCGTCTCGCCCGCCGTAATGGCTGCGATGGGCTCGGTGATGACCAACAAATACGCCGAAGGCTACCCCGGCAAACGGTATTACGGCGGCTGCGAGTGCGTGGACATTGCCGAAAACATCGCCCGCGCCCGCGCCTGTGAGCTGTTCGGCGCCGGACACGCCAATGTGCAGCCCCATTCGGGTGCGCAGGCCAATATGGCGGCGTACCTTGCCCTCCTCCAGCCGGGTGATACGGTGCTGGGCATGAACCTCGCCCACGGCGGGCATCTGACGCACGGCAGCCCGGTGAATATCTCAGGGCTGTATTACAGCATCATCCCCTACGGGCTGGGCGCGGATCAGCGGATTGATTACGATGACGTACGCAGGCTGGCGAAGGAACACCGCCCCAAGATGATTATCGCGGGTGCTTCGGCGTATTCCCGCGTCATTGACTTTGCCGCCTTCGGAGAGATTGCCAAGGAGGCGGACGCCAAGCTGTTTGTCGATATGGCGCACATCGCGGGACTGGTCGCGGCGGGGCTGCACCCCTCGCCCGTCCCCCACGCCGACGTCACCTCCTCCACCACCCACAAAACCCTGCGCGGGCCGCGCGGCGGCCTTCTCCTGTGCCGCGCCGAGGACGCGAAGACGTATGATAAAGCCGTTTTCCCCGGCACGCAGGGCGGCCCGCTGATGCACGTCATCGCCGCCAAGGCCGTCGCCTTCGGCGAAGCGCTGAAGCCGGAGTTCAAAACGTATCAGCGGCAGATTCTGAAAAACGCCGCCGCGCTGGCGGAAGGGCTGGTCAAGTTCGGCTTTGACTTGGTGAGCGGCGGAACGGATAACCATCTGATGCTGGTCGATTTGCGCAAGTTTAACGTCACCGGGAAAGAAATGCAGGCCCGCTGCGACACCGTGGGGCTGACCGTCAACAAAAACGCCATCCCCGACGATCCGCAGAGCCCGTTCGTCACCTCCGGCATCCGCGTCGGCACCCCCGCCGTCACCTCGCGCGGGCTGAAAGAGGACGACATGCAAACACTGGCGGAGCTGATTTACTGGACTGCGGCGAAGATTGACGAAAAAGCCGAAGATATCCGCGCCGCCGTAGCAAAGCTGTGCGAACGGTATCCGCTGTATGGTTAAAAACCCGCTGCCCGACCGTATACGCCCTGATACGCTGAACGAT
This sequence comes from Oscillospiraceae bacterium, assembly GCA_009782215.1. GTDB lineage: Bacteria > Bacillota > Clostridia > Oscillospirales > UBA929 > UBA929. Next base: position 30,389 of record WRKO01000020.1, on the reverse strand, counting down.
ATCGCGGGTCAGAGCCATATCATCGGCACGGACGGGCTGCTGCGCCGCATCATCGAAAAGGGCGTCATCCCCAACATGATTTTCTACGGCCCGTCCGGCACCGGGAAAACCACCGTGGCGCGAATCGCGGCGGCGCGCACCGAGCGCACGCTGTATAAGCTCAACGCCACCACCGCGTCCATCGCCGACATCCGCCATATCGTAGACAGCCTTGACACCATGCTCGCGCCCGACGGGGCGCTGCTCTACCTCGACGAGATACAGTATTTCAACAAAAAGCAGCAGCAGAGCCTGCTGGAGTTTATGGAAAACGGGCAGATTACGCTGATTGCCTCCACGACGGAAAACCCGTATTTCACCGTGTTCAACGCCATCCTGAGCCGCGCCACCGTCTTTGAATTCAAGCCGGTGACGCCGGAGGAATGCCGTCCGGCGGCGGAACGCGCCCTCGCGCTGCTGGCGGAGGAGCTGGGCGCTGAAATCATCTGCCCCGAAGAGGTGCTTGACCGCGTCTGCCGCTCCTGCGGCGGCGACGTGCGAAAGGCCGTCAGCGCGATAGAGCTGCTGGCCGCCGCCGCGCCGATTGGCGACGGCAAGACCGTCACGCTCAGCATGGACGACGCCGTGACCGTCAGCCAGCGGAGCGCCATGCGCTACGACCGCGACGGGGACAGTCACTACGACATCTTATCGGCGTTTCAAAAATCCATTCGCGGCTCTGACCCGGACGCCGCCCTGCATTACCTCGCCCGCCTGCTGGACGCGGGCGACATCATCTCGGCCTGCCGCCGCCTGCTGGTGACCGCCAACGAGGACGTCGGCTTGGCCTATTCGCAAGCCGCCGTCGTCGCCAAAGCGTGCGTTGACACGGCGCTCCAGCTTGGCTTGCCGGAGGCCGTCATGCCGCTCTCCCACGCCGTCGTGCTGTGCGCCACCGCGCCCAAGTCCAACAGCGCCAACGCCGCGTACGGCCAAGCCCTGTCCGACATTCAGGCGGGGCGGAGCGGCGACGTCCCCCTGCATCTCAAAGACAGCCATTACGCCGGCGCGGCAAAGCTCGGACGCGGCGAGGGCTACTTCTACACCCACAACGCCCCCAACCACTACAAACCCCAGCAATATCTGCCCGACGCCCTCAAGCACGCCGTCTACTACGAATACGGGGACAACAAGGCCGAGCAGGCCGCCAAAGCCTACTGGGACAAGCTGAAAGGCAAAGCCTGACCCCCCACGAAAATTCATGCTTGACATGTCACGCCGTATGGTATATAATCACTTTGCTGGGAACCGGCTTGTGCTGAAACGCGCAAAGCAAGCCCCCGCGGCAGACTTTGGTGCGACAACACCGAAGCCCTGCGAAGGTGATGAGGCCACCTTACGCAACCGTTTCACCGGCGCCGCGAGAACACTATTATTATACCCTCTACGTTGCTTTTTTTCAAGCGGTGAGTTTTGCAAATCCTGCCGGGTCGGTCATGTCCGCGATTGTTCGCGCACGTCGTAAGGTACGCAACGGCTTTGCCGTTCACCTTCGGCGTGTGTTTTGTTTGCTCGAAAATGCTCAAGCCGGCCTCCCCGGGCGGCTTTTTCGGGCTGTGGAAATATTTTTGTAAAGGGGTTTGTACACATGAAAAAAAGATTTTTATCCCTCGCGCTGGCGGTGGTGTTGATTGTCCCGATGACTTTCATCATCGCACCGCAGGTCTTAGCCGTTGAAGATACATGGTGCTGGCCATTAGACGCACGATGGCAGACTGTAACCTCCGGCTTCGGCACGAGAAGCGGCAGCTCCCACAACGGCACGGATGTCAGCAGTACGGGGATTGGCGGGGCAAGCGTCTATCCGGTGAAATCAGGAACGGTTGATTATATTGGCTACCAAGCGAGTGGCGCAGGGCATTATATTCGCATTAGACACGGTGATACCGGGTATTACAGCGTATATATGCACCTGCAAGCGACACCGCAGTTTAATCGAGGCGACTGGGTTGTTCAAGGACAAACCGTTTTGGGGAAGGTTGGCAGTACAGGAAATCCTTCGGGGAATGTTCTGCATTTTGAAATACATCTGGGCGGCACGTCAAAACCGATAAATTCCACTCCTTTGACAATCAACGGCGCGACACCGACCATCAACAATCACTACGACAGAAATTATACAATCAATTACATAACGCCGGATCGTATAGGGGCAGCACCCAGCAATCCCGTAATTTCCATAGACAAGGGAGACGATGGATTGTATGCTATTAACCAAGATGTTGTAATCAGTGTTAGCGCGCAAAATGCAACAGGTTATGTATTGGGGATTGATAAAGATGGAAGCAGATTATTAACGCCAGACATAGAAGGAGCTAACGTATATACAATAAAATTCAGTGAACCTGGGCAATATTCGGTATATGCTTCCTGCTATAATTCTTCGGGATATATAGACAGTAGGAGAATCAGTTTTAGCGTCTCTGATTCCAGCCCCAGCAATCCGCGGATAAGCATAAACAAGGGGAATAATGGCACATATCTTCAAGATGAGAATGTAACATTTTCTTTTTCCGTAACCAATTCGCAAAGCATATCTATTGCGGTGTTCAAAGATGAGGTGCATTATGTAACATCGCCGGAGCTTGTTGGGCAATCGACTTGGCAAACATCATTTAGTATGCTGGGTTCATATTCCGCGTACGTCTCCGGTTGGAATCCAAATGGGTACGTCGATAGCGAATGGATTGGTTTCACAGTACGGCAAACTATCGGCCCGACCTCCGCTCCCATCGTAAAAACCGATAAGCCGGTATACACATATGGTGAAACAGTACACATAAGCTGGAACGCAGTGGATGGTGCGAGTGATTATTGGATAGATATTTGGTCTGATAAGTATGGTCACTCGGCATCATACAGTTTAGGAGCAAGTACATCTCATTCATGGGCTTTTGAGGCTGCTGATTATACTGTATACATCAGCGTGGCTAATACAGCCGGCAGTATCGTCAGTGAGGGCGTGCGTTTCATCGTAAACTCAGCCCCCGACCCCTCGCCACCACCGCCAAGTCCTCCGCCGGGGCAATCGACCAATCCCAACCTTGACGACGCGAGTTCATGGGCGCAGGGGCATATCAATGACGCGGTGGAGAAGGGTTTTTTGACCGATGAACTGACGGTTGGGTTTCAGACGGCGATTACGCGCGGGGAGTTTGTGCGGCTGGCGATGAGCTGGCTGAGGTATGTGACGTTGATGACGGACGGGCAGTTGGTGGCGGCGTACGGCGACCCGGCTCATGCGGGGAGGACGTTTGCGGATACGAGCGACCCGGCGATTTTGGCGGCGGCGCGGCTGGACATCACGGCGGGCGTCGGCAACGGCTTGTTTGGCGTGAACGATTTGTTCAACCGCGAGCAGGCGGCAGTGATGCTGACCAAGGTGTTCGCCATATTGGGCGCGGATGTTTCCAACGCGCCGGGCGCGGGCTTTACCGACATCAACTCGGCGTCGTCGTGGGCACGGAACGCGATTAACTATGTGGGCACGTACGGCGCGATGTCCGGCATTGGCGGCGGGCTGTTCGGGCCTCTCCTCCCGTTCACGCGGGAGCAGAGTATTACGGTGTTCAACCAGATGGGATGATTGCGCCCCCCGGCAAAAATTTCCCCCCAAAAAAACACTTGACAAAGCGGCGGCGGCGCAGTATACTAAACTAAACCGTTGAGACGGGAGTAACGGTCATCACGCGCCATACAGAGAGTCCGGGCGGCTGAGAGCCGGGCAGGAAACGCGGATGGTCAAATGGGCCGTTGAGGGTGTGGAGTAAAGGCGGGACGCGCCGAGTATTCCATGACGTGGGGGCATACGTCAGTTGCCGGGGGTATGGTTGTACCCCGCCGAGCGCACGGGCGACCGTGAATCAAGGTGGCACCGCGGATATTGCAGGATATTCGTCCTTGACAAAGCTATCGGCTTTGTCAAGGACTTTTTCTGTCCGATAAAGCTGACAAACAGGGAGATGAGGGCATGGCAAACGGAAGATTCGGCCCCTACGGAGGGCAATACATCCCGGAGACGCTGATGAGCGCGGTCGTGGAGCTGGCGCGGCAATACGAGCGATGGCGCAACGACGGCGGCTTTGCGGCCGAATACGGCGCCCTGCTGGCGCAATACGCCGGAAGGCCGTCGCTGCTGTATTACGCCGAGCGGATGACCGCCCGTCTGGGCGGCGCGAAAATCTACCTCAAGCGCGAGGATTTGAACCACACCGGCTCGCACAAAATCAACAACGTCTTAGGTCAGGCGCTCTTGGCGAAAAGAATGGGCAAGACCCGTCTGATTGCCGAAACCGGCGCGGGACAGCACGGTGTGGCCACGGCGACCGCCGCCGCCCTGCTCGGCTTGGACTGTGAAATCTTCATGGGCCGGGAGGACATGGAACGGCAGTCCTTGAACGTCTACCGCATGGAGCTGCTGGGCGCGAAGGTCAACCCCGTCCTTTCCGGCACGGCGACGCTCAAGGACGCCGTCAACGCCACGATGCGCGAATGGGCGGGACGGATGGACGACACGCATTACTGCCTCGGCTCGGTGATGGGGCCGCACCCGTTCCCCGTGATGGTGCGCGATTTCCAGTCCGTCATCGGCCGCGAGATAAAGCAGCAGATGCTTTCGCTGGAAAACCGTCTTCCCGACGCCGTCGTTGCCTGCGTGGGCGGCGGAAGCAACGCCATCGGCTCGTTTTATGAGTTTATCGGAGACGAAAGCGTGGAATTGATTGGCTGCGAAGCGGGGGGAAAGGGCGTGGACACGCCGGACAACGCCGCCACCCTCACCAACGGCGCCATCGGGGTGTTCCACGGCATGAAGTCGTATTTCTGTCAGGATGAATTCGGGCAGATTGCGCCGGTACACTCCATTTCGGCGGGGCTGGACTATCCCGGCATAGGCCCGGAACACGCCGACCTCTTCGACCGCGGGCGGGCGCGGTATGTCCCCGTCACGGACGGCGAGGCGGTGGACGCGTTTGAATACCTGACCCGGACGGAGGGAATCATCCCGGCAATCGAAAGCGCCCACGCTGCGGCGTACGCGATGAAGGCCGCGCCCGCGCTGGGCAAAGACAAAATCATCGTCGTCACGCTGTCGGGACGCGGAGACAAGGATGTGGCGTCCATCGCCAAGTATAGGGGGGTGAAAATCCATGAGTAAAATCGGTGAGGCGTTTGCGCGCGGCCCGGCGTTCATCCCGTTTATCACGGGCGGCGACCCGGACTTGGAGACGACGGAGGAGGTGCTGCGCGCGCTTTGCGAAGCGGGGGCGGACATCATAGAAATCGGCGTCCCGTTTTCCGACCCCGTCGCCGAAGGCCCGGTCATCGAAGCGGCGAGCGAGCGGGCGTTAAGCGCGGGGTGTACGGCGGATAAGCTCTTTGACCTTGTAAAACGCGTACGGGCGGACGTCCCCATCCTGTTTATGACCTACTACAACCCCGTGTTTGCCTACGGCGCCGGCAGGTTTACGCAGCGCTGCGCCGAGTGCGGCGTCAGCGGGCTTATCGTCCCCGACCTTCCGTTTGAGGAGCGGGAGGAGCTGCTCGGCCCCTGCGCCGCGCGCGGGCTGGAGCTGATTTCGCTGATTGCCCCCACCTCCGAGGAACGGATTGCGCGCATCGCCAAGGCGTCAAGCGGGTTTCTCTACTGCGTTTCGTCGCTGGGAGTCACCGGGACGCGGGACAAACTGGGCGGCGGCGCGCGCCGCATGATAGAGCAAGCCAAACGGGTCAGCGATATTCCCTGCGCGGTGGGCTTCGGCGTTTCCACGCCGGAGCAGGCGCGCGAGATTGCCGCCTATGCCGACGGCGTCATTGTCGGAAGCGCCATCGTCCGTATCATTGCCGAACACGGGCGCGATTGCGCGGAGCCGGTGCGAAAATTCGCCCTGGACATAAAGAGGAGCGTGACAAAATGCTGAGTAAAACAAAAATATCCTGCGCGGGAAGTGGGCTAATGGCTTTAATTGCGGTCTTTATCATGGTGTGGAAGCCCTTTTCCGCGTCGCTGAACGATACCGGCCAGATTATGCTGGGCGGGATTCTAATCACATTGGGCCTCTGGATTTTCAAGCCCTTCAATCTGCCCTACGCCGCGGGCGGGCTGTTTTTGGCCATGTTCGCCCTGATTCTCGGCCTCGCGCCGTCCGTCGTCTTTTCCGGCTTTTCACAATCGGCGATATGGACGCTGATTCCGGCGCTGTTTTTTGGGTTCACGCTGCAAAAGACCGGGTTGGGCAAACGCATCGCCCTTGGGATTGTCAAGCTGTTCAAGCCGTCCTATCCGGGCCTTGTCTTCGCGTGGACGCTGATTGGCGTCGTGCTGAGCCTGCTCACCCCGTCCATCACCGTGCGGGTGGCCATTGTCATCCCCATCGCCTTGCAGTGCTGCGAGCTGTGCAAGCTCCCGAAAGGCTCCAAGGGCAACTCCCTGATTTTGCTGACAGCCTTCGCTATGGCGCTCGTCCCCGGCTCGGGCTGGCTGTCCGGCCTTCTCGCGGGGCCAATTATTCAGGGTATGTACAACGCGATACCGGGGCTGGAAGGGGTTGTGACATTCAATAGCTGGTTCGGCGTGCTTTTTCTGCCCATGCTCATCATCACCGTGCTGATTGCGGCGGGAAGTCTGGTTATCCTAAAGCCGAAGGAGCCGGTTTCAAAGGATGTGGCCGAGGCCATAAAGACGCAGTCGCTTCCGAAGATGAACCGGCAGGAGCTGATAGCGGGGCTTATCCTCACGGCTGTTTTCCTGATGTTTTTGACCGGCGGGCTGCACGGGCTGCCCGACGCGGGGGTATGTCTGGCCGCCGTCTTCGCGTTCTTCCTGTTCGGCGTCTTGGAAGCCAAGGACTTCAACGCCGGGGTCAACTGGGACTTGGTCGTCTTCATCGGTATGGCCATCAGCTTCGGCGCCATCTTCACCGCGACCGGCATTTCACAGTGGCTTGCCGGAATCGTCGTGCCGGCGCTGGCCCCCATCGCGGGCAGCCCGTGGGCCTTTACCTTCGGCATTATGACGTTCATGTTCCTGTGGCGGTTTGTGGATGTGGCGATTTTCATCCCCACCATCGCCATCATGGTGCCCATCCTCCCGGATATACAGGCTGCGTACGCTATCGACCCGCTGGTGTGGATTGCCGTCTTTGTCATGCCGTCCAACGCGTTTTTCATGGCCTACCAAAACATATGGGCTATGATGAGCGGCGCCATCGCCGGGGACAGGGCGTGGGACAGCAAGCACATGAGCGCTTACGGCGTGCTGTATTTCGCGGCGTGTATGCTCGCCCTGTTTGCCGCCATCCCCATGTGGATGAACGCCGGACTGTTCGGCTGACGCGCCCCTCCCCGCGGGAGACGCGGCCCCAATCCTCCCCCGCCGGCGGCGGGAAAAGGAAAAATTCAATTTTCAAGGAGGCAGCAATTATGATCAGAGAAGCCATCATATCCCTGTCCAAAAAGCAGGATTTGTCCTACGAAACCGCCGAGGCGGTTATGCACGAGATTATGACCGGCGAAGCCACCCCCGTTCAAATGAGCGCGTACCTCACCGCCCTGAGCCTGAAAGGCGAAACTACCGACGAGATTACCGCGTCCGCGTCCGGGATGCGCGCCCACTGCGTGCGCCTGCTGCACAACGTAAACGCGCTGGAAATCGTCGGTACCGGCGGCGACCACTCCAATACGTTTAACATCTCCACGGCGGCGGCCATCATCACGGCGGCGGCGGGCGTCCCCGTGGCGAAGCACGGAAACCGGGCCGCCTCCAGCAAATGCGGCGCCGCGGACGTCTTGGAGGCGGTGGGCGTCAACATCGGCATCCCGCCGGAGAAAAGCGCCGAGCTGCTTGAAAGCATCGGCCTCTGCTTTATGTTCGCGCAAAACTATCACATCGCCATGAAGTTCGTCGCCCCCATCCGCCGCGAGCTGGGCATCCGAACGGTGTTCAACATCATCGGCCCGCTCACCAACCCCGCCGGCGCCAACATGGAGCTGATGGGCGTCTATGACCGGGAGCTGGTGGAACCGCTGGCGAAGGTGCTGATGAACCTCGGCGTGAAAAACGCGATGGTGGTTCACGGCAGCGACGGGCAGGACGAGATATCCATGAGTGCCCCGACGACGCTGTGCGAGGTAAAGGACGGCTGGCTGCGGACATATGAGATTACACCCGAGCAGTTTGGCTTCGCACGGTGCGAGAGATCCGAGCTTGTCGGCGGCACGCCCGCCGAAAACGCCGAAATCCTCCGCGCCGTGCTGAGGGGTGATAAAGGGGCGAAACGCGACGCGGCCGTCTTAAACGCCGCCGCCGCGCTGTATGTCACGGGCAAATACAGCGCCATCGGCGACGCCGTAAAGGTTGTTGAAGAGGTGCTAGACAGCGGAAAGGCGATGAAAAAACTGGAGGCGTTTATCAGCCGCTCAAACGAGGTGTAAGCATGACCGTCCTTGACAAAATCGTTGAAAAAACCAAAGAGCGCGTGGAGCGGGACAAAAAGGCCGGACTGTCCGGCTTGGGCGGCGCTTTGCCCCCCGCGCCCCCCCGCCCGCCGTTCCTGTTCGAGCAAGCCCTGCGCCGTCCGGGTTTCCATTTCATCTGCGAGGTGAAGAAGGCGTCGCCGTCCAAGGGCGTCATCGCAGGGGATTTTCCCTATCTGGATATCGCCCGCGACTACGAAGCGGCGGGCGCCGCCGCCATATCGGTGCTGACCGAGCCGGAGTTTTTTCTGGGCCACGACCGTTATCTTTCCGAGATTCGCAGAGCGGTTGACACGCCTCTGCTGCGGAAAGACTTCACCGTAGACCCGTTTCAGATTGAACAGGCCGCCCGTCTCGGCGCGGACGCGGTACTGCTCATTTGCGCCATCCTCACGCGGGCGCGGATAGCCGAATACATCAAAGAAGCCGACCGGCTTGGCTTGTCCTGTCTGGTGGAGGTTCATAACGAGGACGAGGCGGATGCGGCGGTCGCCGCAGGGGCGAGGATTATCGGCGTTAATAACAGAAATCTAAAGACGTTTGAGGTCGATATTTCCCTTAGCGAGCGGCTGGCGCCGAAAATCCCGCGCGAGATTCTGTTTGTTTCGGAAAGCGGTGTCCAGACGCCGGAGGATGTTCGGAGAGCGAACGAAGCCGGCGCTTGCGCCGCGCTAATCGGCGAGACCCTGATGCGCGCGCCGGACAAAAAAGCGGCGCTGGCGGAGCTGAGGAGCCGGTTATGAGCAAGGTGAAGATTTGCGGCCTGACGCGGCCGGAGGATATAGACGCCGTCAACCGCGTTCTGCCGGATTACGTCGGGTTTGTGTTTGCCCCCAGCCGCCGCCGGATAGACGAAAAAATGGCGGCGGCGCTGAAAGCGCGGCTGAATTCGCGGATTCAGGCTGTGGGCGTCTTTGTCAACGGGGACGCAGACATTGTTGAACACCTTTACCGCGGCGGCGTGATTGACTTGGCGCAACTGCACGGCGACGAGGACGAAGCCTATATCGCGCGGTTGAAAGACCGTTGCGGGTGTCCCGTCATCAAAGCGGGCGGCGTCGGAAAAACGCTGCCGCCACTGCCGGAAAACGCGGATTATTGGCTGTTTGACACTCTTTCGGTGCGGCGGGGCGGCACGGGCAGGGCCTTTGACTGGGGCTTGCTGAAAGGCTTTAACGGGCCGCCGTATTTTCTGGCCGGCGGGCTTACGGCTCAAAATGCCGCCGAAGCCGTCCGAACCCTTTCGCCGTATTGCGCGGACGTGAGCAGTGGCGCGGAAACGGACGGGGTGAAGGACGCGGAAAAAATAGAGGCTTTTGTGCGTTTGGTACGGGGCGAAAAAAAAGATGGTTCACGATAGTTTGATTTATGGTATAATGTCCCTGCGGGAAACATGTTCCCGACAGGCAGGAGGCGGTTTGCATGGTAGCGGTATTGAAAGCGGACGCGACGCGGGAGCAGATTGACAGTCTGACCGCGTGGCTGGAGGGGAGGGGGCTGAGCGTCCACCTTTCCAAAGGGGCGACGCACACCATTCTCGGCTTGATTGGGGATACGAGCCAAATTGACACGGAGCTGCTGGAAGGGCTGGAGATGGTGGAATCCGTCAAGCGCATCAGCGAGCCCTTCAAAAACGCGAACCGGAAATTTCACCCGGAGGATACCGTGGTGGACATTGGCGGGCTGAAAATCGGGGGGCCTCATTTTCAGCTAATCGCGGGGCCTTGCTCCGTGGAGTCGCAGGAACAGATTCTTGCCGTCGCCAAGAGCGTCCGCGCTTCCGGCGCGTCCATCCTGCGCGGCGGCGCGTTCAAGCCGCGCACCTCGCCCTATGACTTCCAAGGGTTGCGCGCCGACGGCATTGAACTGCTGCTGGAGGCGAAGAAGCAAACCGGGATGCCCATCATCACCGAAATTATGAACGCAAACCACCTGCCGATGTTTGAGAGGGTGGACGTCATTCAGGTCGGCGCGCGCAATATGCAGAACATAGAGCTGCTCAAGGAGTTGGGGATGGCGCGCAAGCCGGTATTGCTGAAACGCGGGCTTGCCAACACGCTTCAGGAGCTGCTGATGAGCGCGGAATATATCATGGCGGGCGGCAACCGCGACGTCATCCTCTGCGAGCGCGGCATCCGCACGTTTGAAACTTACTCGCGCAATACGCTCGACCTTTCGGCGGTGCCGATTCTGCGCGAGCTTACCCATCTGCCGGTGGTGGTAGACCCCAGCCACGCGTCCGGGCTTGCGCGTCTGGTGCCGCCTATGGCGATGGCGGCGGCGGCGGCGGGAGCCCACGGCCTGATGATTGAAGTCCATAACGACCCTGTCAACGCCTTGTGCGACGGGGCGCAGTCGCTGACGCCGGAGCAGTTTGCCGATATGGCTGAAAAAGTACGCAGGATACGCGGGGTGATGTCTGGTGATGGTTGACGGCGGACGGCTGACGGTCGGGGTCGTGGGCTTGGGGCTGATTGGCGGCTCTCTGGCCAAGGCCTACAGCGGCGAAGGGCATACGGTATACGGCTTTGACCGGGACGACGCGATTTTGGGGTTTGCGCAGTTGTCCGGCGCGGTAAACGGCGTGCTGGACGATAAAACCCTCGGGCTGTGCGGCGTGTTGTTTATCGCCGTCAACCCCGGCGACGCGGCGGCGTATCTGGAAAGCGCGGCGCCGGGAATCGCCAAGGGCGCGGTGGTGTTTGACTGCTGCGGCGTCAAACGCTCTGTCTGCGGGCGGTGCGTCCCGCTGGCAACGCAATACGGGTTTACCTTTGTCGGGGGGCATCCGATGGCGGGGAGCCACAACGCGGGCTTCAAAAACAGCCGCGCCGACCTCTTTCGCGGCGCGTCGATGATTCTCGTACCGCCGGTCTACGACGACGCGGCTCTGTTCGGGCGGCTTGAGGAATTGCTGAAGCCCGCGGGGTTCGGGCGTCTGACCGTTACGACGGCGGAAAAGCATGATGAAATGATTGCTTTCAGCTCTCAGATGGCGCACGTCGTCTCAAACGCATATATCAAAAGCCCGGCGGCACAAGGACACAAGGGCTTTTCGGCCGGAAGCTATAAGGATTTGACGCGTGTGGCGCGGCTGAACGCGGAGATGTGGGCGGAGCTGTGCATGGAAAACGCGGATTTTTTAATCCATGAGCTGGACGTTTTCACAGCCTCCGTGGCGCGGTACAGGGACGCGCTGGCGGCGCGGGACAGGGATGGACTGAGAACGCTGCTGGAAGAAGGCAGCTTGCTGAAAAAGGAGCTGGACCACCGATGAGGACAATCACCGTCTCCGCGTCGAAGTCCTACGACGTCCGAATCGGGGAGGGGCTTCTTGACGCCGCCGGGGCGCTCCTGCGCGAAACCGCCGACGGACAGACGGCGGCGGTCGTGAGCGACGAAACCGTGGCGGCGCTGTACGGCAGGCGGCTGACCAAAACCCTCGCCCAAAACGGCTATCGCACGGAGCCATATGTCTTTCCCGTCGGCGAAACGTCGAAAAACGCGGAAACCTTTCTCTCCCTGCTTGATTTTCTGGCGGAGAAAAAGCTCAGCCGCGCGGACGTCGTCGTGGCGCTCGGGGGCGGCGTGGCGGGCGACTTGGCGGGGTTTGCCGCAGCGTGTTATATGAGGGGCGTCCGCTTTGCCCAAATCCCCACCACCCTGCTGGCGGCGGTGGATTCCTCCGTGGGCGGGAAAACAGCCGTTAATTTGGCCGCCGGGAAAAACTTGGCGGGGGCGTTTTATCAGCCGGACGCCGTGATATGCGACGTTTCTCTGCTGTCCACGCTGCCGCAGGAGGTTTTTCTGGACGGCTGCGCCGAGGTCATCAAGACCGGAATCATCGCCGACCGGGCGCTGTTCGACGCTCTCGAAACGCCCGTGCCGGCTCAGTTGGAAGACGTTATCGCCCGCTGTGTGGAAATCAAGCGCGACATCGTCGCCGAGGACGAATTTGAACACGGCCGCCGCAAGCTGCTGAACTTCGGCCATACGGCGGGACACGCGATTGAACTGTTAAGTGGATACCAAACCTCCCACGGCCGCGCCGTCGCCGTGGGGATGGCCATAGCAACCCGCGCCGCCGTCCGAATGGGCCTATGCGGCGAGGACTGTCTGCGGGAGGTTTTGGCCATGCTCCGGCGGTATGAGCTGCCGGTGAGTACCCGGTACGGCGCGGACGCGCTTGCCGCCGCCTGCCTGTCGGACAAAAAGCGGGACGGCGGGGTTCTGACGATGGTTTTCCCCGCTGAAATCGGGCGGTGCGTTTTGAGAGACGTCCCGGTCGGCGAGCTGGAAAGCGTGATTGCGTCAGGCTTGGAGGTGTAACGTGACGCTTGCGATACAACCGGGTCTTCTGCGCGGGGAGGTGACGGTGCCGCCGTCAAAAAGCCTGTCCCACCGCGCCCTGATAGCCTCCTTCCTTTCAAATGGCGGGGTTGTTGAAAACCTTGCCGAAAACGACGATATAGCCGCGACGCGGGATTGCTTGGACGGCATTAAAACCGGCGGCGTCCTGAACTGCCGCGAATCCGGCTCAACCATGCGGTTTTTGATTCCGCTCGCCCTCGTTTTCAGGGAGGAAGCCTTTTTTATCGGGAGCGGGCGGCTGCTTGAGCGGCCGATGGAGCCTTACGCGAGGTTTTTTGACATGCGGCGCTCGGAAGATGGCTTTGCCGTGCGCGGCAAGCTCAAGCCGGGACGCTTCCCCCTGCCGGGCAACGTCAGCTCGCAGTTTGTCACCGGACTGCTGTTCGCCCTGCCGCTGCTGGACGGCGAGAGTGAGATTACACTCACCTCGCCCTTGGAATCCAAGCCCTATGTTGATTTGACCCTGCAAGCGCTGACCGCGTTCGGCGTCCGCATTGACGCCGCGCCGGACGGCTGGGCCGTCCCGGGCCGTCAAGCCTATCGCCCTTGCCGTTACACCGTCGAGGGGGACGAGTCGGCGGCGGCGTTTTGGCGGGTCGCCAACGCCTTGGGCTCGGAGGTGACCTGCGCGGGGTTAAATCCAAACAGCATCCAAGGCGACCGGGTGATGACGGACATCATCCGCGACGGCGTCCGCGTCATAGATGTGCGGGAATGTCCCGACCTTGTGCCGGCGCTTGCCGTTCTGTGCTGCTTCCGCGACGGGGAGAGCCGCATTGTCAACGCCGGACGCCTGCGGATTAAAGAAAGCGACCGCTTGAGCGCCGTCACTCTGGAGTTGAACAGACTGGGCGCAAGGATTGCTGAATTGCCGGACGGGCTGGTGATTCAAGGCGTCCAGACCTTAAACGGCGGCAGCATAAGCAGTCATAACGACCACCGAATCGCGATGGCGCTGGCCATAGCCGCGACGCGGTGCGGCGGAGCCGTCACAATCCGCGGCGCGGAATGCGCGGGCAAATCATACCCCGGCTTTTTTGAGGATTTCAGAGCTTTAGGAGGGTTGTATGAATACATTCGGTGAAAAAATAAGGCTCTCCATTTTCGGGGAGTCCCACGGCCCCGCCGTCGGCGTGGTCATCGACGGCCTGCCGCCGGGCTTCGCCCCGGATATGGAGGCGGTGGCGCGGGAGATGGCGCGGCGGGCGCCGGGAAAGTCTGAGCTGGAGACGTCCCGCGCCGAGGCGGACGCCGTGGAGCTTGTCAGCGGGCTGTTTGAGGGAAAAACGACCGGAGCGCCGCTTTGCGGCGTCATCCGCAACACAGACGCGCGCTCCGGGGATTATCAGAGAAACCTTCCCCGCCCCGGTCATGCCGACGCGGCGGCGCATGTAAAATATAAGGGCTTTGCGGACTATCGCGGGGGCGGGCATTTCTCCGGGCGGCTGACCGCGCCGCTGGTGTTCGCGGGGGCGCTTGCCAAGCAGCTTCTGCCCGGCGTGACGATTACGGCGCAGCCCCTGTCGATTGGGGGAAAAGCGCCCAAGGACGAAACAATTTTACGCGCCAAGGCCGACGGAGACAGTGTGGGCGGCGTGATTGCCTGCGCGGTAAACGGGCTTCCGGCGGGGCTGGGCGAGCCATTTTTCGGCTCGGTCGAGAGCCGCCTGTCCGCGCTGCTCTTTTCCATCCCCGCCGTCAAGGCCGTGGAGTTTGACGACGGGTTTGCGCGGTCGGGGATGCGCGGTTCCCTGTCCAACCGGACGCCGTTCGGGATATTGGGGGGCATCACGACCGGGGAGACGCTTCGCTTTTGCGTGGCCGTCAAGCCCACGCCGTCGATTGCCCTTGAGCAGGACACCATAGACCTTGCCACGGGGAAAGCCGCCAAAATCACCGTAACCGGGCGGCACGACCCCTGCATCGTCCCCCGCGCCGTACCCGTTGTGGAAGCGGCGGCAGCAATCGGGCTGCTTGATTTATGGCTGGCGGGAGGGTTTTCACTTTGACGGATTTACAGGCGCTGCGGCGACGCATCGACGAGATTGACGACGGCTTGGTCGGGCTGTTTCAGCAGCGGATGGACATATCGGCCGACATCGCGCGGTTTAAGCGGCGGAACAGCCTGCCGGTGCATGACCCGGCCCGGGAGCGGGAAAAGCTGCGCGAGCTGTCCGGCAAGGCGACGGAAGGGCGCGAGGCGTATATCACCGCGCTGTATTCGCTGATATTTGAGTTAAGCCGCGCCGAGCAGGAGCGAATCCTAAGCCGGGAGGTGGAGTGATGCTTCGCTGCGGCCTGCTCGGGGAGAGACTTTCCCACAGCTTTTCCCCGCAAATTCACGCCGAACTCGGCGATTATGAATACCGTCTGTATGAAAAAAAGCCGGAGGAGCTTGAGGATTTTCTCCGGCACGGGGCGTTCGACGGGCTGAATGTCACCGTTCCGTACAAACGAGCCGTCGTCCCGTTTTGCGACAGCCTGTCAAGCGTCGCGGCCATCACCGGCAGCGTAAACACGCTCATCCGCCGTCCCGGCGGGGGGCTGTACGGCGACAGCACGGATATCTTCGGGTTTGGCTTTCTGCTGAAAAAAACCGGGGTTGACCTTGACGCGGGGAGGACGCTTGTCCTCGGAAGCGGCGGCTCGTCGCTGGCCGTACAGGCGGCGTTGCTTGAAATGCGGGCGAGGGAGTTTGCCGTCATCTCCCGTTCCGGGGCCGACCACTACGGAAACCTTGAAAAACACAGCGGCGCGGTTATGCTCATCAATACGACCCCGGTTGGAATGTACCCGGACAACGGCGCTTCGCCGATTGCCGATTTGGGCCTTTTCCCTAGCTGCCGGACGGTGATTGACTTGATTTATAACCCCGCCCGGACGGAGCTTCTGCTTCAAGCCGAGGAGCGGGGGCTGCTTGCCGTCAACGGCTTGACGATGCTGGTCGCGCAGGCGAAAAGGTCGGCGGAGCTGTTTACCGGCGCGCCCGTTCCCGACGAAGCGATTGACGCCGTTGCCGCGAAAATCGCCCGCGACACCCAAAACATCGCGCTGATTGGGATGCCGGGCTGCGGCAAAACAAGCGTCGGCACGGCTCTGGCGAAAAAGCTCGGAAGACCCTTTGCCGACACGGACGCGCGGGTGGCCGAAGCCGCCGGGAAGCCCATCCCCGCGATTCTAGCCGAAGACGGCGAGGATGCCTTCCGCAAGCTGGAAACGGAGGCCCTGCGCGATTTTTGCGCCCGGAGCGGCATGGTCGTCGCGACGGGCGGCGGCGTGGTAACGCGGCCCGAAAACCGCCGCATCCTCCGTCAAAACAGCGTGGTTGTGTACGTAGACCGGGCGCTTAACGAATTATCCGTATCGGGCAGGCCGCTTTCCCAAAGGGACGGCGTGGAAGCGCTGGCGGCGGCCCGTCTGCCGCTGTACGCGACATGGGGCGAGGTGGCCGTGCCGGTGCGCGGCGGCGTTGAGCGGACGGCGGCGGATATCTGCGAGAAACTCTTTGGAGGGATGGCTTGATGAAAAAAATCCTTATCATAAACGGCCCGAACATCAACCTGCTGGGCTTGCGCGAGCCGGAGATTTACGGCGCGCGGAGCTACGCCGACCTGCTGGCGTTTATCGGCGAAGCCGCGGCGGAGGCCGGGGTGGAGGCGCATTGCTTTCAGTCCAATTCCGAAGGGGCGATTGTAGATGAAATCCAGCAAGCCTACGGCCGGTTTGACGGCATCGTCATCAACCCCGCCGCGTATACCCACACCAGCGTCGCCATCCCCGACGCGCTGAAGGCCGTGGGCGTCCCCGCCGTCGAGGTGCATCTGTCCGACATCAGCAAGCGCGAGGCGTACCGGCAGGTCTCCTATACGTCGGAGGCCTGCGTCGCGACGGTTGCCGGCAAGGGGTTTGAGGGATACCGGGAGGCGCTGGAGACTTTACTTGCCGAAAGGAATGAGAGGTAAACATCATCCATGAACATCTTAGTTACGATTGACGCAAATTATGTGCCGCAGACAGCCGTTCTGCTGCGCTCCCTGCTGCACTCAAACCCTGACGAATTCTTTACGGTTTATGTCGCCCATTCCTCCCTTACCGACCGTGATTTTGAGAAAATCGGCGACGGCATTGATTCCAATCGGTGCGTCGTCGTCCCCGTCCCTGTTTCCGAATCTTTATTTTCCGGCGAGACGGTGCTTGGGCGAATCCCGAAAGAAACCTATTACCGTCTGTTCGCGATTGATTTTCTGCCGGAGGATGTGGAGCGGATTCTCTACCTTGACGCCGACACTGTGGCCATCAACTCATTAAGGCCCTACTATGACCTTGACTTCGGCGGCAGCCTGATTGCAGCGTCCAGCCATACCTTCGGCTTGGTGGAATTTATCAACCGCGTGCGCCTGAAGTCGAAAGGCCGGAAATACGTCAACGCGGGCGTTATGCTGATGAACATACAGGGTATGCGGATATGCGGGATTACCACGGAGGACATTCGCAGGTATATCAAAGCCAACGCCAAAAAATTGATTTTAGCCGATCAGGACGTTATCAACGCCCTATATGGAGATCGGATTCTTCAAGTAGACCCGCGCCTTTTCAATCTTGATGAGAAGGTTTTTATGCAGCACGGCGGGCAAATCGACCTTGACTGGGTGAAAGCAAACACCGCCGTCGTGCATTACAACGGAGCGGACAAGCCTTGGAACCCGAATTATTCTGGAAGGCTCGCGATTTTTTATGAACGGCACAGCGAGGGGTTGGATCTGCCGCGGGAAGAAGCGGGCGCGCCGGAAAGCGGCCGCTCTGAGAAAAAAGGCCAAACCGGGGGCCGAAAGAAAAAAATCATCGCCGGAATTGTGCTGGTTTCCATCCTCGCCGCACTTGCCGCGGCGTACTTAATGACAGGCAAGCAGTTGCTCGAATTTTTCAAGGATTCGTCCGGGATTAAGGTTTGGTTGGATGGGTTTGGCGTCTGGGGACGGATTATATTCATCGCGGTGCGCGCCTTTCAAACGGTGATTAAAATCATCCCGGCGGAACCCCTTGAGATTGGCGCCGGGTATGCTTTCGGCACTTGGGGCGGCTTGCTTTTCTGTATGCTCGGCACGCTTGCCGGCTCTTTGATTATCATTATGCTGGCAAAAATATTTGGCGCCAAGCTGTTAAATTTGTTTGTCCCGGCGAAAAAGCTGCGCAGCTTCGCGTTCGCGCGCGACTCAAAGAAACTGACCGCGGCTTTGTTTGTCATGTATCTGATTCCGGGAACGCCAAAAGACCTTTTTACCTATATGGCCCCGTTTTTGCCCATGAAAATAAGCCGCTTCTTACTCATTACCGGCATTGCGCGCATCCCTTCGATTTTGATGTCCACATGGATTGGCGAGGAGCTTACAGAGAAAAATTATATAGCCGCGGCGGTAATTTTCGCCGCCACCCTTTTAATCAGCGGCGTATATATGCTTGTCAGCAAAAATCGCGCCGCCGCGGCGAAAAGCAACGCTTAACAAACCCCGCAGACGAACCGGCGAAAACTTTTGCTTGCCTGAGCAGACCGGACGTGGTATACTAATTGTTCCGGTTTTGGTTGATTGAAGACGAAAGGCAAGCGAATGATTACTTTACAGGGCATCAACAAATCCTTTCGGGTGGCGAAACGCAGCTCTGGCTTTGGCAACGCCGTCAAAGCCTTGTTTTCGCGCGAGATTGAGACGGTGCAGGCCCTGCGGGACGTCAGCTTTACCATCGGGAGCGGGGAGATGGTGGGGTACATAGGGCCGAACGGTGCGGGCAAAAGCACCACCATCAAAATCATGTGCGGCGTCCTCACACCGGACAGCGGGCAGTGCGACATTGATGGGCGCACCCCTTGGAAACAGCGGCTGCGCCATGTGCGGGACATCGGCGTGGTGTTCGGCCAGCGCAGCCAGCTCTGGTGGGATGTGCCGGTCATCGACAGCTTCGAGCTGATTCGTGACATTTACAGAGTGGATGGGGCGCTGTACCGGCGCAACCTTGACGAAATGGTCGCCCTCCTTGATTTATCTGAAATCCTCAAAACGCCCGCCCGCAGCCTCTCACTGGGCCAACGCATGAGATGCGAGATTGCCGCGTCGCTGCTGCACAGCCCGAAAATCCTCTTTTTAGACGAGCCGACCATCGGGCTGGACGCCGTTTCCAAGCTCGCGGTGCGCGGCTTCATCAAAAAACTCAACGCCGAGCATCAAACCACCGTCATCCTCACCACCCACGATATGCAGGACATCGAAGCCCTGACCGAGCGCGTGCTGCTGATCGGCAAAGGGCAGATTTTGCTGGACGGGAGCTTTTCGGCAAGCCTGCAATACCGCGCCGCGGCGCTGGCGGGTCTGACGACCCAGTTTGCGTGGGGGTTTATGGAAATCCTAGCTTTTTCGGCGTTTTACCGCGCAAACCCCGCCGCCTTCCCGATGGAGTTTTCACAGCTCGTATCGTATGTATGGATTCAGCAAGCCTTTCTGGCGCTTTTCGCGCCTTGGGGGTTTACCGGCTCCGCCACCGAAACCATTGTCAGCGGGGATATAGCCTACGATTTGGCTCGGCCCCTAGACATATACAACCGCTGGTTTTTTGAAACGGCCGCGGACAGGATGTCAAGGGCCGCGCTCCGGTGCGCCCCCATCCTGATTGTGGCGTTCATCCTCCCGTCCCCGTTCAGGATGACCCTGCCGTCGGATTGGCTTCAATTCGGGCTGTTCCTCCTGTCCGCCCTGCTGGGCTTGTGCGTGGTCACGACCTATACGATGATTGACTCCATCTCCACCTTTTACACCATGAGCCGGTATAACGTGATTTTTGTCATCCTCGCGGATTTCCTCGCCGGGGGGTATGTCCCCCTGCCGTTTTTCCCGGAGCCTTTCAGGCAGATTGCCGAATTGCTGCCGTTCGCCGCCATGCAGAATATGCCGCTCCGCATATACAGCGGCAATATCGCGGGGGCGGACGCATTGCGCGGGCTGGGTTTGCAGCTTTTTTGGTTTGCGGCGATGCTGGCGGGCGGGAAGGCGCTGATGAACCGTTCGCTGAAATGCGTCGTGACACAGGGGGGTTGAGGGATGAAGCTGTATCTTGATTTTTTCGCCATGCACCTGAAAAGCCAGATGCAATACCCCGCGACGTTTTTCATGAACCTCTTCGCCCGGATTGTTTTATCCTTCGCCACGGTCGCCGGCGTATTGTTCATGCTCATGCGCTTCAGCGAGGTTGAAGGCTTTACGCTCAATCAGGTGCTTTTGTGTTCGGCGGTTGTGACGATGGCTTTTTCCTTTGCCGAGGTGTTTGCGCGCGGGTTTGATATTTTTCCGCGCTTGCTGGGCAACGGGGAGTTTGACCGCTGCCTTGTCAGGCCGCGCGGCGTTATCTTTCAAGTGCTGGCGTCGCATATGGAGTTTGCCCGTCTGGGCATCTTCATCCACGCCGTCTTGGTGTTGTGCTACGCCATCCCCAACAGCGGCGTCGTCTGGACGTGGGACAAAATTTTGACCTTCCTTTTGATGATTGTCTGCGGCGCGGTTGTTTTTTTCGGCTTGTATCTCGTGTATGCGTCCGTTTCGTTTTTTACCGTTGAGGGGCTGGAATTTATGAATATTCTCACACACGGAGGACGCGAGTTCGGGCGTTATCCGTTCTCCGTCTACGGCGACGGCGTCTTGCGGTTTCTAACCTATGTCGTCCCGCTGGCGCTCTTTCAGTATTACCCGCTGTTATACTTAATCGGCAGGGAGGAAAGCCCGCTGTATATGCTTGCGCCGTTGCCAGGCGTGCTGTTTTTGCTCCCGTGCTATGGCTTCTGGCGCTTCGGCCTGCGGAGATATAAATCAACTGGCTCGTAAAAGACGCGCGCTCTGGCGTCCCGAAAACAGGAAGGATGATACCCATGCTCACAGCCGTACACAGCCTCGGCGAATTGGAAAACATTGAGTTTACCGTCATTTTCGCCCAATATCAAGGCCAATGGCTCTACGCCAGACACAAAGAGCGCCGCACATGGGAAACGGCGGGGGGCCATGTGGAGGACGGCGAAACCGTCCTTTGCGCCGCCAAACGCGAGCTGTACGAGGAAACCGGGGCCGCCGGCTTTGTGCTATCGCCGGCGTTTGACTATTCGGTGCGAAAGGACAGCGGCGTCTCCTGCGGGCGGACGTTTTTCGCGCGGGTGGAACGGCTCGCGCCCCTGCCCGAAAGCGAGATGTGCGAGGTGAAGCTGTTTGACGCGCTGCCGGAGGAGATGACCTACCCGCAAATCCTCCCGGTTTTGTATGACAAGCTGCAAGCGTGGCTTGCCGGGATGCGCACCGCCATGCCCGCCGCCGAGCGGTTTATGCGTTCCCGCATGACCGACAGCGCGCATGACGTGGAGCATATTTACCGCGTGCTGAATTACGCGCTGGATATCGCAAGGCATGAGGGCGGGGCGGATAGGGAGACGCTGACGGCGGCGTGTCTGCTGCACGATATCGCGAGGGACGAGCAGTTTGCCGATTCCGGCGTTGACCACGCTATGCGCGGCGGCGATTTGGCGTATGACTGGCTGACGGCGAGCGGGTATACGGACGCGTTCGCCAACGCGGTGAGAAGCTGCATCCAAACGCACCGCTACCGTTCGGACAATCCGCCGCGAAGCCTTGAGGCGAAAATCCTGTTCGACGCGGACAAGCTGGAGGTCTGCGGCGCGGTGGGGATTGCCCGCACCCTTTTCTATCAGGCGCATACCGGACAGCCGCTGTATTCCTTGGATGAACACGGCGGCGTGCTGGACGGGTCGGGTGATTTGCATCATTCGTTCTGCAAAGAGTATAAATTCAAGCTGGAAAAGCTGTACGATAAATTTTACACCGAGCGCGGCGCGGCCCTCGCCAAAAAGCGCCGCCAAGCGGCGCGGGGATTTTATGACGCCCTGCTGGAAGAAACGCGCGAATGCTTCCGTCTAGGATGACGCTCCGCCGGAGCATAGAATCTCCGCAAATTCCCGGCAGCGGGCTTCGATGTCCGGCGCGTCAAAGACGGCGCTGCCGGCGATGAGGATGTCGGCGCCCGCCTCTAGGATGGAGGGGGCGTTTTGCTTGGTCACGCCGCCGTCGATTTGGATTTGGAGGTTGGGTCTGACGCGGTTCGCGAGCGCGCGTACGGCGCGGACGCGTTCGTAGCTGTCGGGCAGAAGCTCCTGTCCGCCGTAGCCCGGCTCCACCGCCATGACCAGCACCCTGTCCACCAGCGGCAGATACTGCGCCGCAGCTTCGGGCGGGGTTCTCGGATTGAGCGCCACAGCCGGAACGGCGCCCGCGGCGCGGATTTCCCGCAGCATTTGGGAGAGGGGTTCCTTATCGTGGACTTCCACGTGCAGGACGAGGGACGCCGCGCCCGCCGCCAGAAACGGGTCGATGATTCTCGAAGGGTTATCGACCATCAGATGGACGTCGATGGGCAGCTTCGTATAGCGGTGCAACCCGGCGCAGATGTGGGGGCCGAAAGACAGATTGGGGACAAAATGCCCGTCCATCACATCGAAATGCCACATCCCGGCTCCGCCGCGTTCCGCCAGCGCCATTTGCTCCGCCAACCGTCCGGGGTCGGCGGCTAAGAGAGATGGCTCGATAAGCCTCTGCCGATTCACAATAGTCTCCTGCTTTCCATAGTATAGGGTGCGGCGGGGGCGTCGAGCCCGCGGCGCTTGAAGATAGCGGGAAGGCGGCAGCGGCCGCTTTCCCGCGCTCTAGCGCACAGGCTTGATTTTCCAAATCTCCTCGGCGTATTGACTGATGGTGTTGTCGGAGGAGAAGACGCCGCTTTGGGCAATGTTGATAAGGCTCATACGGCTCCATTTCCGGCGGTCGGCATATGCCGCGCATACCCTCTCCTGCGCTTTGACGTAGGCGTCAAAGTCGCCGAGGACGAAAAATTCGTCGCCGTAATCAAAGAGACTGTTGAGAATGTTGATAAACTCGTCGCTCGGCCCGGAATGGACGGAGCTTCTGAGGAACGCAACGCAGGCCTTTAGACGCGGGTCGGACTCAAAGACGCGGCGCGGGTCATAGCCGCCGTTTTTGTAGTAGCTGAGAACGTCCTCAACGGTCATGCCGAACAGGAAGCCGTTTTCCTCGCCCACAAGGTCAAAAATCTCAATGTTCGCGCCGTCCGCGGTACCCAGCGTCAGCGCGCCGTTCATCATAAACTTCATGTTTGACGTGCCGGACGCCTCCTTGGAGGCGGTGGATATCTGCTCGCTCACCTCGGCGGCGGGGAAGATGCGCTCGGCGATGGAAATGCCGTAGTTTCTCAGGAATACCAGCGAGAGCTTGTCTTTGCAGCGCGGCTCGCGGGCAATGACGGCGGAAAGCTCGTTGGCCAGCTTGATGACGTTTTTGGCGAAGTAATAGCTCGGCGCGGCCTTGCCCGCCATGATGAAAACGCGCGGCGCGCCGATGTCCTCGCCCGCCATGATACGGTTGTACAGGTAGATAATGTGCAAAAGGTTCATAAGCTGGCGCTTGTAGCCGTGGATGCGTTTGACCTGCACGTCGAAAATGGCCGACGGGTCAATAACCGCGTCGTTGTACTCCTTGATGAATTTGGCCAGCCTTTTTTTGTTGTGGAGCTTAATCGCGTCCAGCCTGTCCAGCGCCGCGCCGTCGTCCTTAAACGCTTCTAAATCCTTGAGCAGGAGCGGCTTTTCCATCCATTGCGCACCCTTGAGCGTCTCGGTGATGAAAGCGGTCAGCTCGGGATTGGACTTAACCAGCCAGCGGCGGTGGGTGATGCCGTTGGTCTTGTTGCTGAACTTGTGCGGGGTCAGCTCGTAAAAGTCTTTCAGCACCACGTTTTTGAGCAGCTCGGAATGGACGGCGGCGACGCCGTTGACGGAAAAAGAGCCGACGATGGCCAAATGCGCCATACGCACGACGCCGTCCCCGATGATGGCCATACGGCTCCAGCGGTCGGGGTCGTCGGGGAAACGAACCATCAGCTCGGCGCAGAACCGGCGGTTGATTTCCTCAATAATCAGATAAACGCGCGGGAGCAAGTCCCGCATGGTTTCGACCGGCCATTTTTCCAGCGCTTCGGGCAAAATGGTGTGGTTGGTGTAGGCAATCGCCCGCGTGGTGATGGACCAAGCCTCGTCCCAGCTCAGCCGCTCCCCGTCCATCAGCAGACGCATCAGCTCCGGCACGGCAAGCGCGGGATGGGTATCGTTGATGTGGATGCAGACCTTATCGGCAAAGTCGCTCAGAGCGCGGCGTTTGTCCTTGAGGTAATGGCGCAGGATGGACTGAAGCCCGGCGGAACACATGAAATACTGCTGCTTGAGGCGAAGCACACGGTTTTGGTAGGTGGAGTCGTCGGGGTAGAGGACTTCGGAGATGGATTCCGCCAGATATTTGGTGATGGTGGCGCCCACATAGTCCCCGCGCGAAAACGATTGGAAATTAAAGCCCTCGGTTTCAGCCTCGGCCTTCCACAGGCGCAGGGTATTGACCGCCCCGTTCGTCTGCCCGTCGTATGTACAGCCGAAGCAGGGGATGGGGACGTCGTGCGGCACGGCGCGCACCTTCTGTGTGTCTTCAAGGCGGAAGCGGTAGCCGCCGTCTTCGCACGGCTCGTAAACCACGCGGCCGTTGAACTCGACGATGACGGCCTTGTCGGGCTTGCGGATTTCCCAGTCGTTTTTCTCCCGGAGCCAGCCGTCGGCAATCTCCACCTGATAGCCGTTGACGATTTCCTGCGTGAACAGCCCATGACGGTAGCGGATACCGCAGCCGTGGCCCGGATAACCCATCGCGGCCAGCGAATCAAGGAAGCAGGCCGCCAGACGGCCAAGCCCGCCGTTACCCAAGCCCGCGTCCGGCTCGGAGGCTAAGATTTTATCAAAGTCAAAGGGCAGGCCCAGCTCTTTGCTGAACGAACTCAAGCCTTCCTCGCAGACGCCGCGCCAGCCCAGATAAATGAGGTGGGATTCTAGGCACTGGCCCATGAGAAATTCCAGCGAGAAATAATAGACTTGGCGCGCGTCGTTGGCATGGTAGCGTTTGTTGGTTTCAATCCAGCATTTGGTCAGCTCCGTCCGCACAAGGGTTGCGAGGGCGGAATACTGCTCGGCCGCCGAGGATTCCGCGAGCGGCTTGGCAAATTGATTGACAAACGCGTCCTCAAACCGTGCTTTGAATGTTTTGACACCCGGAATGTTCGGCTTCACGAAAACCGACCCCCTTTAGCTATTTTCTGCCGCTGAGCATACGCGTGAGATGCAGGGTCAATTCCTTGAACGCCGAACGGGTATCCAGCTCCTCAAGGGTGCCGATGAGAGCATCGGCTGCCTCCGGCGTCATATATTCCTTGTTTTTGGTCAGGTTGGAGGTTTGAATCTGCACGACGCGCCGCAGGATGCTCTCACGTGGCTCCCCCTCGCTCACCATCGCGGCGACGGTTTTGTTCCTGCCGGCAAACTGGATGAGGTCTTTGTTCATCTTGGCGTAATTCATCTTGCCGTCCGCGCTGATATAGGCTTTAATCCACGCTTTGTACTCGGCTGATTCAATCATGTCGTACGCCGGGGTTTCGGGAACGGCTTCGTCTTCCTCCGCCGCCCCGGTCACCGCAACGGCCTTGACCTTGCCGCGCGCGGAATAGGGCAGCCCTTGGGTCAGCTCCAGCGCCTCCAGCGCGGCCTCGCTGACGGCGCCTCCGGGCTGGTAAGGCGCCAGCTCGCCCCGGCGGCTGATAGAGAAGGTTTCGGTGTTTCCCGTGTCCTCGTAAAGGATTTTGATTCCCGCGCCGCCCGCTTTGAGCTTGTATTTGTAGGCGAGGGCCGGAGCTTTTGAGAGTTCAACCACCGATGTTCGGATGATATTCATAAAAAGAGTCTCCTTTTCTGTTGAATAAGAATAGTATACCAAAGAATATACGATTTGACAAGCGTTGCCGGTATAATGTAAAATAGGGGTATTAAGCGGACAGGGGGGATCCCGATGCTGCCGGTCAAAAAATGCGTATGCTTATCGCTGGCTCTGATTGCGGTGTTGTCCGGCTGCGGCTGGATGACGCCGCCGCCCGCGGCCGAATCCGAGCCGCCGCCGGAGGAAACGCCGGAGCCTTCCCCGCCGGAGGAAACGCCGGAGCCGTACCTCGTCAAAAACCCCGAGGGGACGACCATCGGGGAGCGGTTCAACCCGCCCGAGGGTTTTACGCGAGCGGAGGCGGAAGAAGGTTCGTTCGCGGCCTTTCTGCGCGGATATCCGCTCAAGCCGGACGGCGGCGTGATTTATCTCCACGACGGCACCATCAAGCCCGACGATCGGTTTGACGCGGTGCTGAAAATGGACATCGGCCCCCGCGACTTCATGCGGAACACCAACTTTCTGCTGCGGCTGCGCGGGGAATACCTTTACGGAGAGGGCCGCTATGAGGATATTGAGTTTCACTTTTTCTCCGGGTTTCTGTTCCCCTTTTCCAAGTGGGCGGCGGGCGAGCGCATCAGCGTTGACGGCAGCCGGGTGGATTGGTCAGCTCCCGCGGCGGCGCCGGACGACAGCCCCGAAGCCCTGAGAAATTACCTCAACACCCTCTTCATCTATTCCAACGCGACCGCCATACGCCAAGACCTTTTGCAGGCGGCGGGCATTGAAGCGGGGTTTGTCTTCACCACCACCGGGGGCGCGGTCATCGCGGATTTGGCGGAGGATGAAAACGGACGGATGGCCGTTCTCCTCGCGCGCGGGGGCGACCCGGAGCAGGAGGGCTATGTGGTGCGGAACCCCGGCGACCGGGAAAACTCCCCGTGGTTTATCGTTCCGGCCAACGGCATCCTCCAAACGCCGGAGGGAGAGCTTTCGGTGGGAGATTTATTTTTATTCAGAAAGTAGGGAGAAGCCGTCATGCTGAACGTCCAAACCTTCGTCGTGGGCATGGTGTCCACCAACTGCTATATCGTTTGCGACGCGGAGACGCGGGCGGCGGCCGTCATCGACCCGGGCGACCGCGCCGAGGTTATCTTGAGCTTAATCCGGGAAAAGGCGCTGACGGTGGACTATATCTTCCTCACCCACGGGCATTTTGACCATGTGCTGGCGCTGGACGAGGTGCGCCGCGCAACCGGGGCGAAGTCCGTCGTCCACGGGCTGGAGGGCGTGGAGGCGGACATCCTCATACGCGGCGGGGAGACCTTTCCGCTGGGCGGGCATACCGTTGAGGCGCTGCACACGCCGGGGCATACGCCGGGGAGCGTGTGTTACCGCGTGAAGGATATCCTTTTTACGGGCGACACGCTCTTTGAGGACGACTGCGGGCGGTGCGACCTGCCCGGCGGCGACTACGGCGTGATGCTGGAGTCCCTGCGCCGCCTTGCCGCGCTGGACGGGGATTACACGGTATACCCCGGCCACGACGTATCGACGACGCTCTCCCGTGAGCGGGCGCACAACGTGAATATGCGGGAAGCGCTTTTGTAGGTGTTTTTCCGCCACGCAAAACCCCCCGCAGCTTTCTGCAGGGGGTCAGTTACGCTTGGGGTTCGGAGCTTTCGCCGGCCTCTAGCGCGGGCCGGACTGCTGTGGTGGAGATAAGCGGATGGTCATTTGCCCTTTATCTGCTGTTTCCACCCATTCAACAAACCGCGGCAAGTCTTTATTTCATGCGGGTTTGCGCTCCCTGCCACATAGAGGATATTTACTTATCAACTTGTGATTTTTACGGAAAACGTGTACAAATCGTGTAAGGGTTTATGCTATCGCATTGAGTACATCAACCGCCTTTTCTTCCTCGCGTGGGTATAAGTGACTGTATGTATTCCAAGTCATTTCTACCCGCGAATGTCCGAGCCGCCGCGCCACCTCTTGAATGAGAATCCCCGAATTGGCAAGAACTGAAACGTGGGAGTGCCGGAAGTCGTGAATCCGTATCGAATCCAAATCCGACAGCGCGGCATACTGTTTGTTTCGCGTCTCTATCGTGGAATCCCGCAAGCACCGTTCGCCGCCGCATATCCTGTAATCCTCTGTAAAGTGGGCTAATCTCTCTTGACGCGCCCTGTGTTCTTTGAGAATCTGTATCAGCGGCAGGGGCATTTGGAGCGTCCGTATGGATGACTTATTCTTCGGGGGCGTTTCTCTATCCTCGCCCTTTAGCTTCTGTGATATGCTGCGTTTAACGGACAGATACGCGCCGTTGAGGTCAGACCATTTGAGGGCGTGAATCTCGCCTTTTCGCAGACCACAATAGAAAGCTATGTTGAAGAATACATAATAGTCCCACTCGGAAAGGTCACGGTGTTTTTTCTCACGCTCGGTTGCCTGTTCTTTTGCGGCGTTGATAAACTCCATGAACTCTTGCGCCGTGTAAATGCTCATTCCCGGCTTAACGCTCAATGCTTCCTTGAAGTTTCCGACCTTTGGCAATGGACTGTTGGGGATATACTCCATCCGAACCGCATAATTGAGGATTGCCCGGACAATGCCGTATGCGTGTCTTTTGGTGTTCAGATGTAGCCCCTTTTGCTCGATTGACCGCTTCCATTCTTGGAGCAGTGCAACCGTCACCCTGTCAATGCGAATCCCCGCTAATGTCGGCTTAACATATAAAGCATAGTTTCGCCTGTTCTTGTCATGCGTCGTTTCCCGAATCTCGTACTGTTTGGCGGCTTCGTATTCGTCGAACAACTGTTGTACAGTCATTTTCTTGGCGGTGTTCTCGCTACCGTCTTTTACCCCGCTTGCTAACCGCCGCTCCAACTCTTTCGCCGCCTCTAAGCCGTAAGCAGTCCGAGTCAGTTGCTTTGCCTGTCCGCTGTCGGAAATGTAGTTTACACGCACGTTGTATTTTTGCAAGCCGTCTTTTTTGCCGTTTGCTTTGTATATTGGCATTTGTTAAACCTCCAAAAGCGGCTCAACCTTGCATAATAAGTATATCACATCTACACCTAAAACGCAAGGTTGAAAACGAAATTTTCTTACAACGCCAGCTCTTTCAGCTTCTTTCTGCGCCTTTCCAAATCGAACACATCAATCCCCCAGACCGTATACGCAACGACGGTATTCACCTTGTATATGCCGTATGAAAGCATATCGCGCCTTAGCATTTCGTCCTTTGCCATTTTCTTTAGTCTGGCGATTGTAGCGGTGGAAAGTTTGCCGAATAACTGCACAATCTCCTTGTTGCCTAGCTCTGAATGACTGTAATAGAGCCGTAGGGCGTTTTCAATGCTTGTAACCGGCGGTATGTTCATAGCGGCAACACCGTCCCCTCGTCATCCCACGGGGTAGGGGTATCGTTAGGAAGCGCGTCCCACCCTCCCGCCCCGGAGAGGTATTCGCCGGTTGCGTATTCCCGGCGCGTTCCATCCGGCATGAACCGGATGACCTTATGGATGCGCCGGGTAAACGCCGCCCATACGTTAGGCTGGCTTCGCTTCTCGTGCGTGTACTGTTCCTGTAGGTCTAAGTTGCTGATGATAAATACCTTTTCATAACAAGCCTGTTTGTTGTTGTACCGTGCGGGGAGCGTCAGAGGGTAGCCGTCTAGGTAGTTGTTCATGTCCTGTATACGAAAATGACTGTTGAACTCATCAAACAGCATGACGCTTTCCCCGGCGTACCCGTCAAAGGGGTGCTTGTAGTTATTGACGGCGTATACGTTGCTGTATCCGCAGCCTTCCATGACATAGCGTGTTTTCCCCGTTCCCGTTGCGCCCCATATGTACACTGTTTCAATCTCCCGCCATTTCTCGCGGTGTTCTTCGGCTCGAAGGGTTTGGCGGACATACTCAACATCGCGTAAGCCACGAAGGTAATGCGGAAACTCCCGGAGTATTTCGGCGTTATTTGCCCCGTCTTGTATGCGCTCGATAATCGCCGCTTCTATGCTGTTCCCTCCTTGGTGTTCCTCCGGCAGTTCTCCCCATTCCTCAAATGTGCCGTCTATTTGTGTATCGCTCTTTTCGTCGTTCTCCCATTTCCCCGTCTTGCTGACATATGCCCTGTTGTCCACAGAGGAGCCACGGGCTGGCTGTATATCGCCGCCGAGGGAAAACACGTTTTTCATCGTGGAGAAGCGAACGCCGGACGAAAACACGGCGTATAGGTGGATATGGTGCGTTCCGCACTCTAGCCCTTTTTCCTCTGCCGCGCAGAAGTAGACAAGCGACTTTAACGCCGTTATCTTCTCGCGTATAGTGTCCCGCGTGTAGCCGTGTTCGAGGAAATTGTTGATGGTAACGATGTACTTTCTTGATTGTGTATCTCGCATGATTTTTCCCTCCTATTTCATTTGTTTGCGACATTGCGACATTGCGATTATCGGCCTGTCGCGCCTGTAAGCCTTGCGGTTGTTACGCTGTATGGTTCTGCGACAGAACAACAGGCAATGATAGGCTGTTGTTCTACCGCCGCCTTCGGCGGCGGGGGGCTGGGCGCGGGGGCTTTCGGCTTCGCCGCGCCGCCGCACCCGTCCCCGGTTGTCAATCGTCTGTATACTCCTTCCGCAAAGGC